>JBDSSD010000017.1:0-16482 GCA_039928945.1 Opitutus sp. | reverse complement strand
GGCTTTGGTCTTGTCGGGCATAGGCCTCGGCATAGGTGCAGTGGGCTTCATTGCCCCGGAACCGTTCCATCTGGCCGTGGAGCAGATCGCCCTCGTAGGTCACGGGCGTGATGCCCTGGCTGACGTGGACGAACAGCGCGTCGTGCTTGCGTTTGAGCACCGCGCCGATGTCGACGTGATCCGACGGTTGAAAGCCCATGGTCTGATGACCGGTCATCGCTTCCATATAGTAGAGGGCAAACCGCTTTTTTCCCGCGATCCACGCATCGTAGACCAGGTTCGAGCAGGCGCGATGATCGCGATGCGTGTCGATCGGCCAGTGCGTGATGACGAGGTCTGGTTTTTGCTCCGACAAAAAGTCTGCCATCTTCTGGTAGTGCGTCTTGTCCACGACGGTGGATCCATCAATCTCGCCGAAGAACACGGCCTTGACGCCGAGGTTCTCGCAGGCGCGTTGGGCTTCCTTTCGCCGGATATCCGCCGCTGCGGTGGCGCTCGTCCCGGGAATGCCAGCCTCCCCGGTGGTGAGGTAAACGCTCGTCACCTCATGCCCGGCGTCCGCAGCCAGGGCCAGCAACCCGCCGGCGCACGATTCGGGATCGTCCGGATGCGCCCCGATCACCAGGATGCGCAACCGCGGCCGGTCGGCTCCTTCGGCGCTCGCGACCAGGCAGGCGAGCAAGAGCAACACCGCACAGCAACGAACAAGGTGACGCATGAAAGGAATAATCCGAAACATCTCCTTCTGTTCAACGCCGAAGGAGGTTGTGAGGAGTCAGGTGCCTTTGGTTCCCGCCGTAGTCACGTGCTCGCTTGATCCAACTCTCGCCATGACAAGATGGGTGCATTGCCCATTCCACCCAACCGTGCGTTGGTCCGGCTCTCAAAATGACAGGTCGTTTGAGAGCGCCACTACTTCGGAGTTGGGACGCGCGCGCGGGTGGTGTAGCCGGAGCTTGGCAGGAAATCATAGAACATTCTTCGGGACGGCACGTAGCCGGATATTCTTCCGGTGGACGGAACCGGTTCAAAAACTTGGAAGCGCCAGTTCAATACGTCAGCGACAAATAGTTTCCCGTCGGAATTCACGGCGATGAAATGAGCCCACGCGAATTGCCCGGGCGCATGCCCGGGCTGACCAATTGCTCCAATGATCGCTCCGTTGTCGTCGAGTTGAACGATGCGATCAAAGCCCCCGTCCGCCATCCAGACGCGTTGATCAGGGGTAAGGAAGAGACCGTAGGGATACCCAACGTTCTTCCATTCCTTTAGAAATTCCCCCTCGGTATTGAAGATTTGAATCCGCATGTTTTCACGGTCCGCGACGAAGACGCGCTCCTGTCGGTCGACGATGATGGAATGAGGCAGAATGAACTCACCCGGTCCGCCGCCATATTTGCCCCACGATTTGATGAAATTTCCCGAACGATCGAATTTCACGATCCGGGAATTTGCGTAGCCATCGCTCACGAAGATTTCGCCATTTTTTCCGAAAGCTACATCGGTCGGTTTGTTGAACAGCCAATCCGCCTCTGCGCCGACATCCCTGCGCCCAAGCACGAGTAACACGCGACCTTCTGCACTGATTTTCAAGACGAGGTGGTTCACGTCATCGGTCGTCCAAAAGTTATCGTCGGAGTCGATCCGAAGACCATGAGGATGAGTGAAGAGTCCGTCGCCGATACTACGGATGAATTTACCTTCGGCGGTGAACTCACACAGCATGGGTTTGGCGCGTCGAAATAAAAAAATATGGCCCTTCGAATTCAGCGCTACACCAGAGGATTCGCCGGCCTCGGTGCCCGTCGGAAACTGGAAAAATTCAGAAACCACTCGATAGCCTAGCTCTGGCACCGGTCGGAATCCAGCAGCCGTCTCCTCTGCGCCGACAAGCGTCATCATGGATGTTATGAGAACAATTGCGGCTATCACTATTTTGAATCGACTTATCGGGTGCCGTTCGAAGGGAGTCATGAAGCCGATGACGATTACAATGCGTGCATGAGTCAACGGTGGGCGGGCCGCGATCGGGTCCTGACAGCGGGCCCGGCAAAACCGATCGGAACGCGCGAGCGCGGTAGTTGTTACTCTTCGGTCCTCAGAGTCTGCCGACGCAAAACTGCCATTGTCGGGGGCGTCGGAGCGTTTTAATTTAACGAGCCCGATTAACAAGTAACGCTGACCCCTTACGACCGGCCCCCTCTCCCGTAGCGGCCCGATGTTTGAGGTTTGATCCGTGTAGATCGGTGAAATCCGTGGTCGGATCGAGATCGAGAGTTCGCCGCGTCTTACCCTGCGCCCCGTAGCTGCGAGCGTAAACGAGTGGCTTTGCGGTCACTCCCAGCTCTCTTCGCCACCGCGAAAAGGCGACGTGACCGCCGACGGTCCAATTTGAGCACAGGAGCATGGACCACTCGCTTACGCTCGCGGCTACAGGGCAGCGATGCGCCGCGTCACGCTCCTGCGGTTCATTTTCACTCCCCCACCCGCTTGGGGTTCGATCCGTGTCGATCAGTGAAATCCGCGGTCGGATCGGGATTGAGCGTTCGGCGCGTTTTTCCCGCCTACGAGCCTCCCTTTCGAATCCAACATCGCACGCGCCGAGGCGTGCGGCGATGTGGTTTCTCAATGGTGAGGATCGGGAACCGTGGGCCTCGCAAGTTTTCCCCTTAACTCCAGAAATCGTAGCTTGGCGGAATCATTCGCGGCGTACTGTATCCCAAGTTTGACTAACCTAGACGCTTCCCGTGGATCATTGACTGCGTTCAGCACGGCAACCCGATACACGAGTTCTCCATCGCGGGGAAAGAGCCTCACCCCCATTTTGAGCGCGTCCAAAACGGCCGGCGGCGGGGGCGCGACGCAGTTCACCCAAACGTCCGCCATGAGCTCGTAGACCTGGGAGATCGACGGCTTCTGTCGAGATGCGATCAAGAGCGGCTCAACCACAAAAAATGCCTGTTCCTCGCTGATTTTACCGTCGTCACGGTGGGACCGGCCATCGGTTTCGTCATAGCGAAGGCGCGCCAATTCAAAATTAGCCCGCGGCCGAACCAACGCCTTATTCGGTTCCCCCTCAAAATATCCCCGTGCGACACTTGATTCCCCGGCGTCCACTTCCAAGAGACCTAGCGTGGCCACCAAACGAGGATCTCGATCCCCCTTGTCAAAGGCCCGACGCAACGTTCCGCGGGCCTGCTTCACGAAGAGCAGCTCCAGATCCGGCAAATTCATTTTTATATACCGGGTTTCGAGGCGCTCCCATTCTCCTTTGATCCGGGAGATTTCCCCGCGACTCGCCTCCCGAATTTCCAAGGGGCGAATATGGAATGACTCTTTGCCTAAACTCCATTTCATGCGATCGGAACTCGGCAGAAACGCCGTCAGTTGTTGCGTGCCCTCGGCAAAATCGAAACCGAAACACTCCTGAAAAAGCTTTTCGCTGAAGGGCTCAGAGACGGCCCGCTCGATGAATTGCCAGAAGGCGCGCGACCGGCTCGCATCCGATGGATCAATACCCCAGCGGACAAATAGCTCGATCTCCGCCAGCCAAATTGACTCGTTCAGGCCATTCTTCAGCGCGTTCCCATTGAGAACTTCGCCGATGGAAAGCACCCCGTTCACTAACGTTTTGCTGAGAGGCGCAAACGAGGGGGCGCCCAAATAGCTTGGTCCTATATTTAAAGAAATGTCCTCTTTCACTTCCGACTTCATGAACCGCGGGCTCGTCGAATAAAAGGATCTCGGTGAAACGGAAAAGCTGAGTGGCGCCGACGAAGAAGCGACGCTCATTTCGCTGGGCCGCATTATCGTCATCGCCCCGTCTTGTACTCTCAATTTTTCATAGAGCTTTAAGAACCCTGCCCTAAACCACGCGGGTAACTGGGGCGTGCGCCGGTTCAACAGCGTCTCCACATAAGCAGGCGTCAAAAAAGTATCCTGCTCGTCGATCACTGCGTGGGACACGAGAGCAAATGTGGTGAGTGAATCCGTATCGCTGAGACACATATTCGAGAAGAACATGGAGGTGCGATTTTCGCCTCTGGGCTTGAGCCCCAATGCGCTCAATCCGCTCGACGGCACCAACGCATCGCGGGCGGATTGCCGAGGACTCTCTTCATCGCGCGACGCTTCCGGACGAGACGGAGGATGTAGACCAAGCATTGCCGCCACCGTCTCCTGCTGAGCAACCGGCCAAAGCTCCTCATCGTAGAAAATCATGGCCTTGGGCACGTCCAGCTCGAGTTGAAAGCGGGCGGGCAACATCGCACCCAGCAATGCGTGGGCGCGGTAAAATGCCAAAAAGAGCTGTCGGGTTCTCGCATCATCACAGCGCGAAAGGATTTCGTAGCCCGGCAACTCCGCGTACCGCCACTTAGGACCTGCAGTCTCCTCAACAATCATGGGAGGAAGCTTCACCACAGGTCTGTTTTCTTGAGTCCAGCCACGCGTGGCAAAGACCGCATTCCCCAAGAGGATTATAAATATAACGGGCCTAATGAATGGGCAGGGTTTCATTCTCCTTTTAGAGTCTCACCCGCGGTCCGACCGTCTTGCAATCGCTGGATTGCTTCGTCGCAACGCATCTCGCAAAGACACCGAGGAATTGTCGGCGCTGTTTTCACACCCTCTCTCCCACTGCGGGCCGACGCTTGAGGTTTGATCCGTGTCGATCAGTGAAATCCGTGGTCGGATCGGGATCGAGAGTTCGACGCGTTTTCCCCTGTGCTCCTGCACACGGCTGCTTTAAACGTATCAAACATTCAATCCTACCACGGATTTCGCGGATCAACACGGATGGAAGCGAGGCAGATCCCGCAGACATCACCCGTGGCTCCTCGCGCTAGCATGCTCCCTCGATTCATTTTCACACAGCCACTCGTTTGAGGTTTGATCGGCGACGATCAGTGAAATCCGTGGTCGGATCGAGATCGAGAGTTCGTCAATCCCACCCTGTAGCCGCGAGCGTGAGCGAGTGGCTTTGCGATTCATTCGCAGCTCTCTTCGCCGCCGCGAAAAGGCGACGTCACCGCCGACGATCCGATTTGAGCGAAGGAGCATGGACCACTCGCTTACGCTCGCGGCTACAGCGCAGCTATCCGTCCCGTCACGCCCCTTCGTTTCATTTTCACACAGCCACTCGTTTGAGGTTTGATCCGTGTCGATCGGTGAAATCCACGGTCGGATCGGGATCGAGAGTTCGTCAATCCCACCCCGTAGCCGCGAGCGTGAGCGAGTGGTTTGACCAGATCGAATCGCCCAAGCCCAACTCTCACCCCAATAGTGTTGGCCAACCTCGCGACATCGCTGTCTTGTTGAAACCTCAGATGTGACAACCCGTCGGTTCGCCTCCCCGCCTCCTCGTCGGCTCCCCTCACATCTTCGCGCTTCTCCGATGAAATTTCCCCTCTTCGCTGCGCTCTCCTTGGTGGGCCTGCCCCTCGCCGCCGACACGCTCACGACGCGTAATCCCAATCCGTCCCCGCCCGCCGCCAGCAGCGCTGCGATCGATCCGGTCAAAGACCTGCCGCGCTTTCTGCCCGTCGAGGCCAGGGACGCCGTCGCGACGTGGACGGTAAAACCCGGCTTCAAGCTCCAGCTCGCCGCCCACGAGCCGCAGGTGCGCGATCCCATCGCGATCACCTTCGACGAAAACGGCCGCATGTTCGTGTGCGAGATGATCGACTACTCCGAGCGACGCGACGCCCACCCGCACCTCGGCCGGATCTCGCTGCTCGAAGACAAGGACGGCGACGGTATCTACGAAACGAGCACGGTGTTCGCTGACGATCTGCCGCTGCCCACCGGCCTCATTTGGGCCAACGGTGGTCTGTTCGTCGCGGCCACGCCCGACATCTGGCGCTTCGCAGACCGCGACGGTGACGGCCGCGCTGAGGTTCGCGAAAAAATCTACACCGGCTTCGGCACCGGCCTGAAAGCCATCAACGTCCAGGCGATGCTCAACAGCCTCGCGTGGGGCCAGGACAACCGCATCCGCGTGCAAGGCGGCCTCGGCAACCGCGGCGTCATCAGCAGTCCAAAGCGTCCCGATCTGCCCGCCGAGGAACTCGCCTCACGCGATTTCTGGTTCGACCCGCGAACCTACGCGTTCGGCTTCGAGGCCGGCGGCGGGCAATACGGCATGAGCTTCGACAACTATGGTCGCCGGTTCGTCTGCTCAAATTCCGATCACCTCCAGTTCTTCGTCTACGACGAGCGCTACGCCTCGCGGAATCCGTTCTTCGTTCCTCCGCCCGCCCGCCAGAGCATCGCCGCCGATGGTGGCGCGGCGGAAGTCTTCCGCCTCAGCCCCGACGAACCGTGGCGCATCGTGCGCACCCGCTGGCGCATCGGTGGCGTCGTCAAAGGCATGGTCGAGGGTGGCGGCCGCGTGAGCGGTTACTTCACGGGCGCCACCGGCACCACGGTCTTTCGCGGGGACGCTTACGGCGACGACTTCTTGAACAACACGTTCACCGGCGACGCGGGCGGCCAACTCGTTCACCGCAAAAAAATCCACGCTGACGGCGTGAGTCTCGTCGGCCGCCGTCCCGCCGACGAGCAAGGCTACGAGTTTGCCGCGAGCAAAGATTCGTGGGTGCGCGTCGTAAATTTCGCCAACGCGCCGGACGGCGCCCTGCTGATCTGCGACATGTATCGCGAAGTGATCGAACATCCCTGGAGCATTCCCGAAGAGATCAAGCAGCACCTCGACCTCAACCACGGCAACACTCGCGGGCGCCTCTACCGCCTCGTGCCCGACAACTCCACCTGGCAGCGCCGCACCCACGTCGCCCTGGGTTCCGCGTCCACCGCCGAACTCGTCGCCACCCTCGCCCATTCGAACGGCTGGCACCGCGACACCGCCGCGCGCCTCCTCTACGAACGCCAGGACGTATCCGCTGTCCCGCTCCTCGTTCAACTTTTTCGCGAGGCCTCATCTCCTCTCGCTCAACACCACGCCCTCGGCGTTCTCGACGGCCTCGGTGCGTTGACGGAGGAGCCGGTGCTCCTCGCCCTCGCGAGCGCCGAGCCGCGGCTGCGCGAACACGCGATTCTCTACGCCGAAAAACTGATCAGTGGCGACGCCCCCTCGCCCGCCCTGATCGAAAAGCTCTCCGCGCTCACGTCTGACGCGGACGCCCGCGTGCGTTTCCAACTCGCCTTCACCATCTCCACGTCGCCCGCGCTCGCGGCCGCCTATGCTCAGCTCGCCCTCCAGGAACACACCGACGCGTGGATCTCCGCCGCGCTGCTCACCGGTTCACCCGCCGCCATCAACGCCACGCTCTTCCCTGCGTTCACGCGTGACTTCGCCCTGGCCAAAGCCGCCGCGCCGTTCATCGCCCACCTCATTGAGATTCGCGCCGCCTCGAGCGCGCCCGCCGATCGCGCAGCGCTCATCGAGTGGGTCGCGCAGCCGGATCCCAGCCCGCTCTGGCTGCGCGCCCTCGGCGATGGGCTGCGCCGCGTCGGCACCAGCATCGCCGCCGCTGATACCGCCCAAAAACTCACCACCCTCTTCGTGCGCGCCGCGACCACCGCGGCCGACGAAAAATCTCCCGAGCCCGCCCGCCTCGCCGCCATCGCACTCCTCGAGGTCGCGACGTACGAGCAATCGAGCCCCGCACTCATCGCGTGTCTCGCCGCCGGCCAGCCGGCCGCTGTTCAGTCCGCCGCCATCAAAGCCCTGGCACAAAACCCCTCGCCCGCAGTCACCGCCGCATTGATCAAAGCGTGGCCCCACTACGCCGTTCCTGCCCGCGAAGCCGCCCTCTCCGTCCTCATCGCGCGCGAAGACCGCGCCACCGCCCTGCTCGCCGCCCTCTCCGCCGGCGAGATCAAGCCGGCCGAACTTCCCGCCACGCAGGTCCAAAGTCTCGTCCTCCACAAGAATCCAAAGATCGCCGCCGCTGCGCGCCACGCCCTCACGTCGGTGATTCCGCGTTCGCGCGCCGAGGTCACCGCGACGTTCCGACCGTCGCTCGCGTTGCCCGGCGACGCGTCCCGCGGTCACACCGTTTATCAAGGCCGCTGCGTTGTCTGTCATCGCGTCAGACACGAAGGCGTGGCGCTTGGCCCCGATCTCATCACCGTTAAATCCAAGGGCCGCGAAGCGCTCCTTACCGCCATTCTCGAGCCGCACAGGGAAGTCGCGCCCAATTACATCGCCTACGACGTCGCCACGAAAGACGGCAACGCCTACACCGGCATCTTCGCCCGCGATGACGCCACCGGCCTTACGCTCAAGGTCACGGGCGGAGCCGAAATCACCCTCTCCCGCGCCAACATCCGCGGCAGTTCCTCCACCGGCCAAAGCCTGATGCCCGAAGGCCTCGAAGCCGGCCTGAGCGTTCGCGACATGGCCGACCTCCTCACCTTTATCGAAACGTTGAAGTAAACCTGCCGCCCCCGCCGTATCCGTTCTTTGAACTCACAGCTTTCAGCACGTCTCCCTCAGACATTTTTTGCCACAGAGTGCACAGAGTGCGGACACAGAGTTCACAGAGCATGACACCCTGTTTTCTCCGTGACCTCTGTGCCTACACTCCGTGTCCTCTGTGACCGTTCGTCATTGGATTCCGTTTTCTCAGCCTAACTCTGCCTCACACTTCCGGAAGATGATTTTTTGCCACAGAGCGCTCAGCCTTCTGCCACAGAGTTCAGAGCGCATGACCGCCGGTTTCTCTCCGTGACCTCTGCGTCCGCACTCCGTGTCCTCTGTGACCCATGTCTTGCTCCGTTTCGGCGTGACTGACCCGAGCTAAGTTCCAGCCCTCGACTCAACTCTCGCTCCCAACCTCCCAGCCCCACTCCATGCTCACCCAATCCCGCCGCGATTTCCTTGCCACCACCGCCACGCTACTCGGCGCCGTCGCCCTCGCGCGCACCGGTCTCACGGCCGCCGAAGCCACCCCTGCCGCCACGAACGCCGAGCCGATCATCGATATCCACCAGCACATTCCCTACAGCGGCCGCACCACGGAAACGATGATGGCCCATCAGGCCGCGATGGGGATTTCGTTCACCGTTTTGCTTCCTGCCGGCTCCCGTTTCGGCCTCGCCGCCGGCGTCAGTCCGTATCCGGAAAGCCAAGCCCTTGCCGAAAAGTATCCAGACCGCTTCGCCTGGTTCGCCAACGAGGTCACGGATCAGCCCGACGCGGTCGACGTCATCCGCCGCCAGCTCAAGGCCGGGGCCATTGGCATCGGCGAACAAAAGTTCGATGTCACCAGCGATTCCCCCGACATCGAAAAAATCGCCGCCGTCGCCGCCGAGTTCGGCGTGCCGATGCTGATGCATTTCCAACAGGGGACCTACAACCACGACCTTCAGCGCTTCCATCACATCCTCGAAAAATTTCCGACCGTGAACTTCATCGGTCACGCGCAGACATTTTGGGGCAATATTTCCTCAAACTACGACGAGAAGGTCCTCTACCCCACGGGCCCGGTCATCGCCGGCGGCATCACCGATCGCCTGCTCTCCGATTACCCGAACATGTACGGCGACCTCTCTGCTGGGTCCGGCTATCAAGCGTTCATTCGCGACGAAGATCATGCCCGCGCCTTCTTCGCGCGCCATCAGGACAAACTGCTCTATGGCAGCGACTGCTCCGATTCCGTCGGCCGCGGACCAGGCTGTTCCGGCATCCAGCAGATCGGGTCCGTCCGCCGCTTTTCTCCCGATAAAACAGCCGAGCGCAAAATCCTCTACGGAAACGCGCGCCGCGTCCTGAAGCTCAACCGCCTCCCCGCGTAATCACGCGTCGCGTCAGTTCAGGCTCAGTTTCGGGGTCGGGCCGAATTTTGTTATCTAGGAACACGTCTAGACCACACCGGGTGGTGCGGAGCGATCATGGCCTCCCTGCTTCAGGCCGGCAGGAGGAAATCCCCTAATTTTTCGCGCCAGAACGCGGTGAGCTGTTCGCGATCCAGGACGTTTTTGATTTGTCCGGCGTCTTCCGCGATGAGTCGCGCCTGACGGATCAGCGCGGCGCGCTCAGCGGGCCGGCCCACGTAAGGCAGGAGACTCGCGATGGCGGAAACCAGCGTGGTCAATACGGCGGGACTGCCACCGCCGTAATGGCGGATCTGATCGAAGGAGGTCTCCACCATTTCTTCGAATGTGACCGGGCGGGCAACCACCCGGACTCGTCCCTTCTCGTCGCGCCGCTCGGCCGCAGGTTGATCGCGCCCGGCGGCACCGCGGAGCGACGCGCTGAGCCAGTCAATGCAGGTCAGGGCGGTGAAGGGCTCATTGATGCCGGGCGACAGTGCGTGGGCGGCGATCTCGACCAGTTGCTGCAGCGAATAAAGCGCGTCCTGATGAGGCGTCCGGTGTTCGCCGAGATTAAAACAGCTCCGCAGTGCGCGCTGCGTTTCCTCAGTGACATTCGCCTCCGGTGAAACCCGCAGCAGGCAGAGGCCTTTGGTCACGAATTCACCGGGACGTTTTTCCAGTTTGATCTGCAGATCATGATGGGTTGCGAGCGCCATCAATCGCCCGTTGTCCACGCGCTGCATGTATCCGTTATCGTCCGCCTCGACCTGCTGCGCGTTCTGCCAATGCGCGTCGTCGGGGGCCGGAGCTGCGCCGGCGGCCTCGCCCAGCCGTTCAGGGAAAAGCACCGGCAGCGTCTCCTGAAAATCGCGACCGACCACGGCGATCAAGTTCTCCGCCTGGATGATCTGTGCGATGTGATGGATGAAATAAATAAAAACTCCCAGCGCGGCCAGGGCCAGGAGGACGCCCACGTTGACGGCGATATACGGTACGAACACCGCCTCTTCGACCGAACGCACGGTGCGCAATACCAGCAGGCAGTAAACAAACGTCGCAATAAAGGTGCCCAGCGTGAACTGCACGCCGCGGTCCGAGGTGAAGTTTCGCAGGACCCGTGGTCCATAATGCGAGGACGTCTGGGCGAGTGTCGTGATCGTGAGCGAAAACACAATCGACACAACGGTCATGACCGAACCGGCTACGACCGCGAGCACGCTGCGCGCGCCTTGGGCGCCGCCCGACCAGATCCACCCCATATCGTGAATCCAGTCGGACCCCAGGGCATGGTCGAGCGACACCAAGCCCAGCGCGCCCGCCGCCGCGAGCGTCGCAATCACGGCAGGGAGAAACCAAAAAGAATCGGCCAGCTTGTCCCGGATTTTGATGAACTTTAGTTTCATGAAGATGATTTCCTGGCGGCGCCGGCAGGACCGATCTCTCCGAGCCGGCGAAGGAATGGCGTCATCGTGATGCCCTGCACCACGAGGGAAAACGCCACCACCGCGAACGCCACCGAAACAATCGCGTCGTGCAGGGGCACCGTTTCCGGCAGGCCGAGGGCCAGCGCAAGCGCCAGGGCTCCGCGCAGGCCGCCCCAGACGAGAATGTGCTGGTGTTTTGGCGACACGCGCTGGCCGGAACCGGCAAAGAGCGCGCAGCTTCCATACACCGCGAGGGCGCGACCGATCAACATGAGAGCGACGACGAGTGACGCGACGCTGAGCACGCCGAAGATATTTTGCGCGACGAGGCGGATGCCGATCAGGAGAAAAATCAGGGAATTGGCCACGAAGCCCGCATACTCCCAAAAAGCGGTGACCGCGCTGCGTCCGCGATCGGAGAACGCGCCCATGTGGCCGATGTTACCGATCAACATACCCGCCGTGAGGGTCGCCAGCACGCCCGAAAGGCGAAAATGCTCCGCCACAAAAAAGGAACCGTAAGCGGCCACAGTCGAGAAGGTGAGTTCGATCAGGTGATCTTCGGTGCGGCCCGCCAGCAAGAGCACCGTGCCGCCCACCAGCGCGCCGCAGAGAATTCCCCCCGCAACCACGACAAAAAAACTGCCCGCCGCGCCGCCCGCGCTGATCATGCCGCCGGTTGTCGACGCGAGAGCCACGCCATAGAGCACCGCCACCGTCCCGTCGTTAAACAGACTCTCCGACTCGACGAGCAGACGCAGGCGGCCGGTAACGCCGGCTTCCTTGAACGTCGCGATCACGGAGACGGGGTCGGTCGCCGAGATCAACAAACCCAGCAACACGGACGACGACCACGGCCAACCCGCTCCAAAGCGAAGCCCAAGCGTCGTGACGCCAGCGGCCAGCACCACGCCCAACGTGGCCAGGGTCGCAATGACGCCCGCGTCACGGCGCAGTTCGCGCCACTGCAGGTGAATCGCGGCTTCGAAAATCAACGGCGGCAGGAACGCCGTGAAGATCAGCTCCTTCGTTAGTTTGAGATCAAAGGACAGAGGGGCAAACGCCAGCGCGGCGCCCGCCAGCGTCAGCCCGACAGTATAGGGCAGATGTAAACGACGCGCCATCATCGCGACGATCGCGGCGATCAGCAGGAGAACTTCGATGCGGCCAATATCCAGTTCCATAAATCCGTGGTTCGCCCGCGATCACTTCCGCTGCGGGACCGATGGAATGATTTTCGCGGTGAAGTTTTTCCCTTCCCAATTTTCCGCCCACTGAAACGTGAATATGATGGTCGCGCCTGCGGGCAATTCCCGGGTCGGCAAATCCGTCCAGTGGCAGCCAAATCCCGTCTCTCGGGTTTCGCCGTCGTTGACGGTGACCCAGTTGTCGGAACTCCAGCGGATCTTCGCGGCGGCGCCGGTAATGAGGCGCAGGGTCTTGCCCGTGGAAATCGTCTGGAGCTGATGAAGGAAGGTCCAGATCTCGAGTCGGCTTTCTGTCTTCTTGATGGCGTAGCGTTGATACACGGGCTCCGGGCGATCGAAGGGCACGCCGTCCGTCCGGCTCCGCGCCAGCGCGATAAATTCGGCGTGCGACCAGCAGAGCGGCATGGCCGAACCGCTGGGGCGTCCAAGCGTCATGCCCTGATCGGGAATGTCCGCGTCGTCCCATAACTGCTCGGGCAACATGCCGCCATCGTTGGCGAAGCGGGACATCGCCTCGAGCAACGGCAGCGTCTCGCGCCCTGCGGCCAGTTCGTAGTGCCCGCGCTCGCCCGTGAGTAGCGGCCAGACCCGGCCTTCGCCCGTGCCATCGTAGGCGCTGCCGTCGGCCTTCTGGCCGTAGCCGTCATGGTTGTAGCGCCGCCAGCAAGGGCCCTGCGGCAGATCGCGTTTGAGCACCTGGTCGATCACCGCGAGCGAATCAACGATCAGCGGATCGTCCGCCGGGCGCACGCCGAGGCGCACAAGTTGCAAAAAATCTCCGCCCACGATGTTGCGCGCGGGGTGCGTGCCACCGCCATTCGCAACCGTGATGGTCGCAGTGTCCGGAGCCGGTGAGACCAACGGGTTGGCCGGCTCTGCGGGCGTGATGCGAATATAGTGATGCGGTTTGCCCGCCACAAGTTCGCCGCACGTCGTTGCGGTCCATTCCTCGACGTGGCCGGCCAGCCAGTCGGCATAATCGAGGAGAAAAGTTTCCGCGACCCGGTCGTTCCGCGCGCCGGCGAAATCCGCCGCGCACACGAGAGCCGCGATGATCGAGGCAATCGTCGAGGGCGAATAACCGGAGTTCTCCTCCCAACGTTCCTGTCCGGTCACCGGCCCGTTCTGAATCAAGTAGCCAGCGGCACGCATCACCAGCGTCCAGGGGTCGAACTGTCGCAGCGCGTTCTCCCGGCGCAGATGCCAGGCGAGGAGGATCGGAGCGGCCACTTCGTCCAGCTGGATGCCTGTCCAAAACGCTTCGCCGGTAATCGAGGAGTTTTGCGGCAGACAGCCGTCGGGATCCTGAATGGACGCAAGCCAGACGAGCGCGCGCAGGGCGGACTCGGATTCACCGCAGGCCAGCAACGCGGTCGCGGTGTGAACCATGTCCCGGGTCCAAACCAGGTGGTAGCCGCCACGGTCGCTGTCGTCCTTCGTTTCACCCCACGGGATGCTGAGCGAGGCGACAAAGGCGCCTTGAAACAGCTTGTCCTCATGAGCCAGCAGCACGCAGTGGCTCAGTCGGATCAACGACGCGAGGTCGTCCGAATAGTCGGTTCCATCAGTGTCGGCGTGCTTGCGTTTCCACTGCGCGATGAATTTTTCGCGCTGCTGCGCAAAGGGCGTGGCGAGCGCCTGCAAAAAAAGCGTCGAGGCGTTTTGCGCGCCGGAGCCGAACGCCACCGCGAGCGTGAACTCAAGCCCGCCGGAAAGATCGATTTCGCCAAGTACGGCGATGTTGCCGTCCTCAGCGACGTCGAACTCCGCTTCCATTTTAAACTTATCCATCAAGTCCCGCCAGCCATCGCTCGTGCCGGCGAAGCCGACGGAGCGCCGGGTAAAATCGGGCTCGCACCCCAGCATCAAGTGGATCGGGTCCCGCCAGGCGTGGATGAGTTTTCGCCCGCCCGCATCATGCACACGGGCCGAGTTGTTTTTCCCGGTGCCGTTCAGATGAGGAGCGAGCAACACGTAAAGCCGCAGTTTTCCGCGCAGCGAAGCATCGAGAATCTCGACCCGCGTATGAATCATGAGGACCGACGAGTGCGGCTCCACGATGATCTCCTTGATGAGGCGGTAGCGCCCTGCCCGCTCGGTGTTGGTGAGACGGTAAAGCAGGGTGTTTCGCTCGGGGTATTCAATCTTGTGATCCAGATCGCGTTTCTCCTCGTGACAGAAGGATTCGCCGTCGGTGATCAGGAACTGCAAATCGCGCGTGTTCGGCGTATCGACATGCGGAAAGTAGAGTTCATTGACGATGCCGTGACTCAGCGTGAACCACACTTTGGCGCCAGTCGAATAGGCGGTGCCGACCCCGTCCTTGGCGCTCGAAGTCCAGCGCGGTTCGATCCCGGGGGCGCCGGGGGCTGAGCGTTGAGAGAGAGGCGTGGAGGACGGTTGATTCATGGCAAAGAGCGGTCTGTGAGGTGGGAGCAGGAACGGGGAGGTTTTATTTCCCGGCGCGGGAGTGAACGTGTCCGCATCAACGGGTGCGCGCGTCGGCGAACGCCAGCCCGCGTGTTTTCCGCGGGCATCGCTTCCATCAACCGCCTTTCGCGAAATCAGGATAGTCCGTCATGCCGCCATCGACGACCACGGTGCGGCCGGTGAGATAGGAGGCCGCGTCCGAGACCAACACGACGACCATCCGCGCGATCTCATCCGGTTCGCCGATCCGGTTGAGCGGGATTTTTTTGAGCAGATCTTTCAAGCCCTTGGGATTGTCCCACACCGCGCGGTTGATCGGGGTCCGGATCGCGCCGGGAGCGATCGCGAGCACGCGCACGCCGTGGGGCGCGGCCTCCTGCGCGAGGGTTTTCGTGAGCATGCCGAGCGCGGCTTTGCTCGATGCGTAGGCGCAGTAACCCGACCAGGCGTTCTCCTCGTGCACCGAGCTGACGTTGAGCACCACGCCGCCTTTCTGCGGCACCATGCGTTTCAACGCTTCGCTCGCGCAGTGAAACGCGCCGAACAAATTCACTTCGATCACTTTTTTCCACGCGTGAAAGTCCGCCTCCCAGGCGAGCGCGCGTTCGCCGTCCATCCCGGCGTTGTTGATGAGGATGTCGATGCCACCCCACGCTTCGTCCATCTGGTGAAACAGCGCGACGACTGCGGCAGGATCCGAGACATCGGCTTTGAGGGCCATCGCCTTGCCCCGGCGCTTCTTGATGGAGCGAACCAGCGCCTCGGCTGACTTGGGGTGCGTGCGATAAGTCAGCGCCACCTTCGCGCCCGCGTCGGCCAGCGCCTTGGCAATGGCGCTGCCAATGCCCGAGCTGCCACCGGTGACGAGAACGCGTTTGCCTTTAAGGTTGATCGTCATGATGCGGAGGATTTCAGGTCGGGTGAAGGGAGTTTGTGCGCGCCGGAGTGGGCCGAGCTGCGCAGGACCATGAAGAACGCCCGCTCCATGACACAGTTCCTCCTCATCTTCCGCAGTTCCTCTTCATCTTGCGCATTCGCTCCGCGCGCCCCTGACGTCAGAATAGCACCCCGGCCTTGCGGTCCTAGCCGGAGCGATTCAGTAGACCGTCATATATCGATGCACCACAGGGGCTCATGTTCGAGCGATGGCATGGCATGGCATGGCAGTCGGTGGGGCGGTGAGTTTTAAGAAAGGTGCGCGGTCTGAGGAAGAGCAGCGTCTTCGACCTGCCTCCGAGCAACCCAAAGAAGCGGGTCAAAGACGCTGCGCTACTTCGGCCTTCGTTTCATTCGAGTCGTGTGAACAGGGGCAGACCGTTGCGGATCGAATCGGTGATCCAAGTCTACCAACGTCCTAGACCGGGGCAACGCCGGGCGGACATCTTCCGGGTGGAGAAGGCGAAGACCGCTTTTCTGAAGTGTTTGGGCGAAGCCTATGCGAACACCGATGGGGAGGATCATGGACCGGCTGCTCGGAAAACTCGGCCGAACCTCCGCGGAACCGGCCGGAGAAAAAGTCAGCCGCCTGGAAAGTGGCGCTGGCCGCCGCACTGAAAGCGCGCACGACGGCCACCCATCGCTGGCTCGGGGAGAATCTGAACAGGGGCGGTCTGCACGAGGTCAGCCGGCAGGTCGGC
>JBDSSD010000016.1:0-86566 GCA_039928945.1 Opitutus sp. | reverse complement strand
CTTATGGTCGGAACGGACGTGTTGAGCGCGGCGTGGCGGCGTCATCTCGGCGAAGTGGACGGCGAGCGGGTTGGCGTGTTGTTGCCGAACGTCAACGGGCTGCCGGTGACCATCCTGAGCCTCTGGGCGGCCGGCAAAGTGCCCGCCTTGCTGAACTTCTCCTCGGGCATCCCGACAATGCTCGGTTGTATTCAACTCGCTGGTGCACGGCAGGTCATCACGTCACGGGTGTTCATCGAGAAGGCGAAACTGAACCTCGCACCAATTACGGCCGCCGGCATTAGCGTCGTTTACCTCGAAGACGTGCGGCCGACGATCTCCGCGCCGGCCAGGTTATTCGCCTTGCTCCGCCACACGTTCGCCCCCGGTGCACGCTTCCAAGCTTCGACCATCCGCGGCGACGAGACCGCGGTGATTTTGTTTACCAGCGGTTCTGAAGGAGTGCCGAAAGGCGTGGAGCTCACGCACCGCAATCTCCTGTCCAACATTCACCAAGTCTCGGCCATCATCGATCTCACCGATAGCGATCGTTTCTTCAATACCCTGCCCCTGTTCCACAGCTTCGGCCTGACGGCCGGCACCTTGTTTCCGTTGGTGCGCGGCTGCTACATCTTCCTCTATCCGTCGCCCCTCCATTACCGGGTCGTTCCGTCGATGGTGTATGACCGCCAGTGTACCGTTCTGATGGGCACAAACACCTTCCTCAACGGGTACGCGCGCAAAGCTCATCCGTACGATTTCAACTCGTTGCGCTTTTTGGTGGCGGGGGCTGAAAAGGTCCAAACTGCCACGTTCGAAACGTGGGCCCGCCGTTTCGGCGTGCGCATTCTCGAAGGCTACGGCGCGACCGAGTGCAGTCCCGTGCTCACGCTCAATACCCGGATGGAGCCAGGCGTCGGCAGCGCGGGCCGGCTTCTGCCCGGCATCGCTGCGCGACTCGAGCCGGTCGAAGGCGTGACCGCGGGCGGTCGCTTGCTGGTGCGAGGGCCCAACGTGATGAAGGGATACCTCAATCCCGACGCGAACGCGAAGTTCCAGAGTATGGGTGGATGGTACGACACGGGTGACATCGTCGAAATCGACGGCGACGGTTTCGTTCACATCCGCGGACGACTGAAGCGGTTCGCCAAAATCAGCGGTGAAATGGTCAGCCTCACGGCGGTCGAGGACGCGCTGGCGGGCGCGTTCCCGCAATTCGGGCCACGATGCACCATCGCGATCGTGACGCGTCCCGACGAAGAAAAGGGTGAGGCGCTGATCGCGGTGACCAACGAATCTCGTCTCCAGTTGCCGGATATCCGGGCGGCCGTTCGCGCCAAGGGCTTGAGCAATCTCGCCGCGCCACGCGAGCTTCAGGCGGTACGCAGCATTCCAAAACTCGGCACCGGCAAGATCGACTACCGCGGACTCGAGCAAGAACTGCGCGCCGAGGTCTCCACAGGAACCACCTGAAACGTGGGTTAACGACTCCATGCTCACCACCGAACTCATCAGTCCTGTTTCGCGCGTGTTTCCAACACGCGGCCAGCTTGATCAGCGGCGTTTTCGCATCGCGGTGGCAACCGCCGCCGATCGCCAGGAGATTTACCGCGTGCGGCACGAGGTCTATGCCCGCGAACTTCGACAGCATCAAACGAACACCAACGGACAATTGAGCGACGCGCTCGACGCCCACAACGTCTACCTCGTGGTGCGAATGGCTGGAGAGCTGGCGGGGTTTGTCAGCCTCACGCCACCGTCGGCGCCCAG
Organism: Opitutus sp.; assembly: GCA_039928945.1. Classification (GTDB taxonomy): domain Bacteria; phylum Verrucomicrobiota; class Verrucomicrobiia; order Opitutales; family Opitutaceae; genus Opitutus. Next base: position 84,817 of record JBDSSD010000016.1, on the reverse strand, counting down.
CTATTCGATCGACAAGTACATCGCGCGCTCCGATCTGCCGTTTTCGTTTGATGACGGTTTGTACGAGGTTCGTTTGCTCACCGTGCTCCCGCCCTATCGCGGACAGAATGTCGCGACGCTCCTGATGTATGCGGCGTACCGCTGGGCGGAATCACACGGGGCAACGCAGATTGCAGCGATCGGCCGGCGGGAGATCATCGAGTTGTATGTAAAAGCGGGGCTGCGCTCGCTCGGACTGAGCGCCCAGAGCGGCGCCGTCACCTACGACTTCCTTCATGCGACCGTAGCTGAGTTGCGGACCCGGACACTTGAGTACGGCGAACTGTTCGCTCGTCTGGAAACCCGCACCGATTGGCGACTCAACTTTCCTTTTCGCAAGCCCGCCACCTGCTTCCACGGTGGAGCATTCTTCGCGGCCGTCGGTGAACGCTTCGATGACCTCACGCGTCACCGTTCGATTATCAATGCCGATGTCCTCGATGCCTGGTTCCCTCCCGCTCCAGCGGTACTCGAAACGCTCGAAGCGGAGCTTCCGTGGCTGCTGCGCACCTCCCCGCCGACCGCGTGCACCGGATTGATCGAGGCGATCGCCGAAGCGCGGGGAGTCACTCCGGCCAACGTGCTGCCGGGCGGCGGCTCGTCGGACCTTATTTTCCGCGCGCTCCGCCAATGGCTGAACCCGACCTCGCGCGTGCTCATTCTCGATCCGACGTATGGAGAGTACGCGCACGTCCTCGAAAAAGTCATTGGGTGCCGAGTCACCCGCTTCACGCTTGAGCGCGCCAACGGCTTCGTGGTGAACTGCGATCACCTCCAAGCCGCGCTGGCCGACGCGTACGATCTCGTAGTCATCGTCAATCCGAACAGCCCGACCGGTCGTCATATTCCCCGGCCGCAACTCGAAGAGCTACTTCGCCATGCACCCGCTAACACGCGCGTATGGGTGGATGAAACGTACGTCGAATACGCGGGCGCCCAGCAATCGCTCGAGCGTTTCGCCGCAGGCAGCGAACACGTCATCGTCTGTAAATCGATGTCCAAAGTTTACGCCCTGAGCGGAGTTCGCGTGGCGTACCTCTGCGCCGGCGCTCACCAGATGGAGGAACTTCGGGCGGTAACGCCTCCCTGGGTGGTCAGCCTGCCCGCACAAGTGGCCGCGGTCAAAGCGTTGTCATGTCCGGGGTATTACGCCGCCCGATACGCCGAAACCCACGAGCTGCGGAACAAGCTCGCGTCCGAACTGGAGCGTCTGGGATGTGCGGTGTTACCCGGCGTGGCGAACTTCCTGCTTTGCCAGCTGCCCGAAGATGGCCGGAGCGCGGGAACGCTCGTCGCGGCCTGTCGCGAGCGCGGACTGTTCCTCCGCGACGCCGCGCTGATGGGAACGCAACTGGGTTCGCGGGCGATCCGGATTGCGGTGAAGGATGCGGCGACGAATGTACGGATGATCGAGATCATCGCGCAATGCCTCGGCTGAACACTGCCGTCGCGCGGCAGGCCGGAGACGGGAACGACGTGTTCGTGGATCGGCGGAATCGGATTCGTGCAATGACCGACTGCTCCATTTCCAGAACGCGGGTCGGAGACGCCGCGCTACCAAAGTAGAGCGTGTCCGTGGTACGCTGGTTGAAGATTCTACGAGTCGTCGCTCGTCCACGCCACGAACCGCCGCCCTCCCTCGACTTCCCGCTTTAAGCCAACACGCTAAGGCGAATGAAACGCAACCGTCTGCTGGCTTACTTTCTTGTCGCCGGTCTGCGACTTGTGGCGGCCCCGGCCGAGTTCGATCACTGGGTTGACCGGTTCACGGATGATTGGGTGCGGCTGGATCCTGAGCTGGCTACGCAGTCACAGTACTTCACGGGCGCCGAGCAGGACGTCCTCGATCGGGCGTTGACGCCGATCACCGATGAAGCCCGAGGAGCCCGGGTGGCGTTGGCGCGTAGAGGAGTGAACGAGCTGGCCAGGTTTAAGCGTTCCGAACTCGATTCAACCCAGCGGATCTCTGCAGACATGCTGGGATGGCAGCTCGACGCCATCATTCGCGCCGATGAGTTCGAAAACTATACGTACGTGTTCGAGCAATTCAACGGGCTGCAGGTCGGCCTGGTCAAGTTCCTGACGCAGACTCATCCCATCCGCCAACGTCGCGATGTGGAAAATTATCTCGCGCGCCTCCAGCTCGTGGCCGCGCGGATGGAGGAAGGAATCGTTCAAGCAAACCGGCGCGCTGAGTTGGGGTTTATTCCGCCCGATTTTATCCTTCGTTCCACCTTGGCCCAATTCGACCGCTTCCTCGCCGACGAACCCGGGAAGAACGTACTCGTCGTTTCACTGGATGAACGCGCCGCAAAGGTGATCACCCTTTCCGCGACGGAACGCGCGGAGTTTGTCGCCAGCGCGGAGCGCACCGTGCGCGAGCAAATCATCCCGGCATTCCAACGCGCCCGTCAGTTGCTGGAGAACCAACTGCCTCGAGCCACAGCGGACGCCGGCATATCGCGTTTCCCCGGAGGTGACCGTGCGTACGCGAACAGTCTACACCGCCTGACTACGACGAATTTGTCGGCGGAGCAGATCCACTCGCTGGGGCTGAAAGAGGTGGCGCGAATCGAAACTGTGATGGACGGTCTGCTTCGCCAAATCGGTTACAAGGAAGGCTCGATCAAGCAGCGTATTGAAAAGCTCGAGTCGGACCTGCAACCGCCCGCCAGCCCAGATCCACGTCCCGCCCTGCTCGCGCGATACGAGGCCATCACACGTGATGCAGAGAAACGCGCCGCGGCGATGTTTGATCTGCGGCCAAAAGCTCCGGTCGAGATCAGGCGCGAGCCCGTGTTTACGGAAAAAAGCGCAGCGGCGCACTACACCGCACCGGCGCGGGATGGTTCTCGTCCGGGAATATTCTGGGCGCCATTACCCGGACCCCAATTCGAAATCATCTCGATGCGCACACTGGTGTATCATGAGGCAGTTCCAGGCCACCACTTCCAGGTCGCGCTACAAAAGGAGCTGCCCGGTCTACCACGGTTTCGCGGCGACCGGCTTTTCGGTTCGATCTCGGCGCACAGCGAAGGCTGGGCGCTTTATGCGGAGCAACTGGCGGCGGAGAGCGGCTGGTACGAGGGTGATCCCCAAGGATTGCTGGGGCAGCTCGACGATGAACTGTTCCGCGCGCGTCGCCTCGTCGTCGATACAGGGATTCATACCAAAGGCTGGACGCGCCAACAGGCCATCGATTACGGGATCAAAGCGTCCGAGGTCGAGCGGTACGTCGTGTGGCCCGGCCAGGCGTGTTCGTACAAGATCGGCATGTTGAAGATTCTCGAGTTGCGCGCAAAAGCGCAGCGCGCGCTCGGCGCGGATTTTTCGATCAAGAATTTTCACAACGTGATTCTGGGCACAGGCACCGTACCTTTGGACGTGCTGGAGCACGTGATCGACGATACCCTCACAGCGGCGATCAAACGATAGCCATCCCGTGCGTCACACGCTTGATCAGAGTCGAACGCGCGATTGAGTTTGGTCTGAACAGATGGCCGCCATGATCGACCTCGATGCCTACTTCGCCCGGATTGGATACACCGGCTCTCGCTCACCCACCGCAGAGACGCTGAGTGCCATTCACGCGCATCACGCGCGAACCATTCCGTTTGAAAATCTCGATGTGCTGCTCGGCCGCGGCATTCGCATCGACCCCGCGGCGATCTCCGAAAAGCTCGTCCAAGCCGGTAGAGGCGGCTATTGCTTCGAGCAGAATGGACTGATGATGGCGGTGCTCCGCGCGTTGGGCTTCACCGTTACGCCGCTCCTGGCCCGCGTCCGCTGGCAAGTTCCAGCAGAGATTTCCACGGCCCTGACGCATCTGATTCTGCGGGTCGAGTGCGAGGCCGGCGCGTTCCTTGCCGATGTCGGATTTGGCAGCATGTCACTTTATCGTCCGCTCGCGTTCGAACTCGATCGCGAGCAAACCGTCGCGATGGAGCGACGCCGGCTGGTGCTTCAGACTGAGACGAACAGCGCCGGTGGTCCTCCGCTCGGCGTTTTTGCGCACCAGGCGCAGATCGGTTCCGACTGGCTGGATGTTTACCGATTCACGGGCGAGCCGGTGGCCGAGGTTGATTGCGAAGTCGGCAACTGGTTCACGTCCTGTCATCCGCAATCGCGCTTTGTCCAAAATCTCGTCGCTTCGCGATGCGAGGAAGATCACCGCTGCACGTTATTCAATCGCGAGTTCACGATCCGACATCGCGATGGTCGCGTGGTCCAGCGCACCCTCGCCTCGCCGGATGAACTCCTCCGGGTCTTGGCTGACCATTTCAAGCTGCACCTGCCCGCCGGCACGCGTTTCCCCGCGCCGGGACTGAACTGGACGGAGTGACGCACGTGATTGCCCGGCCATCGAGTTGATCGACGTTGAAGAGCGGTCGGACTCGACGAATGGCCCCAGACGCCTGAGCCACGGTACCGCTGCGACCCGATCCGATGAGCGTTTTGTGACATTTTCCGAGCGCCCCCCTCGCTTTACAGGGTGCACGCAGCAGCGTTTGGGTGAGAGTCGGTGCGCGGGGCGAATTGTCGCTCGTCGCATCTACCCATCCCTCGACACACCATGAATGGACCCAACCTCCGCTTAGCCTTGCTTTGTACCGGACTCGCCGCCGCGCTGCCTTTTGCAGCTCGGGGTCAGTCGACCGCTGCTTCAACCACCACACAACCGGACGAGGTTATAGAATTGCCTCAGTTTACGATCACCGAGTCCGCCGCGAACCCGTACGTTTCCCGACAGGCGCTTTCCGGCACCCGCGTCGCGATGGATATTCAGGACATCCCGCAGACGGTCTCGATCGTGACGAGCGATTTCCTCCGCGATTCGATGAGTCAGCGTATGCTCGACGCCGCGAAGTACGTTACTCCCGTAGTGGAGTCGACTCTGCCGGTCGGTGGCGACCGCTACACGATCCGCGGTTTTCAGGTCTCGCACGAGTTCATCGACGGAATGGTGATCTCAGGTGAAGACGGCTACAGCATGTCGCTCGCGCCGTATAACATCGAGCGTATCGAAATCATCAAAGGACCGAATGCGATCCTCGTTCCCGGCGGTGCGCCTGGCGGTCAGTTCAATCCGATCACGAAGTCGCCGATCATGAAGGACCAACAGTCCTTCACGCTCGAACTCGCCCAGTACATCGGCACGGCCGTCAGTACCGATATCAACCGCGTGATCTCGAAGGAAAAGGGCATTGCCGCTCGCGTCGTCGCCGCTTACTGGGACAGCGAGGGCTACCAACAAAACATGTTCCGCAAAGGGTACATGTTCGCGCCGTCGGTCAGCTTCCAGCTTTCGCCGACCTCCAAGCTCATCGGAAAACTCGAGTTCGTGCATAACAACGAGTCCACCGGGATCTCCGTCCCGCTCGACCCGGCCGTGGGCAGCGACAATTATGCGATCATCGCGCGGGGTCTGCCGGAAGATTATTCCTTCGGCGGCGATAACGATCACCGCGTTCGCCAAACCGCGCGCGTGACGCTCGAACTTCTCACCACACTGAGCGACCACATCACGTCGCGTTTGATGCTTTCGGGCGATCAGATCATCCGTAAGGATCAAGGCGGCAGCAGTGCTTCCATCTTCTGGCCCAATGCATCGGGTGCTTTGGTGGCGTTCAACCCCACGCGGAATCCGTTCACGGGGAAATACGAGCCGGGCGTAACTTGGACCGTGGACAACACGGGCGCCACCGCCACCGCAACTTCCGCCGCAACTCCGATTCCCGATCCGAGCACCTGGGTTTACCGCCGCATCAACGGCAGCGACCGACTGCAGTATGACGAAGCGCATCTGCGGAACGACTACGCGGCCAAGTTCAACACCGACTTCGTGAACTCCACGACGATCGCGGGTGTAGCAGCGAACTTTTCCAAGACGAAATGGAAGAGCTTCGCAGGCGCCTCGCAAGGTCCGGACGTGCCCAACACGCCAGCTGGCGTTGCGGGCATCACGTACATCCCGTACGTGTTCACCACGCTGACTCAGTACAAGATTGCGAAGTTGGAAGAGATGCAGGGCTACGTGTACGAAACCGCTGGCTTCCTCCAGGACCGCCTTCTCCTCTCTGGTGGTGTCTCGCGTTACTTCGGCTCGCTGACCCGCACCGATAATTCCGGAATCGCTGCCATTGGTGAACGCACGCTGGACATCAGCAGCACCGCCTACAGCTATGGACTGGTTGTCCGCCCGATTCGGCCCATCTCGGTTTTCTATAGCCACAACTCCTCGGGCGCGTCCATGCCGGGCTCGCTCCAGGCCGGCAACACGAACTTGTCCTCCACCGCCCTTCCGCCCTACAAGGCCTCCGAGGGCGAACAGGACGAGTTCGGCGTGAAGACCTCCTTTCTGGCGGACACGCTCACCTTGTCACTCGCGCACTTCGATATCACGCAGACGAACTACGCGGTCCCAAACAGCGAGTACTACGTGCTCGTTTCTCAAGGTAATCAGGCGGCGGCAAATCTGCTCCCGACCAGCACGTTTCTGGACGTTAACTCGAAGGGCTGGGAGGCCGAGGGTAGCTACACGGTCAGCAAGAATCTCACACTCATCGGCAATTTCTCGACCTACAAGTATGTCCAGCCCACGGGCGTGCGCATCCGCGCCGTGCCAGATCACATCTGGGCCCTGTACGGGGACTACCGCTTTACCGAGGGCAAACTCCGCGGCTTCGGGGTCAACTTGGGTGTCGACTGGAAATCCGACATGGTCGGCGAGAGCGTCACTGCCCTCACGACCACCAAGCCGCTGGCCGGCGTAACCGCAACGTACCCCGGCATTGCACCTGGTTTCGTGCCCCAGCAGGCCTCCTACAAATACGATGGTCGCACCCTGGTGAACCTTGGGTTCTCGTACCAAGCGAAAGACTGGACCGCTCGTATCCAGATTAGCAATCTGCTCGACGAAGACTATATCGCGGTCGGTGGCAGCCGCACCGCCATCGCTGTCGGCAACCCCCGCGAGTACCGCGGTTCGATCACCTACAAGTTCTAACGGCCTGCAAGGCCCCTTCATCGTCAACGGCCATCGACTCGTTCGATAGCCGTTTTTTTGTGTTCTTTGAGCAGCGATTGCGCTGCGTATTAGTCCGTAGAGTAGGGGCGCACCTTGCTGTGCGCCCGTTCGTCGGCTAATCGGGTGTGCGTGAGGTTATCTCCCATTCGGGCGTGCGCGAGGCACGCCCCTACACCTACGGACGTCACTCCAAAGGATATTTTTTGAGCCCGGTCAGCTGACTTGGATGGACCGCGAACCCACTGTAACGATGACCTTACCTCTCCCCTTTGTCTCCCGCCTTGCCGCTCATGCGTGGGGGATGAGCGCGATTGCGGTGCTGCTCGGCGGCGCGGCGCTCGAAGCTCAGGTTCCTGCGGCCTTAAAGGTGTCGCCGAACTCGGCGGAAACCATTCAACAGCCGCTTCGATATCGCCCGGATGGCACGGACTTCGTCATCGAAAACGGGACTGAGTTTTTCAATCGCCCGCTCTACGGCGGCAACACGGCGTTCCGCGTCGATGCGGGAGACCGTCCGGAATTTTCGCTCTATCTGCCGGGCCGCGGCGGCAACTTACGGATCGGTATCAGGACGGCGCGCGGGGCGAAATGGCTGCACACCGCTGACTTCGTCTCAGCACGCTACCGACCGGGCGAAATGATCTTTTCGATCCGCGATGATCTGCTCGGAGCGGAGAGTAGCATCGTCCTAGAAGCGTTGGCACTTGCCGCCACCGAAGGCCTCGTGCTCCGCGCCTCGCTGCAAGGTCGCGCCGATCCGGTGGAACTGTTTTGGGCTTACGGCGGCGTCACGGGCGAACGCGGTCGGCGCGATGGTGACATCGGGACTGAGGCCGTGCCGATCCGGGACTACTTTCAGCTGCGGCCGGAGTATTGTAGTCACAACACGATCGAACTGCGCGGTCAGCAGTTCGCGTTGCACAGCCCGGCGGCAACCATCGTTGGACTGTCGTCGGCGGGCGCTCAATTTTCCATGGCGGACGCACGTCAATGGAACGCCCCTGTTGAGTTGCTCTCGTCGTCGACCTCGGCGCCTAATTATCCGCTCGCGGTGGGCAGGGCGCCGCTCACTTCGAGCGAGCCCCGACTGATCCTGCTGCAGCGTGTTTCTGATCGGCCCGTTATCACGGAGGAATTGGACACCTACCGCGCGGTCACGAAGGACCGGGCCGGAGTTAATCGCGCGCCGGTTCCCGTGCAGCTCGCGCCGGTTTACGCGATGGAATCGCTCCCGCAAATCTTCGCCGAGGCCGAAGCGCATTTTGCCGCACTGCGTAATCGCGTGTCAGTGGAGACTCCTGATCCGTTCATCAACGCCGCGGCTGCCGCGCTGAATGTCGCAGCGGACGCGGTCTGGGACGAACCGCAACAGGCGTTGATGCACGGCGCAATTGCGTGGCGTTCGAAACTCCTCGGCTGGCGCGGCGCCTACGCGCTCGACGCGCTGGGCTGGCATGATCGCGCGCGTCAGCATTTCACCTCCTGGGCATCCCGGCAGAATACCGATCCGATCCCAGCCACCGTTGCGCCGCCCGACGAAGCCTCGAACCTCGCGCGAAGTGAAGCCGCTCTGCACACCAACGGCGACCTGTCGAATTCACATTACGACATGAACCTGGTCTATATCGACGCGCTCTTTCGTCATCTCCGCTGGACCGGTGATCTGGAATTCGCACGCCAGCTGTGGCCGGTGATAGATCGTCATCTCGCGTGGGAACGCCGACTATTTCGCCGCGAGTTTGGACCCGCGAAACTGCCGCTCTATGAAGGGTACGCCGCCATTTGGGCGAGCGATGATCTCGAATATCATGGTGGCGGCACGGCACACGCCAGCGCTTACAACTATTTTCACTATCGGGAAGCCGCGCGACTCGCGCAGTCGCTCGGACTCGATGCCACTCCGTACGAACGAGAGGCTGATTTGATCGCCCGCGGAATGCGCGAGCTGCTTTGGTTGCCGGAAACAGGTGGGTTCGCGGAGTTCAAAGATCTGCTCGGATTGCAGCGAGTGCATGCCAGTGCCGGACTTTGGACGTTTTACCACGCGATGGATGCGGAGCTGCTCACGCCGACCGAAGCGTTGCAGGCCACCCGTAAAGTAGACCGCGAAATCCCATGGCTACCAGTCGTCGGACCGGGCGTTCCGGAGGACGGGCTGTGGCAGGTCCCTGCGACGACCAACTGGATGCCGTACTCGTGGTCGATCAATAACGTGGTCATGGGCGAGTCCATCCACACCGCTCTTGGCTACTGGCAAGCGGGTCGTGCTGACGATGCCTTTCGCCTCATGAAAAGCGCGCTGCTCGCCAGCATGTTCATGGGCATCTGTCCGGGCAACGTCGGCTCGTTGAACTACCTGGATGTCTATCGCCGGGAATCGCAGCGCGATTTTGCGGACGGCGGAGGCGTCACCGCGCGCGCACTGGTCGAAGGACTCTTCGGGTTGAGACCCAATCTGCTCCAACATGAGCTGCAATTCACTCCCGGATTTCCGGCGAGTTGGGCGCACGCCGCGTTGAATCATCCCGATGTCTCCGTCCAATTCACCCGCAGCGAGCGCAGTGAAATCTATCTCCTGACCCCGCACTTCAAAGCTCCAGTTGCTTTGAAAGTCTCGCTGCCCGTGCGCGGCGACGTCGCCAGCGTTGTGGTAAACGGGAATCCGGTACCATGGGTGATTACGCCCGGAGTTGAAGGCTACCGGCGCGTGAGCTTCGACGCCGTCACGGCGGATCACCACGAGATCGCGATCACCTGGCGCGGCACGGCTCAGCCACCGACCGTATCGACATTGCAACGACCAGCTGCGGCGAGATCCGAAGTTCTTGTTCATCCCAGCGGGCCGTTCGATGAGGTTGATCTCGCGGGGAAATTCAACGACCGGGTCACGCGGATCTTTCAACAGGAATATCGCTCGCCGCGTTCGCCCCATGTGTCGTTGGCGATTCCGAAGCAGGGCATTGGAGCGTGGGCCGGTGGTGTGAACACCAGGCCCGAGATCGACGACACGGGACTGCGCGCAGCTGCGGCGTCGGCCGGTGGACGGATCGTTTTGCCCGACGGCTTATCTTTTATTACGCCGACAACTCACGACGCGCCCAATATTCTGTTCACGTCGCAATGGGATAATTATCCGCGCGAAGCCACGGTGTCGTTGAACGGGCGGGCGCGTGTCGTGTGGTTGCTGATGGCGGGGACCACGAACTGGATGCAATCGCGGATCGACAACGGCGAAGTGGTCGTCACGTACACCGACGGATCCCGCGCCCGTCTGGAACTCGAAAACCCCACCACGTGGTGGCCGATCGAACAGGATTATTTGACGGACGCTTTCGCGTTTCGACGTTCGGGTCCGGTTCCTTGGCGGGTGAAATTGAAGACCGGCGAGGTCTACCTACCGAGTCCGGCCGGCGGCGCGGTACCGGGAGGAACTGCGACGGTCCTCCGGCTCGCATTGGATCCCTCGAAAGACCTTCGCTCGATAACGGTCCATACCCTGTCGAACGAGGTGGTAATTGGCCTTATGGCCGCGACGCTGGAGAGGCCGTAGTGTCAGGAGTGAGCGTCGCTCGCCCGAAAAAATTCTTACTGACAGATTTTCCCGAGATTGAGGCACCCATGCAGGCTTCTACGTTGTCCTAACCCTCGCTCCTCATGCTGCGCTATTTCGCTCACGGACGCATCCGTTGGAAAAATGGCATGCGCTGCAACACCCGAACTAACTGGGAGTTCTATGCCGTGACAAACGGCCGGTGTGGACTGTTATTCTCCGACCAGCAACGCCCGCGGTTGTACGAGAAAACCTTGTGGGTTTTCGCCCCTGAATGTTCTCACGCTTGGGCGAGTCATCGCAACCAGGCTTACGAACGCATTTCGATGCACTTTGGCAGCGTCCCCTACCCGTTGGACGAAACGGTGCGGCAAAATGGCGGCTGGCTGGAGAAGAAGCTGACGGAGGCTGATATCGTTCGACTCAACGCGATCGCACGGGAACTAGAACCTGCGTTCCGCCAGCCAAGTTTTATCAGTCCGCTGCTCTTCCAGCGGCACCTGGCCGAACTTGCCTTGCTGATGCTTGAAGGCCATGAGTTCAACAGCCTCCCTCCTGCGCTGACGGATCTCGCGAATTTCAAAATCGAGCGAGCGGTTTCCTGGTACGTTGAGCACCTCGCGCAAAATCCGACCGTGAAGCAGGTGGCCGATGCCATTCACATCTCGCCGAGTCATCTACGTCGACTGTTTTGGCAATCGCGCAAAACCAATCCGAAGTCGGTGTTCCGCGGCCTGCGGCTCGATCGAGCGAAAGAGCTCATGAGTCGGTCGTCGCTGACGCTGGACGACGTGGCGGCGCATTCTGGCTACTCCAGCGCCAGCCATCTGTGTCGCGATTGCCGGGCCGTCCATGGCTTTTCGCCCACCACGTGGCGGAAAAAACTGATCAACCGGTTCGAGGATCCATTGCCGGGCGACAACAGTGCCGTGCGCGAATTCAGTGCGCGCCCCGAAGAGCGCATGATGCCGGCTTGATCGGCTGGGTCGTTGATTCGACGTTTGCGCCCGGTACACCTGCGCAGCCGAAGGAGACCACGTCGTTACGACGGCAAAGTTTGCATCGGTCGATCCGACCCGCACGTTACCGAAATGAAGTACCGAGCCTTCGGCAAACATCCCATCAACTGCTCCGAAATTGGTTTCGGCGCCTGGGCGATTGGAGGTTCGTGGGGCACTCAAGCCGACTCTGATTCGCTCGCGGCGCTCAACCGCGCGCTCGATCTCGGTGTCAACTTTCTCGATACAGCGGCGGGCTATGGTGACGGCCGCAGCGAAAAGTTGATCGCGCAGGTGCTGCGGGAGCGCGCGACTGCCGGGAAGAAGGAAAGCGTTTTCGTGGCGACAAAAACGCCTCCGGCCGATGGTGTCTGGCCGCCGTCGCCCTACTGCCGCGCGGAAGACCGCTACCCGGAAGCTTACTTGCGGGAGAATATTGCCACGCGTTGCGCCAATCTTGGGACCGAGAAGATCGACCTGCTGCAATTGCACACCTGGACCCGCGCGTGGAACAGGAATCCGACGCCTTTCAAGATTCTCCGCACGTTGCAGGCGGAAGGCAAACTGGGGCTCATCGGTATATCCACGCCCGAGCAGGATCAAAACAGCGTCATCGACCTGATGCGCGGCGGTTGGGTCGATAGCGTCCAGGTCATCTACAATCTTTTCGAGCAGGAGCCCGCCGCAGAATTGCTGGATGTGGCAAAGGCCACCGGCGTTGGCGTGATCGTACGCGTGGTGTTCGACGAAGGCGTGCTCACGGGAAAATTCACCAAGGAGACCCGTTTCGCACCGGACGATTTCCGTGCGAAGTATTTCGAGGGAGACCGGCTGGAGCGCGCCGTTAGCCGCGCCGAAGAGATTCGGCGTGATCTGACGGGCTCGAATCTCTCGATGCCGCAGGCGTCGATCAAGTTCGTGCTCGCCCATCCGGCCGTCTCAACGGTGATTCCCGGCATCCGCAGTTTGGCGCAGGCCGAGGCGAATTGCGGCGTGAGTGATCTGCCCCCGATGAGGGCAGACTTGGTCCAAAAGCTCCATCGTCACAACTGGCTGCGCGGCGTGTGGTACAGTGGCAAGTAACGGACCCGAGCAGCCAACCGGAGTGACACGCCCCTCGCTTCTGCCTTGGCGCCGACCGGCAATCGGGTGAGCCTAGGTTGTGGCCACGCTGCTTTTCCTCGCGCCGGTATTTCTCATCTTCGAGGTCTGGCAGCTCGTCATGAGCGAGCGCTATCTGGGGATCAAACAGATCGCCCGAAATGGAGATCCGCGCACGCTCGGGATGGCAGAACTCACCGCGTTCTGCTGGAGCACCCTGCTCGTACTCTATGTGGTTTGGATGGTCGCCTTGCTCATCCTGCCATTCACGCGCGTACACGGGCTGGGCCTGCTTGGCGTGCTCGCCGTTGGCTTTGGCTGCCGGCTCAATACCGGCCTCAAGCTGGTTTTGGTGATTCTGACGCTCGAAGGAGCGGTTCGCGTCGGATTGTTGATTTCGCTCATCGCCATGGTGGCGCGCCGCTGGGCGTGAGGTCGACGGGCGTCTGGCTTTAGCTGAAGCGAATCAATGCACGCGTGTCGCCGAAACAGGCCTATGCACGGATCGCGCGCCAGTGCAGCCTCGTGAATCAGCGCCGGCCTGGAGGATTCGCGACTATTGCGCGAAACGCCGCATGACCTTCTTTGGCACGGCGTCGGCAAATGACTGCGTGAAGAACTCCTGTGCGACGTTCATCAGCTTCGCATATTTGCCATAGTCGCCAGCCCAGGAGTTCGGGACGCACACGCGCTTGATGACGCCTTTGCCGACCTTGTCCGGCGCGGAGCCGTCGGGGATCAGTTCCATCGAGAACTTCGGATCGTGCGTATGCACGACGTAGTGTCGGGAGCCGTTAACGTCTTCCCGCTCTATTCGCAAAAAGTGGGACGAGCTCATTGGTTTTACCTACGCACGATCTGGCAAGGTTGGCAACCTGCCGATCACCGAAGATCACCTGGTTGTGCGGGCGGCAGGATCGGACAAGAACGTTTACTCGGGGATTGAAATGAACGCCCCTGGCCCGCACAAAGTTCCCGCCACCTGCGCGTCGCTTCTCCCTTCATCGCCGGCAATCGCCGCCTCATGAGCCTCCCCGACCAGACTCCGAAATTACCCAAGCTGCCTTTCTTGATCGGTGACGCTATTCTTCTCGGCGCCGCCTGGTACATCGCCAACCGCACTCCGGCTCCACTCAACGTCAGTTCGGTCACATGCGTGACCGTGTGTGTCGTATTCGCTGCGATCCTCGGCGCCATTCCGTTCCTGACCGACTACGCTCGTAAACAGGACGAAGCGTTGGACGAGCGCCAACGCGGACTGGAGGCCCTCTCGCGCACCATCAATTCCGCCGCCGAGCAAATCAGCATCGCGGCAAACGGCCTCAACGAGCTCACCGATCTCTCACACAAAAACCTGAAGCAGGCGGAGCAACTCCCCCACAAGCTGCAGGACAAGATCGCTGAATTCAACGCCCAGCTCGACAACGCGCGCGAGAATGACCGCGAAGAACTCGAGAAGGAACTGGTCGAACTCCGCACCTCGGAAACGGAAAGGCTCCAATCCATCTCCGAGAAGATTCATAAAGCCATCGGGGAACTCAGCCGGCTCGATGCCACGACCCAGGAACACGTCGCCAAAAGGACCGAGCAAGCCGAAGCCATCCAGCGCGCGATCGCGAAAGCCCAAGAGTCCGCAGCCCGCGCGCTCCAGGAGACCACCGCAACGCTCGCAAAACAATTGGGCACCGCGCAAGGTAACGCCCTCGCGGAAATCGACCGCAAGCTCGCCGAACGGACGTCCCTCGCAGTCGCAGTGATCGAGTCTGCAGTCGTGAAAGCGATTGATGTCACTCGGCCTTCCGCCGAACCAGGAGCCAGTGCGGAGCAGCCCGCCAATCCACCAGCCGACTCGACCGGAGTAGTTGAATCCGCGTCACCGCCGAAACGGCCGCGTAAGGTTCGCCGCGAGGATGTCGTCGTCGCGGATCCGGCCGCGCCCGAGTCCACCGCGGCTGCCTCAGAAGTTGTGGGTCTCGTCCCCGCCGCCAGCCAGCCGCCGCACACAGTCACCACATCCGTAACCGGCGCGCCAACATTGGACTCTCCTCCGCCCTTCTTCGAGCCGCCCCCCGTGCCGGCGGAGGCCATTGCCCAAATCCAGCCAGTCGCGCCCGCCTCGGCCGAACCTTTCCCGATCCCGTCCAACGCGTCAGCCACCAACGCGGCAAACGACGCGACGCTTCCGCCTGCGGCCTCCGTGGCCACCTTTACCGCGGTACCGGAGGGTGTTGCCGCCGAAGTGGACCGGCCCGTACGCAAGCGCGCGGTTCGCAAGGTGAACGCCGAGCCGACACCCGACTTGCCGTTCGAACCCGCTGATGACGGCGGTGGCGACGATCAGGCGGTCACAAGTGCTGATCTGATGGAGCAGGTCATTTCGTCGGATGGCGCAACTCGATTGATCGCCACGTCGTACATCGGCATCGGCAACCGACTCTTCATTCGCGGCAACGGGCCGGGATTAAGCTGGGACAAAGGCGTGCCCTTGCAGTTTATCTCGATCGGAAAGTGGCGTTGGGAGACACCGGAAGCAGCCGCACCCATCGAGTACAAGTTATACAAGAACGACGAAACCGAATGCGCCGGACTGGGCGCTCGCACGCTGGAGCCAGGCCACCAGCAAGAGGTCACCGCGAAGTTTTGAGGCGGTCATCGATTGTCCTGCACCCCATGACTCCGGCACTCGACGAGCGAACCGAAACGATTTGGATCTGCGTCAACGAAGACCCGTCGTCACTCGATGGTCCTTGAAGTCGCGATCCTGAACGTTCGTCCGGGCGAAACCGCTGCCTTCGAGCGCGATTTTGCGAAGGCCGGCGTTTATATCAGCAGCATCGACGGATATCTCTCCCACGAGTTGTTGCGCTGCATCGAATCGCCCGCGCGTTACGTGCTCCTCGCGCGGTGGAAAGACCTGGAATCGCACACTCAAGGGTTTCGGAAGTCTCCCCAATACCTCGAGTGGAAAGCGCTCCTGCATCATTACTACGATCCGTTTCCGACCGTCGAACATTTCACGCCGGTGTTGCCATAGGCGCGTTCGACCCGGGCGATGCGAACCTGATACGACGCATACCACGTTTTCCGTCCGGCCGCTTGAGCATCCTGATGTTCGACATCGCGCTTCCAGGCGAGAATAGCGGCCTCGTCGCGCCAATAACTCACCGTGATCCCAAACCCGTCCAGTCCGCGCGCGCTCTCGATTCCGAGGAAGCCATCGTAGGTTGAGCCGAGTTCCGCCATGCGCGCGGCCATTTCAGCATAGCCGCGATCGCCCTCCGTTCTACGTGAGGTGAAAATCACTACGTAGTACGGAGGTGACGGCGTGCTCGTCGGGAGAAGTGAGGCGCTCACGACGTTTCCGGGTTTAGCACGAGCATCGTGTCAGTCCCCACGAAGAACTCGTAATCGACGTGCCTCACCTCATTCCGAACGCCTCTCGTCAGCAACTCGCGCCGCAGCCGATCGAGATCCGCATAGCGTTTCCCGTCAGGACCACACAGCGGATGTATCCGAACTTCTCCTGCGCTCACCCGGGCGAGTTCGCGGCAGGCGGCCAGGTGCCAGTCAAAATCAAACCGTTGCGAATAGGTGAAGAGCAGGTGCGCGCAGAGCACCAGGTCGAAAGCTCGATCGAAAAATGGTAGCTTGGGCAAACTCGCGCCAACATAACGGCTGTGCACGAAGTGCGCCTCGTAATCCGCGAGGAACCGCGCAGCGGCCGCGCGCCGTTCCGCTTCCGCCTCGTCGATGGAAGTGAAATACACCGCGTCGATTCCGGCGCGCCGCGATCCCGGCGCCGGTTCCACCGCGCTCCGACTGCGGAGCGTCGGGCCCATTTTGAACAACCGGGGCTTCGCCCGCATCTGGGCGAACATCTTCGCGTAATCGAGTTGGACGTGAGTCGCCAGAGTCTCCGCCGTCGATCCGTAGAGGGGATCAACTGCCACGGCGTCTATTCCCCGGCGGCATGCTTCCGCGGTGAAAGACGACGGACCAGCGGCTACATCAAGGACCGGGCGGCCACGGAGCTCATCGATATCGAGGTCAAAAAAACGGACGTACTCGTCGAGCGAGCGACCAAAAAACGAGATGGTGGGCAGTTCAATCTGAACGGGTCTGGGGGTCGGGGCAGTGAGGACGGGCATATTTACTTTCTGACTCGCTGGTGATCAGCGGGTCTAGTCGGGTGGATCGAGGTTGGGAGTGAGGACCATGAAAATTGGAAAACAAAAAACCCGACTCGGGGTGGAGTCGGGCTCGGCGGTGGGATGCAGGCGGCTCTCGGCCGCGTTGCGCTATGCGCACATCACCATCGTCGGGCCGACCCGTGCCAGCAGACGCGTTTAACCGTCGCCATAGCTTTGGCGGTCGGGTTAATGCGGGCTCGCGCGGAAAGATTCACGTCGGTCGTGATGAAGTGATGGCGTGACCTCAGCAAGAAAAAATTTTCGGCCGGTCGCAGTTATGCGCTCCGGTTTGTCCATTTTCCGGCCCGCGAAGCCTACTTGTCGGACTTGAACGCCGACCGCGCCGCGCGAAACGGCGCACTGGTCAGTCGCTCCATCGCAGACTGCGGTTTCTTGGGCTCTTCCGCCGCCGGCGCGACAGGCTGCACGGCCGCACGCTCGCGCTGTTCCAGCTGCTCCTCACGCGCGGACAGTTGGGCTTCCCAGGCCTTCATCTTCTGCTCCGTATCGCGCATCATCATACGTTCGTCGCGCATCTGCTTTTGCTCTGACTCCAACAACGCCCGGGCCCGATGGAACTTCTCCCACGAACCAGCGAGCAGTGAATCACTGGAAAAAGGTTTCTGGCTCAGCGACTGAACAAACGGAGTCTCGGTGGCAGGCGTACCGCCTTGGGTTGTTCGCGCATCGAGTTGAGCCTGCCAGGCGCGCAACCGTGTTTCATATTCGCGCAGATTAGATTCACGTTCTCGCAGCGACTCGAACTCAGCCTCCAACTCTCGTTGCGCGGCCGTCTGGCTGGACACCGGGACGGGTAGATCCACGGCCTCTGTCGCCTCCCGATGTGGGAGCTTCAAGGGCGAACCTGAATTCGAAGGTGCAGGTGGATTCATGTTAGAGCCGGGCTTCGGGCGGGAGCGTAGACACAAACTACGGCCCGTAGCCACAGGTGCAATTGGTTTTTACCTGACGTTTACGGCGAATTATCGCCCAAACCGGACCTGCAGCCTACGATCCAGCTCTAAAGGCCATGTGCCGGGGATCAGGGCACTTGGAACACCCGCTACGCCACGTTAGGAGCGGAAAATTACGTCTTCTCGATTGAACATCCGCACCGCTAGAAACAGCGCGACCGCGGCGTACACCCACGACGAACCGAAAATCAAAGCGATGTAGTTCCAGTGCCAGACGCCCGAGAGCATTTCCTTGCACACGAGCGAGAGGTTTAGGATCGGGACCAGCGCGAGCCGCGCGTTGAGCTCAATGCCCGGGAGCATTCCCACGACGGCCGGCATGATCACCGCGATCATCATCGGTCCAACATAGCTTTGCGCTTCCTTGAAGCTCTTCGCGAAAAGCGCGACCGTGAAAATCACCGCCGAAAAAAGCACGGCGACAGGAAAGACCATCGCAATCACGCCCAGTATGCCTGCGGGATCGATCATCGGCATGAAGCTTGTGGCACCTTTCGCCATCGCCCCCGAACTGTTTCCCGCCGTCATGATCATCCCACTCAACGCCGCAGTGATCGTGAGCGACCCCAGTGACATGATCATGGCCCCAAGCGAGCCGGTGAGCACCATGAGGAATTTTCCAAGGACCAGATCGACGCGCGCCACCGGACTGCAGAGGAGCGTCTCCATCGTGCCACGCTCTTTTTCGCCCGCGGTAAGATCCATGGCAGGGTACATCGCGCCGGTGAAACAAAGGATCACGATGATGTACGGCACGATCCCGCCGAAGAGATTCCCGCCCACCTTCTCCGGCGGCGCCACATTCTGCCGGTTGATATCGAAGGGCTTGACGAGCGTCGCTGGCAGCGACTTCGCGGCCAGGTGATCGGCGACCGCACGATCGCGGAGGTCGCGGAAAAATTTCTCCAATTCGCTCGTGGCGAAGCCCGACTTTAATTCCCCCTCGTAATTGTAGATCGTCACCGCTTCGGCTTTGCCGGCGCGTAGACCGGCTTCGAAACCGTCCGGCAGCTGGACGACGCCACGCACTTTCTTCTCGGAAATTTGCTCACGCCAATCCGGTACGCTCGCGACAACGTTGAGCTTTTTCGAGGCTTTCAGCTGCGTGACCACCCCAGGCGAATCATCGCCTCCCAAGACCATCACGCGCGGAACCTCCTGGCGCGCCTTCGAGAACACCGTCGTGGCAATCTTCCCCACGCCGAACATGAGCCCCGGCATCACCAGGGTCGGGATGATGATCATCGAGAGCAGCGTGCGCCGATCGCGCAGCGAGTCTTTCAGCTCCTTCAGATAAACGGTCAGGATGTGGCGGTGATTCATGGCTGCAAGACGGGTGGCGACGACGGAACGGAGGAAACCACTTTCACGAAAATCTCCTCCAAATCATTTTCGGCATGTTTCGCTCGCAAGCCCGCGACCGTGCCTTCTTCCAACAAGCGCCCGTCGTGGATGATGCCAACAGTATCACAGAGCTTCTCCACCTCACTCATGATATGGGTCGAGTAGATGACGGTCTTGCCGCGGTCTCGGCATTCTCGAACGAACTTCACGATGGCGCGCGACGTCATGACATCGAGTCCGAGGGTCGGCTCGTCGAAGATCATCACTGCCGGATCGTGCACGAGCGTTCGTGCGATCGACGTTTTCTGCTTCATGCCGGTCGAAAACTTTTCGCAGCGGCGATCCAGAAACTCGTGCATGTCGAGGTCATCCGCCAATCGCTTGATGCGGGCACGGAGATCGGCCGCCGAAAGGCCGTTGAGCTGCCCGAAATACGCGATCATCTCGCGTGCGGTCAGGCGCCCATAGAGCGCAGTGCTCGCAGCCAGAAAACCGACATGGGCCCGAACCTTGGCGGGGTCGCGCGTGACGTCGAAGCCGGCCACCGTCGCCGTGCCGCTCGTCGGCTTCAGCAACGTCGCGAGCATTCGCAGCGTTGTGGTTTTGCCGGCGCCATTCGCACCAAGCAGCCCGTAAATTTGTCCAGGTTCAGCGCGGAAGGTGATTGCTTCAGCCGCGCGAATCTCACCGCGTTTTTTATCACGAAATCGTTTGGTGAGTGCGAGGGCTTCAATCATGAGAGGGAAAGTAACGGGTTAGTGGAGAAAGCAGGATCGGTAGTTCAAACGAGGGTGCAGTCCTATCACAGACTCATTTTCTCGCGGAACTCCTGCGTTTGCCGGCGACTGAGTTCGACCTTCGCGCCGCCCTTCAGGTGCACCAGCAGTCCACCGCTGAACCATGGCTCAATCTTGTCGATCCACGTCAGATTGATGATCTGTCGCCGATTCGCGCGGAAGAAATATTTTGGGTCCAATCGCTCCTCCATCGCATTGAGTGAGCGGAAGAGTTGCGGCTGCGCGTGGTCGAAGTGCACACGGGTATAGTTGCCTTCACTCTCCAGCAACCGAATGGAACCCACCTCCACAAACCAGCAACGCTCGCCCTCGCGCACGAACACTTTGTCCGCCGTGGCCAGCCGGTCGCGATTCGGCTTGGGCGTCTCGGTCGGAGCCGGCGATTTCGTCGCCGCACGCTTCGCCCGCAGCTTGTCCATGGCCGTTGCAAGCCGCGCCGGATCGACCGGCTTCAGCAAATAATCGAGCGCGTTCAACTCAAAGGCTTTCACCGCAAACTCGTCATAGGCGGTGGTGAAGATCACCTCCGGGACGGGCGCTTCCAGCGATTCCAGCAATTCCATGCCGCTCTCTCCCGGCATCTGGACGTCAAGGAACATGAGGTCGGGCGCAAGCTCCTCGAGGAGCTCGCGCGCTTGGCGGCTGTTCGCTGCTTCACCCACCACCTCAACATCCGGGAACGCGACCATCAGCCTTCGCAGTTCGTTTCGCGCCAGCCGCTCATCGTCAATCACCACGGCTTTCATGGATTTGTCTCCGAAAAGAGGTGACACATGACCGGGACGAGCCGGCGTACCAGGCGTGGCTGCGATTCGATCGACTGGCAGATGCGGAGCATACGGAAGTGGGACTAGAGCTGCACGGCCGAGGCGCGCGGTGGACCGAAGGGAACAACCGCTTCCGCGATGACGAAATTCGGCCGATCGGCCCGGAGTTGAAGGGTCGCATGCTCGCCGAAGAGTAAGCGCAATCGCTCGGCTGCGTTCTGCAGGCCCACGCCGGTTGACGATTCGCGACGTCGCGCCGCGGGAGTTGCGAGCTCACCTGGGTTGACGACTTGCAGGCGCAACGAGTTGCTCTCCCGCCGCGCGATGATCACGATTTCGCCACCTTCCGGACGCGCCGAGATCCCGTATTTCACGGCGTTCTCGACCAGCGTTTGCAGCAGCATGGGTGGAATCGGGAGCGCGAGCGTTTCGGGCGCAATGTCCATCCGCACCCGCAATCGTTCCTCATGCCGGACCTGCTCGAGTGCAAGGTAGTCATTGGCGACCCGAAGCTCATCCTCGAACGGCACGGTTTCCAGCTGACCACTTTGCAATGAATAGCGGAGCAGGTTCGCGAGCTGCGTCACCGCCTCCCGCGCCCGGGTCGGATCCTCCTCGATGAGGGCGCGCAGTGAATTGAGCGAGTTGAAGATAAAGTGCGGGTTCACCTGCGACTTCAGCGCTCGAAGTTCCGCTTCCTTGACGTGAGTCGAGAGACGGAGTCGCTCGATCTCGGAACGATTGAAACGGTCAAAGAGGTGGTAGAAGAAATACAGACACAGCCAACCCACGTACAGCATCGTGCCCTGGAGACAGCTGAGAGAGAAAAGCACGACGGGGCTGTACCGCTCAGCCGGCCACGGATGGCCGAACAGACCATAGGTCAGGCCGTATCCCAACCCACACCACAAGGTCGACAGCACGGCCGCCGTGAGGACCACACGCGGCACCAGCATCCGCCAGCCGAGTTGCTTCCAGCCCCGCCTGACCATGAAGGGTCGTACGCCGTGGGACAGCAGGAGGCCAATCGCAATGGTCATCACCTGCAGCGACATACTGACCGTCACATCGGCGCGGGGGCCCTCTCGGCGTCCAAAGTAGAACCAAAGGACGATTTGCAGGGACAGCAGGAAGCCCCACCCGCCCATCTGACAAAACACGTACAGCCGCTCTTTCGCCCGCTCACGGCGGACGGTATCTTCGAGCAAAACGGTGGTGCTGGCAGCCAAATCCATCGACGCACACTAGGAACATCCCCGCAGCCGAAGGGCAATCTTTGGACAAGCGGGCGCGACCCGGGGATGAGCGGCTTGGTGGTCCGGCCGCGTGAGAAATCCGACACAGCTTGTCACTTGCTGACTCGGAACGCAGCATCGGCCGCAATGAAACCGTCGATCGTCGTTGTCGGGAGCTTCGTGCAAGACCTGACATTTCAGTGCGAGCGTTTCCCACAGGCGGGAGAAACCACCCTCGGAAGATTCGTGACTGGCCCAGGCGGAAAGGGTTCAAATCAGGCCGTCGCTGCCGCTCGCGCCGGAGTGCCCACCCGTTTCATTGGGGCAGTGGGAAGCGACGATTTCGCGCGAGGCGCGGCGGCGTTTCATCGCGCCGAGAAGATCGACTCTCGTTTGTTGACGAAGCCGAAGCACGCGACCGGAGCGGCCGGTATCCTCGTTAACGCCGCGGGTCAAAATCAGATCATCGTCGCCATTGGCGCGAGCGCGGCACTCCTCCCACGCGATGTGCCGATTTCGTTGCTTCGCGGGGCAGCTGTGGTCGTCGCTCAGCACGAAGCCAGTCTCACGGTCAATCAACACGTTTTCAGGCAGGCTCGGTCGGTGGGAGCGCGGACGATTTTAAACCCGGCACCGATGCGTGACGACTTCACGCCGTCCATGCTCGAGACGGTCGACATCCTGATTCCAAACGAGAGTGAGTTCATTGCGTTGGTCCACCTCCTACCCGCGTGCAACGCGCTGGTCCGCAAAACCCCCTTCGCCGATCGCGGGCCGTTCACCATCGAAACACTGGCAGGTCTGTCTCCCGACGCGTTCCAGCAACTCTGCCGCGCTTTCAACGTGCCCGTTTTGATTGTGACGCTGGGCGGTCGCGGCTGCTTCGTTTCAGTCGCAGAACGCGGCGAACATCTTCTTGCGTACCCGGTGAAACTGGTCGACAGCACGGGTGCAGGTGACGCTTTCGTGGGCGGGTTCGCCGCCGGCCTGGTCAAGTTCGAGGGCGACCCTCTCCGTGCCGCTCAATATGCGAATGCTGTTGCGGCCCTATCCGTGACGAAGTTCGGCACCTCACCGTCGATGCCTCGCGCGCGCGAAATCAATCGATTCCTCGCTCGTAATCAGCGGCGCCGCACCTGAGCAAGCCCGGCGATTCCGTCACTCCGTCGAGCTGACCTAGGCGGTGGGAACGCCCAGTTCAGGATAGAACTTGGGCATCACGTCGGGCACATCCCGTGCGTGAAGCTGACGTCTGCGCGTTGCGAAACATACGTTTCGATCGGATGCCATTCGCCCGCCGTATCGCGAATATTCTACAACTTGCACAAATGGGCAAAAGCCCGCGCAAGGTTCGAATCTCCAGGAGCGCCTCGTCCCGTTCTTGCACGGTGCGCTGCAGCGCAGCTTCGCGGGCGCGTAGCACGGTCACGTCGGTGACCTGCACGGAAAATCCGCGGACCACGCCGTCGACAATGTCAGGCGTATAGGTAGCGATCGCTTCACGCACCTCACCGCCGGGCAGCGGAATCCGGCGTTCGAAATTCTGCTTCTCGCCGGCCAGCGCGCCTCGAATATACGGTAGATTCAACTCATAGAGGGACCCAGCAAATCTCTCATGCGCATGCCGACCATCTCCTGCGGAGTTCAGCCAAACCACTCGCGGTACGCATCGTTCGAGAAAACACATCGTTCTTCCGCGTCCCAGTAAGCGATCATGCCGGACACATGGTTCACGACCCGGAAAGCAGTTTCGAAAGCATTCATTCAGCAGCGCATTTCACACGACCATCGATCGCGTGCAGCAATCAAATAAACGATTGGTCGACGGCTTCTTGGCGCTCGAACCACAGAAGCCACGAGGATCGTGTTTCACGAGCTGGCGAAGTCTAGGTTCAGGCGCCGATCGGATGCCACGTGGTTTTGAATTCCAGCGTCGTCCTGATCGCGTACACATTCTGTGCAGCCTCACTGAACCAGTCCAGCGAGGCATCGATGAAGTGAGTGCGTTTGACGCTTTCGGCGGCTCCGACGGCGAGCGTCTTCGTCTCCTCCGCTCCCACCGCAGCCACCACGGCACGCAGGTGCGTGTGGGTCGCAAACGTGGGCACGAGTTCTTTGCAGAACCCCGTGAGAAGATTGACGACGCCACCCGGCAAATCACTCGTGGCAAGCATCTCACCCAGCAGGATTGCGGGGTAAGGGGTTTTTTCTGAAGCGAGCGCCACGACCGTATTTCCACTGACGATGGCTGGCGCGATCAGAGAAATCAGCGGAAGCAACGGCGGTTCATCCGGCGCGATGATCCCTACCACGCCCATCGGTTCAGTGACCGTGAAATTGAAGTACGGAGCAGCCACCGGATTCACGTTCCCAAGGACCTGCTCGTACTTGTCGGCCCAACCCGCGTAGTAGATCAAGCGGTCAATTGACACATCCACCCCTCGACCGGCCTGGCTCTTGGGCGCACCGAATACAACAAGCACGTCGATCATCTCCTGTCGCCGGGCCTCCAGCATCTCGGCCAGCCGATAAAGGATCTGGCCACGGTTATAGGCCGTGCGCCTGGCCCAGCCTGGACCGGCTTTCGCCGCAGCTTCGACCGCATTCCGCAAATCCTTGCGGGTGCATTGAGGAACGTTCGCAACAAAATCCCCTTTGGCGTCGACCACCGCGAACGTGCGACCGCTTTCCGAACGAATGAAGGCGCCGCCGACGTACGGCTTGGGCGTTTTGGTGATGGGCAGGCGGGACATGATGAAGAGGGGTTGCGCTCAGGAGGCGGGTTCGCCCTGGAGGTAGGTCTGCTCTCGATACCGAAGCGCGAAGAAGATAAAGATCACGGACGCCACGATCGAAATTGCGGCATAGAACATGTAGTAGGGGGCACCGCTGAGTTTCGTGCTGCCGTCGGGGTTGGCGATGATCCAGTGGACTGCACCAGCGAAGAGGTTGCCCGCGGAGACCGAAAGCAGGTACAACGCTTGGACGAGGGATTTCATCGAACGTGGCGCCTGCGTGTAGGCAAATTCCAGCGCGGTGATTGAAGCCATCACCTCGCCGGCAGTCAGCAAAATGTAAGCGGGCATTTGCCAGCCGATGCTCAGCTTCACTCCGGCAGCGAGACGCGTTTCGATCCACGCGCTGACGAAGAACGACAAACCGATGGTGAAGATGCCCAATCCAATTTTGCGCAACGGCGTGAGCTGCCAGACCCGGTCCACGGCCGGATAGATCCAGTACTGAAATATCGGAATAAAGGTCACCGTCAGGATCGCATTCACCACCTGGATTTGTGAAGGCAGCCAGGTCATGCCAAGAAACCGCAAATCCATCTTCTCCGCCTGGGCCACCCACTCGCTTCCGCTTTGGTCCCACAGCGCCCAGAATGCGATCATGAAGACGAAGATGAGCGCGAGTCGTCCCAACGCGGCCATCCCGGTTCGACTGAACGCCTCATTGAGAAACGCCCTACCACCAGGCGGAATGTGCGCGAACTTGTACCGCCCGCTCCAAAACACATACGTGGCCAGGAGCATCAAGACCGCAGGCAGGCCAAATGCCGGACGGGGACCGTACTTCGCGAGCAGGAGCGGGATGAGATAAATCGAAAGCGAAGATCCCGCGTTCACGGCAAAGTAAAACCAGCCGAATGCGCGAGCGAGAAGGTGTTTGTTATCGGGCCCGAACTGATCGCCCACGTGCGATGAAACGCACGGCTTGATCCCTCCCGCGCCGATCGCGATCAGCGTCAGACCGATCGTCAAACCCGTCCGCGAATGATCGAGCGCCAGCACCACGCTGCCCGCGCAGTACACGAGGGAGAGCCAGATGATCGTGCGGTACTTGCCCCAGAATGCATCCGACAGAATGGCTCCGAGCGTGGGGAAAAAATAATTGGCCGAGAGAAACAGATGGTACCAGCGGTTCGCCTCGTTCTCGGACATGGGCGCCAGCGCGCCCGAGCCGTCGACCAGGTACTTGGTCATGAAAATAAACAGGACCGCGCGCATCCCGTAAAAATTGAAACGCTCCGCCGCCTCATTCCCGACAATGTACGGAATGCCCGGCGGCATCCGGTCGGTTTTCAGCGGGGCTGTGAGATAAACGTTACTCATTTAAATGCGGTAAACCACGGATGAACACAGATCCACACCGATGACGGATTCACAAAATCACACGCTCCCACTTGAGCTTGGGCTTTCTGAAATTCACGATCAGTCCAACTCGACGTTTTGTGATGCGAAGGTAGTTGAGCATCAGACCACGTTCGAAATCCGTGATTCGTTCAATTACCTTTACGTCAACAATGACCGAGCCGCCAACCATCAGGTCAGGGATGAATTCACTAACTCGTACGGATTTGTAGACGACCTCGAATGATCGCTGCTGTTGCACTTGGATGTTCTTCAAACCCAGTTCAACGACGAGCGCATTTTCATAAGGCTTCTCATGCAACCCATGACCTAACCCGTTTAGGACCTCAAAACACGCGCCCACGATCACATGTGTGACCTCGCCGGCGACGAGATCAGATCGGTGTTCATCGGTCTTCATCCGTGGTTCAAGTCTGCATTCAGAGGTTCGAACTCACGCGTCATCCCACTTGGCAATAATCGAGCAGGCCCTGGCGGCCGCCTTCGCGGCCGAAGCCACTTTCCTTGTAGCCGCCGAAGGGCGACGTGGGATCGAATTTATTATAGGTGTTCGCCCAAACGACGCCGGCTTTGAGTTCCGTACTCATCTTCAGGATGCGCGAGCCTTTGTCCGTCCACACACCGGCACTCAAACCAAACGCCGTGTTGTTCGCCTTCTCAATCGCCTCGTCGATCGTGCGGAACGTCAGGATGCTCAGCACCGGGCCAAAGATTTCCTCGCGCGCCACGCGATGACTCATGCTGACGCCGCTGAACAGGGTCGGACGGAAATAAAATCCTTTCGTCGGCAACCGACACGGCGACTGATAAAGTTCCGCACCTTCCTTCACGCCGATGTCCACCAGCTTGGTGATTTTCTGCAGCTGTTCCTTCGAATTGATCGCGCCGACATCCGTGTTCTTGTCCATCGGATCCCCCACCCGCAGCACGCGGATGCGGTTTTTCAACTTCGAGAGCACGCGCTCGGCCACCGGCTCGTGCACGAGCAGGCGAGATCCTGCACAGCAGACGTGGCCTTGATTGAAGAAGATCCCGTTCACGATTCCCTCCACGGCCTGATCGAGCGGGGCGTCATCGAACACGATGTTCGCCGCCTTTCCGCCGAGTTCCATGGTCATCTTCTTCCCGCTGCCAGCGAGCGAACGCATGATGATCTTGCCGACATCGGTTGACCCCGTGAACGCCACCTTGGCCGCGGTGGGATGCGCCATGACCGCCGCACCCACTTCGCCCGCACCTGCCACGAAGTTCACCGTGCCTGGCGGCAGCCCGGCGTCGCGGATGATCTCTGCCAATTTCAAACACGTGATGCTCGTCGTCTCCGCCGGCTTCAATACGACGGTGTTCCCCATCGCCAGCGCCGGAGCGATCTTCCACGCCAGCATGAGCAATGGAAAATTCCAGGGGATCACCTGGCCCACCACGCCGAGCGGCGCGACCTTCGCACCTGGGGCGACATACTCGAGCTTGTCCGCCCACCCCGCATGATAGAAGAAATGCGCAGCGGCCATCGGCACATCGAAGTCACGCGATTCCTTGATCGGCTTCCCGCCATCCAGCGTCTCGGCCACCGCGAACTCGCGCGCGCGGTCCTGCAGCAGCCGCGCGATCCGATAGAGATATTTCGCCCGTTCACGGCCGGGCAACTTTCCCCACGACGTTTCATATGCGCGCCGGGCCGCCGCGTACGCCGCATCGACATCCGCCGGACCCGCGAGCGCGATCTCCGCCAGTTTCTGTTCGTTCGCCGGATTAATCGAGTCGAAATACTTGCCAGACTTGGGCACGACAAATTCCCCGTTGATGAACAGATCGTAGCGCGCCTTCAGCTTGGGATCGGCGGTTTCGGGTGCAGGATCGAAGTCCCACAAGTCGCCGAAAATCAACTCAGGGGCAGGCCGGCTCGGCCGAAGGGATTTCCGCTTTTCAGTGACAACGATGGACATGATTCTTGGGGCGTCCGCGACTCAGCCGGCTTGCTTCGGGTGTTCGGTGGACAAGGACAAAGGTGGACGATCAGTGACTTCAATAGCTCTCGGCGGCTTCGCTGAAATAATAGGGAGCCTGATAGGCGCCGGTTTTTTCCTTCTCAATCTGGCGAACGAGGTCGTTGAGCAGCGAGCTCGCACCGAAACGATAGCGCGCGTTATTCAACCACGCATCGCCGAGCGTTTCCTTGACGGCGACAAGGAACTGCAAGGCTTGTTTCGCCGTGCGAATACCTCCCGCGGGTTTCATCGCGATCGCGACCCCGGTATCCAGAAAGAAATCCCGGATCGCCTCCAACATCACCTGATTGTTGCCCAGCGTCGCGTTGAGAGACGTCTTGCCCGTGCTCGTCTTGATGAAATCGCCTTCGCGCAAAACCTCCATCGCGATGAAAGAGGCGGCGCGGACGTTGTCGTAGGTTTCAAGTTCGCTGACTTCCAAAATGACTTTGAGCGTGGCCCGACCGCAGGCCTCGAGCACGGCAGAAATTTCGTCCTGCACCCGTTCAAATTCGCCGGCGAGAAACGCGCCGCGGTTGATCACCATGTCAATTTCGTCCGCGCCGTCGCCGATAGCCGCTTTCACTTCAGCCAATCGGGTCTTCAAGGGCGCCTGGCCGCTGGGGAACGCCGTTGCGACCGAGGCAATGCGCACGGCAGTGTCGTGACCCAGCGCGCGTCGCGCATGTCGAACCATGGCGGGATAAACACAGACCGCAGCGACTTGAGGAATGCTCGGATCGTCGTGTGGCCGGAGCGCCTTCTGACAGAGTGACGCCACTTTCCCGGGCGTGTCCTTCCCCTCCAGCGTGGTCAGGTCCACCATCGAGACGGCGGTCCGGAGCCCCCAAAGCTTCGAGTTCTTCTTGATCGAACGTGTCGTGTACTTCGCGACGCGTTCCTCAATCCCAACTTGGTCAACCGTGCCGATCTCATCAAAAATCCGGCCAAACGCGGCCGCGGAAGAGCGTGCTAACATAGGTTCACTATTCGCCTCTGCGCCCTTTTAGCCAAACGAATTTTAGCGGTCGAATCAGGCCGTCTCTTGAAACTGGAGCGCATGCAAACGGGCGTAGAGCCCGCCGGCGGCCAGGAGTTGGGCGTGCGTCCCTTTTTCCGCCAGCCGACCTTGCTCCATGACGAGAATGAGGTCCGCCTTTTGGATCGTCGAAAGCCGATGCGCGATGATGAACGCGGTTCGTCCTTTCATCAGCCGATCCATCGCCTGCTGAATCATGCGTTCCGAGGCGGTGTCGAGCGCACTCGTGGCCTCATCGAAGATCAGGATCCGCGGATCGCGCAAAATCGCGCGCGCGATCGCAATCCGTTGCCGTTGGCCGCCGGAAAGCTTCACGCCGCGCTCGCCCACCACCGTGGCATAGCCATCCGGCAGCTGGGAGATGAAGTCGTGAGCATTCGCCGCCGCCGCAGCCACCTGAATCTGCTCTGGCGTGGCGTCGGTGCGACCGTACTTGATGTTGTCCTCGAGCGTGCCGGAAAACAGCACGTTCTCCTGGAGAACAATCCCGATTTGCCGTCGCAGTGACTCAACCGTGACCGACCGCACATCGTGTCCGTCGACGAGTAGCTGGCCCGAAGCGACATCGTAGAATCGTGCGAGCAAATTGATGAGCGTGCTCTTGCCCGAACCACTCGGCCCAACGATCGCCACCACGCAGCCCGCCGGGATCTGAAAGCTGACATCCGTGAGCGTTCTCGGTCGTCCCTGCCCCGGTGGTTCCAACTCGTAGTCGAAACACACATTTCGGAATTCCACATCGCCGTGGATCGACCCGAGTGAAACGGCCCCCGCGCGATCGGCCACATCGGGCTGGGTGTCGAGCATTGACCACATGTTTTCCAGCGCCGTGTTCGCCCTTTGAAACACCGCCGTGAGATCCACGAACCGAACGATCGGCGGAAACACGAACGCGATGTATGCGTTGAAGGCCACGAGCGTGCCCACCTCCATTGCTCCCTGCACCACGAGCCAGCCACCGTAGGCTAGCACGATCAACGCCCCGAACGCCCCCAACAGTTCCGCGAACACGGACAGCCGGGTGTTGCGCATCACGATTTGAGAGTAGTTGAAATAGTCCGCGTTGATGCCGCTCGCAAAGGTCGTGGTCTCAGCTGCCTCGCGCGTGAACGATTTCACCACGCGCGCCGCCGCCACGCGTTCATGCAAAAACCCAATCACCTTGTCCCAGTTATCACGGTGAACGCGGCTTTCTTCACGCATTCGTCGGCGGTTGTAGAGGTAGTTGATCGCAAACAACGGCAGCACCAGTGTGACGGCGAGCGCCAGCCTCCACTCGACATAGAACAGCAGGCCCAAGACGCCGAGAACCGTCACCGAGTCGGCGATCAAGTTGATCAAAAACCCGTTCGTCAGCTGATAAACTTCATTGGTGTCCTGCGTGATCCGTGAAATCACCTTGCCGGTCTGGTTGGCGTCGAAGTAGCGCAACGAAAGCGTTTGCAGGTGGGCGAACAACGCGATCCGCAGGTCACACACAATCCGCATGGCCGTGAACTGCAGCACGCGATTGCGGACCATCGTCAGCCAGCCACGCAGAAGAAACAGCGCCGCGAACACCGCAAGCAGCTGCCCAAGTTGTCGCAGGTCGCGACGCGGCAGCGCTTCATCAATGATCAGCTTGAAGATCCAGGGTCCCGGCAACGTCAGGAGCGTCGCGATCAGGATGAGCAACACGCCCAAACCAATCCGCCACCGGTGCGGACGAGTGAGTCCGAGAAAACGTTGGAAAGTGCCAGTCACCATGCGTGCAAGTCAGGCACTCTCCGGAAAACGTTTCGCACGGCCAGCCGATACTTGCCTATTGGGGCGGTGATCGCAGCGTCTCCCTCCGCGCTTCCGATGAAACAAACTCTGTGGGTCTGCTTGCTTCTGCTCGGGTGGTCGAACGCGATCTACGCCGCCGAAAAGGAGGACTTCGCCGCCGTGAAGCTCGCGGACGAACAGCGCATTGCGGCGACGATTGCCCGCAACACCTCGGAGCTCGCGAAACTTTTGTCGGACGAATTGTATTACGGCAATTCAGACGGAAGGGTGCAGACCAAGAGCCAGCTGTTGGTCGCGGCGGGCGGAACGAAATTTCGGTACGGTGCGCCGGTGCCGGTGGACAGCGGCTTCCAGATGGTGGCTCCGGGGTTCGTAGCCATGAACGGAACGGCACGCTTCAGCGCCACCGCGAATGACAAGAAGGTGGAGTTTACGATTCGGTTTCTCGCCTTGTGGCGAAAGGAGGGCGCACAATGGCAGCTGCTCTCCTATCAATCCACGCAGATTCCGACGGGCTGACCGCCACGCTGCGAAATCCGGCAGCGTTATACCATCTGCGTTTTCGCCGCGGCGCCGCCAAAGAGTTCCTGCATCACACTCCACGCCTTGCGGAGTCCGGCGTCTCGCACGCCTCCACCCATATGGTAGGATCGCGCGATCGTTTCCTCGTGACCGTGGTAGCGGGGCGGAAGGATGAACAACGTGCCCGCGGACTCGGTGATGATGCTCGAGATAAACAGCCCCTTGCCGACGGCCATCGCTTCTTTCGCCGCGGGCACCGGTGCGACTTTGACCGGCAGCCAGAGCCAGGGCCGATACGCGAATTCGTAGTTCCCCGTCGAGCGCAACATCAAGCGGCCATACGTGCGTGGTGGGACGCCCGGCAGATTCCCGCCTGCGAATAACTTGTCGTCATTCTCGCGCGGAATGAACCGTTTCCGGCGGACGGTGAAAAAGTCCCAGCAGAAGATTGTGCCAAAGGTCGTGAGCCGGAAGGCCCAGCCCGACGCGAAGTACGCGATGATGATCACAACCACGGACAGCCCCGCACCCATCCACGGATTGACCGATGCCGTAAGGGTGAGCACTCCGAGCAATCCAGTTCGCGCAGCCTTGAGCGCGGCATCGATCGCGCCCCAGGGACTCAACAGAATCAGCACGTTGATGGCATGCGACGCCATCCAGACGACCACGAAGACCGCGAGCCCGAACGGGACGGTCAGGACGTTGAGCAACCACGACATGTCGATCGCTCCGATCGGCAGCATCGCCAGACCGGTGGGCACCATCCCGTGCCCCGCATCTGCGCCGGATCCGACCAACACTTTCGAAACCGCTGACATCGTAAACGGTACGACGGCGCCAGCGGCCACCAACCCAGAAAATTTGTTTTCAATCGTCTCCAGTACATCGAGGGGTTTCTTCAGTCCCGGAGGCACGACAGCGCCGAAGGCGTCCTTCGCCGCACAAAGCGCGACGACCAGGAGAGCCGGTAGCCAAAACTTGATCTGAGCATACCACGGAAGCGCGGCACGAGCTGCGTCAGTTTTTGCCATCCACCACTGGTAGGCGCCGTACGCGCCGGTTCCGAGCAGCGGTGAGATGGCGATCCCTGTCACCGTGGAGATGGCGGTCGCAAACGGCGCAGCGGGCGAGTGATCTGAACCCGACGAAGCAATCGGTTTCGCAGACGTCGCCGCCAGCGCGAGAGGCGCGGCGCCGATGGACAAGGCAAGCACGAGCGCAATCAGCGGCAGAAAACGTCTCATGCCTTCGGATCATGTCCCGGTGAAGCCAATTGGAAAGCCAAAGCTTACCCGGGCGGATTGCCTAGTCCGTTTACCATTCTCCTTACGTGGTGGCGAAGAGCTATCGCGAGGCACACGCGCGCCAAGCGTCGAGCACGGCCATGTTGCCCAAGGTATCCAAGGTGCTCATTTGAGTGACAAACTTTGAGCCCATGGCCAGAGCTGCGGCAAATGCGTCGGCTTCCAAACCGTACAACCAAACCGGAGGTGAGATCGTGATGCGTTCGGGCGTCGGATCGGCGCCGCGAAAATGCAGGATCGTCACGGGCTTACCTTCTTTACCCGGCAGCCATGGCTCCGGGATGTGCAGCCAACCGTCCGTTCCGTAAATGCGCGCCGAGTTGTCCTGAGTAAGGGCGATGCTCGTTGAGACTTGAGCCACCATTCCCGTGGCAAACCGCAGCGTCGCGGCCGCCCACGCGTCTACGTGCGTTCGAGGATCGAGCTGCACCGCACCCACCACGTCGATTGGATCCAAGAAGGGTTCGCCCACATCTGCGCCAGCAATCAATCGAGCAAACGACACCGGATAGCACCCGACATCAAGAATTCCGCCGCCGCCCTGAGTCTTGTCCCAAAACCGATTGGTCGCATCGAACGCGTTCGCAAAGCCGAATGCCGCCTGGACCAAACCTACCCGGCCCAAAACGCCACTGCGCACGATCTCAACGACCTTGGCGGTTTGAGGATGGCAGCGATACATGAACGCTTCCATCAGCAACATGTCGTTGGCCTGGCACGCTTCAACGGCCTGCAACGCTTCGGGGCGCGTGAGGCTGAGCGGCTTCTCGCAGAGCACGTGCTTGCCTGCCTTCGCGGCCTTGATCACCCACTCCACGTGCTGCGGATGCGGCGTCGCAATATAAACGGCCTGAACCTCCGGATCAGCGAGCAGCGCGTCGTAACTGCCGTGCGCACGCGCAACGCCAAACTCCGTGGCGAATTTTTCCGCCGACGACTGCGCTCGGCTGCCGACGGCCACGATCCGGCTCGTTTTGGAGTGAGCAACACCCGTCGCAAACGCGCGTGCAATGCCACCGGTAGCAATGATTCCCCAATTCAATCGCGCGTCCATGGTTGCTCACCATGCACAGGCGCGTGCCCTCGGTGCAAGCCAGCGGACGCCGCATCAACCGTAGGCGAACCCCTGATTGCAGAACGCACTCCGCCTCTGTCGCAAACTCCGAACGGCGGCGCTCGTCTACTCAAAGTCGTTGCGCGCACCACCCGATCACCTCACGATTTCACCATGCTCACGAAGGCTGAAATCCAACGCGTGCGCTCCCTCCGCGAAAAAAAGCACCGTGAAGAGCTGGGACTCTTTGTGATCGAGGGCGAGAAGGTCGTCGGCGAATTGCTCGCCGCAAACTTCCACTTCACCGAAGTGTACGCGACGGACGAATGGGCCGATCCTGCGCAAGTCTCCGAGCTGCCCGTCACCGCCGTCCGCCCACCCGTCACGCGTATCACCGCCGAGGAGATGGCACGCGCCTCCCACTTCCCGACGCCTTCGACCGTGCTGGCGGTCGGGCGCATTCGCCATGAACCGCTGCTGCCGAAAGCACTCGATCAGGGCCTGACCCTTGCCCTCGATGGCCTTCAAGACGCCGGAAACGTCGGCACCCTTTTGCGAGTGGCCGAGTGGTTCGCCCTCGATCGGGTGCTGCTCTCACACGATTGCGCCGATCTTTTCCATCAAAAGGTGATCAATGCCAGCATGGGTTCTTTTGCGCGGGTCCACGTCCATACCGTTGATCTCCCCGCCGTGCTCGAAGAGGTGAACCACACGCCGGTACTCGGCTGCGATCTCACCGGGAAAAGCGTTCATAGCCTCACTGCGCTCGACCACGCCGTGCTGGTGATTGGCAGTGAAGGTCGGGGCATCTCGCCCGCAGTGCGTGAGCATATCACAGAATTCGTGACGATCCCGCGCTACGGCGGCGCCGAATCCCTCAACGCCGGAATCGCCGCCGCCATCGTGTGCGACAACCTGCGGCGGGTGCAGTGAAGCTCAGCCGATAAAGCGCTCGCGCCACTCTGGCTTCGGCACTCCACACGCGTCGGGCGCCGGAAACCAGCGCTTCCGCCGACGAGCAATCGCGTTGTAGACCGCGTCGCGCAGAACCCGCGGGATCACGGTGAATCCATAGGCCCAGCGCCACCACGGCAAGAATCGCAAGATCCGCAAGACCGCGGTGGACCGCAAAAACACCTGCTCCCCTTCGACGACTGCCATCGTTTCGAAATCCGTGACGGGCAACCCGTGTCGGCTAAGCACCGATTGCGCCCACGGCGATTGCAACGCAGCGAAGCGAAACTTGCCCGCGCGGTCACGTGGCAGCACCCATTGCACGAGCCGGTCACAAAGACCACACTCGCCATCGTACAGAATCACCGGTCTGTCTCCCGTTTCGTTCATGAGCGCCACCCCAAGCTAACAGACCTCACGCCCGACGCGAACGGGATCTTCACGACGTCACCTTCACCACGCGCGGACCGCGATCGAGATGATCGCCGCGAATTCAAAACGCGCCGTCATGCTCGACGTGCCGGCAATTTCGGGCCACAACGGAAAGGCACAGTGGACAAATTCCGCTGTCTTCTCCGGTCGCTTACTTCCATGCCGAACGCCACTGTTATCTCCCTCGTGAACATGAAGGGCGGCGTCGGCAAGACGACCGTCGCAGTCAATCTCGCGTCCCACCTCGCCCGGGATCACGGTAAGCGGGTTCTGCTCGTCGACCTCGATCCTCAAACGAACGCGTCCCTGAGCCTGATGCCCGAAAAGGCCTGGGAAAAATGGGCGGAAGAAAACGGGACGATGGCCGACGTCTTCGAGCTGGACGCGAAACGGAAACGCGATGACGACCACTCAAAGCTGAAGCAGTGCATCGTCCGCGATGTCGTGCCCGAAATCCCCGGCCTCGATCTGGTCCCGAGCCATCTCAAGCTCACGTTTCTCGATCTGGACCTCGCCGCCCGACCGGGACGGGAGCGCATCTTTACGCGCAAGCTCGCGAAGGTGATTGATGAATACGATGTGATCCTTTGCGACTGCCCGCCGAACCTGCAAACGGCCACTCAGAATGCGCTGTTTGCGAGCGACTGGTTTCTCGTGCCGATGCAGCCCGATTTCCTTTCATCAGTCGGTCTGACGCTCCTGCTCGACCGGCTCGATTACCTGAAGGAGGAACTCGAGTTTAAGATCAAATGCCTGGGCGTCGTGTTCACCCGCGTGCGCGGCCATGTCGCTTTTCATCAGGAAACGATGGCGCGATTGCCGGACGAGAAACACTTCAAGCGTCTGCATTTCTTCAAGACCGTCATCCCGGAAAATATTACGATCAGCGAAGCACCGATGCAGGCCAAACCTGTGGCGCTGTTCGACAGCAGCGCGCCCGGAGCTGAAGCGTTTCGCGCGCTCGCAACCGAAGTTCTCAGCCGCCTCAAATAGGCCCCTCCTCCACGTTCATGCCGCCTGTCTCATTCATTCATGCGACTCCGTGCAACGACAGTCCCGCGCGCTCAACAGGTCGTTGGACTTCAGGCGGTGGACATCGGCTGCAGGCTTTCTTTTTTCGAAGCATGATTTCACCGCTTCCGACACTTCGCTTCGTGTCCGCGTTGCTCGCCGGCGCTTGCGCGGGTGTCCCATCGTACGCCCAAACTACGCCAGCTTCCGGTCAACCGCCGGTCGAACGAGCGGGCACCGCGATTTTTGAATACGACCGCAACGCGCCGCTGGTTCTACAGGAAGTCGGAACAGAAACGCGCGACGACGCCGTCATCCGTGACGTCACGTTCGTTCCCACGAAGACACCGGTTGAGGCCTACCTTGTTTCACCGGCACGTCCGTCCGGTCCACTCGCCGCCATCCTCTATGTTCACTGGCTGGGAGATCGGGAAACGACCAACCGAACCGAGTTTCTCAACGAAGCCGTGGCGCTCGCGAATCAGGGCGTCACCTCGCTGCTCGTGAACGCAATGTGGTCCGAGCCAAAATGGTACGAGAATCGCGTGCCGGAAGACGATTACGCTCGTTCGGTACAGCAGGTCATCGAGCTGCGGCGTGCGCTGGATCTGCTCCTCACCCAACCGGGAATCGACCCGAAACGCGTCGCATTTGTCGGCCACGATTTCGGCGCGATGTACGGAATTGTGATGGGCGGAGTGGATCGTCGACCCACCACCTACGTCTTGATGGCCGGCACGCCGCATTTCATCGATTGGTTCCTTTTCGCTCGGCAGCCTAAATCACCCGACGAGTACCGTGCCCAGCTCGCTCCGCTCGATCCGATCAATTTCGTCGCGCAGATCGCGCCGGCGCCCGTGCTCTTTCAGTTCGCCGCCCACGATAAGTATGTTTCAGCGGAGGCAGCCGCGCAGTTCTATGCAGCAGCGACGCCGCGCAAACACGCGGCGACTTATGATGCGCATCACGATCTGCAAAAGCCGGACGTCACCGAAGATCGGATCAGCTGGTTGATGCGAACGCTGCAGCTTCAGCGCTGATCGCGATCA
This sequence comes from Opitutus sp., assembly GCA_039928945.1. Taxonomy (GTDB): domain Bacteria; phylum Verrucomicrobiota; class Verrucomicrobiia; order Opitutales; family Opitutaceae; genus Opitutus. The sequence continues at coordinate 47,518 of JBDSSD010000016.1, read as the reverse complement.
GACCGCGTGGATTCGCAGTGACCCAGAGCGCGGTTAAACGCGCTTCACTTGTCTCGGCCACCGCTGCTCTTTTTCGCTCCTTTGCTGCTGTGCAACAAGGTTCCAGCCAGCACGCCCACGGCAAACACACCAAAGTAGATGATCGCGGCGGGCGCATGGATGGGGTCTTTGGCCGTGATCCCTACGATCGGGAATTGGAAGTCGATCGGCTTGGGATTGTTCATGCCGACATACAGCATGACAAAAAGCAGCGCTAGAAAGACGACGGATTTTAGGACCGCTTGGAAGCTCATGGAAACGCATCGTTGAGCGAAATACGTCACCGTGGCGAGCGAACAACCCGCACGAGGGCTGGTTCGCTTTCGAAATCCCCTGCGCCCTCGTCGATGCGAGACGCGCGAACGAGGCGATCTCAATCCCCCAACGTCAGCCGGTTTTATCCGTCAGCTCGTCGTACGCGACGCTGAGATTCGAACCGAGCCGGTTCGGTAGAGGCGTGTGGTAGTCCGGAAAACCGGGCAGGTTATCCAACGTCACGATCTGGTCTTTCGTTTTTCCAGCGGCAATTTGCTGTTCCACGTACGCCAACAGACCACTGAGGTAATCGCGAAAACCGTTGATTTCCGCCCGGCCGCCCGTGACTCCGGCTTTCGGATTCCCGTGACCGAAGATATAAATCGCATCAGCCGGGTACGTCTTCGTCGCTTCCTCCAGCACCGTAATCCAATGTCGGATATTGCCGCCGCCTGGTCGATCAATCACGGGGTACATGCGATTGAACGTCAGGTCGCCCATGTGCACGACGTTCGCTTTTTCGAAGTGGACGATCACGTCGCCCTTGGTGTGACCGGCACCGAAGTACTGAGCCGTGACCACTTCGTCGCCGAATTCGCGGCGGTACACATCCGGGAACGTTTCGTCCGCAAAGACCTGTTTGTCCAGCGTGCCGTCCTTCTCCGCCCGCTCGAGTTGCAGCTTCGGAACATTGGCGTGAGCCACGATCGTTTTGGCCGCCGCCTTGAAAACTGAATTACCGCTCGTGTGATCGGGATGGTGATGCGTGTTGATTACGACGTCGATCTTGCGCCGGCCGAGCTCGGGCAAGCCCGCGAGGCAGACTGCCGCCGTGTCCGGAAACTGAGTATCGACGACCACGACGGCGTCGCTCGACGACAGCCAACCAATGGAACCGCCGCGTCCCGTGAAAACACCCACGCCCCGCCGGAGGGGTCGAAACTCAGTGGCCGGCGGAAGTGGCATCGGAGCAGCTGGGGTGGCGGGAGCAGAAACGTTGGCCGCCGCCGCACGCGATCGCGGCAGGAACGCGGCGGACGCCAGTAAGGAAGAACGCAGAACGAAATCGCGACGGTTCATGACGTTGAGCTAAACGCGGAGCCAGCGTCCCGCAACCCGGCAGACGGAAAACAGCATGCTGCTTTCGCGGCCCTCCACGACGGTCAGAAGGTTTCCTGTAACCTTTCCGGAGAGGCGTGGTTTCACCCATCAACCTGCATGTCCTGCCGCCGCCGTGATCGCCAACCACTCAGAAATTCATTCTCATCCGCTTCCGTACGTGGTTGAAGACCACGCGTTCACTGTGGAAACCGCCGCCGCACCTCTGTCTGACCACGACCTGATGCTCGCCGTCCGGGATGGCGAGTTGGATGCCCTCGGCGAACTCTTTGAACGACACCATGGTCCGCTTTTTGGCTTTCTCGCGAAGTTGACCGGTCAACGCACGGCGGCAGAAGACATCGCTCAAACCGTTTTCCAACGCATGTTGAAATACCGGCACACTTATCGTGATGACGGCAGCTTCACGGCCTGGATGTACCATTTGGCGCGGCGTTCTGCGGCCGATCACTTCCGCAAAGCGTCCGCTGCTCCCACCGCCACCGATCCGCAGGTTTTGACGGATCACCCCGACACCGCTCCGCACGCCGGCGAGCACGCCGCCACCCGCGATGAGCACGCGCTCCTTCATGTCGCACTGAACCGACTTCATCGCGATGACCGTGAAGTTCTGCTGCTAAGCCGATTCCAGGAACTGTCGTTCGCCGAGGTCGCCAACATCCTTGAATGCTCCGCCGGCGCGGCGAAAGTTCGCGCTCACCGCGCGCTTCGTGAACTGCGCGACATCTTCCTCTCCCTGCAGCGCGAGGGTCGCGCGTAACCGTTACGTTTATCTGATTTCTCCCATGAATTGCACCCGCGCCCAGGAACGATTTGCCGAGCTCCTCGATGACCGACTCACCGAATCGGATACGGCGGAAGTTCGCGCCCATCTTGCCTCCTGTCCCGATTGCCAGCGCGAGTTTTCGTCGCTCGCTCAAATCCTCTCCGCCGTGGACAAACTTCCTTCGCCCAAGCCCGGTCCGCGTCTTCGCGCCAATTTCTACGCGATGCTCGAGGAAGAAAAGAACTCTGCCGCCAGCATTCGCGCCGCGGTGGTGCGGCGTCACCGTGCGGCGCGGCTGACACTCTGGCGTTGGATCCTGTTTCCCGTGGCCGCCGCTGCCCTCGCCCTGGTCAGTTTTCAGTTCGGCACCCGCTACGCACCTGCTCCGCGCGCGGCCGCACCGGCTGACGATTCCGCTTTAAAACGTGAGCTCGCCGAACTGCGGACGAAGGTGGATTCGGTCGGACAGCTGGTTGGCTACTCGCTGCTGCAACAGCGTTCCACCAGCGAACGCCTTCAGTCCGTGCTCGCTACGCTCGACGAAAAAAATCCCAACCAAAAGGTCCTCGGCAATTTGATTGGCGCCCTCGCCCTCGACCCGAGCGTAAACGTACGGCTCTCCGCGTTGGATGCGCTCTACCCTCACGCTGACCAGCAAGTCGTCCGGGCCGGCGTGCTGGCGTCACTTCCCCGCGAGCAGAACCCGCTGGTCCAGGTCGCCATGATCGATTTCCTCGTCGCGGCCCGCGATCGCGATGCCACTCCGGAACTCGAGCGGATCGCGCGGACCGAAACCCTGGACCGCGCGGTTCGCGACGCCGCCAAGCGCGGCCTCGCCCAGCTATAACCGCTCCGCCTCGCCAAACTCTCGAACCCTCGACGCCCCTTTTCCACAACCACGGCTGGCACCTCCGAACGAGCCGCCCTCGTCTTTAACCACAAAAACAGCGCGTACTCCGCGCGATCCTTATGAAACCCGTCCGATTCTATTCTCCATTCCTCTTATCCGCAGCGCTGGCGGTGACTTTGCTCACTGCGGCTCGTGCCGAAGACAACGACACGTCTTCGATCAAATTCTCCAACCCCGGCCAACCCGGAACACTCAAAGTCACCGTCACGAATGGCGACATTCACATCCGGGGCGTCGACGCGCCTGACGTCACCGTGCGGACCGAGTTGAGACCGGAAGGCCACGGTCAACGCGACGATGGCCTGCGCGTATTGACCTCATCCTCGAGCTACTCGCTCACCGAAAAGGAAAACGTCGTCACCCTGTCGTACGGCGCCGATTCCTGGCCCGGCAACGGCGGCGACTTCGACATCACCGTTCCACACAACACCAATATCGTCATCTCCAGCGCCCTCGGCGGTGACATCACGATCGGAGAAGTCTCTGGCGATCTCGAAGTGAAAAGTCTCAACGGAGAAGTTAAACTTCGTGATGTCGCTGGCGGTGCTCTCGTTGAAACGATGAACGGTGAAATCAAAGCCGATGTAACGCAGATGAAGGACGGAAAGCCGCTTTCCTTCACCTCAATGAATGGTGAAGTGGCGCTGCGCCTGCCAAAAGACATCAAGGCCAACGTTCGCCTGCGAACGCACAACGGATCGATCCTGACTGATTTCGACGACAAGCAGCTGGTGACCAAAACCGCTTCGCTGAGAAACCGGCATGGCCCTGACAATGTCGGCGAGAACCAGTCGGACGATGTCCGCGCCACGGTGAGAGATGCCGTACGCATGGGGATCGACGCAGCGCGGCAGGCAGCGAACGAAGCGGCCCGCGGCGCCCGGGAGGCGATGCGCGAAGCCAATCGCAATGCGCACAACAGCAAGGACCACGCGCGTGAAGACGAAGAAGATGCGACGCCGGCCATTCCGACGCCACCGATGCCTCCGCTACCGCCGATGACCGGCGGCAAGATTGTCACCGGAACGCTCAATGGCGGTGGTCCCGAAATTCGCGTGGCGACGATGAATGGCGATGTAACGCTCCGGAAAGCCGAGACCGCCAAGTAACGTCCCGATCTCCCAAAGGCCGGGCACGATGAGTGCCCCTGAATCTGCAACCGAGCGGCACCTCGAAGGGGTGCTGCTCCTTGCTTTGGCGGACCTGCTGGCGGCGACACGTTGATCTGGCGTTATTTACACTTCCTAGTGAAAGCAGCTTGGCGCGAGCGCGCAGCCTATTCAGCTGGCTCGCACGAGGCGCATGCGAAGCTACTAACCCCAGACTGACTGGGGTTTCGGCTGGAAAGCCGAAGGCTCGTTTGAGAATCTGACCCTTCGTTCTGTGCCGCACCTCAACTCGCGGCACTGCACATTGTGCTAAGTCGGTGAAACAATTACTGTTTCAACGCCTCGTACCGATACACCCGCCGCCATGCTTACTTCCGTCATCGTCCTAGTACTTCTCACCGCTTTAGTTGCGGCCGACTCGGACGTGAACCGAGATGGACAGAGCTAACTGCCAGTACCTGGCAGGTCAGAGGCAAACTCACGAGTCCGCGCACCTTGAAAACTGACAGGGGCGCCCCCGCGAACGGAAGCGCCCCTGGTTGGTTTCTTTTTAGTTAGCGGCGTATCGATCCAACTCGGAAACGCGGACCGGGAGAACGACTTTCGTCGCTACCGCGGCACCGTTCTTCTGAGCGGGCGAGAAACGCCACTTTGCGACTGCATCCATGACCACTTTTGCGAGCGCAGCGTCCGGAGACGATACGATCGAAAAGCCTGTCGGAATTCCCGAAGCGTCCACTGTGAAGCTGAGCTTCACATTCGCTCCGGCGTATTTCGCGCTGATATCGCTGGGACTAACCACAGCGACGGGCACGGGCACGCCGGGAGCTTTTGAGGCCGCGTCGAGATAGGCTTGCTCCAACGTCTTCGCGGAGGCCGCGAGAGGCAGGAGCGCACCGAGACTGATCAGGACGACGAGTTTATTGACTGCTTTCATGGTATTAAACTCCGCGGTAAGGCGGAGAGTTTTGTTTTCTGTTTCTGCTGGGTTAAAACCCGCCTGCCATCCCCGCGTGAGCGGGAACAACACACGGGCATTTTGGCCGCGCGGCATAACATCCGGAGCGACCAAAGGGCTCGTCTTGGGGATAACCCGTCAAACCACGTCAAACTCGCCCAACGTGATTTGAAATTCATGTACCCAGCGAGCGGATGCCGCCGGGCGATCAAAGAACAGGCACCGAAGTACCTGCTCTCATCAAGCAGGAGGCATGCCGGGGATGCAACCGCTCCACAGTTACGTTTCTGCAACGGTTTATGACGAACGGCTAGATCTTGTCGCCCTTGTGCCGGGGCACGCCCAGGCCATGATGAATTTCTGCTGCGAACAGCATCCATCCGGGCGCGCGAGTCGTAAACACGGAGAACAGGCCCGTTGCCGACCCGACTCCATAGCGTACACCTTCTTCCCGCAGATCATTGAAGCCTCTTCGCTCGCACTCCCGTCCCTTGGTTTTCAGCCGGTCGCTTGGCGCCATCGTGCAATGGTTCGACTCGGACTACGCTCCGGGTGGAGCTGCTCAGATGCGTGCCGAGCCCGACCGAATCGACTGGATACGCTGTCTCCCGTTCCTTGCCTTACACCTCGGTTGCATTGGCGCGATCTGGACGGGCTGGTCACCCGTCGCGGTCTGGTGCGCCGTGGGACTGTATTTCTTCCGCATGTTCGCCGTAACCGGGGTTTATCACCGTTACTTTTCGCACAAAACCTACCGGACGTCGCGAGTCGGCCAGTTCCTACTCGCCATTTGGGGTGCGACCAGCGTTCAGCGTGGCGCCTTGTGGTGGGCGTATCATCACCGTCATCACCATCTCCATTCAGATGAAGACGATGACGCCCACTCTCCTCACGTCCACGGATTCTGGTGGTCACATATTGGCTGGATCACCAGTCGCCGTAATTTTCCCACCGATTACTCGAAGCTTCAGGACCTGGCCAAATTTCCGGAGTTGGTGTGGCTGAATCGTTTCGACCTTGTCGTCCCGCTGTTCTTCGCCGCGTTTCTGTACGGCAGCGGTGAGTTTTTGGCCTACGTCGCTCCCGGTCTCGGCACCAACGGCCCTCAGTTGCTCGTCTGGGGATTTTTCATCAGCACCACGGTCCTCTTTCACGGCACGTCGTGCATCAATTCCATGGCGCATCTCGTCGGCCGTCGCCGCTTCGCGACCAGCGATGATTCGCGCAACAGCTTCATTCTCGCTCTGATCACTCTCGGCGAAGGCTGGCACAACAACCATCATCGCTATCAGTCAGCGACCCGGAATGGCTTCTACTGGTGGGAAATCGATCCCACCTATTATGGGCTGAAATTCCTCTCGTGGACGGGCTTGATATGGGGGTTGAAAGAAGTTCCGGCATCCGTCCTCCGTGAAGGCACCATCAACGCATCCAACACCGAACCACGCCGCACGGCACCGCTCCATCCCGAATACGGCACGTTGAAAAAGGTTGTTCCAACCGCAGCGGCCTTTGCCGTCGCGACTCTCCAGGCGTCAGGTCACACGTTGCCTCCACGAACGGCCGCTCCCGCCACTTCCCGCTCGACGATCGATGCGACGTCGGCGCCCGACTCGGTTCTTCGCCGTCGCTGAAGCCAAACCGCGGCGCTGCGTTCGTGCTCGCTCCGGCGACGATCGTCGCGAAGCCTTTCCCGCGTGACGACAGTTGTTTGCTGACAATGATCAATCGCCCCGTTTCGTGAATCCGATCACCGGTCCAAGTCGTTTTGACGGTATGACTTCTTCAGCCATGCCCAAGCTGGCCATTGTCGGCACGGGCATTACCGGACTGGGTTGCGCTCACTTTCTCCATCGAGATTTCGACATCACCTTGTTCGACGGTGGCGCGCACGTCGGCGGACACACCAATACGGTAACGGTCGAGGAACACGTCACGCCAGAGGAAGTTCGCCCGGTCCCGATCGACACGGGGTTCATGGTGTTCAATCACGTCACGTATCCGCTCCTGAGCCGACTCTTCAGTGAGCTGAACGTCCCCACCAAGCCTGCGCCGATGTCATTCAGCGTGCGCAACGTTGAAACCAAACTCGAATTTTGTGGGTCCTCGCTGAACCACCTCTTTGCGCAACGGCGCAACTTGGTCCGTCCGCGTTTCTGGCGAATGCTCGCCACCATTCAGCGGTTCAACCACGAGGCCGTCGCCGCGCTCAACGAACCCGCGGCGGAGAACGAGACGCTGGCTGAGTACGTCCGCCGACGCGGGTACAGCGATGATTTCTTCAACCTGTACCTCATCCCCATGAGTTCAGCGGTGTGGAGCACGCCACCCGCGCAGATGCTGGCCTTCCCCGCGACCACGCTCCTCCGTTTTTTCCACAATCACGGCTTTCTCGGACTGAACACGCAGCATCCGTGGTGGACCGTCGTGGGCGGCGCGAAAACCTACGTCGAAAAAATCAGTGCACCGTGGCGCGACCGTATCCGCCTTCAGAATCCAGTGACCAGCATTGTCCGGACGACCCGCGGCGCCCTTGTGACCACAAAATCGGGCGAGTCTGCGCTGTTCGATCACGTGGTACTCGCGTGCCATGCCGACGAAGCGCTCCGATTGCTCGCGACCCCGACCGCGACGGAATCCCGGCTGTTGGGCGAGTTTCACTTCCAAGCCAATACCGCCACCGTCCACACAGACACCAACGTCATGCCGCGAGCGCGACTCGCGTGGTCGAGTTGGAACTACGAGATTAACCGCGAATCGTCGGGAGAGTTGTCGGCGGCAACCCATTATTGGATGAACTCGCTGCAAGGAGTTTCTGAACGGGAAAACTACTTCGTCACGATCAACCGCGCCGAGGCGATCGACCCGAAAAAAGTTCTGCGTCGGATCAACTACGACCACCCGCTGTTCAGTCTGGGTGCCGTTCGTGCACAGGCGCAAATCCCTGCCCTCAATGCCGGCGCCCGCGGCAGCACGGAGACCTATTTCGCCGGAGCATGGCAACGTTATGGTTTTCACGAGGACGGGCTGCTCAGCGCAGTTCAAGTCAGCGAACAACTCCTCGGTCGCGATCCCTGGCCACGGCGTACGGGCTCAGCGGCGTAAGTCCACGGGACACCGCGTTGCCGACTTCCTCACGTGATGGGTGCGAGCAGGCAGCATCTTGGCGTAGAAACGTAGGAAATTTCCCGCATCCAGATGGCGGAGCCATCCGTAACACCAACAGCGGTTCACCGCTTTGATGAACTCCTGCTTTTACGAATGCCAGATGACGCACGCCCGGTTTTTTCCGCGCCGCCACCGTTTTGCGTACCGCATTTTTCTTCTCGCGCTCGATCTGGACGAATTGGAGGCGGTCGATGCGAAGATCGCACTTTTCTCCCACAATCGCCGGAACGTCTATTCGTTCCGCGACCGCGACTACCTGCCCACGAACGAGGCCCAATTTAACTCTTCAACCGAGTCGACCGGTGATGCGTCGCGTTCCCGTCCATCTCGGACGGCCGGCCACTCAAGCACCGCTCCGAACCGCCACCTCAAGCAGCGAGTGATCGATTATCTCGCGCAACAAAACGTCAGCCTCGCTGGCGGACGGGTCGTGCTCATCACGCTCCCCCGCGTATTCGGAATCCTGTTTAACCCCGTTTCCTTTTACTACTGCTACGACCGCCATGGTGAAGTCGTGGCCACGCTCGCGGAAGTCACGAACACGTTTCGTGAAATGAAAACCTACTTCCTCGGGCCCGAGGCGCGGCAACGAGCCCGTTTGAACACGGGTCGCGAAGCGAATGAAACAGCGGCGCTGAACCGGGAACAGTTTGACACCCTGTTCCAACGTCGCGTGGCGAAGAATTTCTACGTGTCGCCCTTCTCCGATGTGGACGTCGCGTTCGACTTCAAGCTTCACTCGCCCGCGTCCGAGCTGAACGTTCAAATCGATGACTACGCCGATGGCCGGCGAACGTTTACCAGCACGCTCACCGGTCAACGACGCGAGCTCACGTCCCGCCGCCTCGCGTGGTTCTCGATCAAGTATCCTCTGATCACGCTACGCATCATCACCGGAATTCACTGGCATGCGCTGCAGCTGTGGATCAAGCGCGTCCCATGGTTTCGCAAAGCCGCCCGAGCCGCCGACCAGCGCGACCTGTATCGAGCTCACGCCTCACTCACGTCCGCCGAGCCGCAGGTCGGCCCACCGCCTTCACTTCACCCGTCCGAAACTCTTCCCGCTGAATTCATCGCATGACTCCTTCCCCCGCACCGTCTGTCACGCTCGCCACCCTCGCTTCAGCCGCGACGCCGTCATTCGCCCAGCGGTCCGTGCTGGGCGCGCTGCAAAAAATGCCGCGCGGCCAGCTGAAGCTGGAGCTCCCCGATGGCAGCGTGCATCGACTGGGGGATCCGACCGCGTGGTGCGGTCGCGCGACGGATGAATCGGTTTTCGCCTCCATCCGCGTCCTTCGCCCAGACTTTTTCAAGCGCTGCTTCTGGTCCGGCGATATCGGATTCGCCGAAGCGTTCATGGAGGGCGACTGGGACAGCCCCGAGCCAGCGGCCGTCGTCAAATGGTTTATCCTAAACATCGATACAGCGCCCACGCTGTCCGGCTCCCAGCGGGCGCAGTCCTGGGTCTTGAACGCCTTGCGTTTCGGCAATCGTGTCGGACATCTGCTCCGCCCGAATTCACGTCGGATCGCACGCCGGAATATCAGCGATCACTACGATCTCTCGAACGAGTTCTTCGCCCTCTGGCTCGACCCTTCGATGATGTACTCGGCCGGCAAGTGGACGCCACGCGGCGCTTCGCTGGAGGACGCGCAACGCGAGAAAAACGATGCGCTCTGCCGCAGCCTCAAATTGCAGCCAACCGATCACGCGCTCGAAATCGGCACCGGCTGGGGCGGTTGGGCGCTGCACGCGGCGAAAACCTACGGCTGTCGCGTCACCAGCGTCACCATCTCCCAACAACAATTCGAGTTCGCCAAGGCCCGGATCGCTGCAGCCGGTTTATCGCATCAGATCGACGTGCAGCTATGCGACTATCGCGATCTGACCGGGCGCTTCGACAAGATCGTATCCATCGAAATGATGGAGGCGATCGGTCACCGCTACCTCCCCGACTTTTGCGCGACGCTCGAGCGCGTGCTGGCTCCCCACGGCCTCATCGCCCTGCAGTTCATCACCTGCCCGGACGCACGCTACGACGAATTTCGCCACGGGGTGGATTTCATCCAGAAGCACGTCTTCCCCGGTTCGCTTTTGCTTTCGCTCAATCGAGTCAACGAACAGTTGTCGCGTGCCGGCGGCTTTGTCGTCCATCGCGTCGACGACATGGCGGGCGACTACGTTTTAACCCTGCGTGCCTGGCACGAAGCGTTTCGATCACGATTGAGCGAGGTCCGCGCACTCGGGTTCGACGAACGCTTCATCCGGAAATGGACGTACTATCTCGCCTACTGCGAAGCCGCGTTTGCGATGCGCAACATCTCCGTGGTGCAGACCGTTCACACCCGGCCCAACAACGTCTCGCTCTAATTCAGTCCTATCATCCGCAGCGTGTCGGTGCCGAGAATCCGCCGACCACGCGCTCGCGCGTTCACGCCTGCGTTCCGCTCCATCGCCATCGCCTTCCTTTCCATGATCGTATTTCTTCGCGTCGTCTTCACGGCGACTTTGGTCTCGATGCTCGCGGTGACTTCCTGGGCGGGTTTCCAGTGCCCGCTTTTTGCGGTGCCTCGCGAAGTAGCCACGCACCCCTGGTTCATCGCGACTCTGTCTGATGCGTATTGGGGCTTCCTTACGTTCTTCGTTTGGGTCGCATTCAAGGAAACGCACTGGCTCTCACGCGTCACCTGGTTCGTTGCCATCCTGCTTCTCGGTAACATTGCGATGGCCGCCTATTGCCTCAGGGAACTTTTTCGGGTCGCACCGGCCTCGAATTCAGCGGCTGAGATTCTCACCGTCCGCCACCCCAACATCAGTCGACTCGGCCTCGCCCTCGCGCTCACCGGCGTCGCCGTCATAGCCGCGGCTGCTCGCAATTGACTCCGTGACGACATTACCGCCGATCATGTTTCATCACTTCCGCACGGCTTCGTTCGTGAAGCAAAGACCACGCCCTTGAACGAGCCGCCGTTTCAGTGCATTGAAAATTCCTTCACTTCCCCGCTTTGCATCGGGGCTCGCCTTCTCTATCCCTCCTGGCCCGTGTCCATCGATCTGGCGCCTGCCCCACCCACCACCCCGGTTCGTTCGTTTTTGCAGCGACGCGTCCGCGATCCGATTGTTGCGCAACTGACTCAGGGCATCACGCCGCATAAAATCGCGTTAACGGTTGCGGTGGGAAGCGCCTTCGCGCTGTTCCCCATTCTGGGCACCACCACACTGCTCTGCTTTCTCATCGCATTCGCGCTGAAGCTGAATCAGCCGATCACGCAACTGATCAATCAAGCGTGCTGGCCCATCCACGTTCCCGCGATTTACCTGTGTGTCCGTACTGGCGAAAAGATTTTCGGCGGCCATGCCGTGCGGTTCAACATCAAGCAAATGAACCATTTGTTCTGGAACGACCCCACGCGGTTTTTCCATGACTTCGGCGCGACTGCCCTGCACGCGATTGTCGCGTGGGCCATCATCGCCCCGTTCTATATCACGATCGTGTACGCGATCTGTCTTCCGATTATGCGCGGGGTCACACGGATCAAAGCGGAAGCCACCGCGAAAGCGGCTGCCGCTCAAGCGCCGAATCATCCGGTGCCATGACTGGGCTGGCTCTTGCCGCAACCGCGCTCGCCGGGCTGGCCCTACTGTTCGCCGGACTTTTCTGGTTCGCGCGTCGGATCGAAAACTACGGCATCGTCGATATCGCCTGGTCCTTTGCCTTCGGCGCGCTGGCGGCTTACTATGCGCTCGCGGCCAACGGCTGGCCGACCCGTCGCGCGCTGATCGCGGCGATGGCCGTAACCTGGAGTTTGAGACTGGGAACTCACCTCGCGATTCGAGTGATCGGTCATCATCCGGAAGAAGACGGCCGCTATCGTCGATTGCGCGAAGAGTGGTCCCCGCATTTCACCGCGAAGATGGCCGCTTTTTTCCAGCTCCAGGCGATCTCCGTCGTGGTCCTCGGGGTCGCTTTTCTCGTCGCGGCGGAAAATCCAACGCCCCGCCTTCACCCGCTTGAAATCGCCGGCGCTGTTTTGTGGCTCGTCGCAGTAACGGCGGAAGCGCTGGCGGATTTCCAACTCACGGCCTTCAAGCGAAACCCGGCAAATCGCGGGCAGGTCTGCAATGTCGGACTTTGGCGGTATAGCCGACATCCCAACTATTTTTTCGAGTGGATGATCTGGGTTGCCTACTTCGTCTTTGCCTTGGCTTCGCCGTGGGGCTGGTGCGCGATCGTCGGCCCGCTGAGCATCCTCTGGCTGCTGTTGCGCGTAACAGGGATACCGATGACTGAAGAGCAAAGCCTCCGCTCCCGCGGTGACGCCTACCGTGCCTACCAGGCAACAACGAGCGTCTTCGTTCCGTGGTTTCCGCGGACGCGTTCGCTTGGGCCCGCTCACATCAACCGCGTCCCATGATTGATTCACTCTTAGAAAAAGATCTCCTGCCCGACTGGCTGGTCCGCATCGGCATCCGTCGTCTTCTCGCCCAGCGCATTCGCGAGGAGTCAGCCCGGTACTCCGCGCCTGGGTACGTCGCGGACCTGAAACGCCGCGCGATTGCTGAGCAGACCGACGCCGCCAACGAGCAGCACTACGAAGTGCCGACACGATTCTATCAGCTGTGTCTGGGCCGACGGCTGAAATATTCCGGTTGCTTGTACACCAAGGGAACCGAAACGTTGGACGAGGCCGAAGCAGCCATGCTGGCGCTGTATGTCGAACGTGCTCAGCTCGCCGACGGCCAGCACATCCTTGAATTGGGCTGTGGCTGGGGATCGTTCTCGCTGTACCTCGCGGAAAGGTTTCCTCACGCCCACATCACGGGCGTTTCAAATTCAGCTACACAGAAGGAATTCATCGATGCCGAAGCGGAGCGACGCGGACTGCGCAACCTGCGCATTGTTACCTGCGACATAAATGTTTTCGAACTGGCACCGCGGCAATTCGATCGCGTGGTCTCGATCGAGATGTTCGAGCACCTGAAGAATTACCAAAAGCTCCTCCGTCAGGTCGCGCGCTGGCTTAAGCCGACCGGCAAGCTGTTCGTCCATATCTTCACTCATCGCCAGCTCTCCTATCACTTCGTGGCCGAGGGTCCCAGCGACTGGATGAGTCGGTACTTCTTCACCGGTGGACAGATGCCGGCACATGATCTCCTTCCCAAATTCGACGAGGATCTACAGCTGGTCACCGATTGGACGGTGGACGGTACGCATTATCAGCGCACCGCTGAACACTGGTTGAAAAACATGGATGCGCATCGCGACCAGATCCTTCCCTTGTTTTCCGCCACGTATGGCGCAGCGGACGCGCGGAAATGGTGGGCATACTGGCGAACCTTCTACCTGAGCTGCGCAGAACTTTGGGGCTATCGCGGTGGTCGCGAATGGCAGGTCAGCCACTACCTCTTCGAGAAACGAACGGTGGCATAGGTCACCTGGCCCGGTTCGAGAGCCGACGCTCGCCGAACGTTTCGTTACTCAAAACGAGTGGACCGCGATCACAGCGCTCACCTGTTTAGTAGATCTCCCAAATTCCCGGAGTGATCAGCTCGAGCAAATGCCCATCCACATCCCGGAAATACAGGCTCTTCCCGCCCCGTGGCCACTGGCCTTCGCTTTCAATCGCGATGCTCAGCGACTGCAGCCGCGCCTTCCAAGGCGCATAAGCGTCCGCCGTAATGGCAAAGCCGATATGATGGGGTCCCTTCCCGTCGTGCGGCGGAATAATCCCGCCTGGCGTTGGGGTCGGAGCGAGAGTTCCGCCGCGCTTGAACAGCAACAGTACGCGGCCGCCTCCTGAATCGAACGACTGGAATCGCACAGAATCGCCCATCATCGGTCGAAGCCCCATGACTTCCACATAGAACCGGATCGCACGGGGCAAGTCATCGACATACAAGATCGTTTCCAACACACCGTTGATCGCGGGAGCAGCAGGTAAATTCATTCGTCCAATCAAACATGCGCCGGCCGCTTGAGCCAGAATCTTGTCGAGGGTCATGGTGCCGCCGCTCGGCCATCGTAGCTCTGCTGCTCGTCGTGGTTCCGCTGGGAGCACGTGCGGAGCCAGACGAGCAAAGACAAAGTCCGGCGGTCCCATCTTTCGCCCCGCCGGTGGATCGCCTCGTGCAGGATGGGCTGGCGGCTGAACAGCGTTTTGATTCGAAAGCGGCGTTGGATGATTTTCTCCAGGCCGACGCCGCCAAACCGAACGACGCCTACCTGCTGCAAAAGATTTCGCGCCAGTACTCCGACCTGACCGTCGACACGGCCGATCGCACCGAACAAAAACGGCTCTGCGTCGAAGCACTCGCCTACGGCAAACGTGCCGCCGAGCTCCAGCCGCAGAACGCCGTCAACGTTTTATCCCTGGCGATCTGCTACGGGAAACTCGGGTTGTATTCCGATACGCGCACCAAAATCGAATTCTCACGTCTCGTCCGGCAGTACGCCGAGCAGGCGCTGACGCTCAATCCGAATTACGACTACGCTCATCATCTACTGGGACGTTGGCACTATGAGGTGGCCACGCTGGGGGCAGGAAAACGCTTTTTGGTGAAACTGATTTACGGTGAACTCCCTCCGGCTTCGACGGCCGAAGCGGTGCGTCATCTGCAACGTGCCGTCGAGCTTTCGCCGACCTTGCCGTCGCACCGGGTCGAGCTTGGATTCGCGCTGCTCGCCGACGGTCAGCGCGAGGTGGCGAAAGTCACGTTCGAACAGGCTCTCGCACTGCCGATTCGAGAGAAATACGACAGCGAGGCTCGTCAGCGCGCAACCGAAGCACTGCAAAAAATGCGCTGAGCGAGTCGGGGCAGGCAGCTCACGAAAATTGTCGGCCTTGCACCGCGCGGGTTTGCCCGAAGAGTGAGCGTTAATGTCCGACCCTGATCGTAGAATCCGCTGGGGAGTCCTCGGCTACGCCAAGATCGCTCGCGAAAGCGTGATCCCCGCCATCCTGCGTTCGTCGAACGCGGTTTTCCACGCGCTCGCGTCGCGCGACGCAGCCAAACGCGCCGAAAGTCAAAGTCGGTTCACCCAAGGACATCAACTGTTCGACTCCTATGAAGCGCTGCTGGCCGATCCCACAATCGACGCGGTCTACATTCCTTTGCCGAATTCGGAGCACTGCGCCTGGACGATTCGCGCCGCCGAACATGGCAAACACGTGCTCAGCGAAAAACCGCTCGGCCTGAATGCCGGCGAAGCGCGAGCCATGGTCGCGGCATGTGCCCAGCATAAGGTCATTTTGATGGAGGCGTTCATGTACCGTTTCACGGACCGCACACGGCAGGTCTTGAATGTCCTGCGGAGCGGCGAGCTCGGTGAAATCAAATTCATCGAGGCGAGCTTTCGTTTCCTCCTAACCAATCCGGGGTCGATCAAACTCAAACCTGAACTGGGCGGCGGTGCACTGTATGACGTGGGTTGCTACCCGGTAAACTTCGCGGGCCTGGTCATGGACACCGCAACCGGCGGCGAGCCTGGTTCACAGCTTCCGATTTCTGTTTCCGTCGAATCGGTACGAACAGGCGGGGTCGACGAGATGCTGTCTGCCTTGTTGCGCTACCCCTCGGGCGCAATCGCGGCGCTGCATTGCGGCTTCAACGCTCACACCCGCGTCCGGGCTGAAATCGTCGGAACGAGAGGCGTGCTCGAAGTCACTGACCCATTCCTTGACCAAGCCGGAGTCCTGACGCTGATCCAGGGAACAGAACGCCGTGAAATTGCCGTCGCGCAAAGTGATCGCTACCGCGCAGAGGTGGAAGATTTCTCCGACGCTATCCTCGCCTCCCGAAAGCCCCTTTTCCCTTTGGCCGAAACGATCCGTAACGCTCAGGTGCTCGACTTGCTCTTTGCGACCGCCCGGAATCGTTGAGGAAGTCGTAGCCAAATCGTTCCTACGCGCGGGCGGTTCCGCTCCGCCGCGCGCTCCTGCTCGAGCTCGAATGTGGCCGCATGCCGCACGTTAGGCGGTGAGCTACACCCTTTTTGATTGAGCGCCGCCCGGATTCGGCGCCACATCAGCGAGCGGCGGCGCGTTCTGGTCCTTGCTCCGCTGATTCCTTCGCTTCCTCTCTCATGGTCACCACCACTCTGCTCGGACTCATTCTGGGCGCGGGTTTCGCCGCACTCGTGACGCTGCTCTTCGGCGTTTATTCAATCGGCCCCACCGAGCGTGGCGTACTCACCACGTTCGGTCGCGTGCAGCGCACGCCGGGCACGACCGCCGACGACCCGCAGCTCGGCGCACTGCTCAGCGCTGAGGAGAAACAGCGCTACAGCTATCCCAACGTCCGCGTGATTCCGCAGGGCGGCCCCTATTTCAAATGGCCGTGGCAGAAGCTCTACAAGGTCGACATGACCATCCAGACCGTCGACATCACGTGGGATCCCGAGATCGAACAAAACTCGATCGAAGCCGTGACGAAGGACAATCTCACCGTTCAGATCTCGGGGCAGATTCGCTGGAAGCCGTGCGAGCGTAACTTGTACGCCTACCTTTTCGGCATCTCTCATCCCGCTGCTCACGTCGTCGGATATTTCATCTCCGTCCTCCGTGATCGCGTGGCCACGTTTCACGGCGAGGCACACGACGGCGCGGTTGAGGGCGTTTCCATTAATGATCTGCGGCGAAATCTTTCGCTGATCAACAGCTTCATGGAAGAGGCCTGTCGCAAGACGGCCGCGCGCTACGGCATTGACCTCGACGCTGCGCTAATCACGAACATCGATCCGCCCGCGGATGTCGACGAGGCGCTCGCCTCGATCAACACGACGCAGAACCAGGTGGCGGCGTCCATCAGCCAGGCCAAGGCCGACGCCGATCAACGACTGAAAATGGCGGAGCAGGCGGTTCAGATCGCCGAGAATCGAGCCGAGGCGGAAGCCGCTCCCATCTTGGAACTCGGCAAAACCCTTGAGGCCATGCATGCGCACGGCGGCAAGGCGGCGCTCGATAGCTATCTGCGCAACGCGTCGCTACCGCTGCGCGAAAAATCAGCTCAAACCATCCTCAAACTGTGACGCTCTCGATGACTTTTCTCACTGCTCTCGTGGCGGGCTTCGCGCTGACCTTCTTTTTGACGGCCATCATCACGGGACTCGGCCGCATCTTTCAGCTCTGGCGCGTGCTTCCCGAGCGAACCGTGCTCGTCTACACGTTCTTCGGCAAAGTCGTGGGCCAGGTCGACGAGCCCGGCTTGTTTTTCCCCATCGCGCATTTCGGACCCCGCGCGTTGCTGTTTCCCTTTTTCGGCAAGGCCTACACCGTCCGCACGGTCATCCACCAAGCCTACCTGCGTAACCAACTCGTGAATTCAGAGGAAGGCGCCCCGATGGGCGTCGGCATCTGGTTCGAGATGTACGTCAACAATCCCAAGGCGTACCTGTTCCAAAACTCAGATCCCATGGGTTCGTTGAAGGCGAACGTTGCCACCGCGGTGGTAAAGCAACTTTCCAATCTTCGGCTCGATGTTCTGCTCGAGAATCGCGACGCGCTTTCGCGCAAGGTTCGGGAAGAGGTCTCACCAACCTCCTCGCAATGGGGCTTCAATTTGGGTTCCACGTACATCCGCAAAGTCGCGTTTCGCGACAAAGGAATGATCGCGGAGATTCAACGGAAGGTCGTCAATCGACTGCGCCAGGTCACAGCTGCGATGCGTCAGGCCGGCGAGAACGAAGTCGCGATCATTCATTCGGAAGCCGACAAAAAAGCCTCGCAGCGGCTCGGCCAGGCCCAAGCCGTTCGACCACAGGTCGTCGGTCTGGCGCTCGCCCAGATTCAGCGCATGCCGGAAGTGGCCGACGCCTTGTTCGCCTTGCTCGAGATTCAGGCAACCCTGCGAAGTCCCGGGAAGATCGTTCTCGCGGCCGATGGCCAAACCGGATTGCTGCTGAACAGCTAGTCGGGCCGACGGCGGAAACGGATTCCCCACGATCGGTTTTCGCCGAGTGCTTGTTGGGCGCGACCGACTTGCGCGGTCGCAACACTGATCGGGCTCCAGCGTCATTTCCTCGGGTCAGTCAGTCGGTCTGACCATGCCGACTCACTCGACATCCGCGAACCTGCACCACCGGCTCACGCAGGCGAAGCTGCACGCGTTGACGCTCTTCTGGTCGGTCGCTCCACGGGGCGTACTGCGGCTACTGCCCGGTTCGTCGCGCGCGTTTGGCCCGCCCCGACGCTGGGCACCTTGGAAGAAGGTACCGCGAACGCCCGGGCGTTGAGTGGCGGAAGATCTTTCCGGAGACGGCGGCAACACTGCCGCCCCCGTATTTCCGCAGTGATCCGAGCGTCTCGTTCGCGCTCCCACCTCCGGGCCGCTGGCCCGCGGCGGGCGTGGCCATTATTCCCGAAGGTCGCGTGCTCGACGAACACGGGTAGGTCGTCGGCGATCACGACACATTTCTCGGCGAATTTTGCCAGCTCGGCAATGACCGGCGTTCGCGGGTGAATCATCTCCTCAAACTCAACCCTCCACGCCGGCTCAAAGGACGCACGCTGAATCTCTGCAGCGCCCATGCGGGCGTGAACTACTACCATTACGTCGTCGACGCGATCGGCCGCTCCGCCCTCGTCACCCGCGCCGGCTTCTCCTGGTCCGACTTCGATCAGATTCTCCTGCCACGCTACCGTACGCCCGCCACTGCCGAGATCGACGCTGCGATCGGCGTACCGACGGATCGCGTGATCCGCGTGCAACGTCGCGACCAGTTCGTCTGTGATGTTTTGGTTCAGCCTTCGTTTCCTGGGCTCAATACCCGGACGCCTCCCTGGGTGGTCGAATTTTATCAGAACCTTTTCCCAGCCTCACCACGTCCGCGGAGTCGGCGCATCTATTTCGGACGCGAAGGAAAACGGAGCGCCATCAACTCAGCCGAAATCGATGCGCGGGTCGCCGCGGGGGGTTCGAGAAAGTCGATCCTCTGAAAACGCCGCGCTTTCGCGAAGTGCTCGGCGAAGCGAGTCACGTCATCGGCGTGCACGGCGCAGCGCTGACAAATCTCCTCTTCTGTCAACCGGGCACACGTATCCTCGAAATCATGCCGACCGATGTCTCGGGATTTTTCAGCCGTTACTATTATTACACGCTCAGCGCCGGAGGCCGGATGCCTTATGGGGTCGTGGTTGGCCAGTCACTCCGCGGACGAAAACTGAACGTCCTGCCTCAATCCTGGTCCGACTTTCGCGTTGAGCCAGCAGCGCTTGAGCGCGGGATCACGGCGCTGTTCTCCGATCCGGAATGAGTGCTGCCGGCGTTGCGATCGATCGATCGCCGTCAATCAACCACGTCCGTCGCGATCCACCGCGGTTTCTTCGTCCGGGTTCGACAAGAGGATGGACAATTTTCTTCGCGGAGCGTGACGTGACGCTCACCTCTTGATGGAACGACCGTTTCGCCTTCTTCGACGTTGCATGCCTTGGTTTCGCTGGGCCGTTTTGGGATTGGCCATCGCTTGCCAGCGTCCGGATGCCAGCGCTGCACCTGCCCGGTATACGAGCATTCCGATGTTCGGCGTCGAGTATGTGGATGCCCGCGACCTCGGTCGGCGCCATGGTCTTACGGCGTCGTGGACGGATCCGCAGAAATCGATGCGTTTGAAAAGCGCCCGGACGACGTTGGAGATTACGGTGCACAGCGTGGAGGCAACGCTCAACGGTCTGCGCATTTTTCTCGGCGAACCGATCGTGGCCCGTGACGGCAAGCTGTATCTGAGCCGCAACGACGCCGAGGAGTTTCTTGGTCCCATTCTTTCGATGAACACGACGGATCGGCGTCCGGTGAAAACGATTGTGGTCGATGCCGGACATGGCGGGAACGATCCGGGCAACCAGAACGGACGGCTGAAGTTAAATGAAAAGACCTACACGCTCGATGTAGCGCGGAGGTTGGAGCGTCTGCTGAAAGCGGACGGCTTCAAAGTCGTCATGACCCGGAAATCCGATCGTACGGTCGACCTCGATCGTCGCGCCGCGATTGCGACCAAGGCGCGCGCGGATCTTTTCATCAGCATTCATTTCAATGCGTTCGCCCGCAGCGATATCGCGGGGACGGAGACCTACGTGATGACGCCGCGAAATCAGCGTTCCAGCCCGCAAGCCGAACGGGACACGAGCATGGTCACGACGCGCTATCCCGCCAATCGCTACGACGAAGTGAACGCGGTCCTTGGATTTCAAATGCACCGATCGATGGTCATTGGGTTGAAATCAGCCGACCGCGGGCTGAAGCGTTTTCGTTACAGTGTCCTCCGCTCGGTGGATTGCCCCGGGGTGCTGGTTGAAGCCGCGTTCCTCTCGAACGATGCCGAAGGCCGGAAGGTCTCGACGGCGGCGTACCGCGAGCGCATCGCTGAATCGATCGCGGCGGGCATCCGGCAACACGTCGCCGCGCGGCCGACCGCCACACCCAAACGCGGCTGAACTTCCCCGTTGATGTTACGTATTACGTAACATTGATCAAAGCGCTTGGATCGTGGCGGCGCTCCGCCAAACTTTAGACAACGCACACCGCGCTCTTCGCGCGGCGTTTCAACCTCATCTCCATTTAACCGTGAAAAAGATCAACCTCCGCGACATTGCTGAAGAGACGTGGGTCTCGCCCAAAGGTAAATTTGCTGGTGCCAGCAAAGAAATTTCCGTGGCGCTGGGACGAAAACCGTTCTCGACGGATCTGAACGAACGGCACCCGTTCGACGTGGAGATTACCCGTATCCCCGCCGGCAAGGCGGCCTGTCCTTACCACTCGCATAGCGCCCAGTGGGAATTCTATCACGTGATCTCCGGCCGCGGATTGATGCGCGATTCGACCGGCGAAACGCCGATCGAAGCAGGCGACGCCATGATGATCCCGCCCGGTGAACCCCATCAGCTGATCAACAACGGCTCGGCGGATCTGATTGTCACGATCGTCGCCGACAATCCTCTCGGCGAATCATGTCACTATCCGGACAGCAAGAAGTGGCTCGTGCGTTCGCCCGAACGGGCGCTGATCCGTTCGGAACCTCTGGATTACCACGACGGCGAAGAGTAAAAGCGCTGCTCTAGCGCCGAGGTCCGAGGCACGACTGTACCACGCAGGCGGGCGCCGCCCGTTTCGTGAATGTGCCGGACGATGGCGATTTAGCTCGGACCCGGTCCACCCGATCGCAGCCCGTCCTTGATCGACTGCCAACGGGCCAGTCGCTCCGCGATCTTCGCTTCCCAGCCAGCGGTTTTCGGAGCGTACAGGGTCAGCGGCTTCTCGAGATAATCATCACCGGAGATGTTTTCCGGGAAGTCATGGGAGTACTTGTAACCCTTGCCCTGGCCAATCCGTTTGTTCGCCATGCCGCTCTTGCTCCGCAGTGCAGCGGGAATGGTTTGAACGGGAAGTTCTTTCAACACGCGATGCGCCTCGGCGAGCGCGAGGGTCGCTGAATTGCTTTTCGGCGCGGTGGCAATGTACAGCGTTGCGTGTGCCAGGGTCAGCTCGGCTTCAGGCAGGCCGATGAAGTCGCAGGCGTGATGAGCCGCCACCGTCAGCGGCAGCGCCTGCGGATCGGCGAGGCCCACATCCTCGCTTGCCAGAATCACCAGCCGGCGCGCGATGAACCGCGGGTCTTCGCCGCCTGCGAGCATCTTCGCGAGCCAGTACATCGCAGCATCGGGATCGCTGCCGCGGCAGCTTTTGATGAACGCGGAAATCGTGTCGTAGTGCTCGTCTTCGTCGGCGTCGTAGCGGATGCGACGTTCCCGCGCAAACACCTCGAGCTCGGTCGCAGTGATCACACCGCCTTCCGGCAAACCCAGCGCGAGGACTTCCAAGGCGTTCAAGGCCCGCCGCAGATCTCCATCACAAAGGACCGCCAGATCGGATAGAATTTTGTCGTCGGCGGTGATCCGCCGTGCGCCCAACCCTCGCTCGGTGTCTGCCAGCGCTTCCTTAAGTACCCCGGTGACCGCGCCTGGCGAGAGAGGCTCGAGCCGGAACAAATGACTGCGCGAGAGCAGCGGCGGATTCACGTAAAATCCGGGATTGTGGGTGGTCGCGCCAATCAACCGCACGTTTCCCTCCTCTACATCGGGGAGCAGCAGATCCTGCTGCGACTTGTTGAAGCGGTGGAGCTCGTCGATGAAAAGGATCGTGGCGGCTTCCGGCATCCGACGCGCGGTGGAAAGAATTTCGCGCAGCTCGGCCACGTTGGACATCACGGCATTCACGCGCACGAATCGGCTTTTCGTTTCACGCGCGATCGCTTCCGCGATGCTGGTCTTTCCGCAACCGGGCGGACCGTAGAAGAGCAAGGATCCAAATCGGTTTTGCGCGACGAGGCGTGGCAGCAGGCTTCCTTCCTTCAAAATGTGATCCTGCCCAACCACCTCGCTCAAACGGCGCGGGCGCATGCGGGCCGCGAGCGGTTGGTGCGCGGATTTTCCGGAGTTCGCAGCCCTCGGCGGCGACGCTTCTTCCGCGAATAGATCTGGTTGGTCCGGAGCAGCCATGGCTGAACCACTAATGGTCAGGATTCCGCAGTAATCAAAGCTACAACGCGGCACGGTCCGCCAAGAGAAGCAATCGGGCGCACCGCGCAGACAACGGGCTACGTAGATTGACGTGCTTCAAAAGGTTTAGAACGCGATCGACCTGCATTCCCGTACTGGCCATGCCCAGCCGTAGTCTCGGACATCGCGCGCCGTTGCTGTGGCTGGTGCTGCCACTGATGGCAGGCTTGGCGACCAGCAAAGTCGCGGTCGGGTTGCCCACCAATCTGCTTCTGAGCATCGCGGTCAGCGCCACGCTCGGAGCGGTCGTGTTGAGCTTTTACCGACCTTCCGCCTCGATCGCGGCCGTGTGCCTGGGGATGTTTGCAGCGGGAGCAGCCACCTATGGGCTACGCCGCGCTCGGCTCCCGGACTGGGATCAGCTGCCGCCGCGCGAAGCGCGCCTGCTACTTCGGATCGATCGAACCTTTGGGCAACGCGATCCGCGACGCGTCGGCGGACTTGCCACGATCGTCCGGGCCGAGTCCGCCGTCGGTGACCTTCTGGGCCAGCGCATCTATTTTTCGTTCACGCTGCGTAAAGCTCAGGCGGTCCCGATCCGCTCCGCAGTGGTTGCGACTCTCGGGGTGCTCACGACGCTCCCGCGCGATCCCCCGGGAAACACGTTCGACGCGTACCTCGCCGACGCCGGAATCAACTTCCGACTCGCGCGTGGCCGCATCCTTTCGGTCGAGCAACCACCCTCGCAGTACTATCAGTTCTGCGCCGACCAAGCGGCCCGATTCACGCGGATGCTCGGTGTCGGTGTGGAAGCGAAGCGTCCTGAGCTGGTCGGCGTACTGCGCGCCATGTTACTGGGCCAGCAACATGAGCTCAGCGAAGAGCAGGTCACGTTGTATCGTGAAACCGGAACCATGCATGTCTTCTCGATCAGCGGCCTGCACATTGCCGTGATTGCCACCGGACTCCACGCGTTGCTGTCGATGCTGCGACTTCCTCGAGCGATCCGATTTCCGGTGGGGCTCGTCGCGCTCTGGCTGTACGTTGATATCACCGGCGCCGCGCCATCGGCGGTCCGCGCCTTTGTGATGGTGGCGGTGGTCGAAATCGCGCTGGTCTGGCGACTCCCGCGCAACCCACTCTCGGCCCTCGCCGCCTCCGCCTTGGTCATCCTCCTGTTTGATCCGCTGCAACTTTTCAGCGCCAGCTTTCAGATGAGCTATGGCATCGTGGCGGCGCTGCTGCTCCTCGGGTTGCCCCTTTCGGACTGCTGGCAGGAGAAACTCGCCTTGTTTCGTGATCTGCCGAAATCCGCCTGGGGCCGTTCGCGTCTGCTGATCGATACGGCGTGGCGCAGCCTCCTCTCCGCCGCGGCCATCGGGACCGCCGCTTCGCTCGTCAGCGCGCTCACCGGTCTGTTGTTTTTCAATCTGTTCACCCCCGGAGCTTTTCTCGCCAACCTCTGGCTCATCCCTGCCTCGTCGGCCGTGATCTATTTCGGAATGTTATCTTTGATCTCCGGACTTGTGGGACTCGCAGCCGGCAGCGCGCTCGCGAACCACGCGGCGCTCGTGGTCCTGTGGTTGATCGAGGCTGGAATTCGTCTGTCCGTGAGGGCGCCCGGCATGTGGGTTATCGGGACCTTTCGCGTGCCTTGGCTCGGCTCGATCGCGCTCGCGGCGCTACTCGGACTTCTGCTGCTCGGCTACGCGTTGAAGTGGGGAAAATGGAATCGCTTCTACTGGGCTCCGTTCACGCTGGTCGCGTTAACGCTGCTCCTGGGTGTGACGTTCACCTGACAACGTGGTGCTCAGTCGAAAGGCGAAACGCACCACCGAAAATTCTCCGTGTCTTTCAACGCATCTACGCGCAAATTCCCGCATCATGAAAAGTGCTTACGAACTCGCCATGGAACGTCTGGCCAAATCCGACCCTTCTGCCGGCAAGGCGCTGAGCGCGGAGCAGAAGAATCGGCTCGCGGAGATTGATCGCGTTTATCAGGGCAAACTAGCGGAGCGCGAAATTTTCCTGAAGAAGCAGCTCAACGACGCGTATGCCGCGCAAAAAGCGGAGGAGGTACAGAAGATCAAACAGCAGATCGCCGGCGAGCGCGGTCGGTTGGAAGAGGAACGCGAAGAGGAAAAAGAACGCGTTCGCCGGCAGAAGTAGGGTCTGGGGATCAAGGCTTAAGCGCGAAGACGAAAACTCGCTAAGGTCGGAGCGAAGGTTCAATCCCCCCGTTTCTTCTCAGCTTAGCACATTCTGCGTTCGACGATCGGTCCGTGCCTATTCGCGATTCCTGATTTCCACATTCCCTTCACGCGATTGAGCTCGTTCCAGAGTTCCAGCGTTCCAGATTCAACTCGCTGATCCCTTGATCCCGCTGCCCGCAGGGGGGCTACGCTTGAAGCTTGGTTCCAAACTTCACGTCTTTGCGTCATTACGCTTCAAGCTCGATCCGTGCCCGCGCCTGTGCCTGTTGCTCATTTCCTGAGTTCAAAATCCGCGACCATCAGGTGGTGATCGGACGTCATCGTCGGCACGACAGAATGGCGAACGGCCCGCAACGCGTCGTTGTAGAAGAGATGGTCCAGGATAAATGGCTGACGCCGCCACGTGACCTCACGCGACTGGACAGCTTCGAATCCGACCGATCGAAACTGCGCCATCAATTCAGCGTGATCGCGCACGTTGAAATCACCGCCGAGGATGGTGGGCCCGCTGGAGGCGGCGAGTTGCTGGACCACGCGTTCACGCTGGCCTGGGTGTTGCCGGCTGGTCGTGCCCAACATGAAAAATGCCAGCAGGTGCGTGTTGAGCAATTGCACCTCTCTTCCAACGACGGTGGTTTTCGCACCCATTAACAGGCGAGCGGTCGGCGTCAGGGTGCGGCCCTCAAATTCAAACGAGATCGACGGCGAAGGCAGCGTCACCGTGACGAGATCGCGCAGTGGCGTCCGCGAGAAAATCGCGAGGCCGAGCCCGAACGGCAGCTCTCGTTCATCCGCTGGAGGGTACGAAAAAAGCGCCTCGTATCCGCCCAGGCCCGCACGGAGCCGGGTGAAGTTCGGCGGAGGCTGAAGCTGCGCGCCGCCGGGCTGCGCGTGTTCAACTTCCTGCAGCAGGATAATGTCGGCATCATGCCGACGCAGCTCAGCGAGCGTCGCATCGAGGTCGATCGGTCCAAGATGAGGCTCAGCGTCCGACCAGCCTTGGCCGAACTGCATGTTGAACTGAACGACTCGAAACGTGGGCATACGCCGGGTTATTCGGGCTCAGCCGTGCCTTCGACGACCCACTCACGCGCCTCGGGTACCTGTTCAAGAAATTTCTGCAACGCCGCACTCAGGTGATCCGCATAGCGGAAGTGCGCCCCCATTCCGGTCCGCAGCTCGGCCTCGTAAATGAATTTGTCCGCGTGCGTGCTATGCTCAAACGGCGTCTGCGCTCCCAGCAGCAACGAGTAAACGTAGGCCGGTGATCCGCGTTGCATCAGCTCGCGCGTGAGCGCCAGTTGCCGGTTCAACAGGTCGGCGTGCTTCGCGTGCTGAATCTCGGCCGGCAGATAAAAGCCGGCCTGAATCAACGGCGTATGACGATGGCCAGTACGATGGCGGTTGAGGTCGCGCAGTTCGGCCAGCGCCATGTTATTCCAGGCGAAACTCACCCGCATGCGCCGCGTGGCGCTCCCTTGATGACCATAGCGATTCGCGCGGGACCGCAAAGCCTCTGGCACGGTCTGCTCCTCGGGCAACCACGGAGGCGTTGCACGATCCACATGGACCCACACCTCATCCTGCAATGGGGCCGCTGAAAGTTTCTTCAGGCCCCAAGCCAGGCTCGTCGCGAGTTCCTGCTCCGCCTGGGCCGTAAATGATTTTTCGGCGAAGCTGTGTCGCATCAGCCGCGGTGATTGTTTGAGCAACTCATCGCGGATGAGCTTGGCCGCGGAACGAGCCTCCGGATGCGCCAGTGAGTCGAGATGTTTGACCGTGGTAGCCCACATGCGCGACGACTGGACGAGGCCGAGATTGGTTCGCGTCGCGAACGGGATGAAATAGCGCGCCCGATCGAGCGCGTAGTTTTTCCGCAAGCGCGTCACGACCGCCGGCTTCGCATCTGGCGGCACGCGCACCAAGGAAGGATCCGCGGTGGCGAGCGCGTCCAAGCGATCATACTCCGCATGATACGCCGCGAACGCCGCGGCCATCACGTCACGCCAGCGCTCCGCCAAATCAGCGGGGATGCCGAGCTCCTCGGCCGAGGGGAGATTGGCCGCGCTCATGGTGATGTAGCGCGTGCTCGACTCCTGTCCGTCCGCCATGGTCGCAATCTCGAATATTTTGTAAGCGAGCCACATGGACACGTCGTCCAACGCCACGGCCAGACCGCCCGTGAGTCCGCCGATCGACGCGTGGCCGTAGTCGACGAATTTCAGGATTCGATCGATGGACGCGTCGGGATTGGCGAGATCCACCTTCGACAGAATCGCTCCAATACCTTCGTTGCTCCGCGAATAACGCGCGAGCACCGAGGCGAGCAGTTCGGGAGTGACTTTCGGGAGATCGGCGGCGGACGGAGGCGGGACGAGAGCAAGTCCGGTAATGCGCATGGGTTGGCCGCAAAGAGGCACAAATCCGCGTCAAAGGGGAAGCGCGAAAGCAGCGCATCAATCGCCTTCCGGAAACAAGCGCGCGTGTGGCCGTCGATTGAGAATCACTCAACGCTTCCGGCGCGGAGCCATCGACCGGGGTCTCGACGCGACGGACTCGCTCGTTCGGATGCAACGGCTTAAGCTCAGCGGCGGTTGCAGCAGTAACCGGTCAGCGGTAAGATTCGTCATTCCCCACGTAGCTTTTCCTCTATGAACCTCAAAACTTTCTCACTCGCCGGACTTCTCGTTCTCGGGACCACGTCCAGTTTCGCTGGCGTAAACGTAGGCGTTCGGGTCGGCATCGGCCTGCCTGCGCCGGTCATCGTGCGGCAGGCCCCGCCTCGTCCCGCGACCGAGGTCGTCGTCGCCACGCCTGGCCCCGGCTATGTCTGGGTGGCAGGCCACTATTCCTGGCGCGAAGGCAACTGGGTCTGGATTCCAGGCGCCTGGGTCACGCCGCCTCAGCCGGGAACAGTTTGGGTGGATGGCCGATGGGATGCGGGAACCAACAGCTGGACGCCGGAGCATTGGGAATACGTTCAGGCGAGCGCGCCGCCTCCCGTCGTCATGGGACCGCCGCCGCCACCACCCGGTCAAGTCATCGTCCAAGTGGCGCCACCTCCCCCGCGAGTGGAGCATCGCGCTCATCGGCCTGGTCGGGATCACGTTTGGGTGAACGGGTATTGGGGCTATCGGCACGGCCAGTACGTGTGGATGTCAGGACACTGGGACCGGGCACCGCGCGGACACCGCGTCTGGGTCGAGCCACGGTGGGAGCGCCGCGGTGGGAACTACGTCTTCATCGAAGGTTCCTGGCGTTAGACTACCTTCTCTCTGCCAACGCGGGTCCTCTGTATACGGACCCGTGTTGCGCGGGTCATGGGAAGAAATCACCGTGGGTTGAGCGGCTGAGCACGCGAAGCAGCGGGATCACCCGCACAATCCGCAGCTCTTAACGCGCCAACAACCAGGCGCCCAGCGGGCCTTGGTAGAAGCCAAAGAGAATCGAGCAAAGCGCCAGCGCAGCCAAACCGACGTGCGCCAGACCGCTGACCTTGCTGCGGGTCGGCGGCGGGTTGACTGCTCCGTCCGATGGGGTCCAGGTCTCGAAGAACGCGGCCCTGATCCAACCGAAATAATAGTAGATCGAAATCACCACACTCACGATCGCGATCATCAGCAGACCATACATTCCGGCTTTAAACGCCGAGACGAAGATAAAGAGCTTTCCCATAAAGCCAGCGAGCGGCGGGATTCCAGCGAGCGAACCAAGTGCGACCGCGAGCACCGTCGCGAGAAACGGATTTTGCCGCGCCAACCCGGCGTAGTGATCCAGTTCCTGATCGGTATCATTATCGCCGGCGACGTGTGCCATGACTCCGAATACGGCGAATGAAGCGATGAGGTAGGCGAACAGATAAAAGATAACCGCGCCGGTCGCACCCGGCACACGCGGCACCGCCACGACGCCGAGCAACAGAAACCCGGCGTGAGAAACGCCCGAGAGACCGATCAACCGCTTGACGTTATGTTGGGTCAGCGCGGCGAGATTGCCGAAGATCAAGGTGGCCGCCGCCATCAGCGTGAGGACGGGATGAACCAGCCAGCCGTACGACACGAACACCGTGTTCGCTAGGACGAGCAAGATGGCGAAGCCAGCAGCTTTTGAGGACACCGCCAAAAACGCGGTGACGGGAGTGGGAGCCCCTTGGTACACGTCCGGGATCCAGATCTGAAACGGGAACGCTCCGATCTTGAAGGCGATACCCGAGAGCACGAGCACGATGCCGGCACCCGCGAGGAAGTTGCGCGGATTCTGCGCCAGGAAGTTGGCCAGCTCGCCAAAGTGCATGGAGTTCGAGGCATGTCCTGGCAGCGCAGGATTTCCGGCGACGCCGTAGAGCAGCACGATGCCGAACAGGAGCAGCGAGGAACTCAGCGCTCCCATCACGAGGTACTTCAGTCCGGCCTCCAGCGTGAGTGAGTTCGTGCGGAAGTAGCTGACGAGAATGTAGAGTCCGATCGTAAGCGTTTCGAGCGCGACGAACAGGAGGAGAAAATGATTGGCCTGCGCCAGCAGCATCATCGCCGCCGAGGCGACGAGCACGATGTGGTAGAACTCAATCCGCGGTAGTCGTTGGCGAGCGAGGCTGACTCGCGCGATCATGCTGACGAAGATGGATGCGAGCAGAAAAAAGACCCGCATGGCCTGACTCGTGGCGGTCTGATGCAGCAATCCACTGAACGGGTCAGTTTTCCCCGGCGGCAAATCGAACTGGACGCAGACCAGCACGAGAATCGCGATCTGACCGAGAATCGAAATTGTGGAGATGTGCGAGTGCTGCTTCCTTGGCAGCAGCATCTCAAAGACCAGCAGGAGAACGGCGAGGCAGCCCAGCGCCAACTCAGGCAGAATGGCGCTCCAGATATTGGACTCTGCCGCAACTTTAACAGCTTCGAGATTCATCGCGGGAGGAGATTATTTGGCGGCCGTCTGCTGCACCGGTCGGGCGTTTTCAGCGAGGGCGGCATGCAGCGAAGTAGAAATCGACTTGGGCCAGAATCCGATGAACAGCAGTGCGGCCAGAAGTACGAGCGCGGGAATTTTTTCGCTCCACCGCAAATCACTCGGCGGGTGTTGCGCCGTGACGCCCGCCAAAGCCTCGGTCGGTTGCCCGAAGAACACGCTGGCGGCCGCCCGCAATCCATAGACGGCGGAAATCACGACGCCGGCGACGGCAAGTGCGGTGATCAACGGGGAGAACTGCCATAGCGCGACGAAGATCGTGAGTTCGCCCCAGAAGTTCGCAAAGCCCGGCAATCCAATGCTGGCGAGGGTTGCGGCGACGAAAAATGCCGCGAGTACGGGCGTCTTTTGCGCCAGGCCTCCCATCGCATCCATCGAGAACGTGTGCGTTCGGTGATAGATCGAGGTCGAGAGCAGAAAGAGCAGGGCAACCGACAAACCGTGTGCGACCATCAGCAGCACGACACCGCCCAGTCCAAGCGTGGAGCCAGCGGCGATCCCGAGAAACGCGTACCCCATGTGCATCACCGAGCTGTAGCCGACCAATTGTTTCAGGTCGCGTTGCGCCATCGTGATGAAGCCAACGATGAGAACGTTACCGATCACCGCGAGCCAAGCGAGCGGGCCGGACCAATGAAGGAAGCCCTCAGGCAACAGCGGCAGCGCCACCTGAATCAGACCGTACAAACCGAATTTTTTGAGCACGCCCGCATGCAGCATCGCATTGGCGCTGGGTGCCGCGCCGTAACCGAGAGGAGCCCACGTGTGCAGAGGCCAGAGCGAAACGAGAATGCCGAAGCCAAACATCAACAGCGCGAAAATGTTGTTCTGAACGGTAGCGGCGATGGGTTGAGCCGTCAGCGTTTGGCGCAGCGAAATCAGATCGAACGACGTCGCACCACTCTTCACGTACAGCGCGATCAGCCCAAGCAATGAGAGCATGGCGCCCAGCGTGAGGTAGATCGTCAGCTTCATCGCGGCGTAGCTCCGATCGCGGCCGCCCCAGATTCCCACCATGATGAACGTCGGAATGAGCGCGAGTTCGTGGAAAAAGTAGAAGAAGAAAACGTCGACGCTCGCGAAGACACCCATCAATCCGCCCTGCATCACCAGCAGCAACATCAGGTACAACTTCAGTCGCTCGGCGCCCGATTGGATGGCGTAAAGTCCGGCCGCGAGTCCCACCAGTCCCGCCAACACGAACAGCGGCAGCGCAATGCCGTTCAATCCCAGCGTGAGGCGAATTCCATACGCTTCCAAACCGGTCGAGTAATGCGTCAGAAAGGCGTAGCCGTGATCCTTGAGGGCATCGCCAAAATACCACCACACGTGCAAGGCCATCAGCGCCGGAATCGCGAAGGCCACATACGCGAGTAGCACTGACCAGCGTTTCGGCAGACCGAGTGCGATGGCCAGCGCGAGCGCGAGCGGCGCGACAATCGAGACAAGGAGAGGATCGAACGGCAGGTTGCTCATCGCGGAGTCAGCAGAGAGGCAGCTGGATTCAACGACGCGTTGAACGGAGAAGGGAGTGCGGGCATTGCGATCCGGATGGTTCTCACGGGTGAATCACTCCTGCGGCGAACAGCCAGAGCACGACGACGCCACCGAAAAACCAGTAGAGATAGACGTTCAGCCGGCCGACGTGCAACGCACGCGCGCCCATGCCGAAAAGCCCGACCACACCCGAGAACCCGCGAATGATCAGACCGGCGAGGAAGATCTGCTCGAGAAAATTGAGCAGAATGGCGAAGCGCTGCTGAATCTTGGCGACGTAGTAGTCGTACGCGGCATCGAACGAGTTGCGCAGCGCGACCAGACCGTTGAAGAGATTGGGGGATTTCTGGGCCAGGGTATCGGTGCTGGTGGGCTGATAGAGCATCCACGCGGAGAATGCGCCGATCGCCGTCACTGCCAGGCTGGTAATCAAAATGATCGTGTGCGCCGATTCGTGGGCTTCAGGAATGAGTTCGAAAACGCCGGTGAAGACCTGGGGATAAAAAGCCGTGTACCCGCCGACGAGCGCCAGAACCGCCAGCACCACGAGTGGCAGCGTCAGCGTCAGTCCGCCCTCGTGCGCATGTCCGGCCGAGTCACTGCGCGGCGTACCAAAGAAAGTAATCTTCCACAGCCGTACCATGTAGAATGCGGTCAGCACAGCGGTGAACGCCAGGACGGCGAAGACCGGAGTGCTCTTGGTCATGGCGAGGTAGAGAATCGCGTCTTTGGAAAAGAATCCCGCGAGGCCCGGGATACCAATGATTGCAGCGACACCGATCGTGAATGTCCAAAAGGTCAGCGGCATTTTCCGCCGCAGTCCGCCCATCTTGAAGATATCCTGTTCGTGGTGACAGCCGTGAATGACAGAACCTGAGCCGAGGAACATGAGCGCCTTGAAAAACGCGTGCGTGGTAAGGTGAAACATGGCCGCCCCTACTCCAGCCGCCATCAGCATCTCGTGAGTCGTGCCGCCATGATCATGATGTGTGGCGAGCGCGCCGAGTCCGAACGCGGCTACCATGTAGCCGAGTTGTGACAGCGTTGAGTACGCCAGAACCTTCTTGATGTCGCTTTGGACAATCGCGCAGAGCGCCGCGTACAGCGCGGTCGCCGTGCCGACCCACATGATGACGGTGAGCGCTTCCGGAACCATCAATACGTTGATCCGGCAAAGCATGTAGATACCGGCTGCGACCATCGTCGCCGCATGGATCAAGGCGGACACGGGCGTCGGGCCTTCCATCGCGTCTGGCAACCAGACCTGCAGCGGAAGTTGAGCCGATTTGCCGACTGCGCCGCAGAACAGGAGCAGCGGAATCGATGCTGCGACCACGGCGCCGCCATCAACCTTTGCGGCGAGCTCCGTCAGGTTCACCGTGCCGAACGCATAGTAGCACGCGATGATGCCGAGGAGAAAACCGAAGTCGCCAACGCGGTTAACGATGAAGGCTTTTTTCGACGCATCGGCGGCCGACTGCCGCTCGTGCCAGTGATTGATCAGCACGTAGGAGCTAAAGCCAACCAGCTCCCAAAAGATGAACATCATGAAAAGATTGTCGGCGAAAACGATGCCGAGCATCGAAAACATGAAGATCGAAAGTCCGCCGAAGAATCGCGCCTTCGCCGCATCGTCATGCATGTAGCCGAGCGAAAACACGTGGACGCACAAACCCACCACGCCGACGATCACCAGCATCAACGCCGCGAGGTCGTCGAATTTGATGCCCAGCGAAAGAGAAAAGTCGCCCAGTCGAAGCCACTCAAACGACGCTTCGAAGCGATCATCGTGCAGCGCCAGGATCACGGCGATGACCGCGAGCGCAGTGGCGGCAAGAACGGAAACGGCGGCGGCGATGCCCCCGGCGCGGCGCAGGAACAAAGCGATGATCGTCGCTGAGGCGAGCGGCAGGATCAGCGCGAGGATGGCGTGTTGCAGCATCGTCATTGGCGGAAATGACGACCGGCGCCACATGCAACGCGTTCGTTTTGGGCGCGCGAAGCGCTGAGATAAACCATCGAGCTCGTGGCGCGCCGATGGGCCGCACGGGACAAGAAACTCGGAAGACTGCTCACGCGCAAAATCATGTCAGGGTTTCGGTGATCGCTGGATTCGATGCGGGTGTTTCGGGACGGGGTGCCGTCAGTTTTTCAAGCCATCAAGTTCGTCGACTTGAATGGTCTGACGTTTGCGAAACAAGGCGACGATGATGGCCAACCCAACCGCCACTTCAGCGGCGGCTACGGTCAGGATGAAGAAGACGAACACGTTTCCGTCCATCGTGCCGTTGAATCGGGAGAAGGCGACGAGTCCCAGAGTGGAGGCAACGAGCATCAGCTCGAGTCCCATGAATACCACGATCGTATTCTTCCGCAGGAGGACGCCGAAGAAGCCGATCGCGAACAATACGCCGCTGAGCACCAGATACGTGTCGAGAGTCGGAGTGATCATGGGCTGATCTCCGCATCTTCAAATTTTTTGCTCAGCACGATCACGCCAAGCATGGAAATAAGCAGGAGGAAACCGATGATCTGCACGGGCAGCAGGTAGGTGCTGAAGAGTTGATAAGCGTAATCTTTGAGCGACGCGCCCGGCACGTTTTCGGCCGGGGCGGCCGCGAGCGCCGCGTTTTGGTGCAACATCAACACGCCGACCAGGAGGAGCGCCGCAGACACGGTCGCGGCCACCACCGTCAGCGGCTTGAACGGCTTTCGCGGACCGCCCTGCATATCGAGCAACATGACGATGAACAAAAAGAGTGCCGCGACAGCGCCCGCGTAAACCAGCAGAAGAACGAACGCCAACAGGTAGGCATCAAGCAGCACAAACAAGCCCGCGACGCCGACGAGACTCAGCATGAAGCACATGGCTGCATTCACGGTGTTTTTGCTCACGACCACGCCGACGGCGCAGATCACCGTGAGCAGTGCGAGAAAGTTAAACAGGAAAGTGGCCATGACTAGTAGCGAGTGGCGAGTAGTGAGCAGCGAGTAGGACGACCGAGGCAGTAGCCGTCGCGCATTCGATGGATCGGATGCTGGCTACCCGCTACTCGATGCTCGCTACTTTCCGGGTTCATCAGTGCGCGTTCCCGTGTTCCTCGGCTGCCTTCTTCTTGTCCCACTTGAAATGCTGGTCCGGCAAGGTGCCACCGAGTTCGTACAGCTTGGCTTTGTCATTCACCATCTCAGCGCGGGTGTAGCCCGACATGGAAAATTGATTCTGCAGGAAGATCGCTTCCTCGGGACAAACCTCCTGGCACAAGCCGCAATAGATGCAGCGGAGCATGTCGATTTCGAAAGCCTGCGGAGCGCGCTCAACGTGAGCGGTCGGCGCATCAGGAGCGATTTCGCCCGGGGTGATGCGAATGGCCTTCGGCGGACACACAAACTCACACAGCTGACAGGAAACACATTTCTCCCGACCGTTTGGATCGTAAACGAGCGTTGGTACGCCGCGATATCCGGGCGGAATCTCAGGACGCTGTTCGGGATATTCCAACGTCACCGCTGGGGCGACGAGATGCTTCATCGTCGTCTTCAGCCCGTTCAGAATCTGCGGGATGTAAGTGCGCTCCGCGAAGGTGAGCGGCTTTCGTTCGACGGGAATGACGGCCATGGAAAAATTGATTAAGCGCGAAGACGCAAAGGCGCGAACGACGAAGAAAACAAAACCGTGCTTTGACCGTTGCGGATCGGGCTTTGCGTCCTGGCAACCTCGCGGTTCAACGATTTCATTTCTGGATGAACGCGATCGCGATCGCGTAGAAGAGCAGGTTGATGATCGAAGCCGGCAGCAACGTGCGCCAGCCGAGCTTCATGACTTGATCGTAGCGGAACCGGGGCACCGTCCAACGCACCCACATGAAAAAGAAAATCATCGCCAGGACCTTGCCGAGAAAGGTGAAGATCGAGAGCACGCCGACGAACAGCGGTTGGAGCGTGAAGGCCCAGCCGGTGACGTCATGGAGCCAGTTAACGAGACTGGAGAGCGGCACCCAGGGCAGCGGATTCCAACCTCCGAGGAACAGGAGCACGAACACGGCGGAACCCACGAGCATATGGGAATATTCCGCGACGAAGAAGAGTCCCCATTTGAACGCGCCGTACTCGGTGTGAAAGCTTCCGACGAGATCAGCCTCCGATTCAACGGTGTCGAACGGCTGACGGTTCGTTTCCGCGAAGAGGGCGATCAAAAAGATCAGGGCTGAAACCGGCATGATGAAGCCAAACCAAAGCCCACCCGTGAGGCCCGGCAGGCTCTGAAATTCAACCACGCGACCAAAGCCCATCGTTCCCGCAGTGCCCGGCGCGTTCACCCACAGGAAAACGGGGAGCACGGCCAACGTCATCGAGAGCTCATAAGAGATCAGTTGCGCGGACGCCCGCACGCTGCCGAGAAACGGGTATTTCGAATTCGAGGCCCAGCCTGCGAGGATCAACGAGTAGACGCCCAAGGATGAAATCGCGAACACCGCGAGGATTCCTACGTCGATTGGGGCCAACCCGAGCGGAACGACCTGGCCGTTGACCAGGTAGGCGCCGAACGGAACAACGGTGACGGTGGTCAGCGCGGGGATCATCGCGATGATCGGTGCGAGGACGAAGTAGAACTTGTTTACGTGGTTCGGCAGCGAGTCTTCCTTGAAAAGCATCTTGCCGCCATCGGCCATGACGTGAAACAGCCCAAGCCGCTGGAGAAACCGGCCGAGAAACGGAATCCACGCCACCCATGGCACAATGGCTCGATTTGGACCCGGGCGGTCCTGGACCCAGGCGGCAACCTTGCGCTCGGCCATCGAGCAGATGCCGCCGATCGGGAACATCACCATGATCACGGCCAAACCTTTCAGCAGGCCTTGAACAACTGGAGGGAGATTAAAGAAAAAATCGACCATCGAAGAGGTGATCAGCTTTGGCTCGAATCAAACGAACAAGACACGTGCGAGGTCAGAACGGCGAGAGGCGTCAGCACGAGGTTCATGACGCGACAGGGGTCGAGGGTTTCCCCGCATCAGGCGTGGCGGTGAGCGCGGAAGCTTTGTAGTGCAATGTTTCGCGTTCGATAAACGGAAGACCGCTCCATGATGTTCCATTGAGTAGCAGTCCGGTCTCCGGCAGGTTGGCAAACGTCATGGTGCCCATAGCCGGTACTTCCGCGGCGATGACTTTCCACAACGAGTTCAAGTCCGCGGAAACGGGCGCGCTGCCGGTCAGACCAAGCAAAGAACTCAGCACCGCGAGATCATCGAGCGCGCCCACGACGGCGGGAACCGCACGGTGAAATTTTTGCAGACGAAACTGCTGATTCACGAAAGTCCCGCTCTTCTCAAACACGGTAAGCGTGGGAAACACGACGCGGGCGATCGAGCTCGTCGGGTTCTCATGTGTGCCGAGGTAAATGACGGCGACCTTCGCGATCTGCGCCGGAGTGAGCCCCGCCGCGACTAGATCCTCACCCAGCGTAATGACGGTCTTTACCGTGCCGGCATCGATCGCGGCGGCCAATGTGCTCAGCGTTTTCGAGGGGAGCACCGAAGTCAGTCCTGTGACCAGCGCGCCGCGGACGTTGGGCGTGCGATCGGCCGAAATGAGAATGCCGTCACCGTCAGCCACGTGACTCACCAGGTGTGCGGTCGCGCCTAAAACGGACGCGAGCTTCTTGGTGACGAATTGCTCCTCCACCGAACTCCGGCCCGACGCCACAATCGCGACCGAACCCTTGGCGCTCTGAAGGTATTGTCCCGCCGCTGCCAAGGCCTCATCGCGCGTGCTCGGCACGCCGTTGACCTTGATCGTGGCTAAGCGCTCAGCGGCCCGGACCTGTTTGTAGAGCAGACGTCCGCTGTCCGCCATCCAGTCGTCATTCACCTCATTGTTGCGGCGCGGCGTGATGCGATAGATGACGCCTTCGCGCGACCACACGACGGTGTTCGCACCGACCGACGATTCAGTATCGATGCTGTTGGTCTGTTTGAGAAACCAAACCCTCATCTTGAACCGGAAATCCGAGCTGGTCAGCGCACCGACCGGGCACAAATCCACCGTATTCAGCGAATAATTATTCGTGAGCTGTCGACCGGGAAAACAAGTCAGCGTTGAATAGCTACCGCGGTCGATGAAGCCGAGCACGTCGTCCTTGATGACCTCTTTGCAAAATCGAATGCAGCGCGAGCACAGGATGCACCGCTCGTCGTCCAACGTAACGCGCGGTCCGAGCTGGGTGCGCTTGGGCTTAACATTTTTCGGCTCGATGTAGCGCGAGTAACCGCGTCCGTACCCTGTGGCCTGCTCCTGCAGTTTGCATTCACCGGCCTGGTCACAAATCGGGCAATCCAGCGGATGGTTGATCAGCAGGAACTCCATCACGCCTTCACGACAGTCTTTCACCAACGGCGTGTTGGTGCGGACATGAAGGCCGGGCGTCGCGTTTGTCCCGCAGCCGATCTGGGGCCGTGGGATCCAATTGATCTTCTGCCTGCCCGTGGCCGGATCGATCACGGGAGCTTTTGTTGCAGGATCAACCGCCGGCATGCCCATCTCGATGAGACACATGCGGCAATTTCCCACCACCGAAAGTTTCGGATGATAGCAATAATGCGGCACGTCGACGCCCACCAAGCGGGCGGCTTCGATCACATTCGTGCCCTTCGGCACAGCGATCTCCCGGCCGTCAATATTGACGGTGACGAGGTCGGGTTTGGGCGGAGCAATCATTGCAGAAAGGTGAATCGCTTTAGCTCAGACCAACTCGAGCGCGTCGGCGCTCTTCGGGGCTTTCTTGGCTTCAGGGTAATTCTTAAATTCGTCGCCGAACTTCGCGATGAAACTCTGGGTCGGCCAGGAGCACGCTTCACCGAATGCACAGATGGTCCGGCCTGGAATCTGATCAGCGACGCTCTTGAGCAAAGCCGCGTCTTCTGGACGAGCCGTACCGTGCACCATGCGCGTGGTGATTCGTTTCATCCACAGCGAACCTTCGCGGCATGGCGTGCATTGGCCGCAGCTTTCGTGGGAATAGAAGGCGTTAATGTTGGCCAGCGCTTCCACCATGTTGACCGAGTCGTCCATCACGATGACGCCGCCGGAGCCACCCATGGTTCCAATCATGCCGAGTGAATCGAAATCCATGGGGACGTCTTCCACTCCCCAATCGTACTCGACCATCTCGGTTCCGACCTTGCGCTTGCCTTTGAACCGTTCGCCAAAACGCAGAATTTTCGCGGAGGATCCGCCAGGAATCACGGCCTTGAGCGTCCGACCGGGAAGTGGACCGCCGCAAACGTCATAGAGCAACTGACCCATCGTAATCTTGCCGCACTCGAACTCGTAGTAACCCGGACGCTGTACGTGACCCGAAACACAGAAGATGCGCGTGCCGGTGTTACCGGGTGTGCCAATTTTGGAGAAGGCCTCGCCTCCATGCTCCACGATGTACTTCACATCGCAAAGCGTCTCCACGTTGTTCACGATGGTGGGACACTGATAGAGACCGAGCACGGCCGGGAAGAACGGCGGTTTGATCCGGGGATTGGCGCGCTTGCCTTCGAGCGATTCGATCAAGCCCGTCTCTTCACCGCAGATGTACGCGCCCGCTCCGCGATGCACGAAAATATCGCAGGAATACGTCGTACCGAGAATGTTCTGTCCGACGAAATTCGCATCGCGGGCCTCTTGGATGGCCTTCTCCAAAATTCGTGCGCCGTGCGGAAATTCGCCGCGAATGTAGATGTAGGCCTGCTTCACGTTGTTCGCGAAACATGAGATGATCGTGCCCTCGATCAGTTGATGCGGATCCTGGTGGATGATGTAGCGATCCTTGAACGTTCCCGGCTCCGACTCGTCGGCGTTGACGATCAGATAAATCGGCTTGCCGCTCTTTCGGTCCACCAGACCCCACTTCACGCCGCACGGGAAGCCAGCACCGCCACGGCCACGCAAACCGGATTTCTTCACCTCGTCGATGATCGTCGCGGGCGGAAGCGTGACCGCTTTCTTCAACACCTCGTAACCACCATGCCGCTGATAGCAGGCAAGGTCGTTGGTGTAGCCCGGCTCATCAATGTGCTGAAAGATGATCCGACGTTGTTCAGGTACAGGCATGGACAGGAAAGGGTGAACGAGTGATTTTAGTGCGCGCTCGGTTAACGAGTAACGGGAGCCTTGGATCCACCCGACTGTTTGATCTGATCGCTGAGCTGTTTCGCTTTCGCGGCGTCGACCTTCTCGTGCAGATCATCGTCGATCAAGACCACGGGGGCAGTCCCGCAACTCGCGAGGCACTCCACAAACTCGATCGTCACTTCGCCGTCGGGTGAAACCTCACCGACGTGTGTGTTAAACTGCTTCTCAAATTCCGCGCAGGTTTTGTAGCCGCCCATCAACGCGCACGAAAGTGTCCGACAGACCTTGATGTGCCGTCGACCGATCGGCTTCTGCCGGAACATCGGATAAAACGTGACCACATCGTAAACATTGATCGGCTGGATCTCCAACTTCGCGGCGATCCACTCGTGAGCCTCGTGCGGAATGTAGCCGATGTCCTCCTGAATCAAATGCAGCAACGGCAGCGTGGCGCTGCGTTTCGTCGGGTAATGCGTGATCACCTCGTCGATTCGTTGAAGGGTTTCGGGCTTGAGATTCATTCGGGCTGGAAAGTAACGGGCCGCGATTAGCGGGTACCAGGTAGAGCAGACGAGCCATGCGACGCCGCGTCGCCGTTCGACATGTTCACTACGCGCTGTTGGCTGCTCGCTCCTGTTTTCATCGGTCGCACTCGCCCATCACGAAATCCAGCGATCCAAGGACCGCGACCACATCCGACATCATGATACCGGTGCAAATTTTCGGAACGATGGACAAGTTACAGAACGACGGTGAGCGGATCTTCAAACGCCACGGCACTCCGCCACCTTTGCTGACGACGAAAAATCCGAGCGCGCCCTTGGGATTTTCCGCTTCGAAATAAACTTCGCCCGGCGGCATCTGGGGACCTTCGGTCACCAACATGAAATTTTGGATCAGCTCCTCCATCGAGGAGAGAACTTTTGCCTTGGGCGGTCCAAAGATTTTCTTCGCATCCTTCGCGTACCAGTCTCCGCCCGGAAAGTTTTTGATCACCTGACGGATGATTCGGACGGACTGCCGCATCTCGTCGCCGCGAACGAGATACCGGTCGTAGCTATCGCCTTTCGTGCCGATCGGCACATCGAATTCGTACTGCTCGTAGCCGGAGTATGGTTTGTCCTTGCGCAGGTCGAGCGGCACGCCGGAACCGCGGAGATTTGGTCCCGTGATTCCGTAAGCGAGGGCGTCCTCCCTGGTGATCACCCCGACGCCCATCGTGCGATCGGTGAAGATCTTGTTTCGCGTCAGCAACGAGAGGATTTCTTCGAGCGCCGGCAGAAATCCGTCGCAGAACTCACCGACGTGAGCCAGCCAGCCTTCAGGCACGTCGCGACTCACTCCGCCGATTCGCGTGTAGCTGGTGGTGAAGCGGGCGCCGGTGAGTTCTTCAAAAAGTTTGTAGAGGCTCTCGCGCTGGTTGAGCGAAAGAACGAGTACGGTCCACGCGCCGACATCCAGACCGAACGCGCCGAGTCCCATCAGGTGCGCGGAGATCCGCGCCATTTCAGCCGTGATGACGCGAATGGCCTGGCAACGCGCGGGCACCTCGAGTTTTGCGAGCCGCTCAACGGCGATCGCATACGCCATGTTGTTGGCCAGCGGAGCGAGATAATCCAAACGGTCCGTGTACGGCACGAACTGATTGTACGTCATGTTCTCGGCGAGCTTCTCGTCACCGCGATGCAAATACCCCAGGACCGGGTCGCACTTGGTCAACACCTCACCGTCGAGTTCCATCTGCAGCCGCAGCACGCCATGGGTGGACGGATGCGATGGTCCCATCGAAAGGGACATTTTCTCGCCGGCAAATTCCTGCTCGGCGCCAGCCGCTTTGGCAGCGCTGTCTGGAACGGTGATTTCGGTAGCCATCAGTTCGGAAAAGTCGCGGGCGGCAGGGACACCCATTACTCCGGTTTTTCTTCGCGCTCGCTCCAGCTTTCGTCTTTGGCGCGCGGTTCAGCTTCAGTGAGATTGATCGCTTCCGGCGCAGCCACGAACGGGCCGCCCATCATCGGAGCGGCGATCGCCTTGGTTCCGGTCTCCTCGACAATCTCGGCATCCGGTAACGGCGTTTCGATTCCTGCGAGGGGAAACTCCTTGCGAAGCGGGAAGTACGGATAGCTGTCCCACATCAAAATGCGGCGGAGATCAGGATGCGCCGCGAAAGTGATGCCGAACATATCGTAGCATTCACGCTCATGCCAATTCGCTCCTGGCCAGAGAGGCACCACACTCGCGATCGACGGCTCGGTGTCATTGAGACAATCCGCGCAGACCCGGAGGTACGTATGGTGCGACGTCGAAAAAAGGTGATAGACGACCGTGAACCGTGGCGAAACGCCCTCGGCCCAATCGATGGCGGTAAGATCGCTCAGGAGATCGAACGCGAATTCGTCGCGCAGGTACTTCAAGGCGGCGAAGGCATCACCCGCGGGAAGATTGATCGCCACGTGGTCGGACGACGTGCGATCAGTGGCCTGCGGAAACTTTTCCTTGAGAGCAGTGGCAGCAGCGGGAGCAGTCATATCAACGACAGAAGAGAGGCGGTGACTGGTCAGGCCGAAGCCTTGAACAAGTTTTTCGCCGAATGCTCGGTCTTGATTTTCGCTTGCAGCTTGATGAGCGCGTCGAGGATCGCTTCCGGACGCGGAGGACAGCCACTGATGTACACGTCGACCGGCACAATGCGATCGACGCCCTGCAGAGTGGAATAACTGCGGTACATGCCACCCGAGCTGGCACATGCGCCCATGGCAATGACCCACTTGGGCGCCATCATCTGGTCGTAAATTCGGCGCAGCATGGGCGCCATTTTGTAAGTGACGGTGCCGGCGACGATCATGCAGTCAGACTGACGCGGGGAAAAACGCATGACCTCTGCGCCGAAACGGGAAATATCGAAACGCCCATTACCGACAGCCATCAACTCGATCGCGCAACACGCGAGACCCATGGGCATGGGCCAAATTGAGTTGGTGCGGATCCAGTTGATCACGGCATCGGCGCGCGACACCACGACTTCCCCTTCGATCTTACTGTTGTAAGCGAGTTCGGTGTTGGGTGAGACCATGATGTGAGACGAGCGCGGTGAAGGCAAAATCCCCCGCAGGGTTGAGCCCCCTCCCCGACCGCGCAAGACGCTTTTGGAAAAAGTTGGAAAACTTGTACGCGAGATTCGCGTGGCAACTAGTGGAGGTGGGGGCGGCGCTCTCGACCTCGTCCGAAAAATTCTGGCGCGACGCCCCTCACCTCACAGCAAAATGCCGCTTGGCGAATGTTCGGCCGGAACCGCTTTTCAGGTATCGCTCGAACGCGAGCGCTGTCGATGCATCGGGAAATGCCGTATAACACGAAATCCCCCAAGGCCTGCCTGCGGCCGTTGCCCGGTTATAACCTGCGTTGTGCCGTGCCAAGCGCTGTTTCAGATCAGTCGTGAAGCCGGTGTAATGTTGAGTAGGACACGCCACGCTCTGCAGCAAATAAACATAGTACATGGTCGAAGCTTCAACAGCCCCGTAGGCGCAACAAGCCGCGCCCTTATGTCAGAACCCGTAGTCCAAACTCGGTGACGAGCCGGCCCACCTTCGCCAAGCCTACGGCGGGCATCCTTCGCCCAGCAATTTGAACACTGAGAAAATTGGGACACGCCAAGTGAAGCCGATGGATGGCCTGCCAGCCGTAGGCTCGGCGAAGGATGGCGGAGAGGGAGGGATTCGAACCCCCGGAACCCTTGCGAGTTCACGCGCTTTCCAAGCGCGCGCATTCGACCACTCTGCCACCTCTCCGGAGTCCTGTGGGCGCGCCGAGACGAACCCTGCCATCTGTCGAAGCGGCGAAACAAATGCCGCCGCCCGCGAGGGGTCAACGCGGAATTGCAACCTTCCGCTCGACCCTCACTACAGTTGCCATCCTCCGAGAACCGATCACCACTACAGAATCTCGCATGTCCGCCGACCTCACCGAGCTCTACCAACAGGTCATCCTCGATCACAACCGCCGGCCCCGCAATCGCGGCACGCTGCCGACCGCCAATCGTATCGCCCACGGCGATAATCCGTCGTGCGGTGATCAATGCAGCGTCTTCATTCGGCTCGATGGCGATCGAATCGCCGACATCAACTTCGACGGTTCAGGCTGCGCAATTTCGCAGGCGAGTGCGTCGTTGATGACCACTCAGCTCAAGGGCAAGACCACCGCCGACGCCGAAAAGCTTTACGCTGAATTCCACGAGATCGTCACCAGCGGACGGGAGCCTGAAGAGATGAGCGATCTGGCCGCGTTTGCCGGCGTTCATTCGTTCCCCGCGCGGATCAAATGTGCAACCTTGGGCTGGCATGCCGCACTCAACGCCATCCACGGTGACCCTGCGCCCGCTACGACCGAGAGCCACACCGATTAGCTCCAGACCGCGGACCCGCTCCTTCGTATTCGTCCTCGCAAAGGGCGCGATCGATTTGCGATCATGGTCGGAGTCTTGATCACGAGCTCGCGTTAATTCGTCCATGTCCAACTGGTCCCACGTCCGCGCTGATTTTCCCACGCTGCACCAGCAGATCCGAGGCAAGCCGCTCGTGTACCTGGATAGCGCCGCCACCGCCC
This sequence comes from Opitutus sp., assembly GCA_039928945.1. Classification (GTDB taxonomy): domain Bacteria; phylum Verrucomicrobiota; class Verrucomicrobiia; order Opitutales; family Opitutaceae; genus Opitutus. Next base: position 3,301 of record JBDSSD010000016.1, on the reverse strand, counting down.
ACAAGCCGCAGTCGGTGATCGACGCGATTTCGCATTTCTATGAGCGCGACAACAGCAATGTTCACCGCGGTCTCCATGCGCTGTCGATGCGCGCGACAGATGCTTACGAAGGCGCGCGAACCCGGGTCGCAAAGTATCTTAACGCGGCTGATCCGGCGGAGATCGTCTTCACGCGCGGCACGACCGAGTCGATCAACCTCGTTGCGTCGAGTTGGGGCGGAGCGAATCTCAAACCCGGCGACGTTATTCTGCTCACGGAAATGGAGCATCACTCAAATCTGGTGCCCTGGCAGTTGATCGCGCAGCGCACCGGCGCAACCCTTCGTTTCGTCCCGGTTCACGGCCACAATGCCGAGCATGGTCTGGATTTAACGAACCTCGACGCGCTGCTCACTCCGGAAGTCAAAGTTTTCGCCTTCACGCACGTTTCCAACACGCTCGGCGTCACGAACCCGGCGGCGGAGTTGTGTGCGAAGGCCCGTGCGCGCGGCGTGATCACCGTTATCGATGGCGCGCAATCCGTCGGTCATCTGCCGGTTGATGTACGGGCAATCGGCTGCGATTTCTATGCCTTCTCGTCGCACAAAATGGCCGGTCCGACGGGCATCGGCGCACTGTACGGGCGGCTGCCGCTTCTGAACGCGATGCCGCCCTATCAGGGAGGCGGCGGAATGATCGCACAGGTTGATTATTTGTCGGCGCGGTGGAAGCCGTCACCTGAGCGGTTTGAAGCCGGCACACCCAACTTCGGGGATGCCGTGGGCCTTGCGGCAGCGTGCGATTACCTCGACGCGCTAGATCGCGGGGCGATCGCAGAGCACGACGCGGCACTCGCCGGGCTCGCGTACGAAAAACTTTCCGCGCTCCGGGGCATTCGCCTGCTCGGGCCGGGCTTGGGCGCGCCACGCAGTGGTCTGGTGAGCTTCGCTTTTGCGGATGTGCACGCGCACGACGTGGTGACCTTTGCCGACGAAGACGGCATTGCATTAAGGGGCGGACACCATTGCAACCAGCCGCTGATGAAGAAACTCGGGCTGACCAGCACCACGCGCGCTAGCTTCTACGTTTACAATTCGGCCGACGAGGTCGACGTTTTGGTCACAAGTCTCCGTAAGATCCTGAAATTCTTCGGCGCGAGCTAAGGCCAAAGCCAAGCGCGACCCGCTAGGAAAACGTTCGAACGACCGTTTCAGTGACCACGTTTTCGGTGTCTCCTGCGGACGTAGCAGCAGTCACAAGTCGAGAACCCCAGTAATTCCGTTCTGGGTGAGCGCACGCGCCACGCAGTGGCGGTGGCATTCACATGGATTCGCTTCGAAGCAGGTCAACGCGACGCGTTCGCCATCGGTTAAAACCCAACTGCGGATCGTGCCCACGGCAGCCGTTTCTCGCCGCAACGTGGTGCGAGAATATTTTCTAAAAAGAACTTCACGATCGTGGGGCGTCTTGATGTTGCGCCGCTCGGCCGTGGGTATCCCGAGTTGCGGCAGGTGCACGTAGCGGATACCGACCGCTGCGCACGCAGCTGCCAGAGCCCGCTTCGAAAAGCCGCGTTTACGGCTCAACGGATTGTGTCTCACGTCACACAAAACCGATACCTTCGCCGATGTCAGCTGAGCGATGTACGCGCCAGCCGTCTTTCCCTCATAGCCAATGGTCAGGAGTGCTGGCGGCGCCGACTTCATCTAGCATTATACCCGATTTCATCCATTGCGCCGTCGCATGCACACGAAGTGAGAAGAGCGGCTATGAGATCCGCGCACGCTGACGGAATCGACGCGATCGGCCAACGTTTCGCCCCACCCGGCGATCTGTCAGAATCCAAGCCAGGCAAAGCGGCGCGATCGGATGGCGACAAGCCCTGCAAGCGCGGCAAGCACCCAGATCCCGGTCATCCCGCTCTCGCTTACTCGCACTCCAGAAACGGTGAACGTCGCCGCCGCCTGATAAAGAGGGTATACACCCGTCCGTGGCGCCCCACTGATGCTCCACGTTGCATACGTGGGGTCGAAGCCCGTCATATACGCAATCGCGTTGCCCTGTGCCAAAAATGTATTTGCGGTTATTGTGAACGATATGGACGTAAGATCGAAGCTATATTGCGCAATGTTATCTCCTTGCCCGAAATAGCTCTTATAAGACGTGTCTGAAATGCGAAGCTGGCCAGCTGGTAGCCACCAATTGGCAAAGGAAGAGAGCACGGCGAAATCTCCCGATCTCTGACCTTGAGCCTCAATAAAGTGGAACTCCGTTGCAGTCGTCCAATTCAAGGTTCCGACGTCCGACGCGAATAGCCCACCAAACGCGACCACGCCGTTGATCGCGGTAGCCCGCGCCGCGCTGCAACTCGCAAAAAATAGAATGAGGCAAAACGTCCGCGGAAAAAATTGGGTCATTGGGGCTGAGTAAACCGGTGAAGTTGATCGATCTCGCTACCCGAGCCAGCATTGCCGGTGCCAAGTTGTCCGAGTATCGAACCCGGAATTCAGTAACAACAATTTAAAGTTCACGGCATCGTTGAGACTAACGTGTGGCCTTGAGAATGTGTAAACTTTCGCGTCATCGGTCGCGCCGCGTTTACAGCCGATCGCGTCCTATGGCGAAACGATAGAGCGCGCTGGCCGACGACCTCAGAACGGGGCCCCTCGCGACAAATGCGAGGGTTTAACAGGTTGAAGTCCAATCGAGGCGGAGCGACGTTGATCCGACGGATCCGCGATGACAAAACGACTCCCCGCACCTCGACAAGGTCGCCCTTGACACGTCTGAATCCGTGCGGCACCACTGACCCTCTTTTCTTTAAAAAGTCATGCAACCAACATTCCGTCCGCACCGCAAGAAGCGCGCCCGCAAGATCGGCTACCGCGCACGCATGGCCACCGCAAGCGGCCGTAAAGTGATCAAAGCTCGTCGTCTCAAGGGTCGGAAGCGCCTGACGGTTGTCTGACCGTCTCGCCGCTGCCCGTCCGCGCCCGCCTGCGGCTCCCATGCGTTTTCGCACCGAGCAGCATTTGAGGCGCCAGCGCGATTTTCGCGCAGTCAAGGAACACGGTCGTCGAGTAAATTGCGGAGCGTTCACGCTCTGGGGTTTGCAGCGTGATTCCGCAGCCGATCCAAAATCGACCGTCGATCAAGCAACGCTGGCGGTAAAACGGCTTGGGGTGGTCGCGTCGACGGCCGGAGTCGGCGGCGCTGTCTTGCGTAATCGCGCGAAACGACGTCTTCGCGATATCTTCCGCCGCCATCAGGAACTCGTGCCTGCGGGCTGCGATGTCTTACTCACCGCGCGAACCGCCGCCAC
>JBDSSD010000015.1:0-11909 GCA_039928945.1 Opitutus sp. | reverse complement strand
CTCGTTAACCGCCGCGCTGCGGTTCGCATGGAGTGCGGCGGCTCGACGCCGCTTTCGGGCGGTGTAGCTCGACACACCGCCCTCTGCCGAAGCGCGACCACTGAGGCACCCAGCACACCGCTTCGGCACAATCCAATCCGGAGCGCGCGCAAGCGCGCTGGCCTACGTCCGATCCCGGATGCCGTGTAGTCCGCTGCGGGAGCAGCGGGAGGATCGAATCGCCGCATCATAAGTAGTCGCGCAATTTCCAAACGCCCGACCCGAACCACCCCTCACCTGCTAGGGCGTAGACGACGACGACGAAATGCCTGGCGGCGGAGTGAACATCTGCGAATCACTTCCCCGTCCGGAATAGTCCGGTTGGGGGCCCGACCGAGTGAGGTCGTTGGCATCATTGATCTGCGAGGAGCGGCTGAGGGTGGTTGGATCGGTGCTCGCGCAGGCGCTGAGTAGGGAAACCAGCACGAGGAGGGGCAGGAGGATTCGTTTCATGGTTGGAGCAAGTAGAAGCTAAAGCACCGATACGGATGACGACTATCTGAACGCCGCAACGGATGCGTCGGTTGCGCTGGAGCAAGCGTCGCTCGGAAAAAAGCGATGTAGGCGCAGAGCACGTAAGGGCGAGTTGAATGTGTCACGACCTATTTCTTCGAGGATGGCTCCGCATCCACCACGCCGAGGGTCTTCAGTTCGCCGAAGTTGATCCGAGGCGTGTAGTCGAACTGGCGAATCAGCCGTTCGGTGTCTCGGCCGAAGTACTTCGACGCCTTGTCGATCATCGTGACGAGGCGTTCGTCGAAGCGGTTATCGCGCGCGTCGATGCTCGCGACCGTCCGCCACAGGCCCTTCTTGTTTTTGTGCTGCAGCGCCTCCTGAAAGTCGTACGCGGTTACGGCGACATAGTAACGTTCGGATTCAAGGTCACTGATCAGGTCGTGGTAGGCGGTTCCCGCCCCGGCGTAGAGACTGGGATTGTCGCGACGGTTGAGTTCGCTGGTGTAGCCCAGCAGGTTCGCGTTGTGCCGGTCCGCGGCGATCCGTGCGTCTTGAGCAAAACGGATCTCCATCAGCCCTTGCACGGCATCGTCGCCAAGAACCTCGTTCAGCCGCAACTCCGAGAATCGCTGCAGACCCTGATCGAGCATATTGCGGCTTAGCGCGTCACTGAACGGGATCGTTTTGCCCCAATGTATCACCAGCATCAGGTCCGCCTTCTTTCCGTCGTTGGCCGGAAAATACGCCTCCTTCGCCAGATATTTTCCCAACATTCGCACGATTCCGGCGAACCGCACGTCGTCCATTGATTGGTCCGGATACATTCCTGCTTCCGCGCCGCCCTTCGCCACGACATAGGTCAGCGGCTGGTTCGATCCGTCGGCGCGAGTCGGACGTTCATATTTGTTGAACGAGCGGGAGAAAACGGCTGTCACGACTGAATCTTTTTCATTCACCGCCGCGGCAACATGGGCGGCGGCCAAGCAGGTCAATGCTGCTGCGACTTTTCGAAGGGACCGGGTTTTCATGATAGGCGGGGAACTCTCACCGAAATCGAAAGTGCACGTGCCGGAATGAAGCTTGGGTCAGCGACGGGAACCGAGCGGGGCCGGACGAAGCGAGACGAGGACGGTCGAAAGCGGAAGATCAAGATTAGGGGACTGAGATCACACTCTTCCTTGCCGGTGGCATGCCACGTTTCGGGTTTTCTGTTCGTTGAGATCATGGGCAACAGGTTGGAGAAGTGAAGCATCCTCCGGGTGAGATTGCTCCGCTCCGCTTTGGGTACAGCCGCCCAACAATCCCGCCTAAAACGACGTGCCTCTGGGGAGGTACGCCCACCCCCGGCCGCACTGCTTTGAGTCTGATGGCCCGACGCGAAAAACGCAGCGAGCGCGCGGGTCCGAGGCCCGAAATGTAGCCCGCTGCGGGCGCAGCGGGAGGGTCAACGCCCCCGCTCTAGTCCAGCACGCTTGTTACCGTAACGGAGTGCGGCGGCTCGCCGCCGCTTTCGACATGTAACCCGACACACCGCCCTCTGCTGAGCGTTCGAACCACGGAACAACCGAAGCGCAGAGGCGACGCCGAGTTCAATCTCTACATTCCGGAGCGCGCGCAAGCGCACTGCCAACATGCGATTCCCGGACCGCCGGATCAGAAAACGGATGATTCTTATATGCAGCGGACGATTGTCCTTCCGGTTTTCAATGAATCAAATTCATTCAGCGGTTCCTCCCTTCAACCCGTTCCTGCCGGTTTTCCGTGTTCAGGACGAGATTCTACCCCTCATGAACTGCACTCGAACCCTGCCCAAAGGGCTGTCTGCGCTCGTCCTCCTACTTTCCCCCGCAATCGCTCATGGCCAAACGAACCGGCCTTTCGATACGGGGGACACCGCGTGGATGATCACTGCGACGGTCCTTGTTTTGTTCATGACCTTGCCCGGGCTCGCGCTGTTCTACGGCGGTCTCGTGCGGATGCAAAACGTGCTGTCGGTCCTGATGCAGTGCTTCGCGATCGCCTGTCTTGCTTCCGTCCTTTGGGTCGCCGGGCTGTACAGTCTGGTGTTCTCGGACGGCAACGACTGGATCGGAGGTCTGAAACATCTCGGCTTGCGCGGAATCGCAGCCAGCGGAACCGCGGGGCGTACGTATCCAGAAACTGTTTTCATCATGTTCCAGATGACGTTCGCGATCATCACTCCCGCACTAATCGTCGGCGCATTCGTGGAGCGAATGAAGTTCAGCGCGATCTGCCTCTTTTCCGCGCTCTGGCTGGTCCTGATTTATACGCCCGTGGCGCATTGGGTCTGGGGTAATGGCTGGATGCAAAAAGCGGGCACGCTCGATCTCGCCGGCGGTATCGTCGTGCATACCACTGCCGGAGTTTCGGCGTTGGTTCTAGCGTGGTTCGTGGGTCCGCGGGCTGATTTCCAGGCACGAATTCATCCGCCGCACAGCCCAGGCATGGTGATGATCGGCGCTTCGATGCTCTGGGTGGGCTGGTTTGGTTTCAACGCCGGCAGCCAAGGCGGCGCGAATGGTGCGGCGGGCATGACGATGCTCGTGACTCACATTTCAGCGGCCGTCGCGAGTCTGACCTGGATGGCGATCGAATGGATAAAGGTCGGTAAACCGGGTCTCGTTGGCATCGTCACCGGAATGGTCGCCGGTCTCGCCACGATTACGCCCGCTTCCGGCAACGTCGGGCCGCTCGGCGCCGCTCTGCTCGGACTGCTCGCCGGCTTCGTCTGCTATTTCGCCTGCGGCTTCATCAAGAACCGGCTCAAGATTGACGATGCCCTCGACGTGTTCGCGGTCCACGGAATCGGCGGAATCATGGGTTCGATTTTGGTAGCCGTACTAGGTGCGACCGCTTTCGGCGGTAGCGGTGTGACGAACGTGGGCGTTCAACTGCTCGTTCAACTCAAGTCGGTGGGTTTCACCGCGCTGTGGTCCGCGATTGGCACCGCTCTGATCGTCTTGCTGGTGAGAAGCACGGTGGGACTGCGCGTAAATCGTGAAGCCGAAAACATCGGCCTCGATCGCGCCGAGCATGGCGAGTCGGCGTATCACCTCGATTGAGGAAAATTCGCCGCAAGGAGGCACCACACCCGTTCGGAGCGCGCGCGGCTTGTTGATCGACCAAGGTGGTGCGCGGATCCCCGACGCGATCCGAACGCCGCCTTCAAACCAGCGTCTTGGAGAAATTGTCAGAGCGGGCCCCCAACCAGCGTCGCCAATCAATGAGTCCCCCGAGTCCCAGCGCCGCGATCAAACCGGTGGTGGCTGGCTCCGGCACTGGGGTAAACGGCGGGTGCTTAACCACCGTGGCGGTCATCTCATCCGCCCTCGCCGTCGCCCAAATGCGCGTATCATTCACGTAGAGACCTGGTCCGTCTTGGAAAATATCGCGTGCATACTCGGGGTTGCCGTAGACTCGGAGCTCGAAGCTGGCGACTGAAGCGGAAAGTTCCGGAAGGGAATGCGGGTGGTACGGTGTTTGGCTCACGACCAACTCGCTCAGTCAGGGCGGGTTCTCCTGCGCACCTTCTTTCACCGGCTCTACCCTCGCGTGACTATTCGCCAACCCTTCGCACGTTGCCGCCCGTCTGATTTACCTTCTCGAATCGTTCGGCTTGCCCTGTTCGCGGGAACGCTGCTGCCCGCCTCGGCCCATGCGACGACTGAACGTGGCGACGTCGTGGCGATTTTTTCGAGTGTAAGCCCCGCCTATCTTCGCACCCGGCAGCCAGACGGCGCGTTTGAAATCGAGACGTATGCGTTCGGCGAGGGCGGACTCCTCAGCGGCAGTGTCAACGACCCAACCATCGATCGCTTACGTTTCCTCGATATTGCGCACGTCATCGCTCCTACGTTGGCGGAGGAAAACTACGTGCCCTGCAATCCACGTACGCCGCAGGACACCAAACTCCTCATTATGGTTTATTGGGGCAGGACGACAGGTACTGACCGCACCTCGTCCGCCTCGGAATACCAGATCGCAAAGGCCCTCACGCCTCCTCCCCGACCACCTCCCATGAATCCGGTCCCGACTGAAATGGAGGTGGCGCTCGCCGGTGGCGTTCAGACGGCGGCGGACAGTGCAGTCCAGCAATCACTCGCGTTGACGGCCCTGTCCAATCACCGACGCGATCAACAGAACACCGAAAATGCCACCATTCTCGGTTACCTCTCCGAAGTGAAACGGGTGAGCAGCTACCAGACCGGCGCTCTCCAACAACAGCGGCAGGACCTCGTCGAACAAATCGCCGAGAGCCGCTATTACGTCGTGCTGATGGCGTACGATTTTCCGCTGCTGCAGCAGCGGAAGGGACGAAAGCTGCTCTGGGAAACCCGCTTCAGCATTCCCCAACGGCGCAATGATTTCACGGACCAACTCGGCGCGATGGCGAGGGCGGCCTCGCGCTACTACGGTAAAGACAGTGGAGGCCTGTTGCGAAACCCGCTCCCGATCGGACACGTCGAACTGGGCGAGGGAGTGTCGTTGGGACCCGTTCGGTGACGCGGTTGGGCACTTTAGGAGTGGCAGGAACAATTGCTTTTCCGCGCGTCATGGGCCGGCTGCTACGACGCGCCCGTTGCGAACCACGTGGCCCGCCGTTTGTCCGGGCCCGCCGGCGGACGGTGACTGGCTAGCTGACCTCGCGGTAGGACTTGCGCTCATATCAACCGCTGGACCCTTGCTCTACGTTGGACGTTGTCGCAGAACAGCTGAACCGCGATGGCGCAAGTTACGGTGCCGTCCGGATTAGAAGAGTCAGTCAACCCCCTGGAGTTCTCATATGAAAAAATCCCTGTTACCCCTGGTTGCGATTGGTTGCTTGTTCGCCGCCGCCGCCGCCCGTGCTGATGACCCCGTGAAAGTCGATCCCAAGCACTACAAGGTGGAGTTCGAAAATGAATCGGTGCGCGTTCTCCGCATTCACTACGGTCCTGGCGAGAAGTCGGTGATGCACGATCACCCTGAGGCCGTCGCGATCTATCTCACCGATGCCGAAACCAAGATGACGCTTGCCGATGGCAAAAGCACGGCGAGCGCAGCGAAAGCAGGTACGGTTATGCAGACGCCGGCCGGCGCTCATCTGCCGGAAAACACCGGGAAAACCGGCCTCGACCTGATCTTGGTCGAATTGAAGGGAAAGACCGCGACCAAGTAAAAAACGGATACCGTTGCAGCGTCAGCCCGTCGCTCACCCGACGGGCTTTTTCATGCTCCCAGCCCGCGCTTTCGCAGCACAATCTACCCAAGTGCCCACGTTCGATCACCTCCGCAGTGATTGAATGGAGGGACGAGCTCCGTCTCGTCCGGAATGAAGATCGCGTGTAGGCCAGCGCGCTTGCGCGCGCTTCGAGTATCGAGTGTAGCGATTTGGAGCGCGGCGGTCTCGACGCCGCTTTTCAGGTGCCGGCTTGACGGCACCGATCATGATCGAAGCGGTGCCGGCTAAAGCAGTGCTGAGACGACCGGACTCTAAAACCGCCGAAGGCTCGTGCTTCGGACGTTCCGGCCGTCGCGACCTCCGCGGCCGTTGCGTGAGGCACTCGTCGGAGCGCGCGCAAGCGCGCTGGCCTACGTCGTTCAGTTGCTGGAAACGCGTTTCCCGACGATCAAGATTCCCATCGGTCGCCTCGCGCTGGCGAACCCCGACACTCTGACGATTCGAGTCAAAGGGCTGAGCGCGGAGAAATCGTCCGCTGATGCGCAGGTCATCCTGACCCGTCCGTATCTGGGCCGGATGGCGTTCCAGATCGTCGGTATCGTTCTCTGCGCGGTGGCTGCGCTGCTAAGCCTGCTCGGCGCACTCTGGACGATGGGTGTGTTGAAGACGTAATTTAAGATTCGATGGTAGCCTCTGCGGAATCGAGCGCACAGGATTGCCTCACGCCAAGGTCGCAGCGGACGCAACGGTCGAAGGTCTCCAAGGCGTAGCCCCCTGCGGCGGAGCAGCGGGAGGTTTCACTATTTCTCATCCGCGCCCACCCGCGAAATCCGTGGTCGGATCGAGCTTCGCTCAGGTCGTCTCGGGTGCCTGGCCGATGCTGTTGTATCAGCCGCGTCGCGACGTGGCTGATACATAACAATGTCAGGCTTTATCAGTCCATAGCATTGTCGGCATCCGCGAAAGAGTTGCGCGGCTGGCTCACCGCCCAGCATCATCGCTAAACCGTGAACCGCTGCCAGTTCGTCAGGCCTAGGTCTAGGAGCATTCGGACGACGAACCACGACAGATCTCGGACTTAGGGCCGAGCCATTCGCAGCCGCCACGAGTCGTTCGCCGTCGGGAACTCGCCGGGACCCTGACCACGGCTCAGAACCCACGTGTCTCCCTCACCTGAAATCCCATGAAAAACTCTACTCTTGGAACACTGCTTCTGACGCTCGCTTTCGCCGCGTCCCTGCCCGCGGCTGCCAACCCGGTTTATATATCGAATGTCGAGCAACTCTATGCCGCGGTCAACGATCCCGCCAACGCCGGAGCAACCCTCGAACTGGCGGCTGGTACTTATATGCTCTCGCCCACCGATGGTTTCGGACAGCCACGGCCCAAGGCCGGCCGGATTGAACTTCAACCCAACATGTCGATCGTCGGAGTCGTAGGCGATCGGTCAGCGGTGGTGATCAACGCCTGGGACCTGCCAGCTGCCTCGTATGTTGGCGTTGGGCCTTCCGCCGCCCTTCGCACGGGCAAGGGAACCAATTCCGTTGAGTGGTTAACGGTGCGTGACGCCCGCTTTGGTCAGGCAAATATCGATACAGGACTCCAAGCCCCTGGCACCGCCTACATCCGAATCGCACATGTGGCAGCGACCGGGAGTACTCGAGGACTTAACGTACTCAATTTCGGTCCGGCGGCCTCGGGTGAGACGATCGAGATCGAGATCATCGACAACGATTTTTATCAGAACCCGTTTGGCGTCTCCGAGGGCATGCGCATCGGCAACTTCCAAGGCGCCACCGGAGCCACGGTCAATGCGTGGGTGGAGGAGAATCGATCCTGGGGCAACAAGCAGGGGCGGCTGCTCGTCAACAACCGGGCGATCAACTCGACGGTCAACGTGCAGTCCTCCGGCAACCGCTTCTTCGGTAACGGCGCGGGCACCATCATTGTCGGCGGCCTGAGTTCGAACAACACGACGGCCAACGGCAACACCATCAACTTCGAAGGCTACGGCGACCATTTCATCGATAACAATGGCGACACTGATCTTGATGTCGGAGGACTGGTCGTCGTCGGCGGCGAGAACATTTCAATTCCCAATGGAACGAACAACAACACGGTGAACGTTTCTCTTTGGGGATGCCGGATGGCCGAGAACAATCTCTTCGACCTGTTGGGTATCGGAGCGCGATCAACTCCGATCGCCCTAGGATCTCCCGGAGTGAATAATCACGTGACGATCGCCATAAACGGCGCAGGGAAGAACAAGGGGCGCTGGCAGCCCGTGGAATTCTTTACGGATACCATTCCATCCAGCGCTTCGGGGAACAATACAGTCACCGTCATTCGCTAAAACGATGACGCAACGGTCGGAGGGCTCCAAGGGCGTAGCCCGCTGCGGGAGCCAGCGGGAGGTTCCACTATTTCTAATCCGCGCCCATCCGCGAAATCCGTGGTCGGATCGAGCTTTGGCTCAGGTAGTCTCGAGTGCCTGGCCGATGCTGTTGTATCAGCGGCGTCGCGACGTGGATGATACCATAACCATGTCAGGCTTTCTTAGTCCATAACATGGCTCGATCGAACGAGGTCCGGCCCACGACTTGCCTCACGCCAAGGTCGCAGATGACGCAACGGTCGGACGGCTCCAAGGACGTAGCCCGCTGCGGGAGCAGCGGGAGGTTTCACTATTTCTCATCCGCGCCCATCCGCGAAATCCGCGGTCGGATCGAGCTTTCGCTCAGGTAGTCAAGTCGTTCAGCCTGCTGGCGGCGGTCCCATCGGGACAGAGGCGTGGTCCATCACGTAGACCCACTTGCCATCCCGCTTCGTTTTGACATCGGAGAAGCGCCCCTCCGATACCATCGGTTTCCCGTCATTCCCGGGAATGGTGAATTTCCACAGCCCCCAACTCAGCACGATCTCTCCGACGACGGAATGGTGGGTCTCGGTGAATTCGAGTTTTGATCCGCCGGGCAGATTTTTGAACCCTTCGACGTAGCTCGCGTGGATCGCGTCCCAACCACGCTGAATCATGGTGTCCTGACACAGTTCGAATGAAGCGATCTGAAGGGGCACTGGTTACGGCGTCCAACCTGACTCGTTTGATGGCTTCCGTTCGGGTCGCGGTAGGGACACGAAAAGGCCGCGAGTGGCTTTTGCCCTCGCGGCCTCGAAGGATCAGAAACCGGGATCGTTAGCGTTTACGCGGATTGCCGTAGGTATCCACGTTGTCGTCCGTGGTTTTCCTTTGGTCGAACTTCTGCCATGCCGCTTCCGTAGCTGGTCGGGCCTCTTCCCAACTGAGAGCGGGCTGGTTGCTTTCGTACTGCCGGCGGAGGTCCGCTTCGCTCTCTTCAAAGGTGCGACCTGCTGCGCCGTACTCACCGTAACCTTCGTATCCCGTCCGGTACGCCGGGCTGAATTCGTCATACGATCGGTTTTGCGCCCACGTTTGGCGGGCGTGGTTATCGCGCCAATAGCCCTCCTCGACGGTCGGATCGATTTTTTCGGCGACGCCTTTGCCGACCAATCCGCCTATCACCGCACCGACAGCGGCTCCAGCCAACGTGCCTACTGGGCCAGCGAAGGTACCGACTGCCGCTCCGGTGGCCGCGCCGCCGGCGGCGGCCCCTATACCTGTGCCGACCGGATGCGAACCTGGCGCTCCTGTAATGGGATCAGGGTTACGTGATTTATCTTTTCGAGCGAATTCTTTGTCTTCGTTTTTCATAAGCTTAAGCACTGAGGGTTTTCTGAATTGCCCGCTGCCATCGAGGTGGCTGGTTGCGAATCGACGCGGCGCGCCGATCCGGGGTTCGCGGGGTTTGGGTAAAGCATCGGGACCCCACGAGTTGGAACGCGTTCCTTGGGAGGACCGTAAGGGAGGGTGGGAGAAATCCCATAGACCATGATAGCGGATCTACCGACCCGCTGCTCGCCAAGCGGGAACCACCGCCGTCCAAAACGGAGTGGCCTGCGAAGTGCGCCCCGAAAGTTCCTTCGATCCCTATTCGCTTCCAGAGGTGAAGCTCGAAATGTCTTATCTCACTTTTTCCGCGCCAGCGGCTATTCGATGCTATCCAACACAAGGCGGGTATCGGTCCACGCGGCAAAGTTCTCCTGTGAAGTTTAGCGATCCTGGCTTCTGTTTTGGACACTCGTGCGCCTCCGCGGCTTGACGCCACTTCATCAGAAATGCTCGGAATGGAGGGGCGAGCTCCGTCTCGTCCGGTTCGAGGATCGCCCGTAGGCCAGCGCGCTTGCGCGCGCTCAGTCGATTGCCTCACGCCAGGGCCGCAGCGCGGCATAGCCGCAACCAACCCCCGAAGCCAATCCGTTGAACAGAAGTGAACAAAGGAAACGAAGAGACCCTCGACGAGGAAGGAAAGACCGAAAGGGGTCAGGTTTTAACTATTAATATTTCGTGCGCGGCCAGCGCAATCGTTCGGAGCGCGCGAGTGCGCTGGCTCACTCGACTCTGAAATTGAATTCCACGCTCCGCGTCGCTGCGCGGCCGGCGCGATTGCTCGCGGTGACGCGGATGATCATCTGTGGTCCCGCACCCAGCGGCTGCTGAAGCTCGTATCGCCAGACGCCGTGCACGCTGCGCGCGGCGCCGCTGAGGAGCGGGAGCTTTGCCGCGGTTTCAACCGCCACGTCCACAGCGACCACTTCAATGTCATCGTGGGCCAGGACGCGAATGACGTCACCGGCTGCTCGATGAAAATCGGCCAGGTCGATCTCGACGATGGTCGGCGGAGTCAGCCAGTTTTTGATCAGCAGGGCATTGACCGGTTTGGCCCGCTGAGTGGCCAAGGCCTGATAGCTCTTGCGCTGGAGCGGATCGCGCAGGACATCGCGGGCGTATTCACTCGCGCGCGCAAACTTCTCCTGGCGCTCCCGCTGCGCTGGACTCGAGTCAGCCCGAACCCTCGGCTTCGCCGCAATGATGGTCTGTCCGAACTGCTGGCGATAGACCCAGCCGTCGATTTCACCGCCGATCGATGCCAGAGCCGGATTCAGTTTAACCTTAGCCACGGCGCGTTCCTCCGAAGGTGTAATCCCGCAAGGCCAGGGACATGAGCGATTGTGAACCGCGATGAGAAACGAACCGCGCGACTGGAGAGGCTGACGTCACTGCTCTCGTCCACCACGCGCAGTCCGAGAGCCGCGCTTCGGGGCGCCATTCCCGCGATCGCTGTTCCCAGCGTGAAAGGATGTACTGGCTTCGGGTGCGCTTTAGGTTCGCCCCGGAGGAGGCGTGGGACGCCGGGCGAACGCCCGAAGCGGGACCGAAGCGTTCCCGGAGCGATCGCGATCCGATGAGAGAGACAAGACGGAGGTACATGATTGATTCCGCCATTATCGCACAACAGGGCGTATTCTCGTCATCGGTATTTCCGATGCTGGGCATCGGTCCGGCGGAGTGCTTCGCCCTCGTACCGTGCCTCCGCGAGACCGAGGGGGGCCGGCTTTCTCATCTGCGTTTTCAAGTGAGCTCGTTCGGGATTTGTCTCCTCGCTCACTGACCGTCATATCAGGGCAACCTCAACCGGACCCTTTTCTGCACCTCCGGCATACAACCCGCGCGTTGACGCGAACCGGACGACACAGAGGTCGTCCCTCCGTTGTGAATCGGTTGGTGCGGGGCGATCGGACGGGGTCAGCAACGAGTTTTGCTATATCTGATCAACCAGGACGGCAGTCGTAACCGCCGATGGAGCGGCATTAGACGACAAGAGCGGTGTCAGGGGGTCAGGTTTTAACTTACCTCATTGCCAATCCGCGCTTTTCCGATTTGTTGCGAGCACTCCGGCCGTCGACGTTTAAACAGCGCAGTGCTACTGCCGCCTTTGCGACGGAGCAGGAGGAAGAACTGAGCCACTTAAAACAACTGTTGGAAGTCGGGCAGCATCCGGGCCCTCGTTGATCGCGTGTATCCGCTCGATCAAATCGCCGCCGCACACGACCGCGTCGAAACAGAGCAACGGACGGGCATCGTGATTGTTTCTCCCGGCGAGTTTTCCGCGAGCTGACCCGTCACTGCAAGGCAGAAGGAGCCGTTCCGGCGGGGTCAGGCCGAGTTTTGATATATTTTAGAGGGCGTGACGCTCGTGAAGGAGCAGCGCGACGCTCCGGAGGCTCTCTTGAGAATTAGCTCTACAGAAGGAGAAAGCAGCAATGTCGCCGCCGAGCAACTTAGGCAGGAAAATGCGGCAACATTCAGCCTGAC
>JBDSSD010000014.1:0-5659 GCA_039928945.1 Opitutus sp. | reverse complement strand
CGCGTCCGCGGAAAATCAGCGGAGCCGTTCCATCTCGTTGACGAGCCACGCGCGCGCATAGGCCCAGTCGCGCAGGGCCGTCCGCTCCGAAATGCCCATTACCTCCGCCGCCTCCGCGACCGTGAGTCCGATGAAATACCACTGCTTCACCAGCTCCGCCTTGCGGGCGTCATGAGCCGCAAGATTGTCCAGCGCCTCGCTCAACCGGAGCAGCTCCTCGTTGCCAAGTTCGGGAGCAGGCAGATCGAAGCCCGTGGCGTGGGCGCTGACTTTCTCGAACTCGCCACCGTGCCGGATGGCGTGCTTGCGTCGCGCATTCTCAATCAGGATACGCCGCATGCCCTCGGCCGCGGCGGCAAAAAAATGCGCGCGGTTCCGCCACTGTGGCTGCGCTTCACCGCCCAGCCGCAACCACGCCTCGTGGACGAGCGCGGTGGGCTCGAGCGTCTGGCCCGCGGATTCGTGCGCCATCTTTGCCGCCGCGAGCTTGCGCAGCTCGTCGTACACGAGAGGCAGAATCTGGTCGGCCGCCTGCGCATCGCCCTGCCCGGCGCGCCGGAGCAGAAGAGTGATTTCGCCGCGATTGAGTTCGGGCGGCGGTGGCTCGTCGCTCATGCGGCGAGTACAGTCACGGCGCCGGTTTGCTTGCGCAAGGCTGCAGGCGAGAGTCACGCGATCTCCGGTTTACGGAGGGCGTCAAACTCACCGCCAACCACTATCACCATTTCGCGGCTTCGAGTGAATCAATCATGCCGTGCTCACGCCAAGCACGCGAAAGCAATACCTCACGGCCGATCATGCGTGAGCACATTTACGAGGTTAAGGTGCCTTTGCCGATATAGCCTCCGTCCACTCCTTCGAGCGTGGCGAAGAGTCCGGGACTAGTAAAACCTACCCAAGTGATAAGTTCGTCCTGGTGACCGTGGCAGAACCGTTGTTCTCGTGGTCCTTCTTGCCTTGGTCACAGGCAGGCGTGCGTGACTGGAATCTGGAACAACTCGGCGACCGCTACGGTTGCGAGGGTCGCGAATGTGAGAGGGTTGAACGAGGCATGTGACCCAAAGAGGATCAAAGTTAAGGTTTTTTCAGAAAAGAACCTCCGGAGTGTCATGTGCCCAGGAAAAATTTCGCATTGGAGGTTGTTAACCATCCCAGCTGAAACCCTCGTCGCCGTCCGTTCACTCGTTCCCACTGCGGAAGGCCCGCCTGACGGAATTGGAATTCCGTCAGCATCCCGGCTTTTCGCCATAGCCACAGAAGACAAAAACAAAGAAAGAACCAATCGGTATGATTAAATTAATCAAACAATCCATCGGGCGTAGGATCCTGACAAAGACCAAGGAATTCCTGCACGCTTCCTTGCTCGTCGGGGCGTTAGTCGCGCTGCTCGCCTCCCCTAGCCAGGTGCTGGGCCAAGCGGCTGTGCCCAGCGACCCATTCGTCATCCTGCTGAAAGGAATTTATCAGCCCGTGGTTAAAGCGCCCAACCTGGGACTGTCGCAGGTGGATCTGAACGATGCTTCATACTCAACCGTGAACATCTACCCCGTGAGCGGGCTTCCGGGCAATCGGAACGATGACAAGCCCATCGGCAATTTTTACGTGCAATTCGGTGGTATGTTGTGCGCCTACAAAGTTCCAGGTGGCGCGATGGCCATGGAGTTCACGGGCAGCGATTATGTAATTGAACTCGACGGGGAGGGTGGGTTTTACGTGATTGGAACCTTTGAACTGACAATCGAAGAGGGAACTGGTATTTATAAGTCGTTTGTCGGTGGGCATAACCACATGGTGGATGTCCTGCATTTTTTGGCTGACGGCAATCGTGAAGAATACTGCTTCTGCAATATCACCCGCCCATAGCAGCGCGACGCAACCAGGCTCGTGCAACGACAGGAGAGCCGGGATCACCGGTGTCGTCGTCGCCTCCAATCACAATTGCTGAAAGAGCAGGGCGCGTCTCACCCGAGGCGCGCGCCCGCATCGGCCCAATCACGAGAGGCCCAATCGAGTTCTTTCTCTTAGACTCAGCCGTGACCCATCGTTTCTACTGTGAATGGGAGCGAGTAAAAAACGACTCCGAATAGACGGTGAGCCTGGTCGGACTTCATCACCGAGTCCCGTTGGAATCGTGGACTCCAGTACTCGACTTGTCGGAAACGCACCGGACTCAACTAAACCATTTTAAAGGTTCCAACTTTCATAGCTGCTTGAAGTCCGCCTTATCCTTCGCCTCCGCCACCGCGATTTCTTCCCAAGAGGGCACCGTCCACGCCTGCCACGGCGGGCCGGCAAGGATCGTGTCCCCATCGGCACTCCATTTGGCTGACCAAAGAATCGACCCAGCGCCACGCAAGGTCAGTAGTTCCTGCCCCGTGCCGACATCCCAGAGCTTGACGGCCTCTCTTGCGCTCGCTGAGGAGATCAACCGGCGTCCATCCGGGGAGAAAGCAATACCGTAGACTGAGTTCAAGTAGCCGTGCAGTGGGGATTCAAGGGGTTCGCCGCTGGCGGGATCGAACAGCCGAGTTTGACCATGGTCGATGGTTGCCACCCGCCCGCCGTCGGGCGAGACCGCCAGCGAAGCCATGGGGGAACTCACCGGGAACCGCCGCGGTAGCCGGCGCGAGCCGGTCAGATCGTAGAATCCGAGTTCGAAGTCACCACTTCGGCCGATCTCTCCACTGCCAACGAATGCGACCAGTACCCGCGCATCCGCGGCAAAGAGTGCTGGACCCACGATACCACCAATGGGCGCATCGATGGACGCCACGATTTGACCCGTGTCGACATTCCAGGCGCGCAGCGTGTCCTTCCCCAAGGCCGTGAGGTAATTTCCATTCTCACTGAAGCGGAACGGAAGTACGCCGGAGACATAGCTCTTCATTGGGACATCGCTCTTCAGTTCGATGCGGCGGCCGGGCGCCGCGAGACTTTCCAGATAGACCGATGCGAAGGAAGACCCTTCGCTCCATGCCAGCAACTGGCGCGCGGCGTTGTAGGCAAATCCGGTCGGACGCGTTCCAGACGCCGGTGCGACGGCTCCGCGTTGAATGAACTCCGCCTCGCGCAGTTCATGGACGAGGATCTGGTTGGTTCCGTCCCAGTGGCAAAGAATATTGGGGCCGGACCAGCCCAGGACGTCGGCGGAGGTTCCAATCTTCGGGAGCGAACCCAACGGGGAGTTTCGCTTGAGATCGAGCACCTCGGGCGGTTTGCCCGTCGGCAGCAACAACACGCGCGAACGGTCCAAGGGCCAAACCTGATTGAGGGCGAGGTCGTCCCGAAGACGCTGGTATCCCTCCGCGATGCCCTTGCCGTCCTCTCTCCACAACAGAACGGTTCCGTCGGTGCCTGCGCTGGCGATGAGCTCGGCCCGCCGCGAGATCGCGACGGCCTCGACCTTGGCCGTATGGCCACGCAGTAATTTCGTTTCAGACCAGTTGATCGTATCCCAGCAGCGGACCGTTTGATCGGCCGCCGCCGAAATCAACTGGCTTCCGTCGTGGTTGAACACCACCTGACAAACCCAACCGGTGTGACCGGCGGGCCGGGCCAAAAGCCGGCCGGTCGCTGCATCGTGGATGTGGATGGTAAAATCTTCGTAGCCCGAACTCGAAGCCAGCACCCGGCCGTCGGGCGAGAGAGCAAGCGTGGTCAAGCCGAAGGCATTCTTCTCCGGATCGGTCTCCCAGATTTTCTGGCCGGTGGTGAGATCGATACACTGGATGCTATAGCGTCGCGTCAGAAACAGGCGCCGGTTGTCGGCTGACAGTCGCGCTCCTCCTAGAATGCCGTAAAGACTGGGAGCCTCATCGGTCTCATGGCGGCTTTCGATCTGGGCTGAGGACACATCAACCACATAGACCTCATCGAGTTTCTTGGGTAATTTGGCGTAGATGACCACCTTCGAACCATCGGGTGAAAACGCCAGATCACAGACTCTCCACGCGCCTTGTTCGGGCGCCCGCCAAAGAATCGATTCCCGGCCGGAGTCGAGGTCATAGAGTGTAATCACCCGGGGTTCGGACGTGGCGGCCAGGAGATTGCGCACGGGAGAAAAAGCCACATGGCCCTGGTGTTCTGGATACTCGCGGTCCGTCAGCGGCCGAACCGATCGCCGGCCCCGAACATCCCACAAGTCGACGCGGCCATTCAACCAACCCACCGCCAGGCGGGTGCCATCTGGGGAGAAACTGACAGACCATCCACGCGTCGTCGGCCTTTGGTCGAGCGTGAGGAGGGCGCTGCTGCGGGTGGCTTGCCAAAGATAACGCCATTCCCATCCACGCAGGTCTTCTTCGCCGGGCAGCGGACGGTGCCGCTCGAGTAATCGGCGCGCTTTCCCCAGATTGTCCAAGGCGAGCGACTGCTGGGCGAGATACATGTCCGTGGCATAAAGCAGGCGCCGCGCGTGCTGCTGACTGTCGGAGGCTTTGCGCGCGTTGGCGTCGGCGTGCTGCAGCGCAGTCTCGGCAATTTTTTGGGCGGACTGCGCCTCCAGCCGCTGTTGCCGTTCCGCGGTGCGCGCGACTTCGGTTGACCGCTGGGCCTTCCGGGCCTCGAGCATCTGCCACGTGCTGACCCCGAACCCCGCCATCAGTGAGACCATGACTGCAGAGGCAGCAGCGAAAGCCAGTCTGTTTCGGCGAAAAGCTTTCTGAAACCGGTATACTTTGCTCGGCGGACGGGCGATGACCGGTTCGTCGTTGAGGTGCCGCTTGAGATCGGTGGCGAGGCCGTTGGCTGTCTCGTAGCGGCGGGTGCGGTCTTTCTCCAGGCACTTCATCACGATCCAATCGAGATCGCCCTGGAGTTGGTGCAGCAGCTTCGAGGTGTCCGCGGACCGACATTTGGCCGTGGTCGCGAGTTCGTCGCCTTGGAGCGTCGCCAGTCGCGTGCTCGGCCGGACGGGCTCCTTCTCGCGGATCGTCTTGCTCATCGCGTCCAGACCCGACGCCAGCAGTTCCTTCGCGTCGAACGGCGTTCGGCCAGCCAGCATTTCGTAGAGGAGGACCCCGAGACTGTAGATGTCGCAGCGGGTATCGACGTCCACACTGGTCATGTCCGTTTGCTCCGGGCTCATGTACGCGGGGGTGCCGATGAGCGCTTCGAACTCCGTGACGAGGGTCTTGTCCGTCAGCCGTCTCCCGGTCGCTTTCGCGATCCCAAAATCGATGACTTTCGGAACAGCGACGCCGTCGTTCACGGTGACGAGGATGTTCGAAGGCTTGATATCGCGGTGAATGATCCCCTTCTGGTGGGCGTGCTGGATCGCCTGGCAAACCTGGATGAACAGGTCGAGCCGTTCGCGTGTGGAAAGCCGGGCGTCGTCACAGAACTGGGTGATCCGCACGCCGCGCACCAGCTCCATGACGAAATAGGGCCGGCCTGCGTCGGTCGCGCCGCCATCGAAGACCCGGGCGATGTTGGGATGGTCCATCATGGCCAGCGCCTGGCGCTCGGCCTCGAAGCGGACCACGACTGACTTCGTGTCCATGCCCAGCTTGATGATCTTGAGTGCGACCCGCCGCCGCACGGGCTCGTCCTGCCGGGCCATATAAACCACGCCCATGCCGCCTTCGCCGATTTTCTGCAGGAGCTTGTAGCGTCCGATTACGTCGCCGGTCTTTTCCTCCGAGATGATAAGGCGTGTCGC
>JBDSSD010000013.1:0-3884 GCA_039928945.1 Opitutus sp. | reverse complement strand
GGCGGTTGGCGTGGGAAGATTGCGTGCCGCAGTCAGGGCCAGGAGCGCGGCGGCATCGATGACCGGGCGTGGGCCGAGGTTGGCCATGGTGTTGGCCGGAGCCGCGGAGTAGAGACCTCCGCGCAAGGAGATGGGTGCGGAGGTCAGGGACAACGTCGCGGATTTGAGTCCGGCTCGTTTCGCCGTGAGGGTGACGGTGCCCGCCTGCAGCCGGGAGCGGAGGCTGACGCGGTTCACGCCCGCCTCGGTGTCGAGCCAGAGGTGGTTAATACTGTCTTCCTTGCCGCTGTTGTATCCACCGCGCCAGACGGCGGGACCGGAAAGCTCAAAATCAACACGCGCCTGGTCCGTCGGACAACGCCGACCTTTCGCATCGATCGCCTCGAAGTCGACGAGCGCGATATCCGAACCGTCCGCGCGCCAGCCGACTGGGGCCACGATGGGAGTGAGTTTGAGGGCGACGGCGGGGCCGGCCGTCTGTCGGGTGTCCTCGGCGAAGACCTTGCCGGAACGGCGGGCGACGACACCGATTTCACCGGGCGAAAAAGCCACGTCCTTCCAAGTGAAGAGCGTGTCCAGGCTGCGCTCCCCGAGGCCGAGGCTGCGGCCGTTGACGAAAAGCTCGACCTGTTCGGCGCGGGCGACGGCGTACATGGCTTTCACGGTGCCGGTGGGATAGGTCCAGTGGCCGATCAGGTGCACGCGCGGGACCTCGCTCCACGTGGCCTGCAGGGCGAAGTAGGCTTCCTTCGGCAGTCGGACGCCATCCACTTCACCCGTGGCGCGGGCGACGTCGGTCTGCTGGCGGGTGCCGTGGGTGCCGTCGGAGAAAATCCAGTTGGCGCCGCCCGAGTGCTCCGGTTTGGAGCCGAAGAGCGTCCACCATTCCTTGATTGCGTTGAGGGCGAAGCCCTCGGAATCGAGGTGGTAGGTGTTGAGCGCTTCGTTTTTGCCGAGGTGGCCGAAATCAGGCGGCGAATATTTATCCCAGACGCGACGCGGGGTCTCAGTGCGGTCGTACTCGGTCTCGACGACCGGCAGGTAAGGATGAGCGCGGACGCGGCCGATCGTGCCGAGTTCCAAATCGATGTACGGGCGTTGCGCCGGGGAGGACATGCGGAAGCCAAAGTAGCGGCGGCCCTCGGGGTCCCATTGCGAGACGATGTCGCGCAGTTCCTTGGAGTGGGCGACGCTGACGTTGTAGTTGCCGCCTTCCCAGACGCAGATCGAGGGAGAGTTGCGGTAATAAATGATCATGTCACGGAACGCCGCACTGCGGGTGGCCCAGGCCGGGCCTTCGCAATCGCGTTCGCCATCGACGCCGGGCATGAGGGTGACGAAGCCGTATTTGTCATCCATGGCGTTGGCGGCCGCCGAGCCGGCGCTATGGCCCCAGCGGATCATGTTGCCCCCGGCGTCATCCATGAGATTGAGGGTGAAGTCGGCGAGCCAGTCGGGCAGTGCGGCGCCGAGACCGGCCCAACCCTGCGTGGGTTTCTGGCCCCAGCCGTGAAGTTTCAGGCGATGGCCGTTGGTCCAGAATCCAGAGTTGGTATCGAAACGAAAATTACGAATGCCGAACGCCGTGGTCGCCACATCGCGCACTGTGCCGCCTGTCTCGATGCCTACGCGGACTTGGTAAACGTAGGGATAGTCCGGCTCCCAGAGGTGCGGATCCGCCACGTCCACGCTCGCAGTGACTTTCTGACGGGATTGACCCGCGAGGGTGACTGGCTGGGTGGCAAATCCGACGACGCGGCCGTCGCGATCCACGAGCGAGAGCGTGATCACGCTGCTGGCGGGCGCGGCCGTAGCGTTTTCAATTTCCGCGGAGACGGTGACCCGGGCCATTTCCTTGGTCAGCGACGTCGTGCGCGCGTAGATGCCTTCAGTCTTGAGGTCGGCATAAAGTGGCAGCGTAACGTGGATCGGGTCCAGCACGTGGAGGCGGACATTGCGGTAGATGCCGCCGTGGGGAGGATGCCAGTTGGGGTGATGCCATGGCGTGGGACCTTCGCCGTAAGGTTGGAAACGGTTGTCGGCGCGGACGGTGAGCACGTTGCGCTCGCCAAACTTCAGGTAGGGCGTGAGGTTGAAACCGAACGGGATGAAGCCCGTATCATTGCCGCCTATACGCCGGCCATTCAGATAAACTTCCGCCAGCTGACGCACGCCTTCGAATTCGATGAAGACCTGTTTCCCGGCGTTGGAGGGAGGCAGGGTAAATTCCTTCCGGTACCAGGCCACGCCGGTCCAAAGCTTCATTTCGCCCGTGTGTCCGCCCGTGCCGAAGTCGTCGAACGTATCCACGTCGTTCCACGTGTGCGGCAGGCTGACGCGATCCCACGTCGAGTCGTCGAAATCCGGCTGCACGGCGTCCGGAGCATCGGCGCGCAGGAAACGCCAGTCGGGATTCAGGTAATACACCTGACGGCCGGTGATGGCATCTGCACGGGCCATGGTCGTGATTCCCGTTGAGCCGAGGAGAAGAGCGAGGGCGAACTGGAGGACAGGGAAGTCGGTCAGCGAAAATCGAAGAAGGGGGAACGACGGCATGGAGAGAGGGGGGCGAGACGCCGCGCCGAAATTCGCGCGCCAGAAAAACTCACGGAGTCTTTTTCTTTCCGATTCCGGTCCGGTTAGCGGCGCGACCGGTGAGCGGCCAGTTCGGGTCGTCAGCGTGGGCGGTTCGCATCAGCGCCGTGGCGCGTGCGATGAGGTCCGGGTGGGTGGCGGCGAGGTTCTTTGACTCCGCCGGATTTTCGTCGAGGTCGTAGAGTTCAAGCGCCTCGTTCGGACCATTCTTGACCGCCTTCCACTGGCCGAAGCGAACGGCTTGGAGCGGCCGATTTCCCTCGTGCAGCTCCCAGTAAAAATACTCGCGGGCGGGGGCGGGTCCGCCGCGGAGATAGGAGACGAGCGACAGGCCGTCAGGCTGAAAGCCGGCGGGAAGCTGGGCGCGGGCGAGTTCGACGGACGTCGGTAGGTAATCCCAGAAAGCCCATGGCGCGTCACTCACGCGCCCGGCGGGAACCTGGCCGGGCCAACGGGCGATCGCGGCCTGCCGGAGCGCCCCCTCATAGAGGTCACGTTTGTAACCGCGCAGACCGTTGCCAGCCTGGTTGAAGCGCCGGCCGATTTCGGAATTCGGGGAAAAGGAGGAACCATTGTCACCGGCGATGATGACAAGGGTGTTTTCATCAATCTTCAGTTCAGCCAGAAGATCGAGGAGCTCGCCGACATCGTGATCGAGGCGGGTGACTTGGGCGGCGTAGATTTTTTGCACCTCTGACCAGGGCTTGCCGGCGTAAACACCGAGGTCGTCGATCTCTTGATCTCCGTGGGGCAGGGTGGCGGCGTAGAACAGGAAGAAAGGCTGATCCTTTTTCGAACGAACCCACTGCAAAGCATCGGCCTGGATCAGATTCTGGGCGTAGATCGGGCCAACGCCCTCGCCGGTATTGCCGGGAAGTTCGAAGCGCTGGCCGTCGTTGTAAAGATAGGTCGGAAAGTACGAGTGCGCGTGGCGCTGGCAGTTGTAACCGAACTGGTGGTCGAAGCCCATCTTCAGCGGACTGCCGGTCGTATCGAACATGCCCATACCCCACTTGCCTACGACGGCGGTGGCGTAACCGGCGGTTTTCAGAATCTGCGGGAGGGTAACGGTGCCGGCGGGAAGCGGCAGCTGACCCTCGACGGGGAGCTCCCAATTGCCGCGCACCGGGGCGTGGCCGCTATGCAGACCGGTGAGAAGGGCGGTGCGCGACGGCGCGCAGACGCTGGTGCCGCAGTAGGCCTGGGTATAACGCGTGCCTTCGCGGGCCATGCGATCGAGCCGCGGAGTCTGGATGAGTTTTTGCCCGTAGACGCCGACGTCGCCCTGC
>JBDSSD010000012.1:0-79477 GCA_039928945.1 Opitutus sp. | reverse complement strand
CCAGCGCGCTTGCGCGCGCTCTGAAATAAAAACGTTAGCGCTAAACGGGCTTCGATCTCCGGAGCGCGCGCAAGCGCGCTGGCCTACGGGGCGACCCGTAATCTCGCTCGTCAGCGGGCTTGATCTCGCGGACCGGCTTCGGACCAGCGCGCCAGGCGCCAGACAGCCCACACGGCGCCGCCGAGTACAGCCAGGCAGCCCAGCGTGGCAAACGGATGACTGATCAAGTGCGTAAAATCCCACGTGATGTCGTGGTCGTCGTGGCCCGGATGGGCGTGGGCCAGGCTTGGGAGGGCAACCAAAACGGTAGCGATCAGCGCGGAGCGGAGTGAAGTTCGCATGGGAGAATCGTAGCAGCTCGCACGCCAGTCGGGCTCAGCGCGCGAGAAGTTGTTTGGTGAGGAAGCTGGTTTGGAGCGCGGCAATTTCTTTGAGACCTTTTTGCGCGAGGCCAATCAAACTTTGCAGCTGGTCCTGTGAAAACGTGGATTCCTCGCCGGAACTCTGGAGCTCCACGAACTGGCCTCGTCCGGTCATCACGATGTTGGCGTCGACCTCCGCGTCCTTGTCCTCGACATAATTCAGGTCGAGCAGGCTGGCGCCCCCGACCACGCCGGCACTCACGGCCGCCACTGAGTCGGTCAGCGGGTTCTCATTGAGCTTTTTGGCGTCGAGTAATTTTTGAATGGCGAGCCGCGTGGCGAGGTACGCCCCCGTGATCGCAGCGGTCCGCGTGCCTCCGTCGGCCTGGAGGACGTCACAATCAATCCAAAGCGTGTTCTCGCCCAACTTCTGCAGATCGATCACCGCGCGCAGCGCCCGGCCGATCAAGCGCTGGATTTCAATCGTGCGACCCTCGACCTTGCCCTTGGTGCTGTCGCGCTGCTTTCGATCGAGCGTGGAGTAGGGCAGCATGGAGTACTCCGCCGTGAGCCAGCCGCCTTTGACGCCTTGTTGCCTCATCCAGGTGGGGACTTTCGGTTCGATCATGGCGGCACAGATGACGCGCGTGACTCCGAAGGAAACGAGAACGGAGCCGGTCGCGTACGGAGCGATGTTGGGCTCAAAAGTTATGGTGCGCAGTTGATCGGGCTTTCGTCCGTCGACGCGCGCGGAAGGAGAACTCATGCCGTCACGGCAGCGCGACCCAGTCGTTGTGGCAAGAAGCAAGGTGGTGGAGCGGGGCGTCACACTTTGGAGTGCGGTAGCTCGATACCGCTTTTGCACGGGCCGGCTCGACGGCCCGGCCTCAAGCCGCCGCTCCGACGTACTTCGCCTATAACGATTGTCGGAACCTAACCTGCATGTGCTCCAGAGAGAGGGCGGGCCCCGGTGGGGGGATGCGACCGGCTATCAGAGCTACTCCGGGAATTGGAAATCGTGGGCGTCTGTTCCGGGCAGTGGTTTCATCGTCCGAGCGATGCGTCGAGCCGCATCGCGCCGAAAGCGGTGTCGAGACCACCGCACTCCAAATCAGGATTCGGTCACGTCGCGATCGACGGGGGTGATCGCTTTCGAGCTGAACTCGGTGCCTTGCTTCGTCATGTACGCGATCAGCCGGTCGTTAAAATCCTTGGCCGGATCGTGGCCCATTTTCTTCAGCGCTTGCGTCAACGCAGCCACTTCAACCAGCCGCGCCATGTCACGGCCCGGACGGACGTAGAGCTCGATGTGAGGCACCCGCTGGCCGAGAATTTCGTAATAGTTCTCCTCCAAACCCGTGCGCTCCTCGATCACGTCGGGTGACCATTCTTGGAGTGAGATCACGAGATCAACACGCTTGTCGAGGCGGATGGATTTAACTCCGAACATCTCGGCGATATTGATGATGCCGATACCACGGCATTCCATGTAGCCGCGGTTCAGTGGACGGCTGGACGCGATGAGTTCACGTT
Source organism: Opitutus sp. (assembly GCA_039928945.1). GTDB lineage: Bacteria > Verrucomicrobiota > Verrucomicrobiia > Opitutales > Opitutaceae > Opitutus. The sequence goes on along the minus strand of JBDSSD010000012.1, from coordinate 77,582 downwards.
CGTCGCGCAGCTTGATCACCGTCAGATCGTCGGCAACGAGCGAGTGTCCGCGTTCGATCAACGCCAAGGCACATTCGCTCTTACCCACGCCGCTGGTTCCGCGGAGCATGACGCCGATGCCGCGCACATCGAGCGTGGTCGCGTGCTCGGTGGAACCCGGGGCAAATTCGTTGTCGATACAGAGAGTCGCCAGATTCACGAAGTTCATCGTGATCATCGGGGTTCGAATCACGGGCAGTCGCATTTCGGTCGCGACCTTCATCATGGCCGACGTGGGGTGAAAATTCCGCGTGAGCACGAAACACGGAATGTGCTGGCGGACCATGCCCGTGAAAATTTCGATCTGCTTCTCGGGCGGCAACGTTTTGAGAAACGTCATCTCGGCGGCACCGAGAACTTGAATCCGTTTGTTCGCGAAGTACTTGAAGAAGCCGGTGAGCGCGAGGGATGGGCGGTTGATGCTGCCTTCCCGGATGAGCCGGTGGAGGCCGTTCTCACCGATCACGAGCTCCATCTTCAGCTTCGTGCGATACGTCTCCAGGAAGTGCGCGACCGTAATGCCGTGGATGGCTTTTTGCATGGGAGCGGGGAAAGTAGTGGGTGGCGCTTGGCGGGTAGCGAGTAGAAAACTGCCTCATTGCCCGGGTAATCGGACTCGCCGTTCCCGCGCGGGCCGGGAGGTGGGCGATGCGTCGAGCCGCATCGGTCGAAAGCGGTGTCGAGACCACCGCACTCCAGACCAGTCGCTTACAGATTGAAATCCTCGCCGAGGTAAAACTTCCGGGCCTGTTCGTCCTGGATCAAAAATTCGCCCGTGCCCTCGGCCAAGACCCGGCCTTTGTGGATGAGATAGGCGCGATCGACGACCCGCAGCGTCTCCCGGACATTATGATCGGTGATGACGACACCAATTCCGCGGGCTTTCAGCTGCAGGATGATCTTCTGGACCTCGGCGACCGAGATGGGATCGATCGCGGCGAACGGTTCGTCCATCAACAAAAACTTCGGCCGGGTCACGAGGGCGCGGGCGATTTCGAGCCGACGACGTTCGCCACCCGACAGCGTGTACGCTTTCTGCCGTCCGAGATGCTGAAGATTCAATTCGGCCAGATGGGCCTGCACGCGCGCCGCACGTTCGCGGCGGGGGACGCCGATGGCTTCCACAATCGCGAGGATGTTTTCTTCGACTGACAGTTTTCGAAACACCGACGGCTCCTGCGGCAGGTAACCGATCCCGTGACGCGCGCGCTGATGCATTCGGAGATTCGTGAGATCAGCGCCGTCGAGCCGAACGCGTCCGCTCGTGGCGGCAATCAGGCCCACGATCATGTAGAACGTCGTGGTTTTGCCGGCGCCATTCGGACCGAGCAGACCGACCACCTCACCGGCTGCGAAGCGAATATTCACTCCGTCCACGACTCGTCGTTCGCCGAACGTTTTGACCAGGCTGTCCGTGCGAATCTCGTGCGCGGCGATGCCGGGCGTTGAAGCGACGATCGTACTGGGCGCAGGGGCGGTCATTTTTTCGGAGTGGTGGCGGCCGGCGCGGAGCCGTCGGCGGGCGTATCTTTTTCGGACTTCTTCTCAAAGCCGAGATCCTTGATGGGCGGCCCGGTGAACCGCGGTTTCTCGACTTCTACTTTTTCCTGGCCTCGCAACATCGTGATTTTTTCGCCGGCGCTGACAAAGTCTGTCGCGTGATCAACCACAACCGGGTCTTCGGTCAGGACAACTTTTTCTTCACGCGGTAGCACTTCAGCCCGCCCACATGTCGCCACACGGGTACCCTGGGTGATCGATACTTTGCCGGTGGCGAGCAGGTAACGAAATTTTTCCAGGGTCGGAACCGCCCCCGCCTTTTCGCCGATGCGGGAAGCGGTGAGCTCCAGTCGGTCGCATTCGATGCGAATGTTGGTGCCGGTGACGACCACCTTTCCCGTGCAGATGGCCTTCGTCTCCTCGCCTTCGCTCCACATGTCCATGTGTTCGCAGTCCAGCGTGGTGCGTTGGGGATCCACGGCCAGCACGCGCGCGGTGGCGGCGAACGCAATCGTGAGGGCAAGGACAAGGGGCGGGATTCTCATTGAAGAAGGTTCTTAAGCTCGGCGTGGAAGATTACGCGCACGCTCCCATCGAGAGAAATCTTTTTCTCCGTGTGACGATAGATCCAGCGGGTGCCGGTGGCTTCGACTTCGTCGCCGATGAAGCGAACGGACTTGTCGCCGCGGGCAATTTTGGCGTCGGGCAGAAACGAAGCGGCGGGACTCAACAAAATCGTTTCGACGCGCGACGCCGCATCGCCGCTGAACAACGTGAGGTTCAGGTCGACCACATCGAAGCGATGCGCATCGACGGCGCGCGCCTCGGAACCGCGTGCGGTCATGGTGCGGAAGCCTTCACTCGAAAAAAACGGCAGCGACCAATTAAGGGCGGGCGCAGTGCTTTCCGCCGCGGTGGCCGACGAAATAAGCGCGAGTCCCACGAAGCACAGCCCTGAAAGTGATGCGGAAGAACGGAGGGACATGATGGATCGCGAGCCGAGTGGACCTAAGATGATACACGCGCGTGGAGAATATGTTCGCACACTTCTCGCACCGCTCCGTTTCCGGCGGCGCGGGTGGTAACGTAATCGGCGGCCGTGTGTGCCGCGGGCATGGCGGTCGGCACCGTCGCGCCGATGCCGGCCCATTGCATTGCCGACGCGTCGATGTCGTCGTCGCCCATGTAGGCGCATTCGTCGGCGGAGAGTTTCAGAGAGGTCGCGAGTTCGCGCAACGCGTCGAGCTTGTCGGTGCGACCTTGGATCAGATGCGGAATTTTGAGCTCGGTTGCGCGGACCGTCGTGGCGCCGGAAAGTCGACCGCTGATCCAGGCGGTGATCACGCCGGCTTTCTCGAGCCGCTTGAGCCCCATGCCGTCCAAGACCGAAAATCCTTTTGCTTCCGTCCCATCTGAACTGATGCGAACGGTGCCGTCCGTCAGGATGCCGTCCACGTCCATCGCGAACAGCTTTACCCGAGCCCAGGTGCGGCGGGTGGGCTTGGATTTTCGAGCGATGCGACCGGAAGTCTTCTGAGCCATGCTACCCTAAGGCGAACGAACCTGCGGAATTCCGCAATGGCGAATGCTGGACCCCTTCTCCGCAAACGTGCAGTCGAGGCGCGTAGCCCGGGTGAGACCATGGAAAGTGAATCGCTGGCTCCTGCTTTACCGTGCTGATCCGTGAAATCAGTGGTGGTCTTGTGCCGGTTTCAATCGATCAGCCGGAGACCACGGATTTCACGGATGGGCACGGATGGGACTGCGGCGGCGACAGACACATCGACCGCGAGCGGTTGTGGAATTCGCGGCGAAACAGGAGGTGATTGCGAATTCCACTCGCACGCGAGGGACGCCGATGCGACTCATCTGCCGAACGCCAACTAGCCCATCCAGGTCGTGACGAGCTCGATGACCTTGTCCTTCGTCGGGCGGAACGCGTGTTCGAGCTCGGGAGCGAATGGAACCGGGAGATCGAGCGAGCCGATACGCAGCGGGGCCGCTTTCAACGCGCCAAAGTTTTGCTCCGTCAATCGCGCGACCAACTCAGCACCGAAGCCGTGAGTTCGACGGCCTTCGTGCAGGACGACGAGCCGGCCGGTGCGGGCCACGGACGCGTGGATCGCGTCGAGCTGCAACGGTGACAGGCAGCGCAGGTCAAAGAGGTCGATTGAGTGTTCGTATTCGGAAGCCACATAGTCGCAGACCTCCGTCGAGAGATGAACCATTTCCCCGTACGTGACCCACGTTGCGTAGTCGCCTTTGCGCAATTGCTTCGGCTGCCAGATGTCACGGTAATTTGGATTCCAGGTCACCGGCTCCTTGCGGCGGCGATAAAGACCTTTGTGCTCGAAGAAAAGGACGGGATTGTTGTCCTCGTAGGCCGCGAGCAGCGCATCAAACGCATCTTGAGCGGTGCTCGGATAAAACGCCTTAATGCCAGGCATCGCGAGAAACACTGACTCGAGTTCCTGCGAGTGGAAGGAGCCGAGCGTGAGTCCACCGCCACACGGGAGCCGGAGCACGAGCGGGCAGGCTGCGTTCGCGCGGAAGTGAAACGTGCCGGCGTTCAGCGTGATTTGCGTGGCGGCCTCGGTCGCAAAATCTGCAAACTGGAACTCTTCGATCGGCCGATGACCGTTGACTGCGAGTCCGATGGCGTAGCCGGTGCACGCGCTTTCCGCCAGGGGCGTGTTGAAAACGCGGGGACGGCCAAAATCCTTCAGCAGCCCTTCGGTGACTTTGAAGGCGCCGCCGTAGGTCCCAATATCCTGACCGAGCACAATGGACTCTGGACGCTCGGCCAGAATTTTCCGGAGCGCGGCGGTGATGGCCTGGGCAAAATTCAGCGGAGTGGCGGACGGAGCCTCGGGTTTCCACGGCAAGGGTGGAGAAGGCGGAGCAAACAGATCGTTTTCCATGGCCGCGATGTCATCGCTTGGCCGTGGCGTCCCCAGCGAGACCTTGACGCAGGCTTCGATGAACGCGCTGAGTTCAGCGTCGATCGCGTCCAGACGGGGCCCATGTCCGGCGGCGACCAGCGAGGTGCGGAATTTTGGCAACGGATCGCGGGCGAAGAAACTATCGCTTTCTCCGGGCTGCAAGTAATCGCACGTGTCGTACGCCGCGTGACCGCGCAAGCGCAGCGTGTGCACCTCAATGAGCACGGGACGCGAGGTGGTGCGGACTTTATCGATCGCCGCTGCCAGGGTCCGGGTGGTGGACATGATGTCCTTGGTGCTATCCAACGCGAAGCCCTCCATGCCGTAACCCGCAGCGCGTCGCCACAATTCCGTGCCCGTCAGATACTGTTCCGACATGGGCGTCGAGTACGCGTAGCCGTTATTTTCAATGATGAAAACGACCGGGAGCGACAGCAGGGACGCGAGATTGAGCGATTCGTGAACGTCCCCCGTACTGGAAGCCCCATCACCGAAGAACGCGAAACCGACGGCTGGCTTGCCTTTGCGCCGCTGGGAATCGGTCATGCCCAAGACGGGCCCCAGCATGGCGCCGAGGTGGCTGATCATCGGCAGCGACCGGTTTTTCGGGTCGCCATGGTGAATGTTTCCCTCGCGCGCCTTGGTCGGGCTGTTGGCGTTGGCGAAGTACTGGTTGAGGTGATCGCAGAGATGATCACTCCAGATCAAGTGGCCGCCGAAATCACGATGCGTGAAGCAAACGACGTCGTTCGCTTTGTCCGCGAGCAGGGCGAGCGGAATGATCAGCCCTTCGTTCCCCTGGCCACCGGTGACCGTCCCTTTGAGCAAACCTTGGCGGAAAAGTTCGAGGATCCGATTGTCGCCCAAGCGCGCGAGCTGCATCCACGTATAGATGAGCAGCAGAGCGTCTTCGGGTGATTTCTCGAGGTCCGTTGCGCGCAAATCGCGGTTCGCCAGGATCGCGGGAGGTGGTGGAAATGCCATGTCCAAAGTACCAACGCTGGACAGCTGCGAGGACGCGGGCAAGCGAGAGATTCAGATTGTCGGTGGGGTGGGCGAAGGTTCTGAACGGTCCATCTGCCGTTCCGTGGCGAACCATTGCTGGGCCGTGACAATGTCCGATTGGGCAAGCCCGTGACCGGCTGGATGCGTGTGGAGCACGACGTCGGCGCCGCCAGCCCGAAGATGAGCCGCCAGCCGGTGGGGATGATCAGCGGGGACCAATGGATCCTGGAGCCCACTGGCGATAAGCACGCGCTTGGTTTCGAGGGACCGCGGAGCCGCGGGAGAGTCGATCACCACCATGGGCCGGAGCAACACCGCACCTCCCAGGACAATCGGCCGAATCAGTAGCAACGAAGCGGCGATGTTGGCGCCATTCGAAAAGCCCACCACGACTAAACGCGAAAGCGGCAGGCCGTATTCATTCGAGGCCGACACAATGAAGTCCGCCAGTTCCTGAGTGCGCCGCGCGACTTCGGCTGAGTCGAAAATGCCCTCACTCACGCGAGCGAAAAAACGCGCGGCACCGTTTTCTCTGACGGTCCCACGTGGGCTCAACAACGCGGAGCCGGGTGAGAGGCTGCGGCCCAAAGGAAGCAGGTCCTTCTCGTTGCCGCCGGTTCCGTGCAGCAGGAGCAGGGGCGGCGCAGCCGGATCAGACGCGGGCTCGAAATGGTGAACATAAGAACCGAGCATATTAACCGTCTTCATACGGTGAAATGACCCATCTGCAAACGCGCGGCCACATGCGCACAACAAAGGTAGGGCGAGTCCTCCGGACGAGCCTTCCGACGCGTACTACCGATGACGGCTCGTCCGGAGGACTCGCCCTACCCTCGGAGCCCAGCTCGGTTTCCACGGCCGCTTAATCCGGCGAACCGGCCAGTCGCGGTCCAGCCGCGACCCACTCGTCCTCAAACCCCGTCGATCTTTTTGATCCGTAACGCGTGCCGGCCGCCTTCGAACTCGGTGGCAAGCCACACCCGGACAATGTGCAAGGCTTCCGCTTCCGAAATGGTTCGTTGGCCGAGCGAGAGGCAATTTCCGTCGTTGTGCGAGCGGTTCCAAACCGCGACCTGCTCCGTCCAACAGAGCCCGCAGCGCACGCCTTTGACCCGGTTTGCAACGATGGCCTCCCCGTTTCCCGAACCGCCCAGCACGATCCCACGTTCGACGTCACCGCGCGCCACCGCCTCGGCCACAGGACGGATGAAATCCGGGTAGTCACACGGCGCATCGGAGTACGTTCCGAGATCGCGGACCGTATGGCCGTCGGCGAGCAGCGCGGATTTGATCGCTTCCTTGTAGGCGAAACCGGCGTGATCGGAGCCAATGGCGATGGAGAATGTTTTCATGGGGCGTTCGTAAACATTGAACACTGAACAGGAGAGGGGGTCGTTATCTTTGCCGGCTCCTTCTCCGGCAAAACAAAAACGCCCCAATGAAATTCTCTTCGGTTCTGGCCTGCGTTAGTCTGCTCCTCATCTCCGCCGGTTGTGCGACGGTGGATTCCCGGGTCAAAGATCATCAATCCGCGTTCAGCTCCTGGCCACCGGCTATTCAGGAAAATGTGCGCGCCGGCAAGGTCGACATCGGCTACACGCAGGAAATGGTTGAGGTCGCGCTCGGGAAACCTGACCGGTTGGCGTCGCGCACGACCGATCATGGGCAGTCCGACGTGTGGATCTATTTCGACAAAGGACCCCATTTCTCGATTGGGCTGGGCTTCGGGTCGGGAAATCGGTCGAGCGCGGTCGGCGGAGGTGTCACGGTGGGCGACGACTTCCGGGACGACGAAAAACTACGAGTCGTCTTCGAAGGCGGCCGGGTGACCGCCATCGAAACCCGCAAATAGCCGTTACAAAAGCCGCAGGAAAGCTGCGGAATCGGAGAGGTCGGGCAGCACCACGGTCGGGGCAAAGGCGTTCAACTCTTCGACGCTGAAACGGCCGGTGGCGACACCAACGGTGCACGCGCCAATCGCCTTTCCGCAGGCAATATCGTGCGGAGTGTCCCCGATCACAAAGACGCGCTCCGCGCTGAATTCCACGGCATGGTGGTCGTTCGCGCGCCGAACCGCGTGAGGTCCGAGCTCATTGCGCAATTCAGCGTCATCCGCAAAAGCGCCAAACGCGAAGTGCGTCCAGAGCTCGTGATGGCGCAGCTTGATTTCGGCGCCACGCTGAAGGTTTCCGGTCAAGAGTCCTTGGGCGACATCCGGGCGTTGAGCCAACGCTGTAACCAAATCACGGACGCCCGGCAGAACCTTTGCCCCCGGATTGAAGAGCTCTTGTGGCAAGGCGCGCAGGTAGGCGTCAAGGTAGCGATCGATGGCCTCCGGAGTCGTTGGTAGCGCGAACTTGGCGAGGACCTGACGCGCAATCCACCGATCGGTCCGGCCGGCGAGTTCGATGTCCTCCAAAGTTCCTGCAACGTCAAACTCCTCGCGCAGCGCAATCACCAGCGCGCGTTCACCTGCGCCACCGGATTGAAGGAGCGTTCCGTCGATGTCCCAGAGGAGGAGAGTCTTCACCGCGCGCAATCACGCCGCGGCTCGAAGCCAGAGCAAGATTTCTTCCAAGTTTGCGGAACCCGGAGAATACGTCTCTTTTCCTACCAGCATTCTCAACCTATGAAACATTTATTCCCTCTCCTCAGCCTACTTGCCGGGCTGCTCCTGGTCGCGGGCTGCTCCACGCCCGAAACCAGAATCGCCAAGCAACCGGAACTCTTCAACCGACTCACGCCTGAACAACAGCAGATGATCCGCGAAGGCCGGGTCGGCGTTGGTTTCGACATGGACATGGTCAAGCTGTCCCTCGGTGATCCTGATCGCGTGCGCGAACGCACGGATGCAAACGGCCGCACCGAGGTATGGTCGTACGTCAGCTATGAAGGCGCCGACGGAATGCTGCTGTATCGCGGCTGGTACCACCGCGGTTGGGGCAGCCCGTATTATCCCTATTACATGACCGTCCCGGGTCGCCGTGAACGGTCACGCGATGAGGTGGTGTTCCGGGATGGCCGCGTGATCTCGATCGATCAGGAACGACGTTAAGATCGACGTCGCGGCGCAGTGACGGCGAATGGTCGCTACGCTGTGCCTCCGACCGACTGGGCCGTTCGTCGAGCCGCTTTAGCTGCTGACGGTAACGGCGTTCTCGCTTTGCTCCCGCACGGTCACTTCGACGCGCAGCTCGCGGGTCGGAGCACCGCGGTAGGTCCCGCTGACCGGACGGATGTCGGCGTAATCGCGCCCCGAGGCAATTTTCACGTAGCGTTCGTCGGCGACGCGGTCGTGGGTGGGATCGTACGCCGCCCAACCGTAGCTGGGCACGAGCACTTCGACCCAAGCATGAGACGCTTCAATTTCGCCGGCGCGACGTGAGCGGTTGAAAAAATAGCCACTGACATAGCGAGCGGGGATTCCAACCGTGCGGCAGAGTCCGAGCATGACGTGGGCGTAATCCTGGCAAACTCCCGTGCGGAGCTTCAACGCGTCGCCGGCAAGGGTGTGCACGCCGGTGCTGTGAGGTTTGTAGGTGAACGTCTTGAACACGTGCTGCCCGAGCCGGAGCGCGTCTTTCCACACCTCGTCGCGTCCATGTTCCGAGAATACGTCCTGCGTTTCCCGCCAGAGCTCGACGGACAAGGGAACATAGTGAGAGTCGGCGAGGAATTCGGAATAGAGTTCACTCGGCACGCGTGCTCCCGGTTGACCGGGCGACGGCACGGCGGGAACGGGCGGACGATCGCGATCTGGCGTCGTGCCTACTTGGGAGACCGCTTCGATCACCAACTCTTCGTGGGACGCCGCCAAATCGAAATAGTGCACGCGGTTGCCATAGTAGTCCGTGTAGTCACGAACCGAGCCGCCGGCGGGCGAGATCCTCAACTCGAAGTTCCGGCAGGACTGCGTCGAGTCGTCGACCGGACGCAGTCGCACCTCGTTGAAACTATCGCGAACGGGACCGGCGTAGACGAACGTCGTGCGGTGAAGAAGTTGGAGCAGCATGGCAGCAGAAGTAACTCGGCATCACCGGTGGCCGAAAAAACGGTGCGCGGTCCTACTGTTGCTGTTGCTGCTGCTGTTCGTCAGGAGCGGACTCGGCGGGATAAAACATCGTTGTTTGAACCACTTCGTCGCCAATCCGATCAAGGGATTTCTGAATCTCGAGCAGGAATTCGTGCAGGCCTTCTTTCACCACTTCCGCGATCGTCCGCGTTTGCAGATCGCTGAGGAGTGCGCGCGAGGTGCGCGCGGCCTCGGTGCGGACGCGCGGCCCGCTTTCGCCCAAGATCCGGCGCAGCAGCTCGTCGACCTGGCCGACGCAGAAATTCAGCGAGCGGGGAAACGAGTTGGAGAAGATGAGAAACTCGGCGACTTTCCACGGCAGAATTTCGCGGACATAAAAACGTCGATACGCTTCCAACGCGCTGGCCGAGCGGAGGACCGCCTGCCACTGCGCAGTATCCACGGCGCCGCCTACATCCGCAGCGTTGGGCAAAAGGATGTGGTACTTCACATCCAGCATCCGGGTGGTCATCACGGCGCGCTCGATGAATTTTCCGAACTGCAGAAATTCCCAGCCTTCGCTGCGGGAAAACGTGGAGTCGATCAGCCCCTGAAACAGGTGCGAGTGCCGCTTGATCTGCTGAAAGAATTCGTTCGGTCCATCGGCCCAGACCTCGGACGCGTTGCGGCCTTTGAGGTAAAGATAGAGCTCGTTGATCGTTTCCCACATCTCGAGCGAGATCTGGTCGCGGATCATGCGGGCGTTTTCACGCGTGGAGTAAACGCAGGCGAGAATTGAGCTCGGGTTGCGCAGATCGAAGGCGAAGAACGCGGTGACACTCTGGTTGTCCGCAATGTCGTAAAACTGGTCGAACAGCTCCTCATCACCCGAGCTGGCGATGATCGAACCCCAATGATCTTTGACTGCGCCGTCTTCGATCTCCTGGAAATCGAGCAGGAACTGCAGATTCACCTCGAGCAGACGCGCGATGTTTTCGGCGCGTTCGATGTAGCGGCTCATCCAGTACAGCGAGTGCGCCACGCGCGACAGCATCACGTTGGTTTGCGGGCGGTAAATGGGGACAGGAGGAGGCATGGGCGAAGCCGAGGAGGGCCGGGTGGCGGGGATGGGGACCGCGGTCGACACGGGAGCGGTGGGTCAGAAGTGAGGACTCAATCGTTCTTTTGCAGGACCCAGGTGTCCTTGGAACCGCCGCCTTGGGACGAGTTGACGACGAGAGACCCTTTGCGCAACGCGACGCGGGTCAGTCCGCCGGGCGTCACGGTAATTTTTTCGCCGTACAGGATGTAAGGGCGCAAATCGATGTGCCGGCCTTCGAGCTGGTTTTCACACCATGTCGGCGAACGCGAGAGATTGATCGGGTCCTGGGCGATGAAGTTACGCGGATTGGCGGCCACTTTCGCGCGGAAGTCTTCGCACTCGGCTTTGGTTGCGGCGGGGCCGATCAGCATGCCGTATCCGCCGGCTTCATTCGCCGCCTTGACCACCAGTTTCGAGATGTTTTCGAGAATGAAGGTGCGGTCGGACGGCTCGGACGCGAGGTACGTGTTCACGTTCGGTAGCAACGCGTCCTGATCGAGGTAGTATTTGATCATCTTCGGCACGTACGCGTAGATGACCTTGTCGTCGGCGACACCGGTACCGATCGCGTTGGCGAGGGCGACGTTTCCCTCGCGATACGCGTTCACCAACCCTTGAACGCCCAGCATGGAATCAGAGCGGAAGACGGAGGGATCCAGGAAATCGTCGTCAATGCGTCGGTAAATCACGTCGACTGGCACAAGACCGGCCGTCGTGCGCATGAACACTTTGGCGTCGCGCACGACGAGGTCGCGACCTTCGACAATCGGAATGCCCATCTGGCGCGCAAGGAACGTGTGCTCGAAGTAGGCGCTGTTGTAGACACCCGGCGTTAACAGCACGACGTTCGGCTTTTCGCGTCGCGTGGTGGCGACGTGCAGCAACGATTTGAGAAGGGCGTCGGCGTAGCCTTCGACCGGGCGCACGCGATAGCTTTGAAACAGATTCGGGAACGCGCGTCGCATGGCGGCGCGGTTTTCCAACATGTACGACGCGCCAGACGGGCAGCGAAGATTGTCCTCGAGCACGAGATAATGGCCGTCGCGGTCGCGAATGAGATCCGTGCCGCAAATATGCACGTAGATGCCTTTCGGCACGTTGAAATTCATGAACTCCCGCCGGAAATGCTTCGCGCCGAGGACCAATGCCGCCGGTACGACACCGTCACGCAGGATCTTCTGCTCGTGATAAATGTCGTGCAGGAACAGGTTGAGCGCGGTGATCCGCTGCGTGAGGCCCGCCTCGAGCTTGGTCCATTCGGAGGCGGGAATGATGCGCGGAATGAGATCGAAGGGGAAAATCCGCTCGGTCCCCTCGTTGTCGCCGTAGACGGTGAACGTCACGCCACGGCTGAGGAACGCGAGGTCCACGGCGGCGCGCCGCTGGTGAAACTCGGCTTCGGGGAGCGACGAGAGGCGGTCGGTCAGACGGCGATAGTGGGGACGGATTTCTCCGGCGGACGCGACCATCTCGTCAAAGAAATCGCCGGCGGCGTAGGTGGGGCTGATGATCGACACGGGAGGGTTGCTGGTGCAGCGAAGCAGTTTAGCAGGAGTCTTGCCAGCCGTCAGAGGAACGAACTCCTGATCACCCCATGGACAGAGTTTCCCGTCCAAAGTGCGAGCCGTGATGTAGGGGCGGCCCTTTACGGGCGCCCAGTTTGAAAGAAAACTGACCGGCGATCGACGCGGACTGGGCGCCCGTGAAGGGCGCCCCTACGAGGCCGAGCCAGTCGCCAATCCTTGCCTACATCGCGTGGATCGCGCTCTTGCTGACGGCCAAACCGGCTTCCTTGACGGCTTCACTGACCGTCGGGTGCGCGTGGATCGTCCGGCCCAAGTCTTCAGCGCTTCCGCCGTACTCCATGTGCGTGACGATTTCACTGATCATTTCACCCGCGTTGTTGCCCAAAATCTGGGCGCCGAGAATTTTGTCGGTTTTGGCATCCGCGATGATCTTCACGTAGCCATCAGTCGCGCTGGCGGCGATGGCCCGGCCGTTCGCCGCGAGGTTGAATTTGCCCACATTGATGGCAATGCCTTTGGCCTTCGCCGCGTCTTCGCCCAATCCCACCGAGGCGACTTCGGGAGAGGTATAAACGACCGCGGGGACCAGGTCCCAATTCACATGGCCTGCCTTGCCGGCAACCCACTCCGCGACCGCGACCCCGTCTTCCTCCGCCTTGTGCGCCAGCATCGGACCGGCGACGACATCGCCGATGGCCCAGATGTTCTGGGCCGACGTGCGCAAATGGCCGTCAACTTTGACCCGTTTCTTTTCATCCAACTGAACGCTCGCTTTTTCCAGGTCCAAGCCGTCGGTGTACGGCCGCCGGCCGACGGAAACGAGAACCTTGTCCGCCGGGAATTCGAGTTTCTTGCCGTCGCGCTCGGCCGTCAGCACGCCTTTTTCGAAACCGGTCACCTTTGCGCCGACTTCGATCTTCAAACCCTGCTTTTGGAGAATCCGCGTGAAGTTCCGGATGATGTCTTCGTCGTACGTGGCGATGATCTTCGGCAGGAATTCCACGACCGTCACGTCACTCCCGAGCCGTGACCACACCGAGCCGAGCTCAAGTCCGATGGCGCCGCCACCGACCACGACCAGCTTTTTAGGCACGGAGCTAAACGCGATGGCATGATCGCTGGAGACGATCGTGTTGCCGTCGAATTTCATGAACGGCAGCTCGACGGCCGCAGATCCGGTCGCGATTACGATGTTCTTGGCGCCATAGCGAACTTTCGGCGCCGCCGCGCCGCCGCTGACGTCGATTTCATTCGCCGTCACAAACGCTGCAGCGCCCGTGATCACGGTGATCTTCCGCGCTTTCGCGAGTTGGGCGACGCCGCCCACGAGCTTTCCTACGACGTCATCCTTCTTCATGAGCATCGTCGCGAGGTCGACGTCGACACTGCCAAATTTGATTCCGTGTTCGCTCGCGTGATGCTTCGCCCAAGTGACGTGCTCGGTCGAGTGGAGCAGCGCCTTGCTCGGGATGCACCCGACATTCAGGCAGGTGCCTCCGAGCGTTGCGCGCTTATCCACGAGCGCGACTTTTAGGCCGAGTTGGGCGGCACGGAATGCGCATACGTAGCCGCCAGGGCCAGCGCCGATGACGATAAGATCGAAAGTATCCATAAAAAGGAGCGAGGTCGGACGTGAGGTGCGGACCGGCGAAGCGACCGGGTGGCGCCGTGCTCACGTCGCACGGCGCCCAACCTGTCTCTTTAAATTCCCAACACGAGGCGCGTCGGATCTTCGAGCGCTTGCTTCACCTTGACGAGGAACGTGACGGCCTGCTTTCCGTCGACGAGCCGGTGGTCGTAGCTCAAGGCGACGTACATCATCGGACGAATGACGACCTGTCCGTTGAGGGCGATCGGCCGCTCATTGATCGCGTGCATGCCAAGGATAGCGCTCTGGGGCGGATTGATGATTGGGGTCGAAAGGAGCGAGCCGAACGTGCCTCCGTTCGTAATCGTGAAGACGCCGCCTTCCAGATCTGCGAGCGTGATCTTGCCATCGCGTGCGCGCGTGGCTGCGTCGGCAATTTTCTTTTCCACCGCGGCCATTCCCAAGGTGTCGCAATCGCGCACCACGGGAACCATCAGCCCCTTGTCCGTCGAAACGGCCACGCCGATGTCGTAATAGTGGTTCTCGATGATCGTATCTCCGTCGATCTGCGCGTTCACCGCTGGAACTTCTTTGAGCGCGTGAACGACGGCCTTCACGAAGAACGACATGAAGCCGAGCTTGATGCCGTTCTTCTTGACGAACTCGTCCTGGAATTTGGTCCGCAGCCCCATCACTGACGACATGTCGACCTCGTTGAAAGTCGTGAGCATGGCGGCCTCGTGTTGGGCGGCGACGAGGCGCTGCGCGATTTTCTGACGCAAAGGCGTCATCTTCTTCCTCGTCTGCCGCTCACCTGCCGGAGCGGACGGTTTCGCCGGCGATGCAGCGACCGCGGGAGCGGCGGCGCTCGGTGCGGCCGGAGTTGGGCTTGGAGTCGCCGAAAGCATGTCGCCTTTGGTGACGCGGCCGGCTTTGCCGGAACCAGAAACCTTGGCGGGATCGATGCCCGTTTCCGTCGCGATGCGACGGACGGCAGGAGATTCCGCGACCAACGACTGAGTCGCTGCCGGAGCGGCCTGCGTTTCGCCTGCGCCTGCCGCTGCTTTCGCCTGCTGCGTGCCCGGAGGCGCATACGGATTCGGGAGAGGCGACGTGGGCGTTGCGTCCTTGCCCGTAGCCATAGCCGGTCCGACCGCCGCGTCGGTATTGATCATTGCGACCACCTGACCGATTTTCACCTCTGCGCCCGCTTCGACATTGATCGTAATGGTGCCTGCCGATTCCGCGGTTCCTTCGGACGTGATCTTGTCTGTCTCCAATTCAAAGAGCGGCTGATCCTTGTTCACGACGTCGCCGTTTTTGACGTGCCATTTGGCGAGAATGCCAGAGCTGATGGATTCGCCCATCGGCGGGATTTTGACTTCGAGATTGGGCATGTGGGGAGGGGAGTGCGACGTTGGAAAAGGAGGCGTGAAGATTAGATGTTGAACGCGTCCTGGAGGAACGCAGCGAGTTCGAACTTGTGCAGCGCGAGGGCGCCGACGGCAGGCGAAGCCGCCGCATCGCGACCGGCATAGAGCGGGAGGAAGCCGAAGACCTCGGCAATCTTCGGGGCGATGAAGCTCCATGCTCCCATGTTTTGCGGCTCTTCCTGACACCAAACGATCCGTGCACCGGAGTAGTCATCGGCGAGCTGGGCGAGTCGATCGGTGTGGAGCGGATAAAGCTGCTCGATGCGAACGATGGCTGTGCCGGTGAGCTTGTTGCGGTCACGGTAGTCACACAGATCGTAATACACCTTGCCTGAACAGAAGATCACGCGTTCCGCTTTGGCCGGCCGGGCGGGATCATCGATGATTTCCTGAAACGCACCCGAGGTGAATTCGTCGAGACGCGAGGTTGCCGCGGGATGACGCAAAAGTGATTTCGGGGACATCACGATCAGCGGCTTCCGGAAATCCCGCTTCATTTGGCGACGCAGGGAATGGAAGAAATTAGCGGGCGTCGTGATGTTGACGACCTGCATGTTGTCCTCGGCGCAAAGCTGGAGGAAACGTTCGAGACGCGCGGAGGAATGCTCCGGACCCTGGCCTTCGTAACCGTGCGGCAAGAGGAGAACGATACCGGTCGCGCGCTGCCACTTCGACTCGCCGCTGGCGATGAACTGATCGATGACCACTTGGGCGCCATTGGCGAAATCCCCGAACTGCGCTTCCCAAATGCAGAGCATTTGGGGATAGTCCATGGAGTAGCCGTAGTCGAAGCCGAGCACTGCGGCTTCGGACAGCAGAGAGTTGTACACGCAGAATCGCGCCTGCTTCCCGGTGATGTTCAGGAGCGGAACGTACTTCTCGCGCGTCTCCGAATCGTAAAGCACGGCATGGCGGTGACTGAACGTGCCGCGCTCCGTATCCTGGCCGCTGAGACGCACCGGGATGTTCTCCAAGAGCAGCGAGCCGAACGCCAGCGCTTCGGCGAAGCCCCAATCGATCGGGCCGCCTTCCTTGTGCGCCTGCACGCGGTTTTCCAGGAAGCGCTTGATCTTCGGGTTCAGTTTGAACGTCGCCGGAACTTTCGTCAGGCCGGCAACGAGTTGGTCGATTACTTCCGCCGAGACTCCAGTCGACACCGAGGCGTGATGGTATTCCGGCTGGAAGACTCCCGTGGAGCCCTCGAACTTGCTCGCTTCAATCGCGGCCGCTCGGCGGGCACTCTTCACGACTTCCTTCGCCTTGGCTTTTTCCAGGTTGGCGTCCAGCGCCGCGGAATACTCCGCCTTGATCGCATCCGCATCGGCTTGGGTGATCGTTCCTTCCTGCACGAGCTTCTCCGTCATGATCGCGGAAATTTGCGGATGAACGGCAATCTTCTTGTAGAGCGTTGGCTGGGTGAAAGCCGGTTCGTCGCTCTCGTTGTGGCCATGCTTGCGGTAGCAATACATGTCGATGACGACGTCACGGCGGAACTTGACGCGGAGCTCGAGGGCGAGCTGGGCGACGTAGCAGACGGCTTCGGCGTCGTCGCCATTCACGTGGAAGATCGGCGCTTCGATCATCTTGGCGACATCGGTGCAGTAGCGGGTCGAGCGCGCCTCGGACGGCAGGGTGGTGAATCCGATCTGGTTATTGATCACCAGGTGCACGGTTCCACCGGTCCGATACCCGGGCAGTTGGGAGAAGTTCAACGTCTCGGCTACGACGCCTTGGCCGGCGAAAGCGGCGTCGCCGTGGATCAGGAAGGGGAGTACCCGGCGGCGGTCATCGGTGTCACCGCGGATCCGCTGGCGGGCACGGGCTTTGCCTTCCACCACCGGATTGACGATCTCCAGGTGGGAGGGGTTGGCCGCGAGGCGAACCTCGACCTTCTTGCCACCCGTCGTCTCGAGCACCGCTTCGTACCCAAGATGGTACTTCACGTCGCCGTCGCCTGCGACGGCGTCTGGAATGTAGTTTTCCGAAAATTGTTCGAAGAGGACCTCGAACGGCTTGCGCATGATCGAGGTGAGAACGTTCAGACGGCCACGATGAGCCATGCCGAGCACGATTTCCTCCACGCCGACCTCGGGAGACTTTTCGATCACGGCATCCATGGCCGCGATAAATGTCTCGGCACCTTCGCCGGAGAAGCGTTTCTGGCCGACGTATTTCGTGTGGAGAAATTTTTCGAACAATTCTGCTTTATGCAGGCGGCGCAGGATCCGGACTTTTTGCGGCTTCGTGAAACTTGGTTGGTTGTTCCGCGCTTCCATCTGAGCTTGGAGCCATTCGCGAGCTTCGTGCTCCTGACAGTGCAGGTACTCCACGCCAATGTGCTGGCAGTAGGTTTGCTGTAGCGAAGCGACGATATCGCGCAGCTTCATCTGACCGCCGCCCTTGTACGTCGTGAGCGTGAACGATTCGTCGAGATCCGAATCCTCGAAACCGAAGTGGGCGAGGGAAAGTCGGGGATGCGCCGGTGGCGGTTCGCCCAACGGGTCCAGGTGTGCCTGCAAGTGGCCGTGCGCCCGATAGGCGTTTACCAAGCGGCCGACCTGGGCCTGCTTCACGCTATCGACAATGCGAAGCCCGGAGGATTGGGCCGTGTTCAGTGCGTTGCCGCTGCTGCCGAGGGTGAAACCTTGGAAAAAGGCACGCCAGGTGGGATCGACCGAATCGGGGTTTTGCTGCCAGGCTTCGAACGCCGCCTCGAAGACGGCGGAGTTGGCGCTAGGCGACACGTTCAGGGAATTCATGGAAGATTAGAATTACGCGCCAATCGCAGTCGTTCAGGGGCCGATTCCGCGGGGGGCGTCATAAGAAAAGATAGTCGGCTAACACAACATGAGTTGTTCGGGTACTCAAGCTTGGGGTGCTCGTCAGCGCGGGATTGCAATCGTACTTAACGCGAGTAACAGCGGGATTAGTTTTCCCATCAATTTATGGAGCCGCAAATCAAGGAATCTCTCACCCGGTTGCTCGGCGCAATTAAAGCCTCGGATGGTCAGGTGGTTGCCAGCGAAATGGCAAAACTGGATGACTTCCTCGATCGCGGTCGGGCCACGTTGCATCCGCAGCTCGTCCATTTTCTGCAGAACCGCAGCTACGCCAAGGCAGTGATGTTCTTGGGCGGCGAGACTGACATACCGGTGGGCGCATGCGGTGGGCGGGCCGGGAGGAGTTGAGCGGCGTTAACATGGCTTCTGGCAGCAAGATTCCCACGGATGGGGGCGGGCAGTTCGGACAAAACCCGTTCGGCGCGTTGAGCAGTGCTGGCCTGCCCCTTGCGCCCAAGGTCGTCGTCGATCAGCTGAACATGGCGGGGAAGGTGAACGGCGGACCAGCCGCCCAGCCGAAAGCGGAAAAGAACCGGGGACGGGTCGACATCAAGCGGGAGACCGGCAATCGCGGCGGGAAAACTGTGACCGTCGTGAGCGGATTCACCGGCATCGGTTTGCCCGAAAAAGAGCAGCTCGCCAAAAAGATGCGGGCAGCGTGCGGCTGTGGCGGCACCGTGAAGGACGGGCAAATCGAGATTCAAGGCGATCAGCGCGAGACCGTGGCAAAGATCTTAAGTGACGCGGGTTTTCGGCCGGTGTTTGCGGGCGGCTAAGCCGCGAGCCTGAGACTGCAGCTATTCAGTCGACGAGCTGGTCAGCGACTACGGCGCGCTCCCACTTCCGACGATCCTTAAGCGGCGAGACCGGCGGCAAGTGCGAGAGCACCCTTCGCGCGATTCAAGATGTAGAGGTGGTAACCGGGCGCACCTTGGGCGATGAGCTCACGGATCTGGGTAAGGGCCCAATCGATCCCGATGGTTTCAACGACCTCGGCATTGTCGGCCGCTGCTTCCAGGCGCGTGATGAGTTTCGCGGGCAACGTTGCGCCACACATGGTCGTGAAACGCTGAATTTGTTTCAGTGAAAGCACCGGCATGATGCCCGGGACAATTGGGATCTTGATGCCTGCAGCCCGGCATTGATCCACAAAGCGAAAGTACACCGCGTTATCGAAGAAGAGCTGCGTGGTGATGAAATCAGCGCCCGCATCCACCTTCGTCTTGAGGTTCACCAAATCGACCTCGAGTGACGGGGCTTCCGGGTGTCGCTCAGGGTAACCGCCGACGCCCAGGCACAGTTCGCCATGCCGCGACTTCAGCAGCGCAACCAGATCGCTCGCATACCGCAGGCCATCCTTATACGGCGTGAACGTCGTCTCACCTTTGGGCGGATCACCGCGCAAGGTCATGATGTTCCGAAACCCGCCATCATAAATCCTATCCGCGACGGACGACAGTTCCTCGCGCGTGTGCCCGACACAGGTGAGATGGGGCATGACCGTAAACCCGCCCTCCCGGCGAAGGATCTCGCTGACTTGGGCTGTCCGCTCCCGGGTACTGCCTCCCGCTCCATAGGTGACCGAAACGAAATCCGGTTGGATGCGTTTGAGCGCAGCCGCCGTCGCGCGAAGTGCGTCGACCCCGATATCGTCCTTGGGCGGGAAGAATTCCAAGGAGCGCAGCGGCCGGCCCTGCGCAAATAACTCGGAGATTGGCCGATCGGGCGTCATGTCGAATCAACGCATACGGGAACGTTGATACGTGTAAAGGGAAGAGTTGGTCGGAGCGGCCGAGTCTACACTGGTCCTACGGTTTTGGGGCCCGTGATTTCAGATAATTCCGCCAGCCACCAAATTCAGAAATGTCCGTCGCGCCGTCGAATGCCGCCGATTCGGCAATGAATCCTTTCACCGAGGAGCCATCGCTCAACAAGAGAGTTCCGATGCCGAGGGGAGGGGGAATCGAAGCGACGAAGCTCGCCCAAGCCGCGGGAGGCAGCGACCACACTTCCACTTCGATTCGTGCTCCCGTTTCAGGCGCCACCCGCGCCAGCCCAGGTTTGGGTGGAGTGGTGCCTTTCAGCGCGTAGAACCGGTAGCAAGCCGCCGTGTGAGTCGACTTCACCAACCGACCTCCGCGTTCGCTCAATTCACGATTCAAGGGCTGGCCGGTGAGATGGGCACCGACGACCGCCAGTTGAAGCTCTTCTGTTGCCGGCGCTCCAGACGTCGCCGTTTCGCGCGGCGGCAGCGCGGAGCCGGTGGCTCCGAGCGTCTTGCCGGTGGCGTGATGGAACCGAGCGCCTAGCTCGGCCAGCCTGTCGTCGGTCCACGCTGGGCCGAAAAACGTGATGCCGAAGGGCAATCCGTCAGCCCGAATCCCGGCGGGAACGGCGATGGCCGCCGTGTCGAGCAGGTTGGCAAAGTTGGTGTAGTAACCGAGTCGTGAGTTCAGCGTGATCGGATCCGCCGCGAGTTGAGCTTGCGTGTAAATCGACGCAGCAGTCGGAAGGACCAAGGTGTCCACGGTTTCCCAGGTTGCGTCGGCCGAGCGGCGAAGCGCCGCGAGCTGGTACCAGGCTTCGAAGAGGTCGACAGCGAGCGGTTTCGCGCCGCCCTCGATGATCTTGCGCGTGACCGGAAAAAGGGCCTCGGCGTGTTGTTGGTGGAAACCGCGAATAGCGGACCAGCGTTCTGCGACCCACGGCCCATCATACAACAACCGCGCGGCGTCGCGAAAAGGCGTGAAATCGATCTCCACGCGTTTGCCGCCGAGCGACTCCAGCTGTCGGATCGCGGCGGCAAAAAGCGTCGGGTTGTGGGGATCACCAAACCACTCGAGTTGGTACGCGCACGGGACGCCGAAGCGGAATTCGTTCGCGATGGCCGGAGGGTTCTGCGGCGGCTTCGACCGCGAAAACGCATCCGCGGAGTCGAACGCGGACGCTGCTCGCGTCACCGTCACCGCATCATCGACCGTAAGCGCGAACACGGAAACGCAATCGAGTGAGCGGCACGCGGGGACTACTCCTCGTGTGCTCAACCAGCCGCGCGTGGGTTTCACGCCGACGAGATTTTGGAACGACGCCGGCACGCGTCCAGATCCTGCGGTGTCGGTCCCGAGCGAAAAGCTGACCAGTCCTGCCGCCACGGCCGAGGCGGATCCACTGCTGGACCCGCCGGGAATCATCTCCGGGTGAAACGGATTTCGGGGGACCCCGTAAGGTGATCGAACGCCCACCAGTCCGGTGGCAAACTGGTCGAGATTGGTTTTTCCAATGGGGATCGCGCCCGCCGCGATGAGTCGGGCCACGACGGTTGCGGAGGTTTCAGGCGTGTACGCGAATTCCGGGCACGCGGCGGTCGTGGGCACTCCGGCCAGGTCGATGTTGTCCTTGATGGCGAAGGGCACGCCAAAAAGGGGCAATGAGTCGGGCGTGCTCGTTTCCAGTCGTGCGGCATAGGCCAGGAGCGCGGGTCGGGGCAGAAGGTGAATGAACAACGCCGGATCGCCGTACGTCTCCACGCGGCGAAGGATTTCCTCAATCAGCAGCGTAGGCGTCAGTGCGCCTGTGCGGTAGGCGTTCCGCAGCGAGCCAAGGTCCAGACCAAGCGCAGAAGGGGAGAACATGACAGGCGCGTTGCAGCTTTTCGGCCAACTTTCGCCGCGTACGAGTGGGCGTGTCGGGGGTGATGATTTCAGCCCACCCAGGCGCGGGCGTTGCGGAACAGTTTCATCCAAGGCGAATCCTCACCCCACGACTCGGGATGCCAGCTCATCGCGGCCGTACGGAAAACGCGTTCCGGATGCGGCATCATAATCGTCACCCGTCCGCTCGTCGTCGTGAGCGCCGTCATTCCAAAAGGCGAGCCGTTGGGGTTCAGCGGGTATTGCTCCGTGACCTC
Organism: Opitutus sp.; assembly: GCA_039928945.1. Classification (GTDB taxonomy): domain Bacteria; phylum Verrucomicrobiota; class Verrucomicrobiia; order Opitutales; family Opitutaceae; genus Opitutus. Next base: position 55,688 of record JBDSSD010000012.1, on the reverse strand, counting down.
GTGCTGATTGGTGACGAAACGGGCCGCGACCAGGCCCGAGTCACTGCAACGCTGAGCCGCCGCCGTGTCGTTGAATTCTGCATACCCTTCGCCGTGGGCCACCGCGATCGGAATGACGGAGCCTTCCATGCCGGCAAACAAAACACTTGGGCTCTGCTCGATCTTCACCGAAACGAACCGCGCTTCATATCGCTCTGACTGGTTTTGCACGAACCGTGGCCAGTGATCAGATCCTGGAATGATCGAGTGCAGATTGCTCATCATCTGACAGCCATTGCATACGCCGAGCGCGAAAGTGTCTTCGCGGGCGAAGTACGCCGCGAACTCAGCACGAGCGCGCTCGTTGAACAGAATGCTTTTGGCCCAACCTTCACCGGCGCCCAGCACGTCTCCATAACTGAATCCACCGCACGCCGCCAGACCGCGAAAATCACGGAGCGAAATCCGGCCCGACAGGATGTCGGTCATGTGAACGTCCACTGCCGTGAAACCGGCGCGGGTGAACGCGGCCGCCATCTCGATCTGCCCGTTCACGCCTTGTTCGCGGAGGATCGCGACGCGAGGGCGCGTCGTCAGGGATGAGTGCGTCGATCCCGGCGAGCCACTGACGTGTTCAATCTCAAACGTGAGCTTCGGCGTGATGCCGGGGTTTGTGGCGTCGAGCCGAAGTTGCTGCTCCGACTCCGCGGCGGCCGGATTGTCACGCAGGGCGGCGATGCGGCGCGTGACGTCCGACCAAATGGCGCGCAGCGCGAAAAGATTTTCTTCATGCAGGCTGCGCCCGCCACGACTGATTCGAAACGTGTGCGTGGAGTTAAGCGTGCCGACCCGGCTCGTGCACGTTTTGAACCCATGCTGACGTAACGTCAGGTAAACGTCATCAAGATCGGTTTCCCGCACCTGGATGACGGCGCCGAGCTCTTCGCTGAACAGCGCTGCGAAGGCGTTGTGACCGGCGGGGATTTCCAGATCGACGCCCGTATGACCGGCAAACGCCATCTCCACGACCGTGGCGAGCAAACCGCCATCGGAGCGATCGTGGTAGGCGAGAATTTTCTTCTCCGCACCGAGCTGCTGCATCGCCTTCCAGAAATTCTTAAGGTCGTTCGCGCTGTCGACGTCGGGTGTCTCCGCGCCGATTTGAGCAACGACCTGCGCGAGAATGGAGCCGCCCAGTCGGTTCTTTCCGCGACCGAGATCGATCAACAACAGTACGGTGTCGCCGATCGTGGTGGCGGATGAATCCAGTTCGTCCGCGTCGCTTGCGACCGCTGCCGGCGTTCCCGTGACGTGGGCATCGGACCGGAGCTGAGGTGTAAGCGAAAGACGGATATCCGTCACGGCTGCAAACGCCGATACGATCAGCGAAACCGGTGCGGTGACGCGCTTCGATTCTCCGGTGGCGGGCTCATTCCACACCGTGCTCATGCTCATTGAATCCTTGCCGACCGGAATGGTGATCCCGAGAGCTGGGCACAGTTCCATCCCGACGGCGCGTACCGCGGCAAACAAGTCAGCGCCTTCGCCGGGCAACGCGGGAGCGGCCATCCAGTTCGCGGAGAGATTCACTTTGCCGATCTCGCCCACCTGCGCGGCGCAGAGATTTGTCAGCGCTTCACCGACCGCGAGCCGAGCCGACGCGGCGGGATTGTTCAGGGCCACCGGCGTGCGTTCACCCATCGACATGGCCTCACCCGTGTAAACGTCGAACGCGGCCGCAGTGACCGCGCAATCGGCCACCGGCACCTGCCACGGACCGACCATCTGATCCCGGCAAATCAAGCCGCCCACCGTGCGGTCACCGATGGAGATCAGAAAGGTTTTGTCCGCAACGGTGGGATGTCCGAGCACGCTATGGATGGCTTCCGCGAGCGTGAGATCGCCCAAGTCGAGCGCGTGCTGGGGTCGTGGCGCGGTTGCATCGACGCGATGCATGCGCGGCGGTTTGCCGAGCAGCACGTCGAGCGGGAGATCGATCGGCTTGTTTTTGAACAGCGGATCTTCGAGCACCAGTTGCTTCTCCGCGGTCGCTTCGCCGACGACCGCGAACGGGCAGCGTTCGCGCTGACAAAGCTGGGCAAAGAGCGCGATGCGATCGGCCGGTACGGCGAGCACGTAACGCTCCTGCGATTCGTTGCACCAAATCTCGAGCGGACTCATGCCCGGTTCGTCGTTCGGAACTTGTCGGAGGTCGAAACGGCCGCCGCGGCCGCCGTCGTTCACCAACTCCGGCAACGCATTCGAGATGCCGCCGGCGCCGACGTCATGGATAAATGAAATGGGATTCTCGGCACCGAGCGCCCAGCAGCGATCGATCACCTCCTGGCAACGCCGTTCCATCTCCGCGTTGTCGCGCTGCACGCTGGCGAAATCCAAATCTTCGTTGCCATGTCCGCTCGCCATCGAGCTCGCCGCGCCGCCGCCTAAACCGATGTTCATCGCCGGCCCGCCGAGAACGACGAGTTTGTCTCCCGGATTTATGGCGCCCTTTTTGATGTGCTCGGCTTTGATATTGCCGAGTCCGCCCGCGAGCATGATCGGTTTGTGATAGCCGCGCAGTTCGGCTCCGTTTGCGCCGGGAACTTTTGCCTCGAAGGTGCGGAAATAACCGTTGATCGCGGGCCGGCCGAATTCGTTGTTGAAAGCGGCCCCACCGAGCGGGCCTTCGATCATGATATCGAGCGCGGAAACGATTCGGTTCGGCTTCCCGTTCTCTTTTTCCCAGGGTTGCACCGCGCCCGGTAACTTCAGATTCGAAACGGTGAAACCAACGAGTCCGGCTTTCGGTTTGGAGCCACGGCCCGTCGCACCTTCGTCGCGGATCTCGCCACCCGAGCCTGTCGCGGCACCTGGGAACGGCGAAATCGCGGTCGGATGGTTGTGCGTTTCAACTTTGCAGAGGATATGAATGTCCTCCGGGTGGGCCGTATACTCGCCGTTTTTCGGATCAACGTAGAATCGACCACCGGAGGTTCCGGTCAGCACGGCGGCATTGTCCTTGTAGGCGGAAAGGATGCCGTCGCTGTGCAGCTGATACGTATTCTTGATCATCTGAAACAACGAGTGATCGCGTTTCGCGCCATCGATGTCCCACGTTGCGTTGAAAATCTTGTGCCGGCAGTGCTCCGAGTTCGCTTGGGCGAACATCATCAACTCAACATCATTCGGATCCCGTCCGAGGCCCGTGAACGCCTTGACCAAATAGTCGATTTCGTCCTCGGCCAGAGCCAGCCCGAGCGTCTGGTTTGCCGTCACCAGGGCGGCGCGACCGTGCTGGAGAATGGATACACTCGTGAGCGCGCGAGGTGTTTCCTCGACGAAGAGAGACTGCAACGAATCCAGGTCCGGAAAAATCGCCTGCGTCATGCGATCATGCAGCTTCGATTGCAAAATCCGCAGCTGAGCGGCGGAGAGGACGCTGAGCGGCTTCGGCAGGGCCGAATTATCGAGCTCAACGGTGAACGAGATGACCCGCTCGATCCGCTTGATCTTCGTCAAGCCGCAGATGTGCGCGATGTCGGTGGCTTTGGAGCACCAGGGCGAAATGGTCCCTGGCCGAGGCGCCACGATTTGCGTAAAGCCGGTCAGGGCGGCGGCCGAACGCTTCGGCCCGTACGTGAGCAGCTTGCTGAGGACGGCGGCTTCATCGGTCGTCAACGCGGCTGAGTCGTTGAGCACCGCGACGTGAACAAAATGCGCGCTGACATTGCGGACGGGCAGGCCGGCGGTGGTGAGGTCCTGCAGCAGTTTTTGAAGGCGAAACGGAGAAAGGGCAGGCGAGCCGCGAAGCGTCAGCATGGTCGATAAAGAAATATGCTTCCGAACATCAGCAGCCCGGTCAAGGACCGGCCCTGCATTTCCGCGTCACGGCGAATCAAGTGCCTGCTCAACGCAGCTCGTGGCTGACGATACGGCCAAGATTTCACGCCGTCGGTGCCAATACGTTGTCGCCGCGCCGCCGGTCGTTGCTGAAAAGATTAGCCCGCGTCGCTTTGTGCCAGCGGTTTGTTTTCCGGGCGATCGTGTGTTTCGTGGTGGTTCTGTTGAAGCCATTTCACTTAAGACGCGCTGACCGGAGAAAGCCGTTGACGATTCCGAGCGCGTGCCCGAAATCTGCCGTTTCCATTTGTGAGGATTAATTTGTACCTAGCGTCCAGGCAGTACCCGTTTTCCCGCCAGGCCGGGGCACAAACCGCGGGAATGGAAGCATGAGCGAACACATTGGGCATGAATGCGGCATCGCGCTGGTGCGATTGCTGAAGCCGCTGTCGCACTTTCAGGAAAAGTACGGTTCACCGCTCTGGGGCTTTGAGAAGCTTTTCCTGCTGATGGAAAAGCAGCACAATCGAGGGCAGGACGGGGCGGGCGTCGCCTGCGTTAAGCTCGATATGCCGGCGGGCGATCCGTACATGTTTCGCGAGCGCAGCACGCAGCCGAATCCCCTCGATCGTGTGTTCGGATCGGTCCTCGACCGTTATCGGGAGTTGGTCAGCGCCGGCACCGTACATCCGGAATTCCCGGACACGGTGAAGAAGCACTTTGATTTCGGCGCCGAACTATACCTTGGCCATCTCCGCTACGGCACATCGGGCGGTTATGGCGTCAGCGCGTGTCATCCTTATTTCCGTCGAAGTTCCTGGCCGACGCGCAACCTCGCGCTCTGCGGAAACTTCAACATGACCAATACGAAGGAGCTGAACGACAGCCTCATCGCGATCGGTCAGCATCCTATTTTTGCGTCGGACACCCAGGCCGTGCTGGAGAAAATCGGCTTCTTCCTCGATGAGGAACACGAGGATATTTATCGTTATCTGCGGACGAGGGAATTGTCGGGACAGGAGTTGTCCCGCCGGATTAGCGAAGATCTTGATCTCGCGCGGGTCCTAACGCGCGCCTCGCAGAAATGGGACGGCGGTTACGCGATCGCGGGGTTGATCGGGAATGGCGACGCATTCGTCGCCCGCGATCCGTCGGGCATTCGTCCCGCCTATTATTTTCAGAACGACGAAGTGGTCGCGTTCGCGTCCGAACGCGCGCCGCTGATGACGGTGTTCGATCAGACGCTGGATCAGGTGAAGGAAGTCGAGCCGGGTCACGTGGTGGTGATCAAGAAGCGTGGGGCCGTTTCCTCGAACGCCTTTACGGCGCCGTTGCCCCGCACCTCCTGCACGTTTGAGCGGATTTATTTTTCCCGCGGCAACGACATCGATATTTACAAGGAGCGAAAAGCGCTCGGAGCCGGGCTCGCGGACCAGGTGATCAAAGCGATTGATGGCGACTGGGCGAATTCGGTCTTTAGTTTCATCCCGAACACCGCCGAGGTGGCGTACTACGGCATGATGTCAGCGCTGCGCGAGCGCCGCCGCGATGAAGTGAAATCGGCGATCATGCAGGCGAGCAAGGATGGGACGCTCACCGAGACGCTGCTGGATGATTTGATTTTGCGCAACTGGCCGCGCGGAGAAAAAGTCGTGAGCAAGGACATCAAGCTGCGGACGTTCATCGGTCAGGAGAACATGCGCAATCAGCTCGCGAGCCATGTCTACGACATCACGTACGGTTCGGTGAAACCAGGTGACAATCTCGTGTGCGTGGACGATTCGATCGTGCGCGGGACCACGCTGCGAAAATCAATTCTGCGCATCCTGACGCGGCTTCATCCGCGCAAGATCGTGATCGTTTCGACCGCGCCACAGATTCGCTATCCGGACTGCTACGGCATCGATATGTCGGAGCTGGGAAAGTTCATCGCGTTCGAGGCGGCCGTTGAGTTGCTGCGGGAGCGGGGGCAGGCTGGATTGCTCGACGAAGTTTATCGGGAGTGTCGGGACGAAGTGGCGAAGGACGGCGCCGTGAATCACGTGCGGAAGCTGTACGAGTCGTTTTCGCCGGAAGAAATTTCGGCGAAGATCGTGGAGCGCGTTCGGCCGAAAGGGACCGAGTGGAAGGGCGAAATTGAGATCATCTTCCAAACGATCGAGCACCTGCATCAGGCCGTGCCGGGACATTCGGGCGATTGGTATTTTACCGGGAAGTATCCCACGCCGGGCGGCTACCGCGTCGTGAACCAGGCGTTCATCAACTATTACGAGAAAAGTGAAGGCCGCAGTTATTGAAGCTCGGTGACATGACGCGAACGCTCGTGGAAATCGTTTGTTACTTCCCGCGGATTCGAGTCATTCGCGGGTGAATATCTGATCCATGAGCCTTTCCTACGAAGCTTCCGGCGTTCGTTACGACCAACTCGACGCGTTCAAGCGCGCGTGCCAGAAGGCGGCTCGGACCACGGCGGGTGTGCTGGAAGGGCACGGATATGCGGAGCCGGCCACCACGCGCGGCGAGAGCGCCTACCTGATCGAGGCTGCGGACCATTTTCTTGCTCACGTCGAGGAAGGGCTCGGGACCAAGAATCTGGTGGCGGATGCCGTTTATGCGGCGACCGGGAAATGTCATTACCGTGAGATCGCGATCGATACGGTGGCGACGATGGTGAACGACCTCGTGACGTGCGGCGCGCTGCCGATCTCGATCGCGATGCATGCCGCGGTGGGCGATTCCGGCTGGTTTTCGGATGCGAAGCGGACGGATGCGCTTGTGGAGGGCTTTGCCGCGGCGTGTCGGGAAGCGGGCGCGGTGTGGGGCGGTGGAGAAACGCCGACGCTGGGAGGCATCGTGGAACCTGAGGCGATTGTGCTCGCGGGGTCGGCCATCGGAAAAATTTCTCCGAAAAATCTGCGGATCACCGGCGATGTTCACGAAGGCGACGCGATCATCTTTCTCGCGAGCTCGGGCGTGCAGACGAACGGGCTCACCCTGTGTCGGCGCGTCGCAGCGCATCTGCCGAACGGATATCAAACGCCGGTGGGATTTGGTGATCCACGGACCTTTGGCGAGGCGCTGCTTGCGCCCTCGATCATCTACGTCGCGTTTGTGCGGGAGTGCCAGCAACGCGGCATCAAACTGAACTACGTGGCGCATGTGACGGGACATGGCTGGCGGAAGTTGATGCGCCTGGACGAGCCATTCGTGTATGAAATCACGAATGTGCGCACGCCGCTCGCGGTGTTTCAGTTTCTCGAACAGGCAGGGCCGATTTCGCGCGAAGAGATGTACGCGACCTTCAACCAAGGGATCGGATTCGCCGCTTACGTCGCGCCTGACCGGGTTGACCAAACGCTCGCCGCGGCGAAATCAGCGGGCTACGATGCGTGGCTGGCGGGAAGCGTGAAGAAAGAAGGCGCGCGCAAGGCCGTGACGATTCCATCGCTCGGACTCGTGTATGAAGGCCACACGCTGCAGTTGCGGTGAGTCGATCGGCGGTATCCGAAAATGTACTCCGACGCCGCGTCATGAATCGCGATGAGTTGCGCGAGAAAGTGGCGGCGATCCGCTGGTTTCACCGGATCGACTTGGGCAACGGCGTGGTCACGCCCGGACTCGATGACACTACGGCGAAGTTGAAGCGCGTCCGATTGCCGGATGATCTCACCGGCAAGTCCGTGCTCGATATTGGCGCGTGGGACGGATTTTTTTCGTTCGAGGCGGAGCGACGGAAAGCGAGCCGGGTGCTCGCGGTGGATTCGTTCTGTTGGAGTGGCGAAGGGTGGGGCAGTAAAGCGGGCTTTCAGCTCGCGCGCACGGTGCTCGGTTCCAAAGTGGAGGACCGCGAAATGGAGGTGCACGATCTGGCGCCGGAGACAATTGGGACCTTCGACGTCGTCCTGTTTTTTGGCGTGCTGTACCACATGCGTCATCCGCTCTTGGCTTTGGAGAAGGTCTCCAGCGTTACGAAGTCGCATCTGATTTTGGAAACGAAGGTCGACCTGCTTTCGCTCCGGGCCCCCGCGATGGCGTTTTATGTGGACGATGAGTTGAATGGCGACCCGACGAACTGGTGGGCGCCGAATATCCCGGGACTTTGCGACATGCTACGGGCGGTTGGATTCAAGCGGTTTGAGATCGTCGCTCAACCCGGCCCTTGCCTGGGTCGATGGCTGCGGGCTTTGGGCCGAGGGCAATCGCCGTGGCGAGAATCGCAGCGTGGCCGTGTGACCGTGCACGCATGGAAATAAGCGCGGCGAACGCGATCGGATGCTCGCCCACGCGGCGGTCACCGAAACGCATCTCCGAAGTGCGGCCGAACTCAGCGAGCGGCAGCCCGCTCAAGTCGATCGTTGATCGCGTCGGCGAGGCCGCCACCCGTGGCGCGTTCTAGATTAATGCGCGCAAACTTTCTTGCGTCCACCTGACGCAACACGTCGAAGAGACGATGAGCGGCGCCTTTGAGCTGACCGCGGGCGTCGAGCCAAAAAACATTGGTTCGGCGTTTCAAGCCGGTGGGCTTCGCCATGAAAATCCACGCTTCGCGCTCCGTGCTTTCGGCGACGGCTTTCAACGAGATTTGGTCGTGCAGCACGGACGGGGTCCGTGGGCTGTAGTGTCGCTTGAGGAGGCCAGGGGAAATCTGCGCGCGGTCGCGGCTTGAGCGACGGACGGTTAGCACCGGCATGCCCAGCACGGCTTCGATTTGCGCACGGGTGATCGCGCCGGGCCGAAGGAGGCGCGGTTTCGCAGGGTCGCGCAGATCGACAATCGTCGACTCGACTCCAATGGACGAGGCTCCGCCATCGAGGATATGGGCGATTTTCCGGCCGAGTCCGGCCTGCACGTGTGCGGCCGTCGTCGGGCTGATGTACCCGAACGGATTAGCACTGGGCGCCGCTAATGCCAGGCCTGACCGCTTGAGCAGTCGGCGAAACAGCGGATGGTTAGGAATGCGAACCGCCACGCTGGGTAGTCCGGAACTGACGATATCCGGCAACACGTCGCGTTTTGGGAGCACGATGGTCAGCGGTCCGGGCCAGAAGGCTCGCGCCAGTTTCAGCGCGGCGGGATTGGGAACGGCGACCGCGTGGAGCTGGGCAATCGAGTAAAGGTGGACGATCAGCGGATCGTTGGTCGGGCGCCCCTTCGCTTTGAATATTTTCCGACACGCGGTCGGATCCAGAGCGTTGGCGGCGAGGCCATAGACGGTTTCGGTTGGTACCGCGACCAAGTCACCCGCGAGCAAAACCTTCGCGAGGTGCGCTATATTGCGTGGGGTGCCGCGGTAGATGCGGGCGTTCGATTTGGCCGTCATGGCACAAAAAAGGCCGGAGCTTTTGACTCCAGCCTGGGAAAGGAGACCCGTGATCCGTTACTGCGCGAGCAACATGTTGCGCGAGTGTTTGATCGTCTTGGTGATCGCGCGCTGCTGCCGGGCTGAAAGGTGGGTGTACTTGCGTGGCAGAATCTTGCCGGTGTCGGTCACGTAGCTCCGCATCGCGAGAGGGGTGGTGAACGGGATCTGCTCTGGCGTGAGGCTCTGCGTTGAGGGCTGTTCGGTGGTGCTCATGTCGGGAAAAGAGGACCAAGACACGCTCCGGCCAGAGTGATGTCAACCCACATTTTGGAGATGCAATTCCCGCCGGGTTCAGTCCATGTTGGCAGCGCTTGCTGTCCCCGTAGCTCAACTGGATAGAGCAGCGGTTTCCTAAACCGTAGATTCCGGTTCAAGTCCGGGCGGGGGCACCAGCCTAACGTCTTCAGTCGAAGGAGTTACCCATTTCGCGAAATTAGGTTGCCAGTTGACGTGGCAACCTTCGCATGAATCCAACAGAATTTGTCGTCAGACGGTTCATAAACCGTAACGGTGTTACATCATGGCGCGTCGTCGGCTGGCTGCACGGCGTTCGCATTCGGAAGAACTTCCCATCGCGCGAGGAAGCGGCGGCGGAGAAAGCCACGCTGGAGGTCAAAGCAGCGCAAACCGCGAACGGTCTGCGCTGCGTCGCGACGACTCTGACGGAGAACCAAGTGCGTGACGCCGAGGTCGTTTATCGGCGGTTGGCCGATGCTCCGCGGCCCTTGGCGTTTTATGTCGAATATGCGCTCGGCCATTACAAGGAGCCGGAAGAGCAGAAGCCGCTTAAGGCGGCGGTTGAGGAGTACATCGCCGCGAAACAGCAGGAGCGGGAGCAAGATCAACTCTCCATTCCACAGATGGGGCACATTCGTTGGGAAATGAAGCGTCTCACCGACGAGTTTTCAAAAGGTACGGTCGCTGAGCTGACCGCCATCAAGCTGATCGCGTGGCTCGATGCAGGCCGGGCGGGGATGAAAACGCACAACAACCGACGGGGACTGCTCTCCACCTTTTTCAAATACTGCTTTCAGCGCGGCTGGATCGCGGAAAATCCAATCCCCAAGGTGCCTCATTTTCGCATTCGCCGGAAACGCGGCATGGCTCGGACCCTGACCGTTGCTCAGGCCCAAGCGGTGATGGAGTTTGCTGAAACCAATAGCGGCGGAATCTGGGTGCCGTACTTCGCGCTCTGCCTGTTTGCGGGCATCCGACCGGGCGTTCCCAACGGCGAAATCACGAAGTTGAAACCCGAGGCCATCGATTTGGAGGCTGGAATCATCCATGTTTCGGCCGAGATGTCGAAAGTCCGCGAACCGAGGAAGGTCGCGATTCAGCCTAACCTTGCCGCCTGGTTGCGTGCGTACCCGCTCCGGAGATATCCGATTATCGTCGGAGATTTTACGCAACGGCGACGGAAGTTGGGTAAGAAACTTGGGCTAACACACGATGTGTCACGCCATACGTTCATTTCAATGTTTGTCGCGAAATTCCGTTCCATCGGAGAGGCCGCGATTCAGGCAGGAAATTCAGAGGCCATAATTCGCAAGCACTACCTCGATTTGAGAACGACCCAAGAAGCGGAGGAGTTTTTTGGGATCCTGCCGAAGCACCGTACTGCCATGGTTGATGTGTCTCTAGCAGGCACGGTCGCAAGATCCGAGGACAACCTTGGTTGACGTGAAGGTATGGGCATGGAAACACCTGTTATTCCTTCCCTCGGTCGGCTCACGGACATTGCTGGCCTGCGCAGCAGCGGGGTCTTCCCGAAAAACAATGAGCCATCGATTCGCACCCTGCGAGAGTGGACGAAGCTTCGGCGAATACCGTTTCACCGTGTCGGACATTTCGTATACTTCGATCCCGTCGAGGTCTCTAATCATATCCGCCATAACTTGAAAGTTCCAGCGCGAGGCTGAGGACTGCTTTTTTGCGGCTTTCATATGTCGTCTGACGGTCTGCGTTGGAAACGGTGCGACACACGACGTGTCGCACCGCGAACGCGATTCTGCAGCGCGCTTGTATTTCGCGGCTGAGGGCTCAAACGGTGCCACGATCGATTTCTCCAGGATGTTTGTGCGAGATATTGAGGATAGACGTAGAATTTCTAAGCGGCACTAGTAAAAAGTGAACGACGAAGGCATCCAGCAGAGTAAGACATTGCCGCCCCCTCGGCCAAGACTCTGCCGGCGCGTACTGCGGCTCGATGCGTCCGAAGGTTGAGCTCCCATTTGTGTCGGGACGGGGGTGGGACGCCCACCAAACCGGCCAAGGTCAGCAAGGAGCAGATCAACGTCGCTCATTGGGCGATCCCTGACGGAGCGTTCAAGCGCATCCACAATGATTAACGCGGCCTGGGAAGTTAACGTTCAACCATTTTGTTTTTACACCTCACTTGAACGCGACAACTATAGTCAGATCCCGTTATTAGCCTCATTTGTCGAGTAGCCTCCGCTGGCTGTGCCATGGAAGCAGGTATGAAAAGATTCACATTTTTTGCGTTGGGCGCCTTCCTCATGTGCGCGGGCCGAATTTATTTCAAATCCGAGGCTTCGCGGGCCGTGCCCCTTCTTTTGCCAGCAATTACCGACATCGCACCGCGTAGTATCGCTCAAGGCGCGCGGGGAGAGGGTGAATCTGCAACTGACAGCTTCGCAACGGCCAATGTCGACGAAGCTAGATATATTAACTTGATGGATATGAAACGATCCGGGCCACTATTGACGAGGTTACGTTTTGTAGATGACACTGGCTGCCTCTCTGGAACATTTCGCAAAGTTTTCGAGGTCGAAAACTTGGAGTTCGACCGACTAAGCCAAATCGTTGCAAGGGTCCGGGCGCAGGTAGGCGAGTTGCAAATCGAGCATGCGAAAGTCACGCGGGATTATAACACTATTGAATTTACCGTTGAAACCTTTCCCGCGGAGGGTGGAAGACTCTATGATGAGATGATGGCATCGTGCTCATCGATTTTAGGCGGTGGTTCTCGGGGCGAAGCGTTTTCGGTTTTGTGCGGCGAGCAGATCGAACGGGCCTTTGGCGGTGCGATGGGTTGCGACCGAATTAGAGGGATGATTTCGCGAACGGGAACCGATAGCTGGACGGTCATGGTTTCTAACCACGGTGATGCGGGGCCAGGCATGGATGAGATGTATCGTTTTGATTCCTTTGCTGAGATGCAGAGTAAGTTGGGACCGCTAGCTCAACTGGTTTCCCGCTAATGGCGGTTTCTCACTTTCGTAGTTTCACGGCCGGAGGCAAAGTCGGCACCCGACACAGGCGTCCCGGTTATATAGGATGATGGGCTACTTCGCACGGGACGTGCATTCCGTCGGTGGCATTCGATGTCACCCGATTCGGCAGCCGGAAAGAAGAAGCGTCTCGACCGTTCCCGCGATTAAACACGTTTCGCGCGGTTAAGTAGCGAGTTGCGCGCGACCAAAATGTCTTGCGGCCAGTCGGCACAAACTGCGTTTGACCCGTTCTGGGCTCAGCGGAATTGACGGAGCCGAGGGCCTTGCTGAGTCGACCGCCTTCTTGCCGATCGCTAGTTAAAATTCAGCTGCCCGCGATTAGCGCGTGAGACTTCGGCGCACTTGGCGGGCTTCAGGGCAAGCCGGCATCGATTGCTTGGCAACCCTGATTGTTCCCCGGAGGAGCCAGTTAATTGCGACACAACCTCGATGGTCCGTTAAAATTTCGCGCATCATAAAATGGGAGTACCGTTCTACGCATTATGTGCGGGGCACCTAAACGGAAGTGCCGCTTACTTATGCTTACGTACAAGGCAGCGATCAGGCGCCGCTCACGGAACACAACGTACTAAAAAACCGCGGAAGTAATAGTTCCCGCGAAGGCGAGAATCCGGGTGCCCCCGTGATTTGGGCCAATTGGTGTTGCCCAATATCGTTACCTTAGGGCGAGATTTCTCCGATACAAACCGTACAGGTTAACGTATACGAAGGAAATTTTTGCGGTGGGTGAGAATAGGTCTAGCCCTGAAATCGCGAAGTCGCATCACCCCCAATCAAACCCCGGATCGCAATGATTGTAACTCCCTATCGCTTACTGTTTGGCTATCTAACATGTCACGATGTAGCGCGTAAAGCCTCCATCTTGTTGGTATTTCTTGTCGCTTACATCCTTCCTGCACGTGCGACGGTTTACTATATCGATACCGCCGGGAGTAATGCTAATAACGGCACCAGTACGAGCACCCCTTGGAAAGACTTCACAAATGTCAACGCAATGTCTTTATCGCCCGGCGACCAAGTCCTGCTTAAGCGAGGTGGTGTGTGGAATGGGTGGCTGCAAATCCACGGTTCGGGAGCCGCCGGGAGTTTTATCACGATAGGTGCCTACGGCTCTGGCAATCGGCCGAGGATCGCTCGCTCGACGCTTTCAACCAACACCAACGTCGCGGACCGCTGCCTCACTGCCTATGACCCATCGTACCTCAAGATCGAACATCTGGAGGTCTGCAATGCCGGAGCGGGTATCGTTATCCATTATGACAACACATACGATAATCAGTCAGTCTATATTGACGATATCTATGCGCACGACTTCTACGGGATTAAATTCAATGCGATCAAGAAGGATGATCCCAATGACCCGAACGACCACGGTGATCCGTATCTCCCAGACAACAATTACTATTTTCGGGGCACGAATGGCTGGGAAAATGTTACTGGGCCTGGCCAAGGACCTGGCACGCCCGGAAACCCGCCCACGTATTGGGCCCCCGATCACGTAGCGACTTCTGCCGGTGTCGACCTGACGGGAGATTGGGATCGCGACACGCACCCAAACGCGACTCAGCTCAATGATTTTAAAGTGACGAACTCTGAGTTTAGCCATTGTGGCAACGCGATCGCGAGCGACTGGCAACATTGGACCGATCGCGAGTGGTTTTTGCTTCACGGGCAGGTAGTAGGCGACGGTCAGAACAAAGTCAGAAATATGGTTCTGGATAACGTGTATATACATGACATGGACGCGCCATGGATTTCTGTGGGGTCGCTTTTGCTCGCGGGGGTGACGGATGGAGTGATAAAGAATTCCCTAATTTATAAAGGCGTGTACTTTGCGAGCGGAGGCACCTCGCTTTGCGGTATATATTTTGGAACCAACCTGCTGTTCGATAACATTACCGTCAAGACCACTCCGTATCCGACTCCATCAACCACTGACCTCTCGATCGCCGACCTCGGAGGAACTACCGGCTTGGAGATACGCAACTCGACGTTTGAAAATGTTGCCGGTTACGGGTTTGGCTTCCTTCAGTTCAGTCAGCCTTATGGCGCGATCAAGAATATCAACCTGCACGACAATACTTTCATCAACACAGATTGGCATTTTAAGAACATTATTGAGGTATTCCATACCGTAGGGAGTTGGACTGACCCGCGGTTCGTCGACAACAGGCCCGAAGGCACTATTAATTCGAACTACATCACCTATGTTCCTCCAGGAAATCCGGCCGACCCCACCCATGAGCAACAGGTCTCGGCATTATACGACGCCTCGGGCCGCTGGAATAAAACAACTTTCTATTCCAACGACGAAATCCAGACTACGAACCGAGGCCGGGATTTGGCCCTCGGAAAGACGACTACCGCACGAATGATCTATGGCGCGGGCTTCGAAGCTTCAAAGGCAACGGACGGGAACGAGTCTACCTATTGGGCCTCGCCCTACATGTCTATAGATCCAACCGTGCAGAGCAGCTGGCAATGGATCAAAGTGGACTTAGGCGCAGTTTATTCGTTCAACGAGATACAGCTCTGGTGGCAGGGCAACTCCTATGCCCAACATTATGAAGACCAGATTTCGCTTGATGATGTTACTTGGGAGACGGTCTTCAACCATGAAGAGAACTACAACCTGATCGTAACAGATGATACTTTCACCACGCGTAAAGCGCGCTATGTAAGGATACTATTAACGCAGGGCAATATTGCAGGCCACAATCCACCAAATTTTGGATTATGGAGTTTTCACGTGTACAATAGTGATAATTTGGCTTCGGGCGCTCCCGCGACCGCTAGCAGCACGACGACTTCCGCCCGACTTACGGCCGATTATGCCGTCGACAACAATGACTCTTCCCAATGGCAATCCGGCGGAGGTGGAACTCAGACGCTGGAGGTGGATTTGGGGCAAGCTTACAATATCAACGAGGTTTGCACAAATTGGGGAACGTCTTATGCTGCTGCGTATAGCATCCAGGTTTCTTCAGACCATAGCAGCTGGCCCACCGTGAAAAGCGTTTCAGGCGTCACGTCGCCTGGCGTAAGTAGAGACGTATTCACTCGGACCAATGCCCGTTATGTGCGGATCACTATGACACAGACCGCACCGGCTGTGAGTGACTACTCCATCCGCGAGATGCGGGTGTATAGTGCGAGAAACGCTGCGCAGGATAAGGTCGTCTCAGCCAGCAGCACCTCGACAACCATGGGATTCGATCCGTGGCGCGCAGTCGATACCAACGGAAATACGCGGTGGTCGTCCGCGACCGGAGCGGGCCCGGGTCAGCTTACTGTGGACTTGGGGCAGGTTCTGATAATGAACGAATTCATCATCAATTGGGACACGGCCTACGCGACTGACTACAATATTGAGACGTCTCCGGACAACTCTGCTTGGACAAGTCGAGTGGCGCGCACCGGACTTACCGCGGCAGGCACGACCGTGGACAAGATTGCAGCAATCGGCGCACGCTATGTGCGGATCAACATGACCCAAGGTTCCACGAACTACTACTCGATTAATAATTTCGGGGTGTACAATGATATGGCACGAGGTTCGACCTGTACTGCCAGCAGTACTCTTGCCGGCTATCCACTCTCCAATGCGGTCGACACAAGCGATACGTCGCGGTGGTCTTCCACCGTAGCTTCAGGCACTCGTTGGTTCAAAGTCAATCTTGGAGGGAGCCATACAATCGATCGCATCATGATCGACTGGGATACGGCTTACGCGAAAGACTACACAATTGCGGTTTCGTCCGACGATATAAATTATACGACAGTTGCGACAAGAACGGGAATCCGCGTAGCTGGCACCACCGACGACAAGATCGACACAGTTATAGCTGGTCAATATGTTAAGGTTACTATGACTAGCGGCTACGTTGGTGACCCGACAAACTACTCGATTAACAGCATTAGCGTTTACGGGGCGCACCCGTAATCTTTGATAGAAAAAGCGGCTGTCTCAGCTGGCCGATCGATCTCGGCCGGCTGGGGCATTTTCATGCTTTTTGGTTTGTCTCACCACTAGCCTGTCCGCTCGCAATCACGTGCTCGACGTCCATGGCAGTACCTCGCTGATCAGCTGAGGAAAGTGAAAAGACGGCGGCATCCAGCACAGTGAGGCGCCGCCGTCTCCGTCGCTTAGAACTTTGCCGCCGCCGGGTTACATTCCGCCTACTAACGCGGCTGTTGGCGAAGTTCACGAGCCGCAGCCACCATGTTTACGAGTGACGGTTTCACTTCTGCCCAACTGCGAGTTTTCAATCCACAATCGGGATTGACCCACAGATTTTGGGCGGGAAGCACGGATTCAGCTTTGCTGAGGAGACTGGTCATCTCCGCTACGGCGGGCACGCGAGGTGAATGGATGTCGTAAACACCCGGTCCGATTTCATTCGGATACTTAAAGTGCACGAATGCACCTAGCAACTCCATGTTGGAGCGCGAAGTTTCAATCGTGATGACATCGGCATCGAGCGCGGCGATGGCATCGATGATGTCGTTGAATTCGGCGTAGCACATGTGCGTGTGAATCTGCGTGTCATCTCGTACTCCCGCGGCGGTTACGCGAAAAGCGTTTACCGCCCAACCGAGGTAGGGTTTCCAGTCGTCACGACGCAGTGGCAGACCTTCACGAATCGCGGGTTCGTCGATTTGGATGGCGGCAATGCCGGCTTTTTCGAGATCAACCACTTCATCGCGGAGGGCTAGGGCGATTTGGATGCTCGTCTCTCTCCGCGACTGATCGTCGCGCACGAAACTCCATTGAAGTATGGTCACCGGCCCTGTGAGCATGCCTTTCATGGGACGCTTAGTGAGCGATTGCGCAAAAGCCGACCAGCGAACCGTTATCGGCTTCGGCCGAGCCACATCGCCGTAGATGATCGGCGGTTTCACGTAGCGTGAGCCGTAGCTCTGCACCCAACCGCTTTCGGTGAAAGCGAAGCCATCGAGCTGCTCGCCGAAATATTCCACCATGTCGTTCCGCTCGTATTCGCCGTGAACGAGCATATCGATGCCGATCTCTTCCTGATAGCGCACGCAAGCGAGCGTTTCGGCCTCCAGGAATGTTTCGTAATCTGCATCGTTCAGTTCCCCCTTTTTCCATTTCGCACGCGCAGCCCGCACCGCGTCGGTCTGGGGAAACGAACCGATCGTAGTCGTGGGAAAGAGCGGGAGGCCGAGGCGTTTCCGTTGCTGGGCCTGACGCTGAGGGAAAGCCGACAGCCGGTTGAGGTCGGAGGCAGCCATGCGTGCGACGCGGGCTTTAACCGCAGGTCGATGAATTCGAGAGCTGACGCGTCTGGAGTCTAAGGCTGCTTTGTTGGCTGCAGCGGCTTTGGGTGGAGCGATGCCCAAGGCTAGATCACGCAAGGTTACCACTTCCGCGAGCTTTTCCTCAGCATAGGCGAGCCAGCCTTTGAACTCCGCGTCGAGCTTCGTCTCATTGCGCAATGTGACCGGCACGTGTTGTAATGAGCAGGAAGGGGCGACCAAAAAACGATCACCACCAAAGAGCGAAATGGCCTTTTGAAGGGCGAGCAAAACGGTGGCGAAATCGCTGCGCCAGATGTTACGACCGTCCACCAACCCCAGGGAAAGGACCTTTTTGCCATCGAATTCCCGGAGGATGGTGTCGAGCTCACGCGGCGCTCTCACCAGGTCGAAGTGCAGCGCGTAGACTGGCAGGTTGAGGAACGTGCGTAGGTTGTCTCGAAGGCCACCGAAATATACTGCGACGAGGATTTTCAACTGCGGGACAGCCGCGGCGAGCGTCGCGTAGGCGACGGTCAACGCCGCTCGTTCGTCGGTGGTAAGGTCGAGGGCAAAAACAGGTTCATCCAACTGAACCCACTCGGCACCGAGAGCCGCCAGTGTTTTTAGAATCTCTACGTAGATCGGTAGCAGCCGTGGCAGGAGTTCGAGTCGGTTGAACGTAGGGTTCTTGGGATCATAAACTTTGCCGAGTTTGAGGTAAGTGACGGGTCCAATTAAAACCGGCTTGGTTTTAATCCCAAGTGCGAGCGCCTCAGAGAACTCATCGAAGATTTTTGTGGAGGAGAGGGCGAACTGTCTCTCCGCACAAAACTCCGGGACGATGAAGTGATAGTTGGTGTCGAACCATTTTGTCATCTCGCTGGCGAACGTTTCGCCGGACGTGGCCCCAGAATGCTCTGCGCACGTGCAGCTGATCGCCTGATTACTCGATTTGCCTGCAGTTTTATTGCGCACACCGCGCGCAACGGCGAAGCGGGTGTCGAGATCAACCTGTCCGCCACCCCAACCGAAGCGGCGTGGGATATTCCCGACGAGACAGCTGAGATCCAGCATCTGGTCATAGAAACTGAAATCGTTGGACGGAATCAGTTCGATTCCGGCTTTTTGTTGGATGAGCCAGTTCTGGCGACGAAGATTGCGGCCAGTGTCTTCTAGTTCGGGGCGCGTGAGTTTGCCGGCCCAGTAGGCTTCGGTGGCTTTCTTCAGCTCGCGCTTCTCGCCGATGCGAGGGTAGCCGAGCGTATGGGTGATGGGTGTTCTGTTGTTCATGGGAGTCCGCTCATCCATGCGATGAGGAGCATTTGTTTGAAGAAACGGCTGCTGGGTATTCGGACTCCGACCTTGTGCAGTAGACGACGGATGAGTCCTTTCACTGCTTCTGGTTCTCTCGTCTTGGCAGCACGTGAATGCCGCTGTGCTTTACTCCTTCCGGGTGTTCGTGACCGGTTGGGATGAGAACCTGTAGATCGATACCGTAGCGCGACTGTGGCCGGTTCTAACGGCCTTCCCCGTCCGCAGCAATTTCACGCGGCCCAGAGGACCGTGCTTTGAAAGAACGGAACACGAGAGGTGGAATGAGTGACTTGGTCAAGACTCAAATCAACATATGCGAATATGTTGATTCATATTCGATAGCGTGGTCATTCGCAAGCCCGCTGACGTCACCGATGTTCATCGATCGAAAGTCGGGGTTCGAATCCCCGTGGGGACGCCACTTTAACGAGTTACGCAAGTGGCTCGAAGAACGGGAGATGCTCGAGAAATCGAGCATCTCCCGGCCTTCTCGCAAAGCTAGATTGCCAGTTGACGTGGCAACCTAAACATGAACCAAACAGAGTTTGCCGTCAGCCGGTTTGAAAATCGGAACGGCGTTACGTCATGGCGTGTGGCCGGCTGGCTGCATGGTGTTCGCATTCGGAAGAACTTCCCAACGCGCGAAGAAGCGGCGGCGGAAAAGTCCACGCTGGAGATCAAGGCCGCGCAGACCGCGAACGGTATGCGCACGGTCGCAACCACGCTCACCGAAAATCAGGTGCGCGAAGCGGAATCACTCTTCCGCCGCATCACGGCGCTACCTCGACCGCTCTCGTTCTACATCGATTTCGCGCTGGGCAACTACAAGGAGCCGGAACAGCAAAAGCCGCTGATCGAAGCGATGGCGGAATACATCGCCGCCAAGGAAAGCGAGTTCGCCCAAGACCAGCTCTCCGTGCCGCAGATGGACCGGATTCGCTGGGAGATGAAGCGGCTCACCGATTTCTTCCCGGAAAAGGCCGTCGCGGAAATCGTCTCCACAAAACTGATCACGTTTCTGGAAGCCGGCAAAGGTGGGATGAAGACGCACAACAACCGGCGCGGCCTGCTCTCGACGTTCGTCAAATACTGTTTCCAGCGCGGCTGGGTCGCAGAGAATCCGATTCCGAAAGTCCCACACTTCCGCATTCGTCGGAAACGTGGGCTGGCGCAGACTCTCAGCCTTGCTCAGGTCAAGGCGCTGATGGAATTCGCGGAAACCCATAAGGGCGGAATCTGGGTTCCTTATTTCGCGCTATGTCTATTCGCCGGTATTCGGCCCGGTGTGCCGAACGGCGAGATCACCAAGCTCAAGCCCGAGGCGGTGGATCTCGACGCAGGCATCATCCACGTTTCGGCCGAGGTCTCGAAAGTGCGCGAACCGCGCAAGGTCGTCATTCAGCCGAATCTTGCGGCGTGGCTGCGCGCGTATCCGCTAAAGAAATTCCCGATCATCCCGGGCAATTTCAAAAAGCGGCGGCAGAAATTCGCGAAGCAACTAGGGCTTACGCACGACGTTCTGCGGCACACGTTCATTTCAATGTTCGTCGCGAAATTCTGTTCCATCGGCGAGGCGGCGATTCAAGCCGGCAATTCCGAGGCGATCATTCGCAAGCACTACCTCGACTTGAAAACCGCCAAGGAAGCCGAGGAATTCTTCGGCGTGGTGCCCAAGTCCGCAAAGGCTCCCGTCGCTCCAGAGCCTGCAAATATTCCGCGCACGGCGTCGGTTGACGGACGGCAAGCGGCATGAACACGCAACCAATGGCCTCGAGTAACAGCCAGCTCACGGATATCGTCGGACTTCGCGTCAGCGGAGTCTTTCCCAAGGATAACGAGCCTTCGATTCGAACACTGCGCGAATGGACGAAACTGCGCCGCATTCCGCATCATCGCGTTGGGCACTTCGTGTATTTCGACCCCGCCGAAGTGGCTGCGCACATCCGCATCAAGTTGCGAGTGCCTGCACGCGGCGAGTAACGCCGTGGAGTCTCGATCAGCGCCGGCCCCCAAAGCCGGCGCTTTTTCGTGCCCGTAGAATACGACACAGGTCGCATTTTTCAGAATACGATCACCGTGCGAGTCCCGAACGGCGCGTCTATTTTGAATATGCGTTCGGAGTTAGTGTGGCGCCGGAAACCGAAACTCACATGAAAACAAACAACACCGATGATTCGTTCTTCGCCACACCGCTCGATCCGCAAGCCGAGGCCCGCGCCCTCGCGCTGGAAGTCCTGTGCCGGCTTTTTATCTGGATGGCGGAAGCCGGTTTGCGCGCGACGGTTGCGCTCTATTGCGTGCGACCCGACCTGATCGACCACGCCACCTTGGAGCAAATCGGCGACCGGGCCGGCCGCACGCGGCAGGCAGTCCACAAGCTCGCCGACAGCTTTCGGCACTCAACCGGATTCGCATCATGAACCCCGCCGCCGTCATTTCCTCGGTTGCAGAAATTAACCGGCTGCACGCGGAGGCCAAGCAGCACGCGGTAGCCTCCCGACGTTCTCTCGGCGCGGCGCTGGTGGCGGCCTGGCAGGCGGGCCATCTTCTGATGATCGAAAAGAAACGCGTCCGCCAAACGATGGGCGGAGGGGCCTGGTTGCTCTGGCTGGAGCAAAACTTTCGCGGCACGCCACGCACCGCCCAGCGTTACATGAAACTCGCCAAGGGCGTGGCCGATGTCGCGTTTCTCCAAGGGATGAGCCTTCGCCAAGCCTACGATCGGCTCGGCATTCCGATGGAGGAAAAGCATGCCGCGGAATCTTTCCCCTTACAGTCGCTCGCGCCGCACCTCCTACTGGTCAGCAAGCTAGTGAGGGCGTTGCCCGCGTCCAACTGGCAGCGATTACCAGCAGACAAGCGCGCGGCCCTGCGCCGCGACCTGTCCCCGCTCTATCAGCGGATGCGACCGCTATTTGAGGACGGGCCTGCGGTTTCGCCGCACCCCGCCAACCAGCTGCTTACTTAAGTCTCGATGAATGCGCTACGCCGAGTGCCGCCCAACCAGGCGATCCTTGCCTGCGCGGTAGAGGACAGCGCAACCGCAGCGATTCAGCTGCTGGCTGATCTGTGCCGGCAATTTTCGGAGCTACACGACTGGCTTCGGGAAGACTTCGCGCGCAATCCCACCGTTCGGGAACGCTTCACTCGCATGGTGAAAACATCGCCGTCGCCGGAAATCGCGAATGGCTTCGCCTCCTTGAATGGTGAAGATCGGCCGTGGCAGGCCGAACGGCGATACCTCCGCCAAAAAGAAGGCGCCCCACGTATCTATGGCGGACTTACATGGGCCGAAATGGAATGCCTCTTCCGTCGCTACGAGGCCGGAACGATTGACCTCGGGACGTTCCTGCTGGCTCACCAGTGGAATGAGGTTCGGAAATCCGTCCGGATTCCGCCTGAATTGATGCGTGCCAGCGTCGCTTTTCTAGACGCTGTGACCCTTGCGGGCGACCGCCGCCTGCTGCGGCACTACTATAAGGCGATCGGTTTTCTTCGGGCCTATGCGGAAATTCCGCAACGCCGCCGGGCGATCGGTTAGTCCAGCACCCACGCGAGTCCTACCGCACTCGCGACCTGCGTGCGCATCTCGCAGGGCTCGGCCTTACGGTGAGCTCGCTCGACTTGCGGCGCTTCTGCACCCGGCACGGGATTCACCGCGATATGCGCGCTGGCCGCCCTCGGACCCGGGCTTAATTGGAAAACCGGGGCTGGGTAGAACTCGACCCAGATAGGCCCGCGGGCGTTTCGGCCGGACGGGGCGCGGCAAAGCGCCGCAGGGATCGGCGCGCGGAGCTCCGGCGACACCAACCGAGCCGAGCCCACATCGTGAAAGAGCCCTTTCATAGCAAGGAACCAGCATTCAACAACGGTCCAACGCTACGAGTTGGTTATTTGGGTTCTATTTGAGTAATTGCTTGAAAAAGCCAAAGATCAGGATTTAGTCCGACTTAAAATAAATAACTATATATTGTAAGAAAGCAAGATACGTAATTTTTGGAATAAATGGACCAAACGAAAACAGATTTAGCCCAAGTGGTGCGATTAGCCCTTTCTCAGCAAGCTGAGGACGTGCGGCTCTTCGTAGCCCGGCTGGTTCGAAAGTACCGCAACACGGATCCAAGTTTCGCCGAAGAGATGGACATGTGTCTGCGCAACAATTCGCCAAAGATGCAGTCGGCCATGCGGAAGGCGGCACCTACTCCGCAGGCCGAGCGTCAGGTGATGCCGGCAGATGATGAGTCGAAACTTTCGTTGCTGAAGGTCTTCGAGGATACTCCTGATCGTGAGAAACCGCTCCTTTCCAAAGAGCTTGAACACAGTCTGACGCAGTTGATCCAAGAGCGCCGCCAAATGGCGCGTTTGGCCGCACAAGGGCTGCAACCGACACGCTCAGCAATTTTTGTGGGCCCCCCGGGAGTGGGAAAGACGCTCACCGCACGTTGGCTCGCCGCACAACTACAGCTGCCTCTGTACGTTCTCGATCTGACGGCCGTGATGAGCAGTCTGCTCGGCCGCAGCGGCAGCAATCTACGCACCGCACTCGACTATGCGAAGACCCGGCCCTGCGTTTTGCTATTGGACGAGATTGATTCGATTGCCAAGCGCCGGAGTGACGACAGCGATGTAGGTGAACTCAAACGTCTCGTTACCGTTATTCTGCAAGAAGTGGATGCTTGGCCGGCAACGGGCCTTCTCTTGGCAGCGACCAATCATCCCGAGCTGATCGATCCTGCTTTGTGGCGTCGATTCGATCTCACGATTGAGTTCAAAGCGCCCTCGCTCGACGCCATCAAACTAGCGGTAAAACAGTTTTTCGGGGCGGATTTGAACCTGTTTGAAGAGTGGCTCGCGGTCCTTACGTTCGCGTTTCAGGGACAGTCCTTCAGCGACATCGAGAGAGAGATTCAGCGATTTCGCCGCGCAATCGCCCTGCAGTCCGTTTCGGCTCCAGACCTGGTGGAAGATTTCATCAAGTCGCGCGCGGGAGCTTTGGACCGGAGCGGACGGATCGATTTCGCCGTTTTGCTCGCGAAGAAAACCCGGTTTTCGCAACACAGTATCTCGGAAATTACCGGGGTCAGCCGCGACACCATCCGCAAACACTCGTCGGCAAAGAGCGGCGCAGTTGCGGCCCTATCCGTTTCATGAGCCAAACCAATTTTCTGATTGGTCGGGGGCACCTTTTGACCCGTGACATCAAAGGTCCTCCCCGCAACCCGGGGAAGAAGGAGGCTTATTCGCTCGCCGAAGCGGTGGAACGGCTGGCACCGGAGTTTGAGCGGACGGCCGCCAATTTGGATGAACTGCCAAAAGATGCCTGCCCCGCCGATCTAGGCGTTGCCCGCTTGATGATGAATCCCGGGTTTATTGCCCGATCTTTTTTTCCAGCGAGCATGTTGCGCAGCTTGGGATTGGAATCGGTCGGTAGTCGCACGGTCAGGGTCACTCCGGCGAAATGGACGAAAAAAGGCCCACCGAGAAACTGCACCACCACGGAGTTGTTCGTGGTGGGAAAACGCGAAACGTTTCGCAATCTCGATTCCTGGGCGAACCAAGTCACCGCGGGGTCGGATGAAGCGATCGATCTCGCGCGCATCGAACATTTTTCCTCCTTTGCGCCAGCCGAGCGCATCGTGATCTATACAGGCAAAGATGAAACCTATTTTGAAATAGGAATTCACCTGCTGCCGGGCGAGGACCGCGCGTTTGTGCAACAGTCCTTCGCGAAGTATGGAGCCAAAGTCGGTGCCCGGATCTATATCGACCTCAGTTTCACCGCGGGGAACCTTTGGTTCATTCCGGTTCACTGCGCGCGCCAGGCCGTCGAGCGTCTCGCCGAATTCACGTTTGTCCGGGTTATTCGTCCGGTGCCGAAACTGAGGGGCATGCGTCCGGTTCCCCGCGCCAGCAGCATAACCGTCAGTTGCAGTTTGCCCATCGAACAACCGTTGTCGTCCGAGCCAAAAGTCGCAATTCTCGACGGTGGACTCCCGAAGCACCACCCGCTCGCTCCTTGGTTGGGCTCCTATCGGTTACTAGATCCCAACGCGGCGGACGACGCCGACGGGCCTGAACACGGTCTCGGGGTAAGTTCAGCGTTCTTGTTTGGGCCGATCACGCCCAACACTCTCGCCGCGCGTCCGTTTTCGTATATCGATCACCTGCGCGTCTTAGATAACGACGCGAACACCGAGGACCCCTTGGAGCTCTATCGCACCCTCGGCTTCATCGAAGAGGTGCTTCTCTCGCGCCAGTATCAATTCATCAATCTTAGCCTCGGCCCCGATCTCCCCATCGAAGATACGGATGTCCACGCTTGGACTTCAGTAATCGACGACCTTTTGAGTGACGGGGAGACCTTGATGACGGTGGCGGTAGGAAATAACGGCGAGCGCGACCAGCCTTCGGGAAATGCGCGGGTGCAGGTTCCGGGCGACTGTGTGAACGCGTTGGTCGTAGGCGCCGCCAGCGACGTCGATGAGGGTTGGGCTCGCGCGACGTACAGTGCCATCGGCCCGGGGCGTAGCCCCGGGGTGGTTAAACCGGACCTGATGGCTTTCGGAGGAGACGGCGCAAAATACTTTCATACGCTTGCACCCGGTGCGAAACCAACGTTGGCGCCACAACTCGGCACCAGTTTTGCAGCACCTTACTTGCTTCGCAGCGCAGTGGGAATCAGGGCCATCCTAGGAGCTGGGCTCAGTCCGCTGGCTATCAAGGCGCTTCTGGTGCACGGCGCCGATCCCGCCGCGCATGACAAGCTGCACGTTGGGTGGGGCAAGATTCCGGAGGATCTGATGAAGATCATTACCTGCCCGGAGGGCGTCGCGCGCATTGTTTATGAGGGTGAGTTGAAAGCCGGCAAGTATCTCCGCGCTCCCCTTCCCCTGCCGCCGGGGGGATTGACGGGAAAAATCCGTCTCGGGGCTACTTTTTGTTATGCGTCTCCGACGGATCCGCAGGATGCAGCCGCGTATACGCGCGCCGGGCTTGAGGTGGTTTTTCGTCCAAACGATGAGAAAATCGAAGATGGAAAATCAAACGCGGACACACGTGGTTTTTTCGATATGAAGAAGTTCGCGACCGAAGCAGAACGCCGTTCGGACCTCGGAAAATGGGAGACTGTTTTGCATGGCGCGAAGAACATGCTTGGGAGCGGCCTCAAGAATCCGGTTTTTGATATTCACTACAACGCCCGCGAAGCGGGCGCCAGTACTCTCACGGCGAAGAAAATTCGCTACGCACTGATTATTACCGTGGAAGCGCCAAAGCACGCTGATCTCTATAATGACATCCTGCGAGCCTATGCCGAAACCCTGATTCCAATTGTGCCGCAGGTGTCATTGCCAATTCGACTGCGCTGACCGACCAAGCCGTCGCATCAAACCACCGCAACCGAAAACCATGATCGAGCCCCTTAGAAAAAAGTCGGACGAGGGCGTGCTTTATCGTCGCCGGGCGGAGGTCGAACGATTGTTGGAAACGCTTGATACGGTTGAGCCGCTGGATCGGATGAATCAGCTGGTAAATTCCGCCACGGAAGCCAGCCCAATTTTTCCTCCCGAAGTGCTCGTCCATTTTGTCCGGAAGGCTTGGAAAGAGAATGACGCCGAAGGGCTTGAGCTTCTCATCAAGGCGCTTTTCAGGCGAATCCAGGCTTCGGTAGCAGCCACCATTCCGAACTCCCGGATTGCCGACGCCAATAGCATTCGGGACGAGGTCGTCTCGCGATTCATGGATCGTTTCGCACGCGACTGCCGCGAGGGAGGTGTCTGGTTGGACTACTACGAAATCCAATTCGAAGGGGCGTTTGCTGCCTTCCGGACGACGATTCTGCGCCAGATCGGCCCAAGCACGAGCAAGACCGCCTCTCTGATGGGCGATGGGGAGCGATCCGATGAGAATGAGATCGCGCCCGAGGTAGAAAAGGCGGCAGCCGAATTTTTTGCGGACGCTCCCTCACTTTTTGATGATCCTGCTTTCCGGTCGGCGCTGGCCCCTGCGATTAACAATCTGCCACCTGATCAAAAGACCGTGATAGGGCTCTTGCTCAAAGGCATTCCCATCGACTCAAAAGATCCAAAAACAACAACCATCGCTCGTGTTTTGAAGTGCGACGAAAGGACGGTTCGCAACCGGCGCGATCGTGCCTTCAAGGCACTGCGTAAAACCCTCGAGGAAGTGAAAGCCCATGCAGCCAAGTAAATTTAGCTCCAGCGAGGAGGAAGTGCTTCTCGCCTATTCCGTCGAGCCGACGCATGATCGGGCAACGCTGGAGCGCTACCTGACTAAGTACCCGGACCACGCCAGCGCACTGGTGGACTGTGCTCTCGAATTGATGACGCTGCCAGCGCAGATCTCCCCGGTTTGGCTTTCCGAAAGCGCAGTCGAAGCGGGGTGGCAAAAATTTCAGTCCACCGTGGGCGTAGCATCGGAGAATCTCTTTGCGAAGCTAAGCCCCTCGGCATTTAAGAAACTGGCGGTTCGTTTGAACATTAACAATCTGCTGCTTCTGCGGATTCGTGACCGGGCGATCAGGGCAGGGAGCATTCCCGGAGCGTTTGTCCGCCAGCTTGCGACGGAACTGGGTGTGTCGGCGAAAAACGTAATGGGATATTTGGAGGGGCCGCCGCAATTGGCCGCTGCTTCAAGTTTTCGTTCGACGGTCAAACCCGAGGCCCTCGCACAGGTCGAGTTCACGGATGCGGTGAAGAGTTCGCAGCTGACGACGGAGCAGCAAAAGAAATTATTGGCCATCGAAGAGTGATATGGATGCCGTCGATGCAGCGCGAAGGGTCGCCGAAAGCGTGCATCGAGCGTTGGTGGAGAAAGGAGCCGATCCGTGGCACTTGCTGGATTTCGTCATGCAGGAAGCGTCCCGGCGCGACATTGTCGTGTATGGCCTGCCGCCGGATGACCCGCAGCTGAAAGGTGGCCAGGCGGTATTCGACCGCCAGGCCTGCGCCATCCTCTATGCCGATGGCGGAACTGATTTTGACCGTGCGTTTCTGATCGCTCACGAACTGGGCCATGTGGCCTTGGAAGGTGGGAGCGAAGATGTCGTAACGCTACACGTGGAACCAGATCGTTCGGTGGAGGACGCTCCGGTTGGCATTGAGAAGGTCTTGGATTATGGGGCGAGGGAGCGTCGTGAAATTCGGATGGACCTCTTTGCGCGCGAACTGCTCCTGCCCCGTTCCGTCGCGGTTGCACTGCATGTTCGGGATGGAATGAGTGCGGCAGCGATTGCCGAGCGGCTACGCGCGCGGACTTCCATGGTACAACAACAGCTGCTGGACGCTCTGCTCTTGCCGCCTAGTCCAGAAACCGATCTGGCTCCGCCGTCGTCGCCACCTCCAGCAGAAGACCCCTCCCAGCTCGATGCTGCGTGACATTCCGGAAGCGCATTTCTTCTTCAAGCAGGGCCCGGCACCGGCAAGACACGAACTCTGGTGCGCCGGGTTGAACAGCTTGTCGCCAACGGCGTGCCACCGAGTTCCATCTTGGTTCTCACCTTTTCAAATAAGGCGGCGAGTGAACTGAGCGAACGTATCTCAGCCAGTGATCGGACGGCGGCTGCCGCGATGTGGATCGGGACCCTTCACTCCTTCGGACTCGATATCGTGCGCCGTTTCCACGACCGCCTGAACCTTCCTCCCGACCCGCGAGTGATCGACCGCACCGAAGCGATCGAACTGTTGGAAGACGAGTTCCCTCGGTTGCCGCTGCGCCATTACCGCAATCTTTGGGATCCGACCACCGACCTTGGCGACATGCTGAACGCGATTTCGCGCGCCCAAGACGAGATCGTAGACGCAGCGCTCTATCGCCATCTGGCGGAAGAAATGAGAAAGACTGCGGGCGGAGATCCAGAACTTATAAAGCGGGCGGAGAAGTGCGCAGAGGTTGGTTTGGTCTTCGAGGCCTATGAGCGGTTGAAGGGAAAGGAGCGGGCGGTCGATTTCGGCGACTTGGTTGCGATGCCTGTGCGGTTAGTGGAAGCCAACGCGGACGTCTGCGAAGCTCTCAAAACGCGGCATCGCCACATCCTCGTGGATGAGTATCAAGATGTAAATTACGCATCGGTTCGTCTGCTCAAAGCCATCGCCGGCGCCGGTGACAACCTCTGGGTGGTCGGCGACGCGAGGCAATCCATCTATCGGTTTCGAGGCGCTGCATCGAGTAACGTCGCCGGGTTCGCGACCGATTTTCCTGGGGCGAAAGTGGGGCAGCTTGGGATCAACTACCGGTCCAGACACGAAATCGTCGATACGTTCGCGACATTTTCTCGGACTATGAAGGCTTCAGTGGGCACCTTGCCGCTGCAACTTTTCTACCACCGAGGCGCAAGTGGCAACAGGCCCGAGTTCCGGGTGGCAAACGTGGGCGAGGAAGAAGTCTCCGCCATTGCCGCCTCAATCGAGGAACAACAACGGGACGGCGTTGCTTACTTCAATCAGGCCGTGCTGTGTGCTTCCAATGCGCGGCTGGGAAGCATAGCTGAGGGACTGGAGGCGCGAGGTATTCCCGCTTTACACCTAGGGAGCTTGTTCGAACGACCCGAGATTAAGGATTTGCTGGCGCTACTTTCATTGATCGTGGACTCGCGCGTAACGGGTCTGGTTCGAGTAGCGGCGTCCCCTCTGTTCGAGATGCCGCTCCAAGACGTGGCGGAGATACTAAGGTGTGCGAGTGAGAGTGAGTCCGATCAGGTGCAATGGCGCAGTCTGGCGGAGCAAACTCTGACCATAACTGATTCAAGCCGGCAGGCGCTTCAGCGGCTCGGCGATCTATTCGAGGGGTTGGATCAAAACGCCTCGGCTTGGTCCATCCTTGCGTCCTGGGTCATCGACCGGCTCGGGACATCCAAATCGATCTACATTCAAAATAACCTCGCCAGTCGAATGAAGGGCCTCGCGTTGTGGCAGTTCATGAACTTCTGCCGGCGACAGCCGGTTCGCTCCGGTATTCCGGTCCGCCGACTTCTCGATAGAATACGTCGGCTCATACTTCTGGCCGAAGATCGAGGGCTTCACCGTCTCCCCAATGCTGCGGGAGGCATCAATGCGGTGAGACTGCTGACCATTCACGCAAGCAAAGGCTTGGAATTCGACGTGGTGCACATTCCCGGAATGGTCACCTCTGGTTTGCCTCGTAATAATACTCCACCACGCTGTCTGCCGCCCGACGGATTGATCCATGCTTACCCGGGAAAAACGGGTTTAGAGGCGGTGAAAGCGGGCCATGAGGAGGAAGAGGAGTGCCTCTTTTTTGTCGCGCTATCGCGCGCACGTGACCGCCTTTTGCTCTATGCTTACAGCGTACAACCTGATGGACGGACGCGCAGTCAGTCGAACTTTATACCGCGGATTGCTCACCTTCTCTCGCGGTCTTCAAGGCCGCCGTTGCTAGAGGGAAACTTGTCCTCGCTCAAGAACATTGAAGTAGCGTGGGACAAAAAACCGAGATGGAACGACGATCAGATCAACCTTTTTGAACGCTGCCCACGGCGTTTCTTCTACACCCATGTGCTGCGGGTCCGTGGACGAAGAACCCAAACGCCGTTCCTGAAAATGCACAACGTCGTCTTGGATGTCGTCGAATGGCTGAAGTCGAACCATGCCCTGAGCAATCCCGCAGAAGAAGAGCTGAATGCGAAATTTGCCGAGGCGTGGAAAGCCAAAGGGGCGGTCGATCACGGTTACGCAGAGGACTACCTCCGTATCGGTCGCCGGCAGGTGGCTTTTCTCATGGAACTGCGCCGGGGCAATACGCTGGCCGAGGTAAAGCCGATCACGTTGGCATGGCCCGAATGCGAAATCGTTGTGACGCCTGATAGCGTGGCACGGGCAGCCAGCGGTCAACTGCTGGTCCGACGCATCAAGACCGGCAAACAGCGCTCAAACGAATTTGACGATATTGAGTTCACCATTTTCCACCTCGCGGTAACGCAGGCCTATGGAACCCAAGCGCTGGTCGAAGTCGTGTATCTCACCAGCGAACTCAAGGCGGCGATGACGCTGACCGAGCGCAAGCTGACGACGCGCACCCAAAAGGCGCAGGAGATTGTTCGGCAGATCCAAGGCGGCGAGTTTCCGCTGGACGAGGACCCACGAACCTGCCCGAGATGTCCCAGTTTCTTCGTTTGCGGTAGCGTCCCGGCAGGGTCGCTGCGCATAAAAAGTTAAGTTTCGTTTTCCGGTTTTCCGTTGGGGCGCGATTTACCCCTTGAGGCCACTTGCCGCAATTCCGCGACGGGCCCGAAAAGGATAAATCCAATGCCAACCAAGCAAAATTCCGGCGACCGTCTTCAGACCGAAGATGTCGCTATCGCCATCCGTGAAGGCCGCCCTCTGCGTCCCGCGGATTTTTACCGCATCATCGTCGCCGACGAGCAGCTCCACAATCGCGACGTCGAAGTCACCGATCCGGTGCCCACCGGCCGCCAGATTCTCCAGGCGGCGAGTATCAACGAGGTCGGAGACTACAGCATCTTCGCAATTCTGCCCTCCGGAGAATTCGAGGACTTGCGCCTCGACGAGACCTACGACCTCCGCGGGCGGGGCGCCGAGCGTTTCGTTATTTTCAAAAGCGATCGGAATTTCAAGTTCACGATCAACGACCGCCAACTGGAGTGGGGTAAACCCGCCATCAGCGGTGCGACCCTGCACGCCTTAGCGAACGGCGGACAGCACGAGGCTATCTTCTTGGAGGTGCTTGGCGGCACCGACCGGCTGATCGAACCCCACGACCTCGTCGATCTCAACGCCCCTGGTATCGAACACTTCATCACCGGGCCGAAACCACCGCTGACGTTCGAAATTATGGTCAACTCCCGGCCGGAAATTGTGAACGACAGGCGCGTCACCTTCGAGCAAGTGGTGCAGCTGGCGTTCCTTGGCCCCCACGGCCCGAACATCGTGTTCTCGATGACCTACCGTCATGCCGCCTCCGAACCTCATGCCGGCGAACTCGGCGCCAGCGGCGCCGTGGAAGTCAAAAAGAAAGGGACCATCTTCAATGTCACAAAAACTGATAAGTCTTAGTCCCGACCTGAAACGCCTTCGCGACGAAGGCTATTTCATCCAAGTGCGGAGCGGTTTGTTGATCATGCGGGAAGTCCCGTATGTAGATTCGCAACGGCAGGTGCGCATGGGTTCCCTCATCTCCAGCCTGACGATGGCTGGAGATGTCACCCGGATTCCGGACACCCACGTGGCGTATTTCGACGGCGAGCAGCCATGCGGCGCAGATGGTGCGCCGCTGAGCAAGATCATGCATCAAAGCGGCGCCATCGACCTCGGCGGTGGGGTGAAGGCGAAACACAGTTTTTCGAGCAAACCGGCAGATGGTTACTCCGATTACTACCACAAGATGACCACCTACGCGGCCATTCTTGCGGGGCCAGCGGCGGTTCTTAAGCCGGGGGTCACCCCGCGAGCGTTCCGCACGCCTGAAGATGAGGACAACAGCATGTTTACCTACACAGAAACCGCCTCTGACCGCGTGGGCATCGGCGCCCTCACCGAACGCCTGGCTGACGAGAAGGTCGCGATCATCGGCCTGGGCGGCACGGGGTCCTACGTGCTCGATTTCGTGGCCAAGACGCCGGCTCGCGAGATCCGGCTTTTCGATGGTGACGAGTTTCTCCAGCACAACGCGTTTCGGGCGCCGGGGGCTCCATCCATTGAGGAGTTGCGCGAAGCGCCAAAAAAAGTCGATTACTTCAAAAACATCTACTCAAAGATGCACCGTGGCATCGTGGTCCACCCCGTGGCGCTTAATGCCGACAACCTGAAGTTACTCGATGGGATCACCTTCGCTGTCATCTCGATGGACGGAGGTGAAACGAAGCTGCTTGTGATCAAAAAACTGGAGGCATTAGGCGTTCCCTTCATCGACGTCGGCATGGGGCTTGAGTTGGTTGACGGTTCCTTAGGGGGAATCTTGCGAGTTACCGCTAGCACGCCCGAGAAACGCGACCACGTGCACCAAGGCCGCATTTCGTTCGCTGGCGGCGGGGAAGAGAATATCTACTCCTCCAACATTCAAGTCGCCGACTTGAACGCGTTCAACGCGGTGATGGCCGTAATTAAGTGGAAGAAAATCCGCGGCTTTTACCGCGACTTGGAGCGGGAACATCACAGCAGCTATACAACCGACGGCAACATGCTGCTGAATGGAGATCACCCATGATCCGGCATCTCCGTCTCGAACACCGGTTTGTCCAGCACATCCCCCGGAGCCTGGAGCCGGGGGTGCTTTACGTCTCGATAGAATATGCCACGGCCGCTCACCTCTGTTGTTGTGGCTGCGGCGAAGAGGTCGTGACACCGTTCACACCCACCGATTGGAAGATGGTTTTTGATGGCGAGACGATTTCCCTCTGGCCGTCCATCGGTAATTGGAGCTTTGCCTGTCGGTCACACTATGTGGTCGAGAACGGCTGGGTTCTGGAGGCGTTACCATGGACGGATCGCAGAATCAGGCTCGCACGGCAGAGCGATAAGGCAAACAAAGCCGAGTTCTACGGCGATCCACACGACACCGATGCGAATCCAAGCCCAAATTCGGCTTCCAGGGCCGGACGAGGCAAAACTTCCAACCACATAACACTATGAAACGAGTCGTTTATCACATAACTGAAAAACCCGATGGGTCATGGCAGGGAAAGATACCGCGTGCGACGCGAGCCAGTACCGTCGGGGAAACAAAGGCCACAGTAGTCAAGGCCACCCGCGAGATTGCGCACAATCAACCATTGGCACAAATGGTCATTCATAAGAGCCATGCGCATGATTCGGTTATTCAAACCGAACACACATACGGCGCAGACCCGCGAAAATACAAAGGCTGATATATTCCGCACATAATCCTCGCATTCCCTTCCGACTCGAAGGTCGCAGTACATTGTTCTATGCGGGGATAAAAAAGGCTGTCGGTATTGATGGGCTGGTTTCAACTACTTGCCTTTTCAAGTAGTCCGGCTGCAGGGAAACCGGATTCAGAAAGGCCCAAGTAAGCTAGTGTGTAGAGAAGCATCGCCCTCCTCGCCTTGATGCGTCCCACGCCATCGCGCATGCCGAAATCCTTCTCAATAGCCAGACGTTGGGTCTTGTCCAATCGCCGATGCGGTCTGAACGCTATAGTCGTCCACGTCTCCCACTCGACATCACGGGGCATACTTTCAGTCGGACGTTCGTCGCGAATTCCATCCATGCGACCTAACACGAAATCCTTGAATGTTTGGTCATCGTGGCACCACGCGCGGACGTGCCACCGGTAACCGTCGTGCGCGAAAGTGCGTGGCGTTATCCAACGCCACGCTTCAGTTCCTGAATTGATCGAATAATAGTGTATCTCAACCGCATTGCAGGCGATTGCTGCTCCGACGAGCCGTCGAACGATACGTTCCGGCACGTGGCGGGTCGGAAGATCGACCCTCGCAACGTGCTCGCAATTCAAATTGTTTCCCAAAAGCGACAAGCCGGCCTGAAGCTTCGGAGGGTTGAGCTTTGTATTCATATGCGCGCTCGCTACGTAACGCTTAGCATTTAAGTCGTATCGCAGGGAGCGGGGGTTTAGCTTCAGGTAGGCAGCGATATCCGCCGAGGCCTGTGGGACTGAGATATCGAAGCGCTTCACGAGGTCGGCGCGACGTATCCATCCCCGCCAGTACGCGAGAAGCTCGACATAAAGAAGACGTTCTCTTGCGTCCCATTTTTTTGGATCGGTCCTGTTTCCCATTTTCAGAAAAGTTTCGATCTGACGGCCATCAACCCATCGCGGAAAAGAAGTTTTTCCTGCTCCAGTCCTCGGGGCGGAGATGAAATTTGTGCGAACGCCTCGGTTTCTTCGGTTGTGAGAAAGGAAATCTGCACGGCGCCTTGTGCGGGTTTCGCTTCTCCGATCTGGTCTGAATTCGTCGTAAGCGTCGCAAGATCCATTAGCACACTTTCGACGTGAGGCAGCTTGCTGCGAAGCTGAGCAAGGATAGCGAACCCCGACGGGTCCATGTCGCCCCAATAGATCACACGAAAGGCGGCAAGCCAGGCTAGCTTAGATAGGTTGCCCGAGACTGAACCCCCCTGACCCCAGAATGCCAAGGTCCGAGGTAGCATAGGCAAGGAGAGGAAATTCGCTTTGTTCTCGCAAATGACGATCTTCGCGTCGGCGGGGGGCTTTAGCGAAGCCCAAGCGTCGACCCGAAGTTCTACGTCGGAGGCCGCGAAGCCGCACGCTGCCTGAAGTTCCGGGCATAGGAAGCGACCGCGGATGGGCGGCGAGTCTTCCGCGAAGCCGCAGCGCGCGGCGAATGTCTCACCCGTCGGCACGTAATTCGAAGCCGGAAGCAATGCCAACAGCCCCTCGATCGCGGCACGGTGCCCCTCGATGAATTTTGTGGGAACCGGCACGTCCAGCGCACGTACGAAACATCCAGGGCGAGGTACGTCACAAAGGCGGCGCACAACACTGAGTATTCCGGTCCAAGCCCCCCCGTTGGACACCACTAGCTCCGGGTCCGCCAAGATCAGGTTCGTCGCCTCTGGAAAAGCGATGAGGATTTCCTGCGTATCACGTTCGAACGCCTCGGCATCGTTTCTCTTGCCGACAAGGTCCAAGAAATCCTCCCGATTCTGAATCTCGACTGCGACCGGTTCGTTCTGCGCGCCCCGGGTCAGCCGGTTCTTTCTTTCGAGAATGACTTTATATCCACGTCCTATCACGTCTTTGGAGCCGTTCCAAAGCGGAGCAGCTTCCGCGAGGAAGCGCTCGGCATCAGCATTTGCGAGCACGCGTCCGAGCCTATCTCGTCGTTGTGGAAAGAATGCATTGCCCGCGATAAGCGAACGCAGGAAATCAGCGAACAGGGAGTCGGCCCAGCGCTTGACGTCGTCTGGACCGATCATGACTGCGAAGGCTGCTCCTGAGCGGCTTCGTCGACGAGCCGCTTGAAGTCTTCCATGGAGACGGGTGTCAGGTTCGAGAACTTACCCTCCCGGATCGTAGCTAGCAGAAATCCGTGAACGTAATCTTCGGCCACGCGGACTGTGCCGTCGAGCGGATGGACCAGTACCAGTTGGAAGTCGAACTGCTTGAAAAGTTCAAGGGCGTAGCGAGCGTTCTCACTATCGAGCTTGGCGAAGGCCTCGTCGATCAGCACTGTGCGGAAAGTGCCTGGTCGGGCATTCACGCCCGTGATGTCGTATTGAAACGCGAGGGCACTCGCCAAAAGCGTAACGGAAAGCTTGTTCTTTTGTCCGCCGCTCAGACCGTCGGTGTTCTCCCTAGCGTTCGAAGTTCTGCGTCGCTCCGTGACATCTTCAATCGATTGATCGGGCCAAGCCACCGCAAAGAGGAGCCAATTGCGGGCGTCGAGCACGAGCTTCCTCGTAACTTCCGACTCCAGGAATTTAATCAGGTCCTTGACGGCCCCGAACGCGTTCACCTTTTCGGAGTCAGTCGGAGCTAGCAGCGGTGCACTGGCCCCGTTCAGAAGTTCCTCGAAGCGCTTGATGTCGGCGTCCGAATTTTGTCGTGGAAATATCTGGGTGACCCGATGGTCCTCCCACGAAATCGTCGCGAGGATCTTGTTAATGTCCTCGATTCGGCGCTTCGATTTTCCGACTTCGGTCTGCAGCAGGCTCTTGAGCTGGCTAACGTGGAGGGCGAGATTGTCTTTCAAGTGCTCACGAAAGCGTTCCTGCAACTCGTGGAGCTTCTCGTCTTCAAGTTCACGGAGTCTTTCGAGGAACGCGTCGGCCGCCGTAATTATATCATTCAGGGTCTTCCTTTCGTTCGGGAATGTTATCAGATAGCCGCTCATTACGCCTTTGATTTCGAGAGCGAGGGCTCCGTGCTTTTCCCCAATCTCGTCGAAGTGCTTACGGACCGCCCGCTCGACTATCGTGCCCCATTTACCAATCTGACGGGCCTCAGCCGGGATTGGAGTGAAGAAGATAGCAACTTCCACTAAGTCCTCGTCCCGCGGCTTCTTGTTCGTTTCCTCCCAATCTTCTATTTCTGAGACTTCTTTCTGATGCTGTCGGATGAGTTCCTCGTCGCCACCCTTACCGCCGATAAGGTCCGTGATTTGGGTTTCTTTTTCTCCGATGCGAGCAACCAATTTCTGGATACTCTGTTCGACGTTCGCCGCTTCCGGATCGGACTTCGCAAGCAAGGCACGTTCCTTCTCGATCGAAGCCAAGTCCGCGTTCACCGAACCCATATCAACCGATTCGAAGTTTTTCACGGAATCTAGGACCGATTTGGCGGCATCGCGGCGCCTTTTCAAAGATTCGTTTTTCTGCCTTGCCGCGAGCACTCCGTCCGCGGCCGAGGAAATGGATTCGTGTAGCCTTGCGCGTTCCAAGCCCAGCGCGCGCAATTTCTCTTCATTGTTCCAGCCAAGAAAGTGATCACGGGCGCTGGCGATTTCTATATCGTCGCGCTTCTCGTGATAGTCCCCGTTCCCGCCTTTCACTAAGCCTTCCACCGTGAGCGCTGCGCCCCGATGACGCTCGTAGTCGGTGACCGACTTGAAGCACGCGTAATCGAATTTCGATTTCAGTTCGTTCGTGAGCCAGTTCGAAAAAGGATGGTTCGGTTTAACACGCAGTTTAGAGCAGGCCGACCGGGCATCCGAAGAGGACATGGTGAAGACCGGCGACTTTGCCGGGACGCGCTCGAGTCGAACCCTGTGTTTTTCGAACCGCGTGGCGTTAACGAAAGCCAGGACGCGCGTCATGTGGGTGTCCGGCACGAGCATCCGCCTCGCATAGGTTCGCAGGAGCTTCTCCAGCGCGACACGCCATTCGGATTCAGAAGAAGCAACGTCGACCAGTTCACCTGCATACGGCAGGTCGGTGTTTTTCAGGCCTAGAGCGCTGGCGATCATCGCTCGTGCTTGGAGGTCCTTCGGCGGAAGCGAAGAACCGCTGTCCCTGACTTCTTTAATTTCCTCTTCAAGTTCACTGAGCTTCGCTTTTAACCGCTCGTGATTGGTAGCTGCCTGGAACACCTCCGACCCACGCGATTCCTCTCCGGCGTCGGCGTCCGTCACAATCGTTTCTAGCTGCTTCAGCATTTCTGCGAAGTCCCCCGCGTTAGACGGGAAAGCGATCTTGCCGATATTTTGAATATCATCCCGCAATCTCCGCGACGCGTCCTGCACTGTTTGACGTCTTTTGTTAACAGTGTTAGCCCTTTCGGTGAGATCTCGTGAACGCTTAGCCGGTTCACTGTCGAGGAGGGTGCCCAGCTCGTTTTCTAACCGTGTCTTCTCCGCTTCGACCGAGGCGATCTCGCCGATCGCCGTCGTCACCTTGGATGTGAGGGTCGAGATGATCTCGGCAAGTACGTCTGCGCTGTCCTTTTTGATCCGCCATTCGGCCGCTGCAAGTAGAGTGTCCTTTCGTGAGAGTTTATCTCCTAGCTCGCGGAATTTTGGGACATACACGGATAACGGCCGAAGCGCTTCGATCATCCGTTTGGTAACGTCGATCTCCTGGTCGATCTCGATTTGCTTTTGATAGTGTTTCGTGAGTTCGATGTAGCGTTCGTGCACAGAAACGTCGTCGAGCATGTTCTGTCTTATGAAGACGTTCACATCCCCAATATCCTTCATCCCCACCGTTCGGACGAAGGTCGTGATCGCTTTCTCTGATGGAATACGCAGGAGTTCACGGAGGCGTTCTCGGTAGGGACCGGGTTCGGCGCCGATCTGCCATCCGAATTTGCGGAGTCGCTTCGCCCTTGTCTCCCAGTCCTCGGTCCCCTTGACGACCTCCAGCGATTCCTTTCGGTCGATGACGCCATAGAGCCAGTGGTCACCTCTCGAGTCGAATGTTCCGAGGACCAATGCGGTCGCCCAACGCTCGGTCCCTTCTTCGTGGAACTGGAGGAGGATGGCGGTCAACGTCCCGGCCTTTGTCCGGAGGGCGCTCGGCTGAGAACGTCCTCGGTCATCCTGCTCGCTCCCGAAGTAACCTCGCAGGTAGGTCTCACGCGTGCGCTCCTTCGTATTTCTCGCACCTCCTGCGGCATTGTAGTGGATACGTGCGTTCGCAGGCGGGAAGGCGGTCACAATGGCGTCGGCCAAGGTGGATTTTCCGGCGCCGTTGCGGCCGGTGATGCACAGCCAGCCCCCATTGAGGTCGGTGCCATGCACGATGTTTTCGCCAAGCGTGCCCCAGTTGAGCACCTCGACACGCCAAAGACGAAGACCTTTACGGCGCTGGTTCGGCTGCGGTTTCATCTTCGGTTCTACTTCTTCCAGGAGTGGCGTTTCCATTTCGGCGTTCGATGTGGTTGCGGATGCGGGAAAGCATTTCGTCTGCGGCGGCCGGGTTAAACTTCGCTCGTAGCAGACGCGTAAGTTCGAAGAGCGGCTCCTCGCCGGGCTCCGAAACCTTCCTGACGAATCCAAGGTCGGCGAGTTCACCGAGGTGCTTCATTGCACCCTGCCGGTCCCCGGTGTCGTTGTTCGTTGCCGGAAAAAATTCGGCGACGAGTTCTCGCGCCGAGCTGAGTAAAATACGGACGCGCAGATTCGCGGGGTCTTCCTTTAGCACACGATCAAGTTCCTGTCGGAGAAAGAATCCATAGACCGTTGCCTGTAGACTAAGCTGCCGGCGCTTCACAATACGTG
The DNA here is from genome assembly GCA_039928945.1 of Opitutus sp. Classification (GTDB taxonomy): domain Bacteria; phylum Verrucomicrobiota; class Verrucomicrobiia; order Opitutales; family Opitutaceae; genus Opitutus. The sequence goes on along the minus strand of JBDSSD010000012.1, from coordinate 16,024 downwards.
GCATGTCGCCTAGCTCTTCGTCGGGCAATTGTTCGAGGTAGGCATAGCCTTCGCTAGAATCTACCACTAACCGAAGTCCGATCTGACTGAAATAACCCGCAAGATCGTTCTTCGAAGTAGTCATGCGTCGCCAGCGTTCGGCTTCGTGTTCGAAGACCGGTCCCTGTAGTAGGTGGACGGCCGTGTGCTGCCAGTCGGGACGTTGGTTCATGAGAAGTATTTGGATACGGAAACGAAGAAAACGTCGGGACATGCCGCGCGGCGGCCTGAGGCCGTCGTCCAATGAAAGAGGGATTTCGTCATTACCTCCGCGTCGTCTCCGAGGAGGCGTCCGATGTGGAGATAGCCAAGAATGTCCAAAATTCCTTCCATTGGAGGGAATCGCTCCACGACCGACGAGAGCAAGACGCCCGTCCGGCTGCCCGATTCGTCGAGACACTGTTGGACGGATCGCACGAGCCGGCGGTAGTCGACGAGCCCCGCCGCGGCGATCTGGCGCGCCGCCTCCATGGCGTCTGCGAACGATCCTTCGGCGAAGTGCGTTTCGACCACGACCGGTTCGGGTGGATCGTAAAGCGGGCGTTCCATGGGCAGCCGGACATCAACTCGCTCGTCGACTTCGAGTCCCTCCATCCCGACGAGTTGTGCCATATGCCCCAGTAGCAGCAGTCGAAGCTCGCCGGTCTTGGCGGACATCAGCCGTCGCGTCTCGACTTCTTCGCGATCAAGCGCACGCCGGAGCTGGCGGGTCAGTTGCCGGTTGGCGTCGAGTACGACCTGTCCCTGTTCGCGCAGGCGATCCAGCAGTGACATCAGGGTGCGGCGCTGTCGGAGCTCTTCCGAGAGGCCGGAGGTAGCATAGATGGTTTCCACCATATCGACAAAATCGTCGCGCTCACTCGATGCGACCATACGCCAGAAGCCGTAGAACGACTCCCCCATTGGAGTTTTGCGCAGTGCGTCTTCACCGTCTAAAGCGAGCCGCAGTGTGTCGCCGCGCCTTGTCGTCGGTTCGCTTTGCTGCCTAGCGATATCGCGCGCGAGGTCTGAGAATCGTTCGCGTAAAAGGGAGAAGTCTCCGACCAAGTCTTGGCTGGAGCGCTCCAGACGCTGGAGTGTCTCAGTAACAAAGCGTAGGTCGACCGGCTGCTCGGTCTCGGCTCCGAGCAATGCCCCAATTTCCCGGTCGAGTTCGGCGCGCCGGGACTTCAGATCGTCCAAACGCTTCTGCCAATCGCCGCTGGCGCGCGCCGAAAGGCTGCGCAAATCACGGATGATGGCCTGAAGACCGTATTCGGTGCCGACGAACTCCCGGCGCCGCTGGTCTTCGAGCCAAGAGAGTAGGCGGTCTATGTCGGACGTTAGCTCGTAGACCGGCTCCGCACTCTCTAGCGGCTCCCGCTTACGGAGATAGGTTTGCTTCACCCAAAACGCGATACGGTCAGCTGGCGTCCAGTCCGGTTGCGTTGCGGGATCTTCAGAGAAATTTACCTCGAGCCATCGCAACATTCGCGTGCGCAGTTCGCTTTCGGATATCACTACCTCGCCCAAAGTGCGGAAGACCGAAAAAAGAAACGCAAGCGTCTCGACGGAGTCACCGCCGCGCAGCAAGCGCACACCGGCCGACGCTTCGACGAATCGGCGGAGGTCAGCCAGCGTGAAGGACATGGCCTTCACGTGTGATCAACGGTCGATAGGTAGTCAATTACAACCCGTCGTAATATACGACGTATACCGACAAGACGTCGTAGCATTTGTTGGAGATGCCGTTGAGTCTTCGCCGAACTTCACCAATCAATCTGCGGAGCGTCGCCAGGAGCGATACAGCGGTTCTTCCAAGTCTTCACTGGTGCTTATCACCAAATAATCCACGAACTTGATTCCCAACCATCCAGCGGTCTCGCCGAAGCGTTTGAGCGCTCGTTGGTCGTGCACCGTCAGGGTTACATCAGTTCCGGGTTGGCCCCGTACCACTGCAATTGCACCGGCGTCCGCCTGAAGCGCTACTCGGAAGAGGTCCCGGGGCGAAGTCATCGCTGCGACCAATGGCCCGGTCCGCACCAAGGTCCGCGCGATCGGCCGACACTTCGGGTTCATGCAGATGAGCCAAAGGCTTTGTTCGTGGGCGCAGTCCTGAAAAGCCCCGGCCATGTAGTCGACATAGGTAGCCGGCTTCGTCAGCGGATCGCTGGCCGGGACCTGAATGAGGGTGTAGTGCAATGAGGCCTGATATGCTTGCATAAGACCTCCTCAAAGTATCCCCGCTTGGGCGGAAGCTGTAGTAACCGCAGCCTTGCGGGTCGTTGATCTTTTCGCCCACGACAACGTGGTCGAGGAACTCAATATCGGCAGCCTTGGCGGCCTCCCTGAGTTGGCGAGTCACCTGCAAATCCGCCGCGCTGGGCGAGGGATCGCCGCTGGGATGGTTGTGCGCGCAGGCGATGGCTGTGGCTCCGTGTTGGATCGCAATTCGGAATACCTCGCGCGGATGCGCTAGGGTCGCGGTCGCCGTGCCCGATGTTGCTTCCACCAATTTGATTAGCCGGTTCTTCCGGTTGAGACAGAAGACCCAGAACTTTTCGACCGGAAGTCCCCTCGCGATGGGAGTCAGGTGGTCGGCAATGAGTTCGGGCCGGTTGAGGATCGGCGCTTCCTGGGTGGGTTGCTTCATGATGCGGCGTCCTACCTCGACCAAGGCGGCCAGTTGCCGGGCCTTCACAAAGCAGACTTAGTTACTTTAGGTTCATGCTAGTGGGCAGCACCCATGTAGTGAAGGCTAGGTGGATAAAGGCAGCGGCATGAAAACGCATAAAACTGGGGGCTATAGGACGACCCCGCCAGTGGGCCCTACGCGTAAAGGCCGGTAAACTGCCGCACACCGGCGGGCGCCGGTACAGGCCAGCGTGGCACACCACGTGGCGGCCTTGGAATGGTAGCCCTAGGGCCTTGCACAGTGAGTATTTCAGCTGGATTCGACCCCTATTGGGCTGTGAGCCAATTAGGGCAGTGCTTTACTGCCGTGTATCCGGCAGGGATCAATGGCACCGCCGGACTATGCTTAGCCAGCTAGCATGGTGTGTACGTCGCTTACGGCACTGTGGCGTGACGGTCGTAGATGTGATTTTAGAACGAGTATCTGGCTGGCACGAAGACCGGTTCATGCTTGAGGAGGCGATCTTTCGAGCACGCAAACGTGACGCCATCGTGATCGCGGAAAGTTCAGATCGGTTCATTCGTCCTCGCGACTATCACACTGAAAAGAGACCGGAGGCGATGGCTACCGTGTGGGAACATGAAGAACTTAAGAAAATGGCCGCTGGAAATACCATTGGTAACTATACTTAATTCGGACACACATTGGAAGAGGATCCGTGCACATCAGACGCGTCGCGGTTTAAGAATACCCGGAGGCGGCGCAAATGGAGCTGTACGTGCTGCACTTCTCGAAACCGTGTTGCTACTTCACAACGTGGGTTACTCCTATAACGCGATCACTCGAGTTACGCGGGTTAAGCGATCGACTGTCCGTGGATGGGTTGCAGCGTACAGTTGCAGCGTACAATTTCACTAGGTTATCGGCCACTACGGTACCTAACCTTCTCACTCGATTTACCTGTAGGCCCTGAAAAAATTCGCCCCCCATTTTCGTTCGAGTACCGTCATCGCTAATTCGCGTGCAACAGCTCGCTGCCAATCTACGTGAGGGATCGCGTCAAGAATATCGGCTGCGTCGTTGGTCCATCCGTTTCGCAAACGCTCCAGCGCCGGGCATTGGCATCTGTTCTCTGGGCGCATTTAATGCCGAACACGAATTGGTCTGCTTGGCTGTTCTAGGCGCAAACCTCCCACCCGTGGGGACGACGTGACTAGTGAAGGGCGTCCCGCTGAAGCTCGTCGTGGGATCGATGACGAACGATTGAGGAGGAAAAGCTGAGGACGCGCGCTAACGGCATCATCATACGACCTGACGTTGAGTTTTGTCATCACGTCCAAATAGTACGATTACGGGTAACCAAGGTGCCTAGCGGCAGTTCTTCGACGTATTGTCCGCATACTACGGAGATCTAGAGAGAAGGTGGCACGTTGAATGCGCGACGGAGGCCAACCGTGAATTGTAGTCGAGGAGGTAATACGGTAGACGGGCGTTGCAACGGCGCTTGAGGGGTAGCAGCCAGCGTAAGGCCATTCGCGGGTGATGGACTGGATAGCGAGCGCGTTCAGCTTTCCCGTTGGTTTGGCGTCGCTAGGGTGGGGTCTACGAAAGCGGCTACAGCATAAAGCTATCGCTAACGCAAGCCCGTCGAATACGTAAATCCACTGACTTCTCAGTGTTTCCATTACCTTAATTTCCCTCCGAGTTGTTGGCGTCCGTATTAGAACATTGGGAAGAATAGAAACGGTATATCAATGCAGTCTCTCGGCGAATTCCATTGAGTTAAACTCTCCACCCGATCAACTGCGCGTGCTTCTCCTGTTTCGTACTCCTGTTGGCTCATACTCAGTTTGTTTTCAACCCAGCAACTCCTAGCCGCACCGCTATGATTTCAAAAAACCGCATTGTCCGCTGTCTGCCGCTCACTATCGCTATACTCGCCGGAACATGTGCGAATGTATACGCGCAAAACACGTTTCCATCCTCGGGCAACGTCGGAATTGGGACAACGTCGCCTTCACGCCTTCTCTCACTCAACGGGTCGTCGAATGCGTACGCCGACTTCAAGATTGGAGGGACGCCGCAGACGACAATCGGCAGTGATGGTAATGCCGACTTCTTTGTCTTCGACGACCAGTCTTCGACCTATCGGTTTGTAGTTAGTACCTCCGGCAATATTGGGATCGGAACCACTTCGCCTAGTGCAAAACTTGAGGTCAGAGGCGACATTCGTTCGTACCGAGACGGGTCGAATAGCATCAACTCGCAGCTCTACTTCGCGAACTCAGCGAATAACCGTGCGTGGAACTGGCAGCTCACTGCCTCAGGCGAGAGTTCTTTTTGGGGTTTCGATGGCACCGCCTGGTCCGAGAAGATACGCGTAAATGCCATTGGTAACGTGGGAATCGGCACAACAAATCCAACGCAGAAGTTGTCCGTCCACGGCACTGTCCGCGCTATGGAGGTCATCGTTGATACAGGGTGGGCGGACTACGTTTTTGCTGCTGATTACAGATTAGCTCCATTAAGTGAGGTCGAACAAACGATAGTTCAGAGTGGCCACTTGCCGGGTGTGCCGAGTGCAAAGGACGTCGCAGAAAACGGCATTTCGCTTGGGCAAATGCAGGCGACACTTCTCGCGAAGATTGAAGAACTGACGCTTCACCAGATTGCGCAAGAAAAGCGAATGCGGAGGCAGGACGAAAGAATAGAGGCCCTAAGTAAACAGAACGAGCGACTTCGCCGAGAAAACTCAACGACCAAATGAGCACCGCGCTAGCCGCCGCTTCGAGCGTTCAGACGAAGTTCCAGCGTACGCGAGATACACGCAAAGATCTCCGCAAAGATTGAGGGAACTAACACCGCACCGGATCAAGCAGGAGCAGCGTATTCCGAAGCTTGAGATCGAGAACGCCGTATCACGCTTCTTTAAGGCCGTAAGCGAACCCGCGGCCTTCACCAAAAGGCCCAGTCAAAATGAAAATCACGGACCTCAGGTGCTGCAGGATAGCGGTTAGAAAAGCGGCAAATAACAGACAGCGTGTATTCAATTACCGTCACCGGTCGAAGCACTCAATAAATCCAGCATATGCCAAATATAATTAGTCGGGCTAAACGTGCGCTAGCGTTCGGTCGTCTGTCGGTGGCCATGTGGCTGATCTTCGGTGTTTCAGCTCGCCTGACCGCCATTGACGATTTGACGCTCGGTGCCACCAATGTGAACTCCGGCACGGTCAACCAATCAGCGAACATTTCTGTCTCGGCGAGCGGTGGGTACAACGTCAACAGCGGCGCCCAAGTAAATTTCACCGCCGGATTCCGCATTTCGCTGAAGCCAAACGTGGATGTAGCTGCTGGACCCGTTAGCGGTGGCTTCCGCGCGATGATCGACTTCAACTGGAACGGCACCTCGGACGCCGCCGAATACGCCAGCGGCGTCGCGGCACCTTATTCAACAGACTTCGAGTCCAGTGGGTTTACGCTCGGGAATCTGAATGGCCAAGCGAGCTGGTTTTCGGGCGGCGCGACAGTAAGCGTCGTGAGCCCCGCTGCTTTGTTAGGCACGTACGCGGTTATTCTGCCGTCTAGGTCACCAACCGCCTCGATCATCAAGCACTTTCTGCCTATCGCAGGGCAGTCCACCACCTATTTGGAGTTTTATCTTCGACCGGCATTCACCGGCTCGCTGAACTTCAGCTCGTATTTAGACATCGGAAGCGCGCAGGTAGGCTTTCTTCAATCTGACGCGGCGAGTGGACGTGTTCAGGTTTTGACCGCAAATAGCCAGGGAGCTGCCCAATGGCTCACCGTGGGGCCAAACATCGCGCTAAGCAATCAACAGGCGACATCGTGGCACCGTTTCACGCTGCGACTAAACTATGCGACCCGGAAGTGGGACCTGTTTCTTAATACTCTCCTCATCGCCTCCGACCTTAGTCTCAATTCTGTCGATACATTCCTTCCTTTCGTCACTTTGTATGGGAGTACAGCGGCAGACACACTGCTCGACAATATTTCAATCAGCTCAACGAACCCTTTATCTGCGGACACTTCAGCGCCGACCGTGCCGTCGGGAGTAACCGCACCCATGGCGACGTCCTCGTCGATTAGCCTGTTTTGGAGCCCCGCTTCTGGCACGGTGGGGGTGGCGGGATACAACATTTACCGCGGCTTGACGCCGGTTTTGGTGGGAACCGTTAACGGTCAAAGTACATACTTCACCGACAGCGGTTTGAGCGCAGGAACAAGCTACGTTTACACCATCAAGTCCTTCAACAGCGCGGGCATTTTATCCGCAGCTTCAACCAGTGCTACTTTTTCAACGGTGGCAACGACCAGCATCAATCTCGAAGTCTTTTCTCCGCTAAAATGAATCTCGACCTCATTTCGAATGCACCTAGAAGTTCAACGACGCTCAAGCTAATGCTCGGATGCGTGATCATCGCATCTGCGGCGTTTGCGGCTGAGTCATCGGATACAGCGCGGATTATCGAGGCTGCTAAGGCGCGTGCTGACTTAGCGGCTACGATATCAACAGGCAAGATGAGCCCAGCCGATGCGATGAATGCACTGAGGCAATCCGCAGCTCCGTTAGGGTTAAAATTTGAAGCCAAAGAAGAATACTCAATGGCCGTAGTTGATATCGGGCAACGGCTCGTGGCCAAGGGAAAGGGGACTGAGGCCGAAACGTTTTTCAGAGAAGCGGAGGCGGCGATAGCAGAGATTCTTGATCAAAGCGCAAAGCAATCGCCAGGTGAGCGAGCTCGATTGCTTAGCCAATTGGCCTTTATACGTGTCGCGTATTTAAACGAAGCTGATAAGGCAAAAGCGGACTTTGATGAAGCGATCAAACTCGAACCTTTGGATCAGAGTTTACGGCAATTACGCGATCACCTAGGGAGTGCAAACGGAATGATTTTCGGAGCGAAAGGTGCTGCAAAGCCAGATGAGGCTCCGAAAGCAGAAGAGGGGAAAAACTAAGCGCGTCGCACCATGTACCATCGCTACCGAGCCCTTCTTTGCATTTGTTTGCTAGCTTCGCCTTTACGGGCTGTAGAGCCCGTGCCGTATTTCGAGGCGGTCAGTGTCACGTGCACCGCCGACAACGGTGCAGTGGGTAGTTTGACTGTTTACGACGAGAGCTCTTCTTCCGCATTCACATTTTGTAATCCGTCAAAACCAGAATCAGATGCCGTCACCGCAAAACTCCGTCCCGGTAAACGCTACACGCTCAATTTCGGGGCGTTCAATAACCCAGTATCGTACACATACGGCGTTAGCTTTATCGAGCCCGATGGGTATGCGGTGTACGTCGATGGGCTGCCTTCGAATCTCATCACGAAAACAGTAACTGGGACAACTAGCCAAAATTACACCGTCGAACTGCGTCCGATCGGAAGCCAGCAACCCAGGCCGCTTGCTTCATTCAGTGGAATCGATATCGGACGGGCAGTGTCGTGGGAGGTCGGTCTTGGGACACGCCAGAACGGAGACTATGCCGGGCAGCTGGTGTTTCGCGAAAAGGATTTGGGTTCGAGCAGCAATCCCGCTGCTCGAGCTCGTCTATATTATGCCATGCCTGGAAGCTACGGCGAAATTGAGGTATTCTACGACGCAGGAAGTTCAAACACCATACTCCGTCAAATTGCAGTGCCGCACGGCGTAGTCGACCTGGTTGACAATGGCGCAAGCGCGTATTGGATAAAATTCTATCCATGGTCGCAGGCGACAGGTTCGCCGGGAAATCCATACGTCCTTAGCGGTTCGCCGTGGAAAACCATTTACGTCGAGTCGGCAGGAACTAATCAGCTTAAGGTCACCGAGACGGAAGGGACTGTATCCCGCGTATCACAATTAGCGCTAACCAGTGGAAATTTCGTTACCAGTGGAACGTATCTATGGACGCTTCAAGAGGGAGATAATTCTTCGAATTGGTTACGGACCACGACCCACACGGGCTCCGAAGGAACGGGATACCGCGACGACACTACGGTTGTCCGTACGGGAGGTGCAACGGGAACGATTGTCGCAAAGACGAAATATCGCTACGAGCCACAGAGCTGGGGCGATGACGCTCTGACGCAGATTATTGCGGACCCCGACGGAGCCGCCCTGACCAAGACATTCACATACTATTCAACAGCGCCCGTAGCAGGGGACGACGCGGAGCGCGGCAATTTCCGCCGAGTTAAAGTTGCCACGGAAGCCACAGGAAATTGGACTGTGTATCGATATTATGATGACTGGGCCCGTCGCGGACAACTGAAATACGAGCAACGGCCATTCGTCGATGCACCGGCCAGTCCTCCTTCGACGATCGATCCGACATCGTCTACATCTGGGCAGGTTTTATTTCGAGACTATGGACCTGATTGGAACGGCCGCTCAAGCCGCCTTGTCCTTCATGAAACGACGATAAATAGTGTGCTAACGGCGAAGTCGACTTTCGTTTATGGCGACATTGTTGGCTTTGGTTGGCCCCGGGAAACGGTCACTCAAACTTCTTACCGCGACGCAACGAGTACTGAAGTTGACTACCGTGAAATTTACCGGGGTGACGCCGGGTTTGACGAGCCGCTCAAGCCGTACATTACTAAACCAGCGAATGGCACTCAGACGTCGTTTGCTTCCGATATTGGCGGCTACAATGCTGGCACCGGCGTATTTTCGTATAACTCAAGCAATACGAACCGCCGAGATCTCGTCGTCCACGGTTCTGCCGGCACTGGCCAATATTCTAACAATCTGGCAGGTCAGGGCTATTATCCGGTCTACCTTTCGCCCAATCGATCAACGTTGGATGCGACCATTCGCGACAAACGAGGACTTCCGATACGGACTGAGCAGTGGGTATATATCAGTGGATTGGGGACATTTTCGTTGCTCACTTACACCAACAACACTTTTGATGATGCAGGAAGATTGACTCAGTCCGTCACCAACACTAGTGCGACGACAACCTACGTATACACGTACGGCCGTCTGACTTCCATAACCGACGCAAGTGGGACGGAGAATCAGAACACATTCGATGGACTCGGAAGGGTCGCTACCTCGATCAAAAAAGGCGCCCCTCAGACTTCTGCGGCTTTGACGACAGGATATAACTACGCCGCACAGGGCGACATAACTAACACGCTTACCTACGACGGCGCAGACAATGTCACTCAATCTGTCATTTCTAGCGGAACACTAACTCAGACTACCAGTCGCGCTTTTGACCTTGCGGGTCGGCTGACCCAACAGGTCGATCCCGGATCGTACACGACTGGGTACGCTTACAGTGCTGGTGGGAAGATTGCCACTGTGACGCTTCCGGGGAGCGCGACTAAAGTTACGGAGGTATATCGTGATGGCCGCCTGAAGGCCGTTTCTGGAACCGCCGTTGTGGCCGAAGAATATACCTATTCTATCGACGGCGCGGGCCGATTAATGCGCCAACAGATTCTAGGCGGAATCACGGCGGGGTTTGTTAATTGGTATTGGGACTGGCTTGGGCGGGCAATTGAGGAGTGGCGGCCCGGGTGGAACGGATCGAATGTGGGGAACATTTCACACTATAATAGCAGCGGCCAAATTTGGAAGTATTCACGCCCTTGTTTCGCAGACACGCTGTATGTTTATGATTCGTTAGGCACGTTGTACAGGCAAGGCCTTGATTTGAACGCCAATGGCCAGCTGGATTCGGCGGGGAGCGACCGAATCACTGAAACAACAAACAGCCATTACTTGGACGGGTCTAGTCGCGGCACGACCCAAACCATTTCCAAGATGTATGCAACGACTAGCTCGGGCACCGCCACCACGACCGGCACAGTCACGAACCTTCTCTCCGGTCTTGGTTCGAACCTCCTCTGGTCTGCGACATCTCAGGACATTTTCGGCAATTCGACTCTGTCTAACCTATCAATCGACCCAACGAACAAGAAAATCACCGCGACTGTGGCAACTCCAGATTCGTCAGTTGGTACTGTACGGGTTTGGTTTAACGGGCTGCTCGTTGAGTCGCGCGATTCGTCCGGCAATATTACGAAAACGGAATACGATGGGCTTGGCCGGCCCGTAAAAATCATTGATCCACGTGCAGGGGGCACAACGTCAACCTATTTGGGTGCGACGAACCTTGTTTCTACCGTCACTGACCCAGCCAGTATCACCATCGCGACCTATACGTATGACAGTGCGGGCCGGGTATCGACAATGTCGAATGGCCTTGGTAAGGTCGCACGATACGCATACACAGCACGCGGCGAGAAGTACCGCGAGTGGGGCGACACGCCGTATCCTGTTGAATACGGCTATGACACCGTCGGGCGGATAACCACCATGAAGACGTATCGTCCCAATTCCTCCTGGGACGGAATTACTTGGCCTTCAACGCCGGGCACGGCTGACACGACAACATGGAGCTTCGACGCTGCAACCGGACTTCTTGCATCAAAGAGTGATGCGGCAGGCAATGCTACAAATTACACGTACACTCAGGCCGGCCAAGTTGCTACTCGGACATATGCTCGTGGCGTGGTTACATCTTACGAGTACTCGCTAACTGGCGAACAAACGAAAATCAGTTACTCGGATTCTACTCCGACTGTAATCTACACGTATGACCGGCGTGGCGGGATAAGTACGGTGGCTGATTACACTGGCACCCGCACGTTTGATCTTTGTCTCTGCGGCAAGATTTCACAGGAGGCACTCGGTTCCACATTCTATTCCGGGCGCGTGCTGAACTACAAAATGGACGCATCGACAATAGGAGCGGTTGGAAGGACTAAGGGGTACACTCTGGGGACTACGGCGAGCCCAACCAGCGACTCGAACGTCGACTACACATTCGACGCCTACGGTCGATTTGCGAACGTGAGTGCCGTACTGGCGGGCGTCTCGGCTGCGAGCTATACATATGGATACGCCGCTGATTCGAATTTAATCGCAACGCTGACCGAAACTGTAAGTAGTTTACTGCAATCTCGCACCTACGAGGCACACCGGGATCTAGTGATGCAGTACTCCTCTGCGTTGCCATCGCGAAATTTAGCAACCTATCTTTATACTAACGATGATCTCGGCCGCCGTATATCAAAAGTTGAGACGGGGGAGTTGTTCTCCCGTTACGGCTCGGGAATCGTGACGAAGTATGGCTATAACGCCCGTAGCGAAGTAATTTCGTCCCAGACCTATCTCGGTACAAGTCTGGCTGTTGACACCGCGGCCGCGGGCAACGCACTCCAAGGCCGGAGTTTCTACTACGGGTACGACTCCATTGGCAATCGCCAGGCCACAACGACGAACGGTCAATCGAGTAGTTATTCGACGAACAACTTGAATCAGATCGTCTCGCGCAGCACGCCCGCGTTCGCGGACGTAGCCGGTGCGGCAGCATCAAACGCGACGGTTTTAGTTGGCGGTCAGACCACAACACGACAGTTCGACTATTTTTATCGTCAACATCCGGTGGATAACCCGTACACGGATCGACCGTTCTGGACAAACCTTTCAGTCAGCGCAACTGCTCCCGGGGCCACGAGTGCCAGCGAGAATCGATTCTTTTACTTGGCCAAACCTCTCGAGCAATTTACTTATGACTTGGACGGCAACCTTCTTTCAGATGGTCGTTGGGACTATACTTGGGACGCCGAAAACCGCCTTACCTCGATGACAATAACGAGCGTGGCGCAGTTGGGTGGTCTTTCGCCGCGGAGCCTTCAATTTCGCTATGACTACCTAGGTCGTCGCGTCGAAAAAATGGTCTACGACAACGGGGCAAGCACGGCGACGACCCACATCCGGTTTATCTACGGCAGCGGTGATTGGAATCTCCTCGCTGAATATGACGGCCTGAACAGCAACGCCATGGTTCGCGTTTATGCGTGGGGTCTGGACCTCAGCCATTCACAGAACGGTGCTGGGGGAGTGGGCGGACTACTTGTGATTCGGGATGTGACGACGAGCACCACGTATCTTCCAACGTACGACGCAAATGGGAATGTTTTTTCTCTTGTCGTTCCCGGCCCAGGCACGGGTACCATTGCGGCAACGTACGAATATTCTGCTTTCGGCGAAACCATACGGGCAACAGGAACATTCGCGGACAAAAATCCGTTTCGATATAGTGCCAAGTACACGGATTCTGAAACACAGCTAATTTACTATGGCTACAGGTTCTATAATCCGGGGACAGGACGCTTCTTAGGCCGCGACCCAATTGAGGAACACGGCGGCAAGAATCTATACGGGTTTCTGGGCAACAGTAGCCCTGTAAATAGCTGGGATTTGCTGGGGCTCACCGAAAATTGCACTACGTATCAGCCGGACGATTATGAGGGATGGGACGGGTTTACACTGACCATCCACCACCCGAAGGCAGTAACATACTGTGTAAACACACCGGATGAGCACCCAAATCAAGGTACAGGGCAGACTGGCAACTCCGGCCAACCGAGTGGGCCTGGGCAACCCGGCGGGTCTCCGCCGCCCGGCGATTCTTCTGGAAACCCAACATCTGCTCCCAAAGCAGGCGCAAACGATCAGTTGCCTCCAGGTATATGGCCATTCCTTCGCAATCATCCGGTACTGGCGGCGAAAGCTGCCTGGGCTATGGGTTCGAAGGACCCAGGTTTTCAGCTAATGACGAATATCATTGGAGGACGACTGTTTGGCCTGACCATTGGCGCATTAGCAAGAGCCACTACCTGGGTCAGAGCGCTAGCCGCGGAGAGCAGAGTGGTGCAGTTCACCTTCCGTGGAGATACACGTGCGCCGGCTACGATCTTCAAAGAAGGGTTTACCGCCCGAGGTTCGAGCACCGACTTGCTGTCGCATGCGCTGGATAATACTAGACCGCCCAGCGCCTTTGTCTCAACATCGAAGTCTGCAGAACTTGCCAACACGTTTGCCGATAACGTATATGTGGTAAGAGCGCGCAGTGGCATCGACGTAAACGAGGTTCTCGGCCCGCGTAGTCCATTCCCGAGTGAGTTGGAAGTTGCTGTCCCGTTCCGCATCGCACCTACCGATGTACGCGCGGTCACATTGCCGCAGCAAGGTGTGTCTATCCTTAACCCGAACTGGATCCCGTGAGCGAAACAAAGAACGTCAAAGTCCGGCTTCACAACGGCACGATCAAGGAGTGCGCCATCGCGATTTCCGGTGGCCCACCGTGGAAACTGCTGTTCAATGGGATCGAACTGGCGGCGCAGGAGTTTTTTGGCGAAGACCTGTTTGAAGCGCTAAACGCGTTGCGGAGAGCGCTCGAAAATATCGGTGCGCAGCTGCTCTGCGCCGGTGCTCGTCCAGATGTTTTTCCCTCTGGAATGGCGCGAGGGATGGGGGGCGGCCGCAAAGCTTACATTACGAAGATCGGAGCTCCTGCGTTTCGTACCGACCTTGTGGATATTTTTGACTACGTGGGGCCGGAACTCGTGGGGACCGTTGCCCAACAAAAAGCGTTCCACGACAAATGGGCCGAGTCCTTCCGAAAGTGAAATCCGACATCGAATCGCCATTGCCTGGAGAGGTTGAAGAAGCGAAGCGCAACCCGAACGGATGGGTTTACCGCATCGCCGGGAGCTTTGCGTCCAACGAGAACGTTCCGCCCGAGGCAATTGTCGGCGCCTGGAAAGTCGATGCGAGCGGCCGGATCGGAGGCGGCTTTATCGCGAACGTAAAATACGATCCGAAACGTTGGCCCAGCAGGCCGCTTTGATTCTCGACCAGCCAAACGCCGTCTCCACGGACGGCGCAGCGGGCACTAGGCGCGGACGTTCCATTGCGTCGCGCGGCCCGTTTTTGTTCGACTCCGCTGCCGCTGCGGCGGAGCCTGGCCGCGCCTAGCGCCCGCTGCCCCGCTGGATTTATCCGGCCGTGAAATTAGCACGCTCACGGCCCAGGGTGTTCGCAAGCGCGCCGGGCATAGCGTGCATCGTGCGGAGTGGCGGCGCTAGTGGGCGCTCGTGGTCGGCCTCGGCCAGCTCGTTGAGCCGTTAAGCGCCCGCCGGGATGACAACATCACAATATCGGCGGTTAAGAAACGTAAGCCTCAGGCGCTAGGGCGGCTAGCAGAGTTAGCCCATGGGACTCGCTGTTCGCTCGCGCAACGAATTCGCCAGTACTATATATCCCGTAAGTGCGGGCTGAAATTTCGTAAGCGTCCGGCCGAGTGCCTCGTAGTCGGAAGGAGGGAGGTGCGGTAGAGTGAGTGGATGGGAACGATTATGGCGGAGGTGGTGGACGATGGGGAAAAGCGTGACGGCCGCGGACGCCGGCTGACAGCGGCAGCTCGTCGGGCGGAAGTCGTGCGAGCGTACCGCACGAGCGGTCTGACGATGGCGGCGTTTGCTCGGCGGGAGCGAATCAAGTATTCAACCTTTGCCGGCTGGGTGTGGAAGGCGGCGAAGGAGCCGGCGCGGAGAACAGCGATCGAATTTGCGGAGGTGCGGTTGCCACTGATGGCGCCGAGCAGTGAATTGAGTGGCGACCGGCTGGAGGTGAGGCTGCCGGATGGCACCGTGGTGCGTGGTGCGCGGGTCGAAGAACTCGCGGCGCTTGTGCGGGCATTGAAACGCTGATCCCGATGCTCGCCTTTCCTGCAGGGGTCCGGATCTACGTGGCGGTGCAGCCGGTGGACATGCGCAAATCCTTCAACGGGCTGTGGAGTGCGGTCAGCGAGCAGCTGGAGGAGGATCCCAAGTCCGGCGCCTTGTTCGCGTTTATCAACAAGGAGCGGACGCGGCTGAAGCTCTTGTACTGGGACGGCACCGGCGTGTGGGTCTTGGCGAAGCGGCTCGAACAAGGTCGCTTCTCCTGGACGGCGGTGACGGACCAGCGGAAGAAGATCGCGCTCGCACCGGAGGCGCTGGCGATGCTGGTGAGCGGGGTGGACTTGAAACAAGGCACACTCAAGCCGTGGTACGAACGTTGATACAGAAAAACCTTTAACTCGTGGAACCTACGCGCGTGACTGGTTTCGTAACTGCGCAATCTTGCAGACGACGAAGTCCACCGCCGCTGATGAAGTAGCTGCGCTCCGCCAGGAGAACGCGGCGTTGCGCGCGCAGATTGCGTGGCTGAAGCAGAAGCTGTTTGGCGGGGGGAAGAGTGAGAGGTTGGATCAGGCACAACTGCGCTTCCAGTTGGAGGAACTGGAGAAACTCGCCGCGACGAGCGAGGCTCGGGTCGAGTCGATCACGTACGAGCGAACGAAGAGCGCCAAGGAACCACGCCAGGTGCCAGCGGAGGCGTTTGCGCATCTGCCCGTCGCTGAGACGATCGAGATCGTGCCGGAGGCCGTGAAGCAGGATCCTGATCTGTACGAACGGATCGGTGAAGAGCGCACGTTTGAGGTCGACGTGATCGAACCAAAGCTCGTGA
>JBDSSD010000011.1:0-2636 GCA_039928945.1 Opitutus sp. | reverse complement strand
GCCTCCGGCGTCGCCACGTTGTCCGGACCGATTCAGGCGCTGATCACTGTCGCCGCCGTCGTCAGTATCATTCTGGTGGGTCGCTATGCGGTGAATCCGATTTTTCGAGCCATTGCCAAAACCCAGCTGCGGGAGTTGTTCACCGCGGCGGCGTTGCTCCTGGTCGTGGGCGTTTCGCTGGCGATGCAGATGGTTGGTCTCTCCGCCGCTTTGGGGACGTTCCTCGCTGGCGTGGTGCTGGCTAATAGTGAATACCGCCATGAACTCGAGGCCGACATTGAGCCGTTCAAGGGCCTGCTACTCGGGCTATTTTTCATCACCGTAGGCGCGAGCATTGATTTCAGTCTGATGGCCGCGCACCCTGCGCTGATCGGCGGACTGCTCCTGGCGTTGATCGCCATCAAGTTCGTCGTGCTGTTCGTGCTTTCCCGTGTATTCAAATTGGGCACACCAGACGGATTGCTGTTTTCGTTCGCGCTCGCGCAAGGCGGCGAGTTCGCCTTCGTGCTCCTCTCGTTTGTGGTCGACCATCGCGTGCTGACGCGCGCCGAGGCCGAACCGCTCGTCGCCGTCGTGGCGCTCTCCATGGCGGTCACTCCGCTCCTGTTTTTGTTCAACGAGCGCTGGGTTCAGCCGCGTTTTGGCCGGCCGCGCGCCCTCGAGCGGGCCGCCGACGCGATCGATACCAGCGACAATCCGGTGATCATCGCGGGGTTCGGCCGGTTCGGCCACATCGTCGGCCGCTTGCTGCGCGCGAATGGCGTTGGCACCACGGTTTTGGATCTCGACGCGGACCAGGTGGAGATCGTGCGCAAGCTGGGAATCAAGGTTTTCTACGGTGACGCCACCCGTGTCGATCTCCTGCACGCGGCCGGTGCGGCGCGGGCCAAAGTGATCGTGATCGCGATCGATAACGAAGAAAAAGCGGTTGGGCTCGTGGAGACGGTGCAGCAGCATTTTCCCGCGCTGAAGATCTACGCGCGCGCGGCGGGACGGGTCCACGCCTACGAATTTCAGAAGCGGGGCGTGATGACGTTTTATCGCGAGACGCTCGGCAGCTCCCTCGATCTTGGCGTCGATTTGCTCCATGAGCTTGGGATGCCGATGGAGCAGGCACAGCGGGCGGCGGCGACCTTTAAGCGCCACGATGAGGCCAGCGTCCGTGAACTTGCGCAGTACTGGGAAGATGATGACGCGTATCTGAAGAACGCGCGGTTGGACATTGAAGCTTTCGAACAGATGTTTGCCAGTGACGCCTCGCGGAACGCCGCGGCGGCGCCGGAGTCGGCTGCGCGCGACTCGTCCTCCCGTTCGTAAGTCGCGGAGGACGGGCTGCGGGCGGGCGCGCGAGGGCGAACGCGGCCCGCACGAGTCGGGGATAACAGGATACTACGTGCCGAAAACGCCCATGTGACGGCGGGTTGCGGGATGCTTTCTTCGGCGGTCTGCTGCGCTATCTGGCGCCATGGAGAAACATTTCAAAACCGTGCTGCGCATTCCCCGGGTTTGGAAAACCCTGCTGGAGGTGGGGAGTTTCGACGACTTGACGGGATTTCTTGAGCCCGCTCCGCCGGCTCAAGCCCTCGAACGCGGCGGATCGACCCGCGCCGACTGGCCCCGACCGTTGCGGCACGATCATCGCAGGGTCTCGTTTCAGGAAGACGGTTACACCGTGAGCCAGGAGCTGAAGAGCGGAGACGATCACTATTATACGGTGGCGTCTGTCGTCCTGCCGAACGGCGAGCGCTACGCCCACACGGATGCGAACTTTGAGATTCACCGCCGCGAACGGCTCGAAGTACGCGATTTGGGACACTTCAGCTGGGTGCAGAGGCTCGGGTAGCGTCGTCGGCGCGAGCTTGAGCGCAGCCCATTCCGTTTTACGCCGGCGGGATCAGAATGTGTTACAATCTTGCTAGTAGTAACTTGTAAATGCTCTTGGGTGAGAGGTCTGAGGCCGCAGAGATGGAAACGTTATACCGCTTATACCCGGCACGCGTTTTACTACTGGACTACGTCAACGCGCAGATTCGATTTGATGATTCCGAATCTTGGGCGATGATGTTCCCAACTCCTCCGCTTAGCGGAGGATGGGGTAACTAAGAAAGCAATGCCCGCCGTGTAGGGGTACACGGCGGGCTCTTTTTTTGCCTAAATTCTGAGGTGAGGTGAGAGCCGATGGCATCGGGGCTGCGGCATAAGTACATCCGGACTTGGGGTTTCGCTTTTGGTAATCGCAAGCGGGGTATTTTTTGGCGGCGACGCTCGCGGCGACGAATCGTCGACCTGCCCTGTTTCGGTCTGTGATGGCGAGAACGGCGGGGCTGAACGGTCCCACTGGATCGCTGCGGCGCCGCGTGCAGCCCGGAGCGAACTTACGGTCGCATGCGCCGAAACCGAACCGTCCGATCCTTACGCTTGTTCGGCTAATCTTTTGCACGCCGCGGGTGTGCTGCGGCTAACAGTGCACAGTCCCGTCTATCCGCGATTTACCAACTCCTTAGCTCCAGGATTGGTGCCATGGGCGGATGCGATGTCGATGTACTAGCGCATCAACTACGGGCGGCTTGGTGAATATTCTAGGGAATCTACCGATAGGACTTGAGAGGTTTGAAAATATTAGGCCTCCTGCTGAA
>JBDSSD010000010.1:0-71054 GCA_039928945.1 Opitutus sp. | reverse complement strand
CGCCGAAGGTGTCGAGCGCATCATCATAGCCGAACATCGCCTTGAGTTTCGTACACGCGACGTACGGGATGACGGCGGCAAAAACCCCGATGATCACCGCACCCGTGCTGTCGACAAATCCGCACGCCGGGGTGATGACGACGAGACCGGCGACCGCACCCGAGCAGAAGCCAAGGATGGACGCATGCCCACGGAAGATTCGTTCGATCATGCCCCACGTAAACGCGGCGACGGCGGCGGCGAGCGTGGTGGTCATGAAGGCATTTGCAGCGACGCCATCCGCAGCAACCGCGGAACCAGCGTTGAAGCCATACCAACCCACCCAGAGCATGCCAGTACCCACCATACAGAGCACCATGCTATGCGGCGCCATCTTCTCTTTTCCGAATCCGAGCCGCGGTCCGAGAATCATGCAGAGGAGCAGCGCTGACCAGCCCGAGCTCATGTGGACCACGGTGCCGCCAGCGAAGTCGATCGCGGAAATTTTCGCGTCCGCATTCCAAACGCCGTTCATCAAGCCGTTCGCACCCCAGACCATGTGAGCGAGCGGGAAGTAAACGACGAACATCCAGAGGGTGACGAAGATCAGGATGGCCGAAAACTTCATGCGCTCCGCAACTGCACCCACGATCAAAGCCGGAGTGATGATGGCGAACATCATCTGGTACATTGAGAATACGTTCTGCGAAACCCAGTACGCATAATTGGTGTTCGGGGCCGACGTGACGCCCTTGAGGAAAAAGAATTCAGAGCCGCCAATGAACGAGCTGCCAAAACTCGTGCCGAATACGAGGCTGTACCCAAATGCCCACCACAGGATGGTGACCAAACCGGTGATGCCCAGGCATTGCGCGAGGACGGAAAGAACATTCTTCTTGCGCACCAGGCCGCCGTAGAAAAGCGCCAGGCCAGGCAAGGTCATGAACAGGACCAGCGCAGCGCTGGTCATCATCCACGCGTTATGGCCAGGGCCCGGAACGCCGGTGAGACTTTTGCCGGGGTCGCCATTGTTTACATACGCCTCGAGGGCCGCAAGGCGCTCCTCGGCCGTGGGCGCGGCCGGAGCTGCAGCCGTCGTTTGCGCAAAAGCCGCGATAGCGGGAAGGGAAGCCAACGACGCAAGCAAGATGCCACGTCGGAGCCAGCTGATTGGGGATTTCATAAGTGCACTGCGTCGATAGCAACCGCCGTGCCATGACTGCGATTCATAATCGCGTCATGCGTCACAAAAAAAAGTCCGGGCTCTTACGAGCCCGGACAACGCTGCAACCTGTTTATAGAACGTTAGACGGCCGCCTCTCCGCGTTCTTCGGTACGGATGCGGATGACGTCCTCAATCGGAAGAACGAAGACCTTGCCGTCGCCGATCTTTCCCGTCTTGGCGGCTTTGACGATGGCATCGACGGCCTTGGGCACCAAGGCGTCGGTCGTCGCGATTTCGATCTTAACCTTGGGGAGAAAATCGACCGTGTACTCGCTGCCGCGGTAGATCTCGGTGTGGCCTTTCTGCCGACCAAAGCCTTTGACTTCGGTCACCGTCATACCCTCGACGTTGATCTCGGCCAAGGCGGCCTTCACTTCTTCGAGTTTGAACGGCTTGATGATGGCAATGATGAGTTTCATGCGGATGGAAATGTCTGGTTAGGTGTGTGGTACGCGAAGGGAGGCCGCTCTACAAGCTGCGTCCTCCCGCGTGCGCGATTATTTATGGGCGATAGTGAAATCGGGATAAGCTTCGTTGCCGTGCTCACCGATGTCCAGACCTTCGGTCTCTTCGTCCGCCGTAACCCGAATGCCCATCACTGCTTTCAACAGGTACCAGACGATCAGCGAGGCAGGGAAGACGTAAAGGCCAACCCAGAACACGCCTTTCAGTTGGATCCAGGTCTGCGCCCCGCGGCTCAAACCGGTGGCCAATGCCGCAATGTCGGTGGCGACCTGATTGTCGTAGAACAACCCGAGCGCCAGCGTACCAAATACGCCGTTGCACAAGTGCACCGCGAGCGCGCCGACCGGGTCGTCGAGCTTCATCCTGTCGAAAAAGATCACGGCGAAAACGACCAGGATGCCGGCAATGATGCCGATCCAGAAGCCGGACGTAATGGTTACAAAGGCGCAAGGGGCAGTAATGGCCACGAGACCTGCAAGGCAGCCATTCAGCACCATGGAAGCGTCGGGCTTTTTAAGGAGAACCCATGCCGTCACCAGGGCGCTGAGCGAGGCCGCTGCGGCCGCAATATTTGTGTTTACCAGGATGTGGGCGATGGCCTTTCCATCCATCGCGGCCATGGTCGAACCGGGATTGAAGCCAAACCAACCCAACCATAGGATCAACACGCCAAGGGCGGCCGAGGTCATGTTGTGGCCGGGGATCGGATGAACCTTTCCGTTCCGGTATTTGCCAAGGCGCGGGCCCAAGACGATGACGCCCGCCAACGCGGCCCAGCCACCCACCGAGTGCACAACGGTCGATCCGGCAAAGTCGCGGAAATTATTCGAGCCGAGAAAGCCGCCGCCCCAGATCCAGTGGCCCGTGACCGGGTAAACGAACGCGACGAGGATGAAACTGAAAATCAGGAAGGCGCCGAACTTGATGCGCTCGGCCACGGCGCCGGACACGATCGTCGCGGCTGTGCCCGCGAAAACGAGCTGGAAGAAAAACTTCGCCCACAGCGGTGTGGGCGTCCAGTTGATCGCGCCGTACACCCCTTCGTACTTCGCAGTCGAAAACGGATTCATCGCGGCATACGCTTCACCCAGGGCCGGCGAATTGTCGGCTCCGCCGACGAACCACAGCCCAGACGTGCCGACGTACGGATTACCGTCGCCGAACATCAGACCCCATCCAATGACCCAGAAGGAAATCGTGGAGGCGGCAAAGACGATGAAGTTTTTCGTCAGGATGTTGACGCAGTTTTTCGACTGGCAGAGCCCGGATTCAACGAGCGCGAAACCAGCGTTCATCCAAAACACCAGCATCGCGGCCACCAGAACCCAAACCGTATCGAGGCCAACTCGAAGGCTACTCAAGGCCGCAGGATCAATCACCGCCGGCGCGGGGGCCGCCGTTTGCGCAAAGGCAGGGAGTGCGGCTGCAGCCAACGCTGCCCAACCGATTATTTTGAAGAGCCCAAGTCTGGGCGTACACAGGTGTTTCATAGTGCTCTCAGCAGGAGTGTGACAGGTTTAGCGGATGGAGACGGCATTCATCATCGCGATGAATCGCGCCCGATTAGCAGCCGGTATGCCAAGCCGGCGCCCGACTTCGCTAGTCTCGGCCCGACTGATTTTTAGTCCGAGACTCGGCACATCCCCTGCATTCGGAATTCGATGTTTAACTTCCTGGCCACCGGGCCCGTGGCCTTCATTCCGGGCTGGCTGATCATTCCCTTCGCAATGTTGCTCCTGCTCATTGCGACGGCCCCCCTCAGCCCGCCGCGCTTCAAGCACTGGTGGGAACACAATTTCTACTACGTCTCCCTCGGCCTCGCCGCGCTCGTAGCAGCCTATTATCTGACGATGGTTGCGGGCGGCCGGACGGTTCTGCTGCACAGCGCCTCGGAATACTTCTCCTTCATGGCGCTGATCGGATCGCTCTTCGTCGTGGCGGGAGGGATTCACCTTAAGGTAAGAGGAGAAGCCAGCCCGTTGGAAAACGTCGTCTTTCTGTTCGTCGGCGCGGCCCTCGCAAATTTTATCGGGACGACCGGTGCATCGATGGTTCTGATACGGCCCTATATTCGCATGAACAAAGTCCGCATCAGCGGATTCCATATCGTCTTCTTCATTTTTCTGATTTCGAACGTGGGCGGTTCCCTTACTCCCATCGGCGACCCTCCGTTGTTCCTCGGCTATTTGCGCGGCATCCCGTTTTTCTGGCTGACGCAGGAGGTATTCATTATGTGGCTCGTAACGGTTGGAGCCATCCTCGCGGTTTTCTACGCATTCGACCTGCGCTCGTTCCGGCGTGCTCCACCCAAAATCCAAAAGGAAATTGCGGCGTCCGCCGAGACGTGGCGCTTCGAAGGCGCGGTTAACCTGCTCTTTCTCGCTGTCGTCATTGGTGGGGTATTCCTGCCCGAACACTTTTATCTGCGCGAGATCGTGATGCTCGCCGCCGCCACAGCCTCATACTTTCTCACCCCAAAAGGGGTGCACGCCGAAAATCATTTTTCGTTCGGTCCGGTCAAGGAAGTCGCCTACCTGTTTGCCGGCATCTTCATTACGATGATGCCGGCGCTCGGATATCTTGAGGCACACGGCAAGGAGTTCAGGCTCACCAAGCCCGCGCACTACTACTTCGCCACGGGGGCACTCTCAGCCGTGTTGGATAACGCGCCGACGTACGTGAACTTCCTCAAGCTCGCCGAGGTCAGCGCGCGCAGCGAGCATCCGGAGGAATTCCGCGCCGCAGAGGCCACAGGATCCGAAACGGCCACCGTCGCAGTCTTACTGGTCAAACAACCCGCCCTCGTCATCGCCGTCAGTCTGGGAGCGGTTTTCTTCGGCGCGATGACCTACATCGGCAATGGACCCAACTTCATGGTCAAGTCGATCGCCGAGTCGGCCGGCGTACGCGTACCGTCGTTCTTTGGCTACATTCGCAGCTACAGCGTCCCTATTCTTCTGCCGATCCTGGCTCTGATTGGCTGGTTATTTCTGTAGCGTCGTGGGCGTTGGGCCGGAACCCAGGCAACCCGGTCTTACGGGACAAGACTGTCTCCGGCCGCAGGGTTTACCCGTGAGCCGCGACGGGCTTTGCCACGATCGCGCCCGCGAGGCGAAACCATTTGATCAAGCCGCCGCGTCGACCGACATTCCCGCTGGTTATTCGGGAATGACCGTCTGAATGTGCAGTTCCTTGAGTTGCCGCGGCGTCACCGGCGTGGGACTTTGCGCCATCAGATCCTGGCCCTTCTGAGTTTTCGGGAACGCGATCACGTCGCGAATACTCGTCGTGCCGCAGAGCAGCGCGACCATCCGGTCCAAGCCGAAGGCGATTCCGCCGTGCGGCGGGGCGCCATACGTGAAGGCTTTCAACATATACCCAAAGCGGCTCTCAACCACATCAGCCGGAATCTTCAGCACGTCCTCGAAAACTTTTTTCTGCATGGCTGGCTGATGGATTCGAATCGAACCGCCGCCGAGCTCCATTCCATTCAGCACGACGTCATAGTGCTGACCGCGAACTTTCTTCGGATCCGTATCCAGATAAGCAGCATCCTCAGCCACAGGCGCGGTGAACGGATGGTGCGTCGCAACGTAGCGGTTTTCCGCCTCGTCGTGGCTCATGAGCGGGAAATCGATCACCCACAAAAATTTCCAGTCGTCGTGGCGAATGGTCATCTTGCCGCGTTTGACGAGCAGTTGCGCCGCCTCCAGGCGTAACCGGCCCAGGATTGCGCAGGCCTTATCCCACGTGGCCGCAGCGAAGAACACGATGTCGTCGTTCTCAATTCCCAGCTGCGCCGTCAGCGCCGCCTTTTCCGCCTCGGAGAAGAACTTCACGATGGGTGATTTCCACTCGCCACCTTCGATCTTGATGAAGGCGAGTCCCTTCGCACCGAGCGATTTTGCGATCTCTTCCAATCCCTTGAGTTCGCCTTGAGTCAGATCCGCGAGACCTTTCGCGTTGATCGCCTTGATCACACCACCGGACGCGACGGTGGATTGAAACACCTTGAAGGCCGAAGACCTGAAGGTCTCGGAAAAGTCCACCAACTCGAGGCCGAAGCGGAGATCGGGTTTGTCGACGCCGAATCGGTTCATCGCCTCGTGATAGGGCATCCGCAGGAACGGCGTGGGGATGTCTTCGCCAAGCACGTCTTTCCAGAGCTTCTTCAGCATCCCTTCGAACAACGTGTAGATATCTTCACGCGTCACGAACGACGCCTCCACGTCAACCTGGGTGAACTCCATCTGCCGATCGGCGCGGAGATCTTCGTCGCGGAAACAGCGCGCGATCTGAAAATATTTTTCCACGCCCGCGACCATCAGGATCTGTTTGAACTGCTGGGGAGACTGCGAAAGCGCGTAGAACTGGCCGGGGTGAATCCGGGAAGGCACGAGATATTCGCGTGCACCCTCAGGCGTGCTTTTGAACAGGGCTGGCGTTTCGACCTCGATGAACTCCTGCGCATCGAAGTAGTCGCGAATTGATTTACTCGCGCGGTGACGCACTTGCAGATTCTTCCGCATCTTCGGCCGGCGGAGATCGAGATAGCGATAAGTGAGACGCAGATCCTCGTTCACCTTGTCGCCGCCTGCATCATCCAGCGGAAATGGCGGCGTATCCGAGATGTTGAAGACGGTGAGCTCCGTCGCGTCCACCTCGATGCCGCCCGTCGGCAACGACGAATTGACCGTGCCTTCCGGCCGGGCAACCACCTGCCCCGTCACGCCCACGACCGACTCGGGCTTCAAGTGGGAGGCCTGAGCGCCCAGCGCCGCATTCACATGCGGGTCGAACTTGACCTGCGTGATGCCTTTACGGTCCCGCAAATCGATGAAGATGATGCCGCCATGATCGCGGATTGAGTCGACCCATCCGAGGAGCGATGCGGTTTGGCCCAGGTGAGAGGGCGTGAGTTGAGCGCAGTGATGAGTCCGATGCATGCTGGGGAAAAAGAGAGTTTTCGAGCAAGCCATCCAGCGCACAACGGAGCAAGCACAACTGTTTGAAGTGACGCTGTCCTTGGCCTCGGTCTTTCCCTTCGCGAGCCCTTCCCCACTGCGATGGCATGGAAGCGACCGATCATTGTTGTTCGATGTGCTCATGCGCAGCTCGCGGCGGCCTCGCGTGGCCGGCAGGTTAGTTAAGCGTCGCTCAAACGCGGGTCGGAGACGCCGCGCTACCGGAGCGCTGTTTTAAAGGGAGAGAGCACA
Organism: Opitutus sp.; assembly: GCA_039928945.1. Taxonomy (GTDB): domain Bacteria; phylum Verrucomicrobiota; class Verrucomicrobiia; order Opitutales; family Opitutaceae; genus Opitutus. The sequence goes on along the minus strand of JBDSSD010000010.1, from coordinate 64,169 downwards.
GGAACGAATGGCTCCAAGACGTCACGCGGCATCCGGTCGCGAGGTCTGTGTATCCGTAGAGCGGTGCCGCGCGCTTCATCACTCCGAATCATCCGGCGATGGTGGATCGCCTTTGGCTGCAGCCCCCACCAATAAACGGCGCACAATCTCCAAAAAAATCCAGTCAGGGTTCTTCCCATGGAAGCATCGGGAGTTTTCGGATGGTAAGATCTCGCCTACTTGCCAATCATCTTCAGCTTCGCGTCACCGGTAAGCTGTTTGTGGGACGCTAGTCCAGAGTTTCTCCTCAAATAATCGTATGATGTTCACCGCCATCCCCGCCGGCAAAGCCGTGGCCGCCACGCTCTTGTTGGTCGCCCTCTCCAGCTGTCGGCCAGCCAATTCCCTCACCGACGATGGCGGGGGCCGAAAGGCGGAAGATTTTCCGGAGCTCGCGGTCGACGTCTTTCAACCGCTTGACGGCGGCATTCAGCTCACGCCAGACGAAATCAAAGGGCGCAACACCTGGAACCTGTGGTGTGGCGGCGACGAACAATTTTGGGAGCGCATTTCCCGCGAGAGCTTTGGACTGATGGACCTCCTGAAGACGATCGATTCACGCGATCGGCCGTCCCGGTTCAAGGAAATGGGCCTCATCAACCAGCCCGGTTATCGGCAGGCGTCGAAGCCAGATGAAAATGGCGTGTGGATCGACGAAGCGGACGTACCGGAGTCTTCCGCAATTGACCCCAAGGTCTACGGCCGTCCCACCGGCATTATGGGCTTCCGCCTCTTTCCCAATCCGGCGTTCGACGATAAAGCCCGGAAAAAGTGGGATGCGGAGCGCTACTATCGGGAATCCAACTACGCGACCGATCCGGAGCTCATTCGCCCCTATCGCGTAGGCGTGTCGTGCGGCGCGTGTCACATCGCGTTCAATCCGCTCTCCCCACCCGCCGATCCCGCCAATCCGCGCTGGGAGAATCTCTCCTCCGCCATCGGCAACCAATACATTCGGGAAGGACGTACCTTCGCGCACAACGTCAAAGAAGGCGGGTTGTTTTGGGAAATGCTGAAGATCCAGCCGCCGGGCACTTCCGACACGTCACGGATTGCGACCGACAATATCAATAACCCGAATACGATCAATCCGATCTTCCTGCTCGGGTCGCGCCTGGCCGCCGGCCACGACGAGGTCATCACCAACCCCGAAACGCTGCGCATGCCCGGCCTGCAGGTAGACGCCAGGACGCACTCGATGGCGGTTCCCATGGTCCTGAAAGATGGCGCTGACTCCGTCGGAGTGCCGGGCGCCACCCTCCGTGTGTACATCAACATCGGCATGTACTCGCAGCATTGGCTGCAGCAGCACAACGCGCTCATCGGTTTGTCGGCCCAGAAGCCGTTCGAGATTTCAACGGCGCAGAAGAACTCCGTCTACTGGCAGGCGACGCAGCAGAAATTCAGCAACATCGCGAAGTTCTTCACCCGGCTCAAACCCGTGCGCCTTGCGGATGCACCCGGCGGCAAAGCGTACCTGAGCACGGATCCCGAAATCGTGCGTCATGGCGCGATCGTTTTCGCAGAGAACTGCGCGACCTGCCATTCCAGCAAACAACCTCCCGCAGGAGTTGATGCCAGCACCTGGTTCACGGAAGCGGTCCAGAAAGACGATTTCCGCGAGGATAATTTCTTCTCCGACGAGCGCCGGTATTCGGTCGCCAAAATCAAAACCAACGCATCACGCGCGTTCGGCACGAACGCGATGGCCGGCCATATCTGGCAGAATTTTTCCTCTGACACCTACAAGCAACAGCCCGCCGCCGAACCGATCGAGGTGTACAACCCGTACACGGATCAGATGCAGAACTTCCAAGGTCCGGCGGGCGGACCGGGCTACTACCGCACCGCTTCGCTCGTCAGTTTGTGGACCTCGGCTCCTTTCCTGCATAACAACGCGCTGGGAAAATTTACGGGCGATCCGTCCGTCGCAGGCCGAATGGACGCCTTCAACGACGCCGCCGAGAAACTGCTCTGGCCAGAGAAGCGTCTGGGCAAAAATTCCATCTGGCGCACGACCCGTGAGTGCAGTCTGCAGGTGCAGGCATCCGCGTTGCCCGCGGCGGTCCGTACCATGCTCAAACCCCACCTTGATCCCGACGGGTACTTCCGAATCGGACCCGTGCCCGAGGGAACGCCCGTGAACCTGCTCGCGAATCTTGATCCGGATACGGACGCGGTGCAGCTGATCAAACTGTGCCTCACGATCAAAGCGACACTCGCCAAAATCAAACTCGAGCACCTCGACTCCGCCGCGGCGAAAGAACTGATGAAGCGGGACATTGCTCCGCTGCTGTTCGCCGCGAGCAAGTGTCCGGACCTCATCGAGGACCGGGGCCACTTGTTCGGCACCCGGCTGCCCGATGATGATAAGCGCTCGCTCATCGAGTACCTGAAGACGCTTTGATCGAACCGCCATGAACTTCGCCGACCTTCAATCGCAATCCAAAGCCGAACTCGACGAGCTGTTCAAACAGAGCCCCGCGGGACCGATTCCCGAAGGTGATTCCGTCGGCGAAGCCATCATCTGCCCCGGAGGCTGGTGGACCCGCGTGCTGGCTCGCTTGGTGCACGCGCTCGCGTGGCAGGGGAAAGTGTTCACCAAGAATCCCGACGGGCCGGGTGCAACGCTCGTGAACAAAATCTCCGTCGCGGGCGCGCACTTGATCGTCGCTCGCGTGTATCACACCTCCAGTTGGATCGACGGACGTGAATGCGTCGTGCTCGACTATTCGAAGACCTCGCTCTTCGCCCGCAAGATCCGCGACGAAATCCGGCTGGTCGATCCCGTGCGCCGACTCTATCTCGGCAAAGTTTGGTGGGGGAAGACTCGCCTGGTCGATTTTGCCCTCGTGTTCCCCTCAACGAAATCCGGCGACCTCAGCGAACATGGTTCTGACCGCGCTTCAGCTTCTCAGAAAGCCAGCGGCTGAACTCGACGCGCTGTTCGCGGCGAGCCCTGCGGGAGACATTCCCGTGGGAGAAGCCACCGGTACGGCGATCGCCGCGCCAGGCCATTGGATAGCGCGCATGGGCGCTTGGTTTGCGCGCTGGTTTTTGTGGCAGGGGAAAGTATTCGATCCCGCAATCCGCGGCCTTCGCAATCGCATCAGCGCATTTGGTCTGACCGGGATCCGCGCCGATGTTTATACCGGTCCGAGCTGGTTTGATGGTCGCGAGTGTATCGTCATCGATTACTCGAAGACCTCACTCGTAGCGCGCTTCGTGCGCGATGAGATCCGGCTTGTTGCACCGGGGCTTTATCTCGGACAGGTCTACGTCGCCCAGCGGCGAACGCCGGTCCTGAAATTTGCGCTGAGCTATCAATACCAGCCCGCGCCGAAAACCGCCCGCCGCGTCTGGTCCACGGCGGCCCTCGTCCTGGTTTTGTTCGGCGTGTACTTCGCAGTCCGGCTCAACCGCGACCGACCCGTTACGTTCAGCAACCTCGAGGATCACTTCAAATATGGTTCGACCGGTGGCGAGCGCGACGCAGGCATTCCCTACTGGCTCTGGAAAGTACTGCCCGAGATGTTTCCTGAGTTTCTGCCGGAACCCGGCCGGGGTTATGCCTCGCTCGGGTTCGTCTTCGATGCGAATCGCCCCACCGACCGTGATCTGCCGGTGGGTGTATCGAAACGCAACGTACAAGGCATCGATCGGGTGTTTGTGAATTGCGCGGTTTGCCACGTGGGGACAGTCCGGGATACCGAGTCCAGTGCCCCCCGGCTGATCACCGGGATGCCGGCCAACCACCTGGATCTGCAGGCGTTCGAGCGGTTTCTCTTCAACTGTGCGACCAGTGAAAAGTTCACCGCGAGTCGGATCAGCGCGGAAATGAAACGGATCGGTGCCGACGACGATTTGATCAACCGACTCATTTTGCGGTACATTGCGATCGATCTCGGCCGCAGCCGTCTGCTGTTTCTGCGCGACCGGTTCAAGTTCATGGATCGAGAGCCGGATGCGGGTCCCGGACGCGTTGATACGTTCAACCCGCCCAAGGTCCTGCTGAATTTTCGCATGGACCAGGTCCCCGAGCGCGAATGGGTCGGCAATTGCGACCTGCCGTCAATCTGGAACCAGAGTCAGCGCGAGGGGATGTGGCTGCATTGGGACGGAAACAACAATTCCGTCGAGGAACGTAATCGCAGCGCCGCCTTCGGAACGGGCGCCATTCCGCCCACCTTGGATCGCCCGTCGATGAAGCGAATGGAGGTCTGGTTGAAAGACGCCAAGCCGCCGCCTTACCCCTACCCCGTCGACACCGCCCTCGCCGCTCGCGGAGCACCCATCTACCGACAGTACTGCGCCTCCTGTCACGGGGAAAGCGGCACGGTCTTTGCCGGCGAGCAGGTTGGCCAGGTCACCCCGATTGAACTGATCGGAACGGACCGCCACCGGCTGGATTCCTATTCCGCAGACCTGGCGGCGAATCAGAACTTGCTGTATGCCGCGTATCCGGAAGATCGGTTCAAACACTTCCGCAAAACATTCGGCTACGCGAATCAACCGCTGGATGGATTGTGGCTGCGCGCGCCTTACCTGCACAACGGCTCCGTGCCCACCCTGCGCGACCTCCTGAATCCATCGGACCGGCGGCCGGTTCGATTTTATCGCAGCTATGATGTCTTCGATCAGCGGAATCTCGGGTTCATCAGCAATGTCCCCGCCGAAGGCACCAAGAAATTTTTCGCCTTCGATACCACACTGCCGGGCAACGGCCGCTCCGGCCACGAAGGTCGCGCCTACGGCACCGAACTTTCAGCGGAAGAGAAAGACGCTCTCATCGAATTTTTGAAATCGTTCTAAGTCGCGGACGTTCACCGGTCGAACGTTCGCCGTCCCCTGCTCCCGCATCGGACTGCACTACTGGTCGCTGCTGCGGGAGCCATGCGACTCGCACCTTCAGTACGCATCCCATGAACCTGACTCCCCGGAAAAGAAAAGTCGTTCTGCTCACTCTGTTATTCGTCGCGATCATCGGTCTCACGGCGGGTTGGTTCACGTGGTACAAATTCTTCCGTGACGAAGGAGAACCCACCTGGGCCAATCAGACCGAGCGGTTCAAGTACGGCAGCATTGGGGCGGAAGCCGCGCGCGGAATCCCCTACTACATTTGGATGGTGCTGCCTCGAACGTTTCCGGAATACGTTCCCGGTCCGGGCGGCTACAAGGCCTTCGGCGTCGTCTGGGAGGAAGGTCACGAGATGCCGGTCGGCTTCACCAAGCGAGTGATTGGATTTCCTCGCGTCGGAAACAATTGCGCCCTCTGCCACACCGGCACCTGGCGCAGTCGGGAAGGCGAATCTCCGCACCTCGTGGCGGCGGCACCTTCGCACACGACCGACGTTCAGGCGCTCCTGCGCTTTCTCACCAAGTGTGGCCAGGACCCGCGGTTCAACGCCTCCACGCTTCTCGCCGAGATCGATCGGGAGGTGAAACTCTCCACGGTCGATCGTCTCCTTTATCGCTTCGCCCTGATTCCTCTCACGCGGAATGCACTGAAGCAGCAGGAGCAGCAGCTGAAATGGATGAACCGCCCGGGTTGGCCCGACTGGGGACGCGGCCGCGATGATCCGATGAATCTCACAAAGTACTTCATGACGAGCATGGCAACGGATAACTCCACCGGCCAGGCGGACTTCCCGTCGATCTGGAACCTCAAAGTGCGGAAAGGCGAAGGCCTCTATTTAAATTGGAGCTGCGACACACCCGCCGTGCGTTCGGTGCTGATCGACTCGGCCCTGGGTCTCGGCGCCGCGCCTGATCCCAACCTGCCGTTCGATGAGTTCAACTGGTCGCATGCACGTCGCGGGTGGTTTCTGCAGCGGATGGAAGAACTGGACAATTACCTCAGCGATCTGCCGCCACCCGCGTATCCTTTTTCCATCGACAGCGCTCTGGTCGCGCGCGGCAAGCCACTTTACGCCCAACACTGCAGCTCCTGCCATGACATCGGCGGCCAAAACACCAACAAACCCGTGCCGCCCGCCGAAGTCGGCACCGATCGCGAGCGGATGGACACGTGGGTGCAAGCTGCGGCCGATGAGGCCAACCGCCGCGTCAAGGAGATGGGCATCAACCGTCCCAACATGGTGAAACTCCAGGGCTACCAATCACCGCCGCTCGACGGCCTTTGGATGCGTGCACCGTACCTCCACAACGGCTCGGTACCGACCCTCCGCGACCTCCTCAACCCCGTCGCCGCGCGGCCAAAAACATTTTTCCGGGGCTATGATGTTTACGACCCGACCAACGTCGGATTTGTGACGAGTGGATTCGATACTGCCCGTCTCGGCTGGAAGCACGACATCACTGAGCGCGGCAACGGCAACCAGGGGCACACCTACGGCACAACCCTCAGCGACGACGAGAAGAACGCGCTGATCGAATACCTCAAAACCCTCTGAGGTGCCGCCATGAGTTCGCCGACACGCGCTCCTGATCACGATGGCAATGGCGAGGGCGTCGCGCCCAAGCGTTCCAGCGCCGATCGAAAGAATTATCCACCGGAACTGAAGGCCGCCGAATTCGCAGCGTTGCACCGCCGGCGTGCGGCCAATCCGGATGCAGCGGGTGTGCCCACGGTCGGGGTTGCACTCTCGGGCGGCGGGATTCGTAGCGCGACTTTTTGCCTTGGCCTTTTCCAAGCCCTCGCCCGCCAGCGCCTCGTTCGCCGGATCGATTTTCTCTCCACCGTTTCCGGCGGGGGATATTTTGGCACGTTCCTCGGTTCCGCATTCGCGCGGGACGGCGCATCGCCGGAGTCCGTCGAAAAAGAGCTTTCGAACAATCACTCCTGGATCGTCAATTGGCTGCGGGAGAACGGTCGCTTTCTTTCTCCGAATGGCGCCGGCGACAATTGGCTGAGCGCAGCGGTAGGCCTTCGTAACTGGGTCGCCCTTCACGTCGTACTTCTGACCTTTGGCTTCCTCGTCCTTGGCGTGGGCGAGTTGGTGAGAGCGGATCTGAGCACCGGCCGATGGTCAGGCCCCTATTGGCGACCCGTGGAGGAATTCTTTTGGGAGCACCAGCCGGCCGACATCTGGTGGAGCGCATGGTTCGCCCTGCCGGTGGCGACCTTCCTGCTCCTGATGGTACCCAGTGGAACGATGTATTGGTTTACTCAACACCTTCCGCTCATGCGCGCCACGCGGATGCTGCAGGGCATCTTCCACCGGAGCTCCCGCTCCATGTCGGACCGCGAGTACGCAAGCCGTGCTCAGAATGCGCTCACCCGAGCGTTCATGCTGGGGTTGATTCCGACCGTCGCACTCGCGTTGTTCGCCGTCGTCGACTCCGTTGGTCAGACCCTTTATCTCCGCTGGTCAGCGGCCAATTTCCAATTCCCGTCGCTCTGGGCGATCTTGACGGGCACCGGCGTCGGCCTGTTCGGCTTCGGTGCCAAGCTCGCGGTCTATGTCGAACGTCTGCTCGGCAAACGTGGATTTCGGCTCTCCTTTGATGTCGTCGCCCTCACCCTCTCCCTGCTTTGGGCCGTACTCATCGTGGTTGGTCTTTCCGTACTGGCCTGCGGTCTGGCGTTCGAATGGTCGCTGGTGTGGAACGGTGAAACATACCACCACATGTCCGGCGGTTGGCAGTTGATGACTGCGGTCACCATCTGCTTCGCGGCGTCCTGGATTTTCAGCCGCAGCTTTGGCTTCGTTAATCTGTCTTCGATGCAACAGGTGTACGCGGCCCGACTGGCCCGCGCGTATCTCGGCGCCACCAATCGAGACCGTCAGCGCAACGCAAATCACAGCATGACCGACCTGATGCCAGGTGACGATCTGCCCTTGGACGATTACGCGCCGCACGTGAATGGAGGTCCCCTTCATCTGATTAACGTCACGGTGAACGAAACGATCTCCGGCAAAACTCAGATCGAACGGCGCGACCGAAAGGGGCTGGCCATGGCGGTCGGCCCTGCAGGCCTTTCGGTTGGAACTGACTCCCACGCCTTGTGGGCCGCCGAACCTCCTCGTTCCTCTGCCCTCGCTCGACTTCAGGCGCTGTGGGATTCCCGCAAGCGGCCAATCGTCCCCATCATGCCGGAGGACGAGCAGGATTTCGTGCACGCTCTCTGCACGTCAGCAAAATCGCGCAAGAGCGGTTCACCGCAGCTGATCGAGGCGCTCTCCGTCGGCCGTTGGGTCGCCGTTTCCGGGGCGGCCTTCACCACCGGCACCGGATCCAACACCACACTCGGGCTCAGCTTGTTGCTGGGGCTCGCCAATGTCCGACTCGGCTATTGGTGGGACAGCGGTATTACTCCCGGCACCTGCGCCGCCACCAAGCGGCCCAATTTCCTCGAGGTCGCGAGTCGGGTCCTCAGTCGCGTCCTGCCCGTGCAAACGTATCTGCTGAACGAATTCTTCGCGCGGTTTCATGGTCCGGGTCGGCGACACTGGTACCTGTCGGATGGGGGACATTTCGAAAATACCGGCTGCTACGAACTCGTTCGCCGACGCGTCCCGCTCATCATCTGCAGCGACGCCGGACAGGACCCGCGTTATGAGTTTGCTGATCTGGCCAATCTCGTGCGCAAGGCGCGCATCGACTTTGGGGCCGAGATTCAAATCGTTCGTCGCGCCGGTGATCTCGCAACCGATGACCCCGGCGTGCGCTTTCCGATGCCGAAACTCGAAGAAGTGGTGCATCCGGGCCTGCTTGACGTGATCGGCACTCCCGACGACTTCGCTCCCACGGCCGACCCGGAGAGCGCGGACGACGACGCGAAGTCGAAGGCGGGATTCGGCCAGGCCCGTCGCCACGCGGTACTCGCCCGCATTCATTATCTGGATAACGATCAGTTCTCCTGGCTGCTGATGGTGAAGCCGAGCGTAATGGGCGACGAGGCGGCCGACGTGATTCAGTATCAAAAAACACACCCGCTGTTTCCGCAGGAACCCACCAGCGATCAGTATTTCGACGAGGCTCAGTGGGAGAGCTATCGCAAGTTGGGCGAACACGTCGGGATGGAATTGTTCACGCCGCCCTCCTTCGCCGCGCCTCCGGGCGGTGGAACGTGGAGTCCTTCATTAATGCAACCTCCTGAGGTTTTGCCCGCCCTGGGAATGCCCGCACTCGCTCGGCCGGCCCCTCGTCGCATCCATCTTAGAGCTTCCTAGATTCCGGACCGGAACACCTCGGTCGCTTGCGACGCCTTGAAGCCGGCGTAACTTCATCTCCTTTGATGAAGTTTTCCGCGCTCACGAGTTTAGTTCTGATCGGCTGCTGCGGACTGACAGCGGTCGTAAGGGCGACCGGCGAAGACACGTTGGTGACGCTGCCGGCATTTGAGGTAAAGGGCCTGCGACCGTGGTTGTACGCCGAAATTCCTGGCTACCAGATTCTCTCCCTCGCCAGCGAAAAAGATACGCGGTCAATTCTCACGCAGCTGCGGAACGCCAGCCACTTCACGTCGTTTTTCTTCCCCAAAGGCTACAACCTCCGCTTCACCGCACGATCGACGCTCTTCCTCCACCATTTCGCGGACAAGCAAACGGTCGACGACGCCACGCAGCGCCTGCAGCTCTCATTCACGCCGAAGGCCTTCACCGTCAGCGCGGGCGATGCGTTTGTGGAGTTCCCTACTCCCGAGCGCATCGCGGACTGGATGAACGGCCGGCAGACTCCGTCACAATTCTTCAGCCTCTCTGAACTCGTCACTCCTCGCGTGCCGGTGTGGTACCGCGAAGGACTTCACGTGGTGATCGCGTCGTCCAAAGTCACCGATCACACGCTGACCACCAGTTCGTTGAACTGGAACGGCACGCGGGTGCAGCCCCTGCACGAGGTTCTTACCGTCGGGACGTCCGAGCAATTCTCCGCGTTAAATCAAGCCTCCGGTTCCGCCGTCTCTGCGTTTCGCATGGGCGCCGTGTTGTTCGTTCACTGGGGATTCTTCGGCGAGCAGGGGAAGAACCGCGCCGCGTTCCTCAACTTCATCGATGCGGCAAGTCGCTCACCGATCAGCGAGGATCTGTTTCGCCGTCACTTCCAAATGGATTTTGCCGAAGGGGAAGCGCGTCTTAAAGAGTACATGCGCAAGCAGGCCTGGCGGCCCGTTCGATTCGAACTTCCACTGAATCCGGAGAGCGCGGCAACACCCACGTTGGTCCGGCCTGCGACCTCCGGGGAAGTCACGCGGATTGTGGGCGAATCGTACCTGTTGCTTGGAGACACCGCTCCCCCTTCCGAGCGCACCCGCTATCACGCCAAGGCGCGCAGCCTGTTGGTAGCCGCGCATACCGCCGGTGACCGCGATCCGCGATTGCTGGCGCAGCTCGGACTCCTCGAGTTCGCCGACCAGAACGTCCAGGCCGCGAGGAACTACCTTGAAGCCGCGACCAGCAGCAACGTTCCGCTGCCTCGCGCTTACACCGTATTGTCATTGCTGCGCTTGCGAGGATTCGGCGCCCAGCTCGGCGACAAAACCGTGCTGACCCTGGCTCAATCGCGAGCGGTGCTCGCGCCCGCTCTCACTGCGCTCACGCTTCGCCCGATGCTGCCCGACGCCGCCACCATCGTGGAAGACATCTTCCTGCGCGGTGTCGTGACGCCAACGCCCGGCGACCTCGACTTACTCGATTCTGCAGTCCGCCAGTACCCGAGGAACATCACGCTGCTCGCAAACGCGGTGGCCATTGAGTTGCCTGCCCAGCGCTTCGACACCGCTCGGGAATTGATCGAGCTTTCGCTCGCATGGCCCGAGACGGACGGTGCGATTCGCAGAAAGCTGCAGATCGCGCAGGAGAAGATTCCCCGGAAATCGAACTAGCGGTTTCGCGCGGAGACTAAGTCGCACGCGCGTGTCGCTGACCTGGCCAACGCAGAACGGACCACACGGAGGTGGTCCCTCCATCCGGAGCGGCCGGCCCGATGACCTTCGTGATCCTTTTTAGCGGTTAGCGCGCCAGCAAACTCTGGCCGGTCATCTCGGCTGGCTTCGGCAGTCCCATCAGTTCGAGGACCGTGGGCGCAACATCGGCCAGCCGTCCGCCGGAACGCATCCGGGTGCCCGTTGCCGTATAGCCTTCGCCCACGACAAACAACTCCACGAGATTCAACGTGTGGGACGTGTGCGGCGAGTTGTGAATGGGATCCCACATCTGCTCACAATTTCCGTGATCAGCCAGAATCACCGCCCGACCATGCACGCTCTCCAACGCGGCCAGCAATTCACCCACCCCCGCGTCCGTCGCTTCCACCGCCTTGATCGCCGCCGGCAGTGATCCCGTGTGACCCACCATGTCGGGGTTCGCGAAATTTACGACGATGAGTCCGTACTTGCCCGACAGAATCGCGTCCTTGGCCACGCGCGTGACCTCAGGTTCTGACATCTCCGGTTGCATGTCGTACGTCGCCACTTTGGGGCTCGGTGGACAGGCGCGCTCTTCCGCCGTGTAGGGCTCCTTGCGATAGTTGTTGAAGAAGAAAGTCACGTGCGGGTTCTTTTCCGTCTCGGCACAGCGGAACTGCGCGATGCCCGCGTCGGCCACGACTTCGCCCAGGATGTGTTTCAACTTCGGAGGTTTCGGGGAGACGACCTGCACGGGAAGTCCGGCCTCATACTCCGTCATCGTCGCATAAAACAAGTCGAGCTTCGCTCCGCGATCGAAGCCCTTGAAATCGTCCATCACAAACGCGCGCGTCAATTCCCGCGGCCGATCACCGCGGTAATTATAAAACAATACAGCATCGCCATTCCCAATCGTGGCGACGGGCTGGCCGTTCGCTCCCACGATCCACGTGGCAGCAACAAACTCATCACCGTTCTGCGTCACGGTGAGCGGTGCATCGTAATAGTGCTGAATCGCCGCCTCGGCGTTCGGCGCCGTCGCCATCGCCTTACGGCCCGTCAGCATGTCGTACGCCTGCTGCACGCGCTCCCAACGGTTGTCGCGATCCATCGCCCAGAAGCGACCGCACACCGTCGCAATCCGACCGACGCCGATTTCCCGGCATTTCGCATCCACCTGCTTCACGTAGCCGATCCCGCTCTGCGGGGGCGTATCCCGGCCGTCAGTAAACGCGTGAATGAAAACATCGGTAACGCCGTCCTCCTTGGCCTGCCGCAGGATTCCATAGAGATGCTCCAGCATTCCGTGAACGCCGGCGTCGCTGACAATGCCCATCAGATGGAGCTTGGAGCGGCGGCTCTTCACTCGCTCAACGGCCGCGCGCCAGACGGAATTCGTGGCAAGTTGCTTTTCGGAAAACAATTTATTCAGTCGCACCAGCTCCTGGTCCACGATTCGTCCTGCGCCGATATTCTCGTGCCCCACTTCACTGTTGCCCATCACGCCTTCCGGAAGTCCCACGTCGAGGCCGCTCGCGGCAATCAGCGTATGTGGATACAACGCGTGCAGGCGATCGTCGCACGGTTTGCGAGCAAGATGCACGGCATTGTAGGCATTCTGCTCGGGATGGGGATTCTTGCCCCAACCATCTCGAATTACGACCAGGACAGGTGTGCGCGGAGTGCTCATGGTTTTATCAGCACAACACGCATGACACGGCCGGCCACCGTGAGAAGGCAAAACTCAGCGCAACGTCCTGATGGATCCTGGTCAATTTTTTGGAGCTTGTGCCGAATTTGGCAGCAACACTGCTAAGCGTACCATGCGATGACACTCATCATCCGAGATCAGCTGGTAAATCCACCCACGTGGTTTAGTTCGTTTCGTGACCTTACGCTCTACTGCCACATCTTTCTTCACCACGACGTGGTGATCGAGTCCCAGGATCCCGATCCCTACTTTCGCTGGATGCGACCTCGCGGGGGGATGGACTTCATCGAGGATTTTGTCCGGCCGGGCTCGGAAGACGGCGTGCATTTGGACGTCGAGCATAACTATCCGCGGTCGGTCATCACCGATCGAATCGCACCGGAAAACGTCCACCGCCTGATCGCTCAGATCAACGGCTGTCGCGGTCTGGCCTGAACCGGCTCCGGCGTCGCCGCCGGCGAGGTGTAAAGCTTTGGGCGAAAAGAGGGGGCTGGATCGTTCGTCGCGCCACAACCCCGTTTGACTTTAGCGGCGATCATCCGACCAATCTCCGCGCATGGCTAAACGCGCGGTCCTTCTCGTCAATCTGGGTTCACCTGACTCAACGTCCGTCCCGGATGTTCGCCGCTACCTCCGTGAGTTCCTCGGCGATGAACGCGTCTTGGACCTGCCGGCCGCCGGTCGCTGGCTGCTGTTGGAAGGAATCATTCTCCGTACCCGGCCGAAGAAGTCAGCTCACGCGTACTCGGAGGTTTGGACCGAGCAAGGCTCTCCGCTCATCGTAACCTCACGCAGCGTGCGCGATAAGCTCGCCGCCGAGCTGGGGACGGGCACACCCGTTTACCTCGCGATGCGCTATGGCCAGCCTTCCATCAGCTCGGTCATCGCCCAAATGGCCGCCGATGGAGTCGAAGAAGTTCTCCTGTTTCCGCAGTACCCGCATTACGCGATGTCGTCGTGGGAAACCGTCGTGGTGAAAGTGTACGAGGAAGCCCAGCGGCTCGCCCCCACGCTGCGCGTCACATCAGTCCAACCGTTCTTCCAGGACGCTGACTACATCGAAGCGTTGTACGCCGTCACCGCACCGTACCTCACCAAACCTCACGATCACCTGCTGTTCAGCTACCACGGCATTCCTCAACGCCATCTCCGCAAAGCAGATTCCTCCAAGGCTCATTGCCTCACCGTGCCGGATTGTTGCAACACGTGCTCGCCCGCCCACGCGACCTGCTACCGTGCCCAGGTGCTCGCCACCACTCGCGCGCTGGTCGCTCGCGCCGGACTCAAGCCGGAAAAATTTTCGGTGTCCTTCCAGTCCCGGCTTGCCGGTGAGCCGTGGCTCACGCCTTTCACGGACTTCGAACTCGAGCGACTCCCTCGCGAAGGACGGAAAAACCTCCTCGTGCTCTGCCCCGCCTTCGTCACCGACTGCCTGGAAACGCTCGAAGAGATCCGCGGCCAGGGAAAAGAAACGTTCATGAAGGCCGGCGGCGTCACGTTCGAACAGATTCCGTGCCTCAATGATCAACCGCCGTACATCGGCTTCCTGGCGGGACGAGTCCGTCAATGGTTGAGCGGAACCTCTCGTTGAGCGATTCCACGCCAAGTCGTCCGGCGGCGAATTCGGCCCTCACGCCCGAGCCGCTGCGCGCGGTGCTCCTGATCGACGCCACGGGCCAGGTCACCCACGCGAGCAAAGCCGCCGCCACGCTTTGGGGAACGTTCAGCGATGCCCTCGTGGGCACGTCGTTGGCCGACCTCCTGGCCGATCCGACTCCAGAATCCAACGACATCGAGATCGGATCAACCGCTTGGCTGGACGCGCTGAGCTCGGCGGCATCGCCGGTCCGACGCCTGCACCTGCGACGCTCCGACTCATTGCCGGATGCAACGGCCTCCTCCGAGGTCAACGTCTCGATCGAGCCGCTGGCACCCGACCTGTACCTCGCGACCGTGGATCAGATCCGGGTGGCCCCCGGTCATTCGCTTTCGCACGAGCAGCTGCTGCCGCTGCACCAGCAGGGCGCGGTCGGGTTCTACGAATTGAACGTGGCGAGCGGCGCGGCGTCGTTTTCGTCCACGTGGAAAAACACGTTGGGTTACCAGGACGCAGAGCTGCCTGATACAATCGCCGCGTGGCGAGCGTTGATCCATCCGGACGACTCCAACGCCGCGCTTGATCAGGCACCGCGCCAAGCCTCTGCAGGGGCTCGACCCTTCGCGGTTGAATTTCGTCTCCGACATCGCACGGGGCGTTGGGTTTGGGTGCAAAGCACGGGCCTCCAGATTTTGGGCGAGCGCGGTGAGGTCGTGCGCGTGGTGGGCATTCAGATTGATATCTCGGATCGCAAAGAGGCGGAGGAGGCGGTGCTCGCGAGCGACGAGCGCTTCGAGCTGCTGTGTCAGACAGGTCCTCTCGGCGCGTTTGACCTGGATTTCACCCAACAAAACTTTTGGTTCTCGTCGACCTGGAAGAATCTCCTCGGGCTTGGCGCGGAACCGGACGGCCGCGGACTTTCCTTGTTCCTGAACGCGCTTCCGCCGGAAGAGAAAAGCGTGGGAGTGGAAGCCTGGATACGACTCCGCGCCCCCGGTCAGGTGTGCTCGGTCACGGCGGAAACCCTGCAGGCCGCAGATGGACGTCAGGTGCCAGTGTTCCTCGGCCTGCACCGGACGTTCACCCGGAAGAAGGAACTGGCCCGGGTCGTTGGATTCATCTGCGCCGCTCCCGTGGCGGACGCCGGCAGCTTCGCTCCGGCGCTGGTCCACGATGCGCTGACCGCACTTGCTGAAGGGCTGGTGCTCACGGATGCAGCGGGGAAAATCATTTTTGCGAATGCATCCGCCGCCCGGCTGCTCGGCCGCCCGGTCGAGGAGCTGCGCGGCGAGACGAGCCCAAATCTGCTCCAGTTGGTCGAACGCGATTCCGGACAATCTTCGCCGGACCCGTTTACCCGGGCGATTGCAAGCGACGAACCGCTGCCCTTGATCACGGACACTGCGCTTGCGGCGCGGGACTCGACGCAAACCCCGACGCCCATCGAGTGGACCGCCCGCACGAGCCGCGATGCCTCGGGGCGGCTGCAAGGCGTGGCCATTCTTTTCCCTGAGGTGCGTGAACTCAGCCCAAGTTCAGACGACCTGCTGAGAATCAACCGTCTGGAGTCATTGGCGACGGTCGCCGGAGGCATTGCTCACGATCTCAACGATCTGCTCACCACCATACTCGGCGGGATTTCATTGGCAAAAGACCACCACAACCTGTCCGGTCTGGCCGATAGCGAAAGCGCGGGCGCGTCCGCGAAAGGGTTGACCAAACAATTGCTGGTCGCGGCCAAAGGTGAACCCAGCGCGCCCGTGGTCATCGAAGCGGAGGAGATTCTCAAAGCGTCGATCAAGCTCGCCTCCGCGGGTTCTGACGTGGCGATCAGCATCACCGTGGAGGAAGGCGCCGAACCCGTCCGCGTCGACCGGCTCCAGATCACGCAAGTTTTTCAGAACCTGATCCTCAACGCGCGCCAGGCAATGCTGCCCCCGCCACATGAGGGTCGGATCCAGTTACGTGCCGCCAACATTACTCTCGAGGCCGACCAGATCCCTCCGCTTGCGCCGGGCAACTACGTTGAGTTCGAAGTCCGAGACAATGGAAACGGCATCGCGGCCGAAAATCTGCAGAAGATCTTCGATCCGTATTTCACGACGCGAAAACACGGCACCGGCCTCGGCCTGCCCACCGCCGTTTCCATCGTGCGCAAACACGGCGGACAAATCGGCGTCGTGTCCACGCCCGGAGAGGGCAGCGCCTTCACCGTGTTCCTGCCGAGCGTCCATGCTGCCGCAGCACCCGTGGCTCAAAAAGCACCTTCCGCACGGTTTCGGACCGGACGTATCCTTATCATGGATGACGATCCCCGCGTCACGAGTCTGACCGCGAGCATGCTGCAGACATTGGAGTACAAATTTGACGTCGCCCGCCATGGCGCCGAAGCCATTCAGCTCTACCAGCGCTACCTGAACATCAACCGGCCCTACGATGCCGTGGTGTTGGACGTGACGGTGGTCGGCGGGATGGGCGGCGAAGAATGCTTTCGCGCCTTGCGCGACCTCGATCCCGGGGTGCGGGCGATCATCTCGACGGGCTACGAAAATGACGCGATGGGCCAACGGTTCCTCGACCTGGGATTCTGCGGCTGCCTGACCAAGCCGTACCGGATCGCTGACTTGGGCAAAGTGCTAAAGACCGTCGTCGGTTAGAAGATTGGTCCCGCCAATCCAGGCAGGCCAGCCTACCCTCGCCAGGTGAACGCATGGCATAACGCCACGCCCGCTGCATCCGCTTCGTCCACCGCGAGTGTACGACCATGCCCCAACAACGCCATCACGGTCCTCGCCATCTGTTCTTTGCTCGCGCGCCCCGCTCCCACCACGGCCTGTTTCACCCGCAGCGGCGCGTATTCAAAGACCGGGCGCGCATGCAGCGCCGCCACGGCGATCGCAGCGCCGCGCGCCGCACCGAGGATTTGCGCTGTCTGAAAATTCTGCACGAAGATCGTTTGCTCGAGCGCGACGTGGCGAACGTCGGTGCCGTCAACGAAGCTCAGCACCGCGCGGTGAATCTCACCCAGCGCGAAGGCCATCGAGTGCTTGGCGGAGACGTTCACGGTTTGACAACGCAACAGCACCGGAGCGCGCCCGGGCACAAACTCGATCAATGCGAGTCCCGTGCCACGGAGCGACGGATCGATGCCCAGCACGCGGCCCGCGAAAGCCGTTCGCTGAAGTGATACCACCGGCGTGCCCGTCGCGGGCACAACCCGTCCCATCAGTTTCGCCTTCCACATGTCGCGCACGTTCATCCGGCCCATTGGTCAAAAGCTCTAAACAGAGATCAATCCAAGATCACGGAGAAACCGCGCTCCGCGAATTTTCTTCGCCGCTTCACCATTCCGCGCCGGTTCAACCGTCTAGCTGGAGAGGATCAGCTTGATTCCGGCGACTGCGCTCAGCGCGAGCGCGAGATTCTCAAAAACCCGCTGATCGATTTTCACCAACAGCTTCCGACCGACGAACGCGCCGAGCAGAACTGCCGGGGCGAGAATGAGATTAACGGTGAAGCTCGGCTTCGTAATCAGGTCAAGATCCACCATGAACGGCACCTTGAAGACGTTTAGCAGGAGAAAGAAGAACGCACTGGTGCCGACGAACTCCATTTTTGGCAGTCTCATCGCCAGAAGATAGATCACCATCAGCGGACCCGCCGCGTTGGCCACCAAGGTCGTGAATCCAGCGAGCACCCCAATCGTCGGAGCGAACCACCAACCGTGCTCCCCTTCTTCTTTCACCACCCCGCGGCGTCGCGCGAGGTGCACCAGCAGAAGTCCTAAAATGATCGAGCCGATCAGCACCTTCGCCTGGTGATCGTCGATCCGACGCAACGCAAAATAGCCGATGAAGACACCCACCGCCGTCCACGGAAAAAGTCGCCAGAGAAAACGGAACTGCGTGTGCCGGCGGTACGAAGCGACGGCAATGATGTCGCCAAAGATGAGCAGCGGCAGAACGATCCCCGTCGCCTGCTTCGCCGGCATGATCTGCGCAAACAGCACCACCGAAAGCAGCCCCAGCCCGGCGATTCCAGTCTTCGAGATTCCCACCAGCAGAGCACCAAACACCAGGAGCGCCCACTGCCATGGCTGCAAATCGATCACGCGGACGTCCCTTCGTTGAAGTCGCCGTCTTTCACCGTGAACACCTGCCACTCACCCAACGCGGCATCCGGCAAGCTCGTTCCCGTCGCGATGACCTGCGATTCCGCATCGATCGCAGACCAGAACCGACGGCGCCGCCCGGGATCGAGTTCACCCAGTACATCGTCGGCCAGGAGCACCGGCCGCACGTTACTTCTCTCGTGGAACCAACCCGCTTGCGCCAATCGCAACGCCAGCACCAGCGAGCGCTGCTGGCCTTCCGACGCGAAATCCTTGGCCGCAGTCCCCTTCACCGAAAAGGAAAAATCATCCCGGTGCGGTCCGATCATGGTCGTTCGAAATTGGGCGTCCCTCGCCCGACCCGACTCGAGCCGCGCCAGCAGCGCTTCGGCCGAAGGCGAATCAAAATCCGGCTCGTAACGCAGGCTGCCTTTCTCCGCCGGGTCGACGTCGCTCAGTTTCGCATACTCCACGGTCACCCGGCCCGATAACGCCTCGATCCCCGCCGTCCGGGCCGCAATCAGCGCCGCTGCCGCAGGCGCGAGAATCTGCTCGAATGCACTGAGTTGCGCGTCCATCGCGCCACCGCGTTTGAGCAGCGCGTTCCGTTCTGCGAGCGCCCGGCCATACGTCTGCAGCGAGGTGAGGTATCCAGCATCCATCGACGCCAGCGTCATATCCAGCCAGCGTCGTCGCAGCGCCGGCGCTCCCCGCACCAGGTGCATGTCCTGCGACGAAAACACCACGACCGGAAAGCGACCGATGTAATCCGCCAGCCGTGTGATTCGTGTCTGGTCGCACCAGAGTTCCTTGCTTTCACGTCGCAGCTTGATGGTGACACGGGTTTCGCCGAGTCGCTCGTGCTCGATTTCTCCCGCGATCGCAGCGAGTTGCTGACCGTGTCCAATCAAATGCCGATTATCGGTTGAGCGAAACGACCGCAGTGCCGTCAAAAACCCCGCAGCTTCCAACACGTTGGTCTTCCCTTGTCCGTTGGCGCCCAGCAAAAATTGCTGACGTCCCTTTAGTTCCAACGCAGCGAAGCCCACGTTTCGGAAATGGCGTAGGGTGAGTTTCCGAAGACGCATGCGCTCGGGCACTGAACAGCACTCCACCACAAATCCAAAGATATTTTCGCGGGTTCACCCGGTCATCCTCGACCAGTTCCGGTCGTTGACCTGTTGGCGCCGTCGCCGCCGGTCACGCGGCGGGCCCGGAGCTCAACCGACAATTGTTCTTGCGCGGGCCTGCGCCGGGCGGTTCGCTGCGCCTCTCATGAGCACGACCAAACCCGCCGCGGAACACGCGATCATCAAGACTTCGTACGGTGAAATGACTCTCGCCTTCTGGCCCGATGTCGCTCCGAAGACGGTCGAGAATTTCAAGAAGCTGGCCAACGAGAAGTTCTACGATGGCACCGCATTCCATCGGATCATCAAGGGCTTCATGGTGCAGGGCGGCTGCCCCAACACCCGCAAGGGCGAAACCGGCGCGCCCGGCACCGGCGGTCCTGGCTACAAGGTCAAAGCGGAGTTCAACGCGAAGTCCCATGTGCGCGGCGTCATTTCGATGGCCCGTTCCGCCCACCCTGATTCCGCCGGCAGCCAGTTCTTCCTCTGCCACGGCGATGCCAAGTTTCTCGATCGGCAATACACGGCGTTTGGCGAGTTGGTGAAGGGCGACGACGTCCTCGAGCGAATCGCGTCCGTCCCCACGCAAAGCGGCGGTGGCGGCGAAAAGAGCACGCCCATCGATCGCGTCGAAATCGAAAGCATCCGGATCGTTCCGGCGGCTTGATTTACGGCGGCGTCGCCGCCGCGCTCTCGCGACGTTCCACAAACGCGCGGAGAATCTTGCTCCACTGCAACGCCTGCGGCGCCGTGGCTTCTTTCTCCGCTTGATCCAATAACAGGCGCGCGGTGGCGAAGTCGTTCAACCGCGCCCGGACCAACGCCAGCGCCAGCAACGTTCGATCACGCGGCGACAAGGCCGGCAGGTGCGCCTGGACGAGATTGACGTTCTTGGCGCTCGGCTTCTTCACCGTCGCTTCAACCCACGCGAGCGTTTCGTAGGCCTGAGTCTGGTTCGGCGCACGGTCGATGGATTGGAGGAGCAATTTACGCAGTCGCTGCGCCGTCGGTAAGGGCAGTTCGAAATAGACGTCGAGCTGACTGAACCACTGCCTGCCTTCCATCGTGGCGAGTTCGTGCACGACGCCGGGGTTGGTCGTCCCCGCCTCCAACGCTTGTTGCCAGCGCTCCATTCCGAGCGGAATATCGCCATCGATCAAAGCGTCGGTGCCAAGCATCTCCAATGCGCGCACGTCAATCGGGTCTCGGGTGCTCGCCCCCAATAGCTCGAGTTTCGCAACCGCCGATCGGTTCACGCGCAGGTCGAGCTCCGCGAGCCGAACCCGGATCTCGTCGCGACTGAGGGGCGTCGACGTGTAAGTCGTCATCGCCGGAATGCTGGGAGTCGCTATTTTCGACCAGGTGTATTGGCCGGAGCGGATATATCGTTCGAGCGCGGCCAGGGCCTGCTGGTAGTCCATGCCGATGCATTTTTTGAACAGCGCTTCCCGCTCAACCGGATTCCCGTGCTCTCCTTCGTTCCTCACCAGTCGCAGAAACACATCGCGCGCGGCTTTCTTTTCCGGCGTCCGCCCAATATCCGCACAGTACAAATAGTGGAGCAGCGCCCAAGACTCGGCATAGAAGAGTCCCGCGCGTTCGGTTTCGTTATATCCACTGGACGTGTGGTCCACCGAGAAAAGAGCGTCGAGCGGCATCAGCCGTTTCTCCCGCAGGTAGGCGACGTGCTCGTTCACGGGCAACCCGAGCGAAAGGAATTTACCGTCTTCATCGATGGTCGAGAAAAATTCCGCGATGCCTTCCGTGTACCACAACGCAGAGTTTTCGCCATTCACCCGCGAGAGATGGTGCACGTATTCGTGGAAGATGAGTCGCTGGGCCCCTTCGTCGTCCCAAACTGGCGACACCACGATCACGGAACGGTCGGGTCGGTTCAGATAGAATCCGGCGACCCGGTCCTTCTTGCGCAGGTTCAACGGCGTGTACGCATTGAACGCCGTTTCACTGCTGAAATAATAAATCGTGACCAGATTGGGTCGCTGCTCCTGCGTTCGCACCATTTCGCCGAATACAGCGTGGAGCAGCTCAAGTCGCCTCAGCAGTTCGCGCGACTCACGATCCGGCGCATGGCTAAACAGCTCGAAATGGGGCGACTCCAACCGCCGCCATTTTTCGTCCACGCCAGGAAACGTTTGGGCGGGCGCGGCGTGTATCCGCAATGCCACAGCGAAAAGCAGAACGAAAATAAACGGCCAACGAAAAATACGCACACGCTTGGATGCCCGCGCCTAGCCGCAAACTCAAGCCAGAGGTAATCCTACGCGGGCACCTGCTCGCACGGTTCGACCAACCTCCTTTCCACTCCGCGACCCTGTCTGCAGTGACCGCTTACGCGAAGCCCAAAGCCGCGGCGACGGCATCATAAACAATTTTGCCATCGCGGGTGTTCACGCCTCGCGCAAGCCCTCTGTGTTCGGCGAGAGCTCGATCGATTCCCTTCTGCACGAGCATCGCCACGTACGGTTCGGTCGCTTGGGTCAGACCCAAGGTCGATGTTCGCCCGACCAGCGCCGGCATATTGGGCACCGCGTAATGAATGACGCCATGCTCCTGATACACCGGCTGGGTATGCGAAGTGGGACGAATGGTTTCGATGCATCCCCCTTGGTCGATCGCGATATCGACGATGACGCTGCCGGGTCGCATCCGCGCGACCGTTTTCCGCGACACCACGATCGGGGCTTTCGCGGCCGGGATCAGCACGGCCCCAATCAGAAGATCGGCGTCGGCCACTTCGTTTTCAATGTTCGCGGGGTTGGACATCAGCGTCACGATCCGACCGCGGTATTCCGTGTCGAGGGCCTCGAGCTTGCGCGTATCCAAATCGAGGACGGTTACGCGGGCACCCATTCCCGCGGCCATCTGCACGGCGTGCGCACCGGAATTCCCAGCGCCCACCACGACCACGTGGCCCGGCATCGTGCCTGGAATTCCGCCCAGCAGAACGCCGGAGCCACCGTGCTGCGATTGGAGAAAATAGGCGCCAATCTGAATCGAGAGCCGGCCCGCAATCTGTGACATGGGCTTCAGCAGAGGAAACTGTCCGTCGACGCCTTCCACCGTTTCATACGAAATCCCAAGGACCCGTTTTTTCAGCAGCACCTTGGCCAACTCGGGTCCTGCGGCGAGGTGCAGATACGTGAACAGCGTCTGGCGCTCGCGCAGGAAATCGTATTCCTCCGCCAGGGGCTCCTTCACTTTCAGGATGAGGTCGGCAGATCCCCACACTTTTGCCGCCGAGGGCGTGAGCGTTGCGCCCGCCTCGCGGTATTCCGCATCCGTGAACCCAGCGCTGATTCCTGCGGACTTCTCCACGATCACCTTCGCCCCAAGCTTCACGCATCGGCGACACAGGCTGGGTGTCATGGACACGCGCGTTTCACCGATCTTAACTTCTTTGGGTACTCCGATCTGCATGTCGTTTATGACACGCGAATCCACGGCACACGCAACTCAGGACAGATATGTATGTTCGAGGTGAAATGTGAGATGTCCGATGGACCGGAATGTGATGCCTCACGCAACGGACGCAGAGGTCGCAAAGGCGTCTGATGTCAGACGGAAGATGTAAAATGAATGATGGCAGGAGTCCGGGCGGACACCATGGGCATGGGAGCACGCCACTTCGTCTTAGCCGGACCCATTCAGACGCATTCAACCGCTGATTACACAGATTGACGCGGATCAAGGCATGGAGCGGTGCTGGTTTCAGTTTTCACTGAATAGTTTCTGCCTCGGTTTTTTCCGCGCTAGGAAATCCGCGCTTCAAATGCATCGGTACGGCTTGCTTCGAGGGCAGCCGGCGTCGTGCTGCGCTTAACCAGGCAACCATCCGTGCTGATCGGTGAAATCAGTGGTCTCCGAATGATCGAGGATGACCGTTTCGCGCATCCTCCTTCTCAACTCACCTTCGGCTACAATTTCTTTTGTTCGGCCACCCAGGCGCGGACTTGTTGATCCAGGAGGCTCAACGGCACCGCCCCATTCTTCAGCACCTGATCATGGAACACGCGCACGTCGAACTTCGGCCCGAGTTCCTTCGTCGCAAACGCCCTGAGTTCCTTGAACTTCAATTCGCCCAGTTTGTACGCGAGCGCCTGCCCCGGCCAAACGATGTACCGATCGATTTCGACGACGATGTCATGGTCGTTCTTACCGGCGTTCTGCTTGAAATAATCAATCGCCTGCTGACGCGACCAGCCTTTCGCGTGCATCCCGGTATCAACCACGAGCCGGACCGCCCGCCACATCTCATAGGTTAACTGGCCGAATTTTGCGTACGGGTCGGCGTAGAAGCCCATCTCCTCGCCCAAACTCTCCGCGTACAGTCCCCATCCTTCGACGAACGCCGTGTAGCCGCCAAAACGTCGGAACGCCGGGAGATCACCCATCTCCTGCGCCAAGGAAATCTGCAGATGATGACCGGGCACCGCTTCGTGCAACGTCAGCGGCTCCATCTCCCATTTCGGTCGGGTATTCAGGGCGTAGGTGTTCGCATAGAAATTTCCCGGCCGCCCCGTTTCGGCCGCTCCCTCCATGTAGTACGCGGTGGTCTGGGACTTCTCCGCGTAGCTCGGCACCGGCAACACGCCGTACGAGGTCCGTGGCAGCGTCTTGAACAGCTTCATCAACTCCGGATCCGCGCGCTTCGCGATATCGCGATACGCCCGCAGCAGCTCGTCTTTGTCGGTGAAGAAAAATTTCGGATCGGTCTGCAAGTACGTGAAGAACGCTTCCATCGATCCCTTGAACCCCGTCAGCGCTTTGACGCGCTCCATTTCCCCGCGAATCCGTTTCACTTCATTCAAGCCAATGGCGTGAATCTGTTCCGCCGTCAGATCAGTCGTAGTCACGACCTTGATTGACCAGTCGTACCAGGCGGCTCCCTCCGGCAACGCCGACGCTCCCACCGTGGTACGCGCTCCAGGAATGTAACGATCGACCAGAAACGAGTGCAGCCGTTGAAACGCAGGCCGAACGACCGAGGCGTAGGTCTTCGCCGCTTCTGCCCTCAGCCGCGTGGCGTCCTCGCCCGGCACGTTGGTCGGCACATTCGCAAACGCCGAAAGCATCGGACTGGTGAACGGATCTTCGGGAATCTGGTTCACAACCTGCGCTGGTACATCGCGCAAGGTAATCTGCGGCGGGGTCACACCGCGTTTCAGACCTTCCGCCAGCAACGCGATTGTCTGATCAACCAAGGCCGGCAGCGCTTTCAGCCGCGCGAGTTCGTTTTCCAATTGCCCGGTGGTCGCCGCCGGCATCACCGCGAAGATTTGCGCCGCCTCCTGCTGCACGCCCGAAAGCTGCGTCAACTGAACCAGCTCGAGTGGGAAGCGGTTTCCCGCGAGCGCTTCTTCGCCTTGCCGCTTGAACAGGTCGTAGCTGATTTGGTCGGAGGCGCTCAATTGGGCGCGATCGATCGTCGCCAGAATCGCGAGCGGCCGACCCGTGACCTGTTTTCGTTCCGCAATCGCTGCCGACGACTGATCCGTCCACCGCGTTTCACCGCCCGGATACCCCACCTGCGTCGCGAGCTCCGGCGAGACGGACATCGTATACGCCCAATCCATGTCAAAGAGTTCATGCAGCCGCGCGGTTTCTGACGCCTTTCCTTTCGACGCCCGGATCGATTCGTAGCGCGCCGCAAACTCATCCGCCGACAGCGTCGCGCCGCTCGCGAGGATGACGGCTAGGATCCTTCCAAGAAGATTTCGCATAGCGGACTTTCAGGGAGACAACCGAGTGAGCGCAATCACCTGCTCCTCAGGGTAACCCCGTCCGGTCGCCGCGGACTATCGTCCAACTCGCGAGCGCATGAACCCATTCGAGACGCGTCTTCAGGGGCACGACATCGTGCTGCGGCGCACGCATCGGCGCGTCCTGCAGCTGAGCGTCGGCAATCGCGGCATCACTGGGGTAGGCGCTCGCTTTTCGGAGGCCATCGAACGAGTCACCGTGGCCGCTCTTCGAAGACGTCGCCCTGCTCCAGCGCGCCCGCGCCGTGACCCCCATTCGTTCCTTACGCGGCTCCGTCACCACGTCGGCACGTCGATTTCAAAAACGCGGCGCATGGGCCCAGCAGCGGCTCAACGCCCGTTTGCTCCTGCGGTACTTGCGCGGCGAGTCTCCGGTTGAGTTAGCCGCGATCTACCACGCTGAGCCCACGGCGCGGAGCGTCGAGACGGCCAGTGGCGTCGCGGCGTCCCCGGAGTCAGTTCAATAAACCCGCAGCGCTTCGCCGCTGCGTGAATGAGCCCTGCGGCGCTATTTCTTTTGGTCCGCAGCCGGCTTTTCGACTGGAACCTTCGGCAGTGTCGCGTGCCCGGGCGTGACCTTGGCAAGGTTCGGCGTCACGTCTGCTTTGACGGTTCCCGCGGCCCACTGGATCATGCCGACGAGCATGGATTGATACGCCGTGCTATCCCACACGTCTTCCCGATGTCCCATGGCATTGTAAGCCACGCGGCCCTTGCCATGCAGTCGAGCCCAAGCGAGCGGATACGGCGGGCGGTCATAGTCACTGCCTTCCATGCCTTTCGTTTCCATCACCAGCAGGACGTGATCATCGGCCGCGAATTCTTTTAGCGAATACCACTCTTCCTGCACCTTCACCTCGCTGCCGAGCTGACCGAAACCGGGAAACGCCGGATCAATCACGCGGGCTGAGGCAACCTGTTGCGGCCCGTGCTTGATGAACTCACCTCCGAGCATCTTCACGTACGGGTCAGACGCGTCGCCATAATTTTTGAAGCGTTGGGCGCGGTTGGGATTGTTGCCACCGCCGTGCTCCCCGGTGTGAAACGAATCGCTGCCGGCGTGAAGCGCCATGAAACCTTTTCCGCTGGCCACCCAGTCGAGCAACGCTTGTTTGCCCTCTTGCGTCATCGCCGGTTGTTTGTCCGTGCCCTCGGTCAACAAATCGCCGCTGGTGTAGAATATCACCACATCGAACGCCGACAGGTATTGCGGTGAGAACTTGCTACCGTCCTTGCTGTACGTGAACTCGAGCTGATGGCCTGGAGCCAATTTCGATAAAACGACTTCAGAATAGCTCGGCTTTCCGTCGACCTGCTTGATGACGCTGTGCTCGTAACCGGCAGATTTTGTGAAATACAAAACGCGGATGGGCGCTGCCGACAGCGCTGAGGCCGCGAGACTCAGCAACGCAAAGCCGAGAGATAGGAACTTGGGGAGAGGGTTCATCGCCTGCAGGTTGATCATCGCGTAAAGCGGTGCAACTCTGCGACGCAGATGATTTCAACGGCCCATTAATCGCTCACGGGCGGAGCAAACTGGCGAGGCGACGAATACCTTCGCGAATGCGATCGGGGGACGAATTGGAGAAGTTCAGCCGGAAATGATTCCGGCCGCCGTCCGTCGGGAAAAAATCCCGCCCCGGCACAAAGGCGACCTGGTGTTTGATGGCGGACTGCAACAACACCAAAGCGTCGAGTTCGGCGGGACCGGTCACCCACATGAACATGCCACCTTCCGGATCCGTCCATGTGAAGCCCGCCGGCAGCTCCTTCCGCAGCGCTGCGCTCATGGCGGCGAAGCGCTCGCCATACGCCTGACAAATGAGTTTGAGGTGCGCCGCCTGGTCCGCCTGCTGCAAATACAGGTAAGCCACTCGTTGATCCAAGCTCGAGGTGTGTAGATCCGAGGCCTGTTTCAGAATCAAGAGCCGGGAAAAAACCTCGGGAAGCGCCGTCACCCATCCCACCCGCAAACCAGGCGCGATCGTTTTCGAAAACGTACTGGCGTAAATGACGCGATTCGCTTCGTCCCATTTTTTTACCGGCGCAATCTCGACTCCCCGGTAACGCAATTTTCCATACGGGTCGTCCTCCACGACGGTCAACGCATGTTCGGCCGCAATCTGCGCCAGCTTCCGCCGTCGCGGTTCCGAGAGTGAGACGCCGGTGGGGTTTTGAAAATTGGGAATCGTATAGAGGAATTTCGGTCGATGCTGGCGAATGAGTTCCGGCAACGCTTCGGGAATCAATCCCTTCGCATCGGTCGGAACCGGCACGAACCGCGCTTCGAAGGTTTGGAACGACTGAATCGCGGCGAGGTAGGTCGGATTTTCGGTGAGGACCACGTCACCGGGGTTGAGGTACAGTTTGGCGACGAGATCGAGCACCTGTTGCGAACCCGTGGTGATCAGAACGTCAGTCGGTGGAACGGTCACGCCACGCCGGCCCATTTCCGCAGCGACCCACTCACGGAGCGGAAGAAACCCTTCACTCGGTCCATATTGCAGCGCTTCGGGTCCAAACTGCGTCAGAGCGGAATCAGCCGCCGCGCGAACCGCGTCCACGGGGAAAAGCTCCGGTGCCGGCAGTCCGCCCGCAAATGAAATAATCTCCGGCTGCGCCGTGACCTTTAGGATCTCACGGATCGTCGACGGACGGAGCTGCCGCATGCGGCTGGCATAAGGTTCACGCGAAAGAGACATCGCGCCAAATCAGCATGACTTTTCCTCAACCGCCACGGTTTTCTCTCTGCGCCGGTTTTCGCGACGAGCAGTGTGTCAGATTCCGACGTAGGTCAGTAAGCTCGCGCGAGCTCCGTCAGCTCCGACGTTGGTCAGCGCGCTTGCGCGCGCTCCGTGGCTCGAGTCAGGAGCGTGATTGCACGCGATGCTCTCACAATCCGCGCGCGCAAGCGCGCTGACCTACGTCGGAAACCCACCGTTGCGCCCTTTGCGCCCTTTGCGCCCTTTGCGTGAGGCACATCAGGCTGAATCGTCGGAGGGCGCGCAAAGTATCTGGTCTACTTGCCGAGCAACTCTTCGGCATGCGCCAAGGCACTGCGCGCTTTGCTGTCCCCGAGCATGCGGGCGAGTTCGCTCACCCGCGCCTTGCGGCTGGCTTGAATCGGTTCGATCGTCACCACCGCGCGATCCTTTGACTGGTCCTTCGTCACCACGAGGTGACACGTCGCCTGCGCGGCCACCTGAGGCAGATGCGTCACGCAGAGCACCTGATGATTGCGCGCGATCCCCGCCATCTTCTCACCGACCACGCGTCCAATCTCACCGCCGACGTTGGCGTCGACTTCATCGAATACCAGCAGCGGCACCTGATCCAAATCAGCGAGCACCGTTTTGAGCGCGAGCATGACGCGCGCAAGTTCACCGCTGGAAGCGACCCGATTAAGCGGCAGTGGTGCTTCACCAACATTGGGCGAAAACAAAAACTCAGCGCCGCAGTCGCCGCTCGGTCCAAGCTCCTTGAGCGGTACGATTTTGATTCTGAAATCCGCCTTCTTGAACCCGAGCTGCTCGATGCTCTTGGCTGCGACCTTCGCCAATTCCTTCGCGGATTTTTCCCGCACCGCCCGGAGCGCCAGGGCGGCGGTGCGTGCCGACCGCTCCGACTCGGCGATTTGCTGCTCGAGTCGAAGCAACGTTCCTTCGAGATCTCCCTGCACCGCGATTCTGCGGCGCATGTCATCTCGGGCGGCGATGACCGCCGGCAGCTCGCCCCCATGCTTCCGTTTCAAGTCGAGCCACGTGTTCATCTTGGACTCGAGTTCAGCGGCTTGCTCGGGATCAAACTGCAGCTGCTGACTCAACGCGGAAAACTCCGAGCTCAGATCGTTTAACTCGACGGTAACAGACGCGAGCCGGTCGGCCAGCGGCTTGCTGGCGGCATCGATGCTTTCAACCTGCCGCGCCTCGCGCAGCAACGATGCGAGTTTCAACTGCACCCCTTCTTCGCCAGTGAGACCGGCTTCGAGCGTCTGGGTTAATTCGATGAGTTCCTGCGCGCGGCTCATCCGCGCGAAATCGCGTTCCAGCGCTTCGATGGCCTCGTCGGTCAGGTCCAACGCCTCGATGGCCGCGAGTTGGTTTTCCAAAAACGCGATCTGATCAGGCGAAAGCTTTGCTTCCTGCGCGATCCGATCACGTTCGGCAACGAGGCCCTTCCGAGCCTCGAACTTTTTCCCATAACTGAGCAGGGATTCGCGAGAACGGCCGAACAGGTCCAACAACTCGAGCTGGCAGCTTTCCTTGAGCAACCGCCGAGGTTCACTCGGGCCATGGAAGTCGACCCAATGTTCACCGAGACGTTGCAGAGCGGAGAGGGACGCCAGGCCGCCGTTGACGGTGATTTTGGGCGCACGCTCGCGAGGCAGGCTGCGCTTGATGATCAGCAAACCGTCTTCACAGGGTGGGAGGTCCAGTTCGCTCAGCACGTGATCGATCGTGGATGAGTCGGTGAAGAACAGCGATGCCTCGGCATCGCACGCTGCAGCTCCCTGACGAATGATCGTTTTATCTGCGCGTTCGCCGGCGAGGAGAGCGAGCGCGCCGAGCAGAATGCTTTTGCCGGCGCCCGTTTCGCCCGTCACCGCCGTGAAACCCGCTTCGAAATCAAGTGCCACCTCCTCGAGTAAAGCCAGGTTTCGAATACGCAGCGATTGCAGCATGATGGGCTCGGAAGTGAGTGCGCTCGATTGCAGCTCTTCAAGCCCCCTGCTGAATTTTTTGCATGAACGGCAGTTAATGGCTCAACCGCCAGAACGAGCGACACGATCGAGAGTCGGCAGAGGTCCCTTGATCGGGATCACTAAACCATTTTTTCCGAGCCGAAGGCTGATCGAGCCCTCTCGGTGAAAACCGGGGTTCATCGCGGCCACTTGCAGGCCGTGGAGATCGGGATAGAAATTTACTTGCCGAGGCGTACAGCGGTCGTGCTTACTCCCCGACCCGTCAGAGGTGCGGACCTTTAGCTCAGTTGGTTAGAGCGTTTCCTTGACATGGAAGAGGTCACTGGTTCGAGTCCAGTAAGGTCCACCATCTGTAAAAGCCGCTGCCCAGCAATGGTTAGCGGCTTTCGCTTTTACTAAGCGGGCCTAGTGACAACGCGAGAGAGTCGGGGTCGGCCGATTGGGCTCACAAGAGAGCGGGCACGCCGTCACTCATTTGGTGCGGCTGCCTCTCATCGTGTAATCGAACGCCACTCACCCGTCTCCGTGGAACCGTCCCGCCGAACAAAATCCAGACGGTAGTCGATGGTCGTCGCATCGGCCGCCGGTACGCTGAACTCAAATGGGTGTCGCTGATCGACAAGCGAGCGTTCGCCCTGCTTTCCCTTCAAGACCAGGCGAACCTCACGGACGTCGCTGTCCGACGCCGACGTCCACACATAGAATTCGTGCCGGCCGGCGAACGACAGGAACATGGCGGTCGCATCACCTGCGGGTGTCGTGTCGACCCGATACCCTTTGTCGAGTGCAGCGGCCTCTTGCGGCTTCCCGAAGTAATCAGCATGCAGGCGGGTGAACACCGGCATTTCGTCGATCGCTACCGCCGTCAGCCCTCGGCCGGACAGCGGTAGCGTCACGGCACCGTTTATCACCGTCGTCGTGTTCGCTGGTTTTCCGTCGATCCACACGCTGGCGCGATAACTACGGCCGAGTTCATACGGAATGCGCTCCCGATCGAGGGTAAGGGTCACCTCGCGTGGGTCCGCCGATTCATTCGTGAGCGCCACGTAAAAGCGTCCGTTGCCGTATCCGGTAAGATAGTTCGCCTGAACGTCACTGGTGCGCACGAGATGTCGCGGCATCCACAATCGAACGTCCTTATCGCCCATGAAGACACCGGGCTGGTCGCCATACACTTTGCTGCGCAAATACGCATAGCCCTGCGCATACCGCGAAGGAAACTGGATCGCCCCCTTCGATCGGGTCTCGAAATCCGATATCAGATAGTCGGTGAGGAGTGCGATGTGCGGCCAGACGTGGTTGTAATAAATCTGGTTGTAATTGAGTTCTGCGAACGGCCGATCCTGGTAATCGCGCCGCGCGTACACGTTTGAAAACGCCACGTTGATATCGTAGCCCGGAAAGGTTTTGTAGCGACCAACGATCGCCGCGCGCGCCGCATCGTGCAGGAACGAATCATTCGTCGCTGAAGCGAGACGAAGTTCGACAGCGGCTTGGTGCGCCAGGAAAACGGCCGGATTCAGGTCGTACGTGGTCTGCGCCTCAGGCGTGAGTCCGATCTGCGAAACCTGCCAGGCAGGAAGCGTCACTTCCGGTGTCCGAATGCCGCGATTTGATCTAGGCGAAAACGAATCGATCGGAGTAACCCCGCCGCGGTCGACCGTGTAATCGCCGTCTGGAATCTTCGGGTAGTACCAGGCATAAGCCGCGTAAAGCCGCGCGCCAGATTGGGCAGCGGCCAGATACCGCGGCTCCTTTGTTTCCTGCCAAAGCTCGAACAACTCCACGAAGCGCGGCGCGAAGTCCGACCAGAACTGTCCGCCGGCGTCCAGGTGCACGTCAGCGAAATCGCGCTGCGGCGTATCAATTCGAACCCGAATGTACTCATCCGCGAGAGCGCGTGATTTCTCCAGCCGCGTCTGATCTCCGGTCAGTCGGTAGAGCGCCAGCTCATCCCAGAAGGTCGCGCCGTTGCTGACCATGAGCAGATTCAATCGGCGCGGCTTTCCGGCCAGCTGCAGGGCATAGCGACGGAAAACAGGACTCTGACCGCGCGACATCTGGTAGAGCTCGGCCAGCTCCGACACCTCCGCCGCCGGACCTTTCATATCGCGGGCGGCATTTTGTCCGGCTTCGTCGGGCATGGCGTTGTAGAGATACTTCGTGCGCGACATCAGGAATTCCGTCATCGGCAAGGCGCGCAGCCGATAAATTTCAGGATCGTCCTGGATGAGCGCCGAAGAAAGCGGGTGCAGCGCGGAAACCACCTTCACCGTCCCCTTCACGTCGGTGTTATAGTCGAAGCCCTTGAGATCAGCGTCCCACCCGGAGTGCGCATCAT
Source organism: Opitutus sp. (assembly GCA_039928945.1). Classification (GTDB taxonomy): domain Bacteria; phylum Verrucomicrobiota; class Verrucomicrobiia; order Opitutales; family Opitutaceae; genus Opitutus. The sequence continues at coordinate 31,948 of JBDSSD010000010.1, read as the reverse complement.
CCATCTCGAACTCCGTCATGGTCTCGATCGTTGCATTGAGCGACTGCCCGACGTTCTGCCGGACATCTCCAAAGCCGAAGAGACTGCGGGCCGCTTCCGTGAACGCCTGGTACCAGTCGCCTTTGACGAGCAGAGGTCTGACCGAGAAGTGAGCGCTGCCACCGCTTTCAAAGTGAGAATCAGCCCGACCGAAAAGCGGCGCGAACGCCGTTGGCTGGGCCTCCCCTTTTGGATTGCGTAGCATCACTCCAAAGCGCGCGTTCACAAACGTCGGCAACCGAAACGGACTCTCGAGCGCATCAACACAGAGGCCGCGCGTAATTCCAGCGCGACTGACCAGCGTGAGCGGCAGACCACCCATGCTCTCGACGCTCAACAAAGGGGCCCGGGGAAAACGCTTTTCCTGCCAAATCAACGGCTGAAGAAATCCGTCGCACGTCGCGGGATCGATCGCAGGACCTCCGGTATATCCAACGGTGTACCAGCCGGGCGTCCGCGCGGTGAATTTCCATGAGATCCGAGGCGCCTCACCTGCAACCGGGCGGATTTCTGCCTCGAGGGCGAATTGAGGGTTGGCTTCGAAAATCCACGTCAGTCCTCCTTCCGCCAACGCGCGGCTACTCGAAGCGCGAACCTGAATGGTTGCTCCCGCCTCATATAAAACATCGGTGTTGCCACCGCCTTTCACCGCCTGCCAGCGAGGCAACGGATAGTTCTCCGGATTCACGTTTTCCCGGTGTTCATTCGGTGTCGAACTGAACCCGGAAAGTCCCAGCTTGGGATCGGTTTGGGACGAGATGATGGTGAAGATCGGCTGATAAACCGATCGTTCTCCGCCGCGTTCAACCGTCACGGCGCCATCCGGAGCGGCAGTGAGTTGATAGCCAGTGGGCGCTGGGGTTTGTGCGTCAGCGCGGATCACGAGCGCCGCAAGAGTGAATCCGGCGATCAATCCAACAAAACGGAATCGAGAGTGAGTCATGTACATTGGCTTCCTTGGTTTTTCCGGCCGTTCAATAGGCAAGCTCGAGCACCGAAAGTCCGAACCCGGGTAAGGTCTTCGTCCAATGCGCGGCCGTGGCTAGCTCCGGAACGGCCGCGGCGGTCGCGTTCGCATCGAGCCAACGCACCCCGGTCCAGTTCTTCGCTTCACCGCGAGTCAGCGCCGACGCGACGGGACCCACCGTCACGTGCTTCTCCGCCCCGCTTTCGTTCAGCAGCACGACGTAAATCCGCTTCTCGTTCACCGCTCGCATCACGACGGTGTCCACGGCCGGCTCGCTCGACTCCACTTCGCCCCAGCCCAAGTCCACGGCTTTTCCATAGAGCTTTCCGGGCGCAAATCCAAAGCAGGCGTGCGGTCCGACTTTCGGCGTGAAAAAGCCTCGCGGAAATGAGATCTGCCCCTTCGAACGCAGCGCCACCTCGGACAACAGGTAATCCGTGATCCAGCCGATCTGCCACCACGCGTGATGCGGATACGGTCCCGCCCCCAGGTTCATCTTGTCCCAATAATACGAGGCCACCTGCGTCTTCGGATCCACAAACGCTTCGCGCCCCACCACGGCGGACCGAGCCATATCCAAAAACAGTTTCTCTCCCGTCAGCTGGTGGACGCGCACGAACATGCCCGCGTGGCTGGCAAGCAGGATTGGCCCGTGACGATTTGCCGAGCCGATCAAGCCGCCGTGTTCAAAACTCAGCCCCGCCTGATTAATCTCCCAGTCTTCGCGGGGCACGCCGCCGACGCGCTTGGGTTTGGTCGTGGCAACCGGATGCGTGTAAATCGAAGTCACATAAAACCGCGCGGCGGCGATGCCCGCATCACGGTACCTGACGTCGCCCGTCAGCTCTCCCAAGTCGAGTAGCGCCTGCGCCACTTGCGCCGTCGCGAAATCCGGCGCGAAACGCGCGTCGCCACACACGCCGAGAAAATGTCCCTTGTTCACGGCGTGCTCCACAAGCCAGTCGGCGCCCCGCCGGGCGGCGGCCAGGTATTTCTCGTCTCCAAGCACCTTATACGCGACGAGCAGCCCATAAAACGTCGGCCGCAAATCGCTGAGCTCCGTGAACAGTTTCTGCTCATCGGCCCGACGGTACGCGACTTCCCAGTGTCCATCCGGATGTTGCCACGTCATCAGACGCTCGGCGCCCAAGCGCAGCCGCTCGCGCAGTTCCTTATCCTCCGGCGAAAACAGGAGGATATTCCCCAGATCCAGCATTGAATAAAAGGTCAACGCCACCGGCTCGACATAATCGCCCCACTCCTCCGTGAACCGCCGGCTCTTCGAGAGATAATACTGCCCGATCGCTGCGCCTTGAAAAAATCCCGGCTCCACTTGCTGTTGCACCAGTTTGAACGCGCGCGCGAACGGCAGCCGGTCCCGCGTCAATCGCTCATCGCCCGTCAACCGCGCCAGCATCCACATCGCACCGTAGTCCGAGTTCTTCATGGCGTCGCGATCCGAGCCCACCACGCCACCAAGATACGCCTGCGCGCCGATGGTCTGGCCGCCAAACTCCTCGGTGCGCCACATCGACGTGGCCGCGTCCGTGAGATAACGGAGTTGCGCCAGCAGACGGTTCGACAGCGACTGCCGGGGCTGACGCAGCCCCAGCGATTCAGAAAAGTGATACACGTCGTAGATGACGTGGTGGGCGACCGTGAACCAATCGCCCGAACACAGGGTGTAGCGAAACGAAAAGGTGCGACTCTCTCCGGCGGCCAGCTGCGAGCCCGGCTGCCCGAGCACCGGGTGATACAGCGTCGGCGCGAGCGCCCCTTGCCGGTTCATGTGCGAGAGTCCCAACCGCCATTCCTGACGCGTATCGTGATCATCCGCCCACGGGTCCGTCGCCGTGCCCGGTTCGGCCGTGACCGCCAGACTCGCGCCGGACGTGGTCGTGGCAATGGAGGTGAGCGACGACGCCGTTCGCTCCCGCACCAGAATCGGCCGGTCCGGCAGACCCTGGCCATAAGCTGCGGCGAGTACGAAATCGCTTTGAATCTTCGCCCCTTGAAACACACCTGGAACGACACCCCACGCGAGTTCACTTTCCTTGATCGAGCTTAACGTTGGCGTCGCCAGCGAGTACCAGCCCGCCTTGCGCGCCGTCAGCGTCACGGACACGCGGACATCGCCCGGAAATTTCGGATCCAGCCGCCACGACGAGGTGACCCGGGCGGTTTCGTCCTCGTGCACAAATTCCAATCCACCATCAGCCACCCGCGTTCCAATTGAGGGGAAGAACCGACGGGCTTCACCCGCGACGTTCATCGCCACCGGGCTCGTCACTTCGCGCCACCCGGGTGTCTGATAGTGGTAGATCGGTTCAGGAAAACCGTTCGGGTGCCCCGCCCATGGCACTTTGACCGGCTCAGTCGAAGGCGCTGTTGCCGAGAAAAGCACGGTGTACTCGCCCGACGGTGCTCCCACGGATACGGGTCCGCCCGTTCCCGTGACCGACACCTGCTGCAACCGCCACCCTTCGCCACTCCGCGTCCACTCGAGCCGGCAGTTTGCGTCCGTCAACACAAGGGATTGGCCGTCGTTCGCCGCCAGCGCGGACTCGACGCAGACAAGGCTCAGCGCACCGAGCAGGGTCCAACGCAAAAAGATATTTTTCATGGCAGACACAGTTTCAGTTCGACGATTTTCAGCTCGATTCATTTTCCCCAGTGCGCGGTCGTCACGCGCGGGCCCGGCGGTGAAACCCCGCCGACCAAACCAGCACCAGCGCGAGCGGATGAACAAATGCCATCAATACAAAGGCGAACGCGTAACCTTTTCCCTCCACCAACTGGAGCATTCCCCCGACCACCGCGCGCATCGCTTGATCGAGAAAACCGCCGGGCTTGGCGGCCGGGCCCGACACCATCGCAGCCACCAGCATGTTCATGATGATTCCACCGATCGTGCTGCCGGCGGCGATCACACTGAACGTACTCGCGACCGAGTGTCGCGGCACCAGGTCGTTCACGAGTGCGGAGATGTTGATCAGCCACGCCAGCGCCGCAAAAACCACGACCGCGGTAAGCGCCAATGCGGGCTGAAGACCACCGACGGTGGCGATGAGCGGCGACAATGGAACCAGCACCGCGCACCCCAGCATCACCATCAACCGGCTCGAAACCGGCGAATAGCCGCGTCGGACCAACCGGCCCGAAGCCCAACCACCACACAAGCTGCCGGCCCCGGCCGCAGCGTACACGATCCACGTGAGCGTCAGCTCATCCTGCGCGACGCCCCGTGAACTGTGCAGGTACTTCGGATACCAGAATTGATAAAAGTACCAGACCGGATCCGTGATCAGTCGCCCCAGCAAAAGCACCCAGACGATCCGCGAGGTGAAGATTTGCTTCCAGGTCCACGGGGTTGACGACTCGGTAACCTCCTGCGCGCGGCCGGCGAGGATCAGGGTGCGTTCTTCCGCGCCGAGCAAGGAGCTGTGTTCGGGTGAGCGATACAGCAGCAACCAGGGAATCAGCCAAAAAATTCCCGCCGCCCCCGTGAGGATGAAAGCCATCCGCCAGCCCGTTCCGGACCCAAACACCCCATAGAGCCACGGGAGGCGATGCGCATAGTCGAACTGAGCGAGGGGGATCACCACGTACGGCGCGAGGGTCGCGCCGACGGTTGCACCCATCGTGTACAAACCGATTGCCAGCGCGCGTTCACTCGCGGGAAACCAATCTGAAACGGCTTTGGAGGCACCCGGCCATACTCCCGCCTCACCCAGCCCCAGTGAAAAACGCACTGCGCCCAACGAGCGCACTCCGGTCGTGAATGCCGTCAACGCATTGGAGATCGACCACCACAACACGAAGATCCCCATCGCCGGTCGCGTCCCGATTCGATCGGTGAGCTTGCCCGCCACCAGATAAGCCAGGGTGTAGGCCATCAAAAACAGGTTGAGCACATTTGCGTAATCGCGGTCATCGAGACCGAGGTCGCTTTGCACTGTCGGCGCGAGTGCCGAAAGGACCTGCCGATCGACGTAGTTGAGGACCGCCGCCCCGAAGAGCAGCACAGCGATCCACCAACGCAGCCCCCGAAGTTTCATCTCTGTTGCTGCTGATCCATTTCGGCGTACGCGAGCGCAACATTCCACGTGGCATTATAATTCACCCAGCCTTCGGGATGCCGAAACTTTCCCTTCGGGTTGTACGGATAGAATTCCGTGCTGCACGAGGCCGAGATGGATCCGCGCGTCGTCTCCAATCGGGCACACACATTCGTCGTGTGATGGATCGGCCAGCCCCGTTCCACCGAGAGAAAACCTTGCTGCGGAAAACTCACGCCCGCCACACCGAGGGGATTGCGGCCAAAGACGGCATCGGTCTGAGCGAAGGCGATTTCGCGGAGACGAGCCCGGAGTTGCGGATCCTCCACGACCCACGATGCCGCCAGGGCCGCCGCCGTGAAGCCGAGGAGGTTACCGGGCTCGTTTAGCCCGGGGATCGACCAGTGCTTGTCGAGATCGTAGCGACGGAAATCCCACAGGTTGTTGGAGCGGCTCACCATCACGCGCGCCCATTCGGTTATCTTTTCCCGCAGACCGGCCGGCGCCGCCTCAGGATGGTGCTGCAGAAACCAGACGAGTCCGATCATCGTCCGAAATTCGCTCATGCGATGCCCTTTCGTCGTCCGCGGATCCGACCAATCGAGCCGATCGATCACCCACTGCGTCTGCGTGCGCGCCGCTTCCAGAAATCGCGGCGCGTCCGGCCGCTTCTCGCGGAGCGCGAGTTCGTACATCATGAGGTTCGGGACAATCGAATGCCCGGGCGGGTGCCGGCCCTTGAAGGGATTCAGTGGAAGGTTTTTGCCCAGTTCATCTCCGGGGCTGGCCGTCGCGTCGTACTTCGCCGGATCCCACTGCGGATCGACCCCGAACAGGCCCGACGACTCCCAGTGATCGAACGCGAAGGCGTGACACTGGGCCCGGAACTCCGGTGAAAACCACCGCTCGAACTGCGCCCAGTCGTTGAGCAGGTAGGCGAACTGCTCCACGTGTTGCCCGTGAATCTGCTTGGGCAACGGATCCCGGCTGGGATCGCGCGAGGCCGGATGCATCAGGATGTACCCATAACTCCAGTGCACGAGTTTGACGACATCCGGCGCGGCCGCGGGTGGCGGAGCCAGCTCGGTGTAGTATCGTCGCACCGCATCCATGACTCCCTCACTCTCGGGGTTCTTCGCGTCGAACTGAAAGTTGGGGTCGAGTACCCGGGCTTTGTCCGCCGCCCAATCGATCTGCCGAGGGCTGCGATCAATCACGCCGGGATTCGCCTGATACATCATGATCAGCGACGGCGCTTCGAACGCGTAGTACGTGCTGTCCCGATACGCTCCACCGCCATAGGCGGACGGATGCGTTCCCGTCACGCTTCGGACGTCCACCATGAAGTCGGTGGTCGCTGGCCAAAACCGCTCCGTCCAAAGATGGCGACGAACCGCGAACGGATCCGAGGTGCCCTTGGCGAGCCCGCCACCTTGCACGGTGATCACATAATCGACATCGGCATCGGCGGGATGGAAAGCGGTGAAGTCACCGATGTGTCCCGTGATCTTCCCGGAAAACACCGTCGCTGCCTGACGCGCCACCCCGATCGAAAACTCCGCGCCATCAGGAGAAACCGGTGCGGTGAAGCGTTTCGGATAATCCGTGAGATAGCCGACTTGATTTACCGCCACGACGTGACTGGTTGCACCTTCTGAGCCCGCTTGGGCGAGCAGAACCGAAGCCGTCACCACGAAACCGAAGACGAATCGAGCCGACAAAAATAGTGAATTCATGGGAGTAAACGGGGCCTTTGAATCGGTGAGCGACGCCGGCCGTGAGCCGTCGCTGTCGGAGGAGTATTGGAAATTACTGCAGCGTCATCGTTCGTTCGAACTTACGCCGTCGCGTTCGTCTCAAGCAAAGCAGGCCACTTCGAATACCGACGGAGCAAAACCGCCGTGCGTGCGACCGAGTTCAAGAACCAAGCGATCGGTTTCGAGCACCTGCGGGAGGACGATCTCCGCCCGGGTGACGTGCTGATCATCGCTGCGCGCAACCTCGCGTCCCGCTCCGTCGCGCAGCCGCCAGCTGCGCGCACAACACGGCATCAATCGCTCCAGATGGCCCCAGAGGCTGCTTTCCGCCGGATGGTCATAGTCGCAGTCGAACGTGATCATGATCCGACGAATCGATTGCTTCCGCGTCCACGAAAGTTCCAACGACGGCGCAGCATCCTCGTTTGCCGCCACCCACGCATTCGGACCACTCGTCGGCCGCGCCACGCCATTGATCACATTGGCCGGCGCAAAACACTGCAACGGCGGCTCAATCGCCAGGGCGAAGTTTTTCCCACCGGGTCGACGCTGCGGACACCAAAATTCAAAACGCTCCACGCCGATGTCACGATCGGCCGGCGGGATTTGTTCACCATAATTCGAGACTTCCGGGTTCTCTGCTTTCGCCACCGCCAGCACGCCCGTCAACCGAACCGCCGATGTCGCCACCGAGATCGCGTCGTTCCTTCCCAACGTCAGGAACCCGTAGCAACTGACCTCGATCGACACGTCAAATTCGAGGCGGATTGATTGGTGATCACCCTCGGCCAACTCGAAGGTTTTAACTGCCAGCGTGCGATCCGGCGTATGATTCTCCGGATGGTCACTCGTGCGCAACTCGGCGAGCAACGTCGTGGCCTCACTCGCGCTGACCATGATCGTGAACGTGGGCACCCGGCCCGGCGACAAGGGCAGCATCTGCGCCCACGCATGCTTCAGCTGCGTCTTCGAACCATCGCCGGCGAGTTTCGCCAGCCGCTGTTCGCTCGAGGCGGTGATGGTCGCCAATTGCGCCAGGTCCGCTGCATCCTCGCGACGACGTCGTGGCAGGAATTGTCCAATCCGCATCAGCTCCGTTTGCAGCTGACGCATCCGGCCTGGTTCCAGGAGATCACGCGGCCGCAGTCGCTGCTCCAGGCAGTGCTTCGCCGCGATCGCCACCGCCTGCCCGCCATGTGCTCCCGTCGCCATCACGCGAGTGGACCCAAACGCGACATGGGTCACGCTGACGATGCGGCCGGCCAGGAAAAGGTTGTCGATGTTCCGCGAATACAGACTGCGGTACGGAATCTGGTAAACACCCCGCGAATGCCACTGGTCACAGCCTTTGCGCGGGCTGTAAACCCCATCCGAGGGATGCAGATCGATCGACCACCCGCCGAAGCTGACCACGTCGTCGAACTCCTTCTGCTCAATCAAATCCTGCTGTCGCAAGATGTAATCGCCTTCGAATCGCCGGCTCTCCCGTTTGCCGGGGATCGTGCCCACCCACTCCAAGGTCAGGTTCTCCGCCTCGGGAAACAGTCCGGAATTTTTGATGTGGTGCCAGACGCCATACACGATCTTCCACAACTCCCATTTGATTCTCTCCGTCTCGTGCACCGTATCAAGCCGCCCGCCGTACTCGATCCACCACAGCCGGCAGCCAAACTCTTTCGGCGAAAACTCCCGCCATCGCGGAATTTTCGTGATGTCCGTGATCGCGAAACTGGGCGGAACGAATTTCACCGGCCGGCCGACGGCCTTCGAGTAGAAGTAAATCGAGTGACCGAGGAGTTCACCGTAACTCGCATCCGGCGCAAACTTCTCCCCAAACTCCTCGCGCGGCTCCGCGCCCATCCGAAACGCGGCGCCCGCGAGGAAGCCCACAATACCATCGCCCGATGCGTCGCAAAAGTACGGAGCATGCAGCTCGTACCGCGTCGAATTCTGGCTGCAGAATGCGCCCACGCTCTCAATTCGATCGGGGCCAGCTTTGGTGAGCTCGTGCACCGCCGTGTTCAAGAGCAGCGTCAACCGGGGTTCTGAGACCGCCTTGTCGAGCAGCAGCGCATCCCACATCAGCGTATTGCCCTCCGGGTTACGCGCCATGTTCTCGACGAGCAGCTCATCGATCACGCCGCCTTCGCGCGCCCACCGGTTGTTGTTTCCCATGTGCGAGCTCGCCCCCAACGTCCAGAGTCTGACCTCGCTGGAGGAGTTGCCGCCGAGGACCGGGCGATCCTGCACCAGCACCACCCGAAGCCCGCTTCGGGCCGCGGTGATGGCACAGCACGTCCCGCCCAGGCCTCCGCCGATCACCACCAGGTCGGAGTCCAGACGCACCAGCGCCGTGTCACGTTGAGCAGAAGGAGGAGCAATAATCACAGGGAAGGCACCAGAGCGAAACAGGGTCGCCGCACACCCACGCGTGCGGTGGTCGTTGCGCGCAGCTTAGAATTGATAGCGCGTAATCAGCGAGAATTCACGAGGCGGACCCCACACGCGGTTGCCCGTCCAGTACGATTTGTTCGTCAGGTTGCTGACGCCGAGTTGGAACGTGACCGCATTGCCCGCGAACTTTGTCGCGTAACCAACCACCAGATCCGCGACGGTGTACGCCGGGAAGAGCTGGCCCCAGTTGGCGTCACTGTAGGACGGCGACTGCGAAGATTGGTAACGCACTCCGAGACCTACATTGAAGCCGCGCAATCCGCCGGACGTGAAGCGATAATTCTGAAACACGCGGACCATATCGTCGGGCGAGTTGTCGAGCGGACGTCCATTCAGCACCAGGTACGTGCGCTGGTTCGCCGGATCGGACGTGGCGGGTTGCACCACCGTCAGTGTATTCGTGTAGAGGTGACTGGCCGCAAACACGACCGAGTATGCCGGCGTTGGAGTCCAGATGAGGTCGGTCTCGAAACCGGCGGTTTTGTTACCATCGATCGGGCGATTCCAACTGACCTGCAAGCGCCGTCCTGGATCGGCCGTCGCCGGATTGGGGTCAACCTCCGTGCCTTTATTGCGCGGATCCGCGGCATTGCGATCGTTGTCGATCACGATGAAGTTTCCATTGCTGAGCTCGAACCAGCCGAAGCTGCCGGTGAGCTTGCGTTTAAAGAGCTCAAACTTGAGACCGGCTTCCTTGCCTTTTCCGATCGCGTTGGGCACGGGGTTGGCGGCCTGTTCAGCGGGAGAAACAATGTCCAGCGGCGGCGCTGGCGTACCGAACGTCACACGGCCGATCAACGAGCCGGTCCGAATCGTCTCACCTTCGCTCGTACTCGCATAGGCATTGAGGCCTGGGACAATCTGCACCACCACGCCCGCGGTCCAGTTATCGGTGTAGGGATTGCCCGTTGAGGTGGAGGTGAGAACGGCGCGGTTGCGATCCTGCGTACTCGTAACGGAGTGCACGAAGGTCCGGCGAACGCCGCCCGTCAGGATAACGCGGTCGTTGAAGAAGCCACCACTGCCCGCCGCGTAGATGGCGCGAGTATTCACTTTCAGGTCGTTGAACGCTGCGACGCCGGCCGCCGAAACCTCACTCGGCCAGCGGGTGATGAGACGATTATCCGGAAAGGCATGCACGCGTGGATCGAAGTAGGTGTACACGTTCGCCCCGGTTAACGTGCCCTGCGGCGCACCAAAAAGAACATTAGGCGATGACGGGACAGAGGGAACGTTGGTGTAGTCGAAGATCGCCCGCTCGTTATAGCTCTTGGTGTCACCATACTGGCCGCCGATCAGAAAATTGACGTTGGCGATCCACACCTTGTGCTGCAGCGCCGCCTCCAGTTTCGCATCGCGTGACTCGTTGTGAAACCGCGCGCCTTGATAACCTGAGGTGAGACTGTAGTTGCCGGACGGCATGAGCCGCTGACTGAAAGAGAAGAAATCCTGGCCGTTATAGTCTTTCACCCCGCGACCGAGGAAACGAGCCTGGAGCCAATCCGTTGCCACCAGCGTCACTTCGGTCTCCAGCAGGTCCGAGCGTTCCACGACGCCGGCGTGCGGACCAAATGAGTTGTAGGATCGACCGCCAGGGAAATTGCCCTCGACCAGACCCAGCTCGCCGCCGCCTAAGGTCGTCCATTTGCCGGTGGCATCGAACACGTCCTGGCGCCAGTTGCCGAAGGCGTTGCCGATCCGGGCGCGGTATTCATCCACGCTATACGGCACACCCGCGAGCGCCCCGGTTCGCTTTTTGCCGAGATCCAGCAGGAACTGGCGCGGCGTGTCGAAGTCCGCCTGGTAATTACCCGTGTTACTGACGTTCTGGGAAATATTGTTCCCCCGGGAAAGCCGATGCACGTAATCGATCCGGGCCGTCAACTTGTCACTCGGACGCCAGAGCAGCTGCGGCTCCAGGAACGTCGTCGCGCGATGGGAAAAATCACGCCACGTGTTGCCATCCTTGTACGATGCAATCACGCGATAGGCGACCGTCTTCTTCGCGTCGATCGGGCCGGTGAGATCCGCCGCGACGCCGAAGGTCTGGTGTTCGCCCACGGTCGCGGAGATTTCGTTGCGGCGCGAAAACAGCGGCTTCTTCGTGACCACATTGATTTCACCACCGAGCGTCGCGCCACCGACAAAGACCGAAAGCGGTCCCTTCGCGACCTCGATGCGGTCCACGTTTTCAGTATCGAAGCCGACCGATTGATTGAGTCCGTTGCGGAACGTGCCGTTCACCGGCTGACCGCGAAACCGGTTCAGATTGCCTTGGCTGAGGCCTGCGCCCGCCGCGTAGTTTCCATTGCCCGCATGCGGATCGATGGCGATCGAACTCACGTACGAGACCGCGCCGGTGAAGCCGGTGAGCATGGCGTCGCGCAGGAACTGCTCGGTGACGACCGTGATGGGCAGCGGCGTCTTTGACAGCGACTGGGCGATGCCGGTGGTCGCGACCGCGTTTTCCACGGTGTAGCCGCGATCGTTCGCGCTTTTCACCTCGAACGCCGAGAGGACGATGGCCTCATCCGGGTCGGCCGGAGTGGAAGCGGGGCTAGACTGCGCGAGCGCGGCTGCCGAAAAAATCAGACTGCTCGCAAAGCAACAGAGGCCGAAGTCGCGAGACGTCAGGTACAGGGCACGGGGTGTGTGAGGTTTCATTCTGAGGCGTGGAAGGGGCCGGAACGTGAAGGGGGCACGCTCGCCGGAAGAAATATCCGACGGCTCAGGGCTTAGACCTCACCCCGGACAGCACAATTCCGAGGTTCTTGAAACCGTTGAAATTCCAACTGCATTTCATAGCCGCTCGTCACTCGCAGGCCGACCGAAATAGGCGTCTCCCCTTACTCAGCCGTGCGCGGATCAACCCAACGACCGTTAAAATGCAGCAGCTTTGGATCAGCGGGAATACCGCGTTCGTTACGGTGCAATTGACCGATCACCAAATCGACCGCGTTGGCCGCAATCCTCGCGTAGTCATTATCGATGCCGCCAAACTCTGCAGGAGCCAGCGCGCGATTCAGCACCATCCACCACGGACCCCGCTTCTTCGGCGAGGTCTGCGCATCGGCCGGAGCGAACGCCGGACTGGATGTGATCACGCAATCCGGCTTCAGGCGGCGAACGAATGCGCGAGCCTGCGCAATCGATTCGGCGGGCCCCAGCCAGAGCCGTTCCCGCGCGGATTCGCAGGGCGGAGAAAACGTCACGAACGCGGCCTCCCAGGCCCGGCCGGCGCGCGAGTTCACCGTCTCCTCGATCAGCGCTACGCAGCGCTTCATCCCGCATTCGGCGGCCCGCTCCAGGCAGATGCGCATCCCCGCGTAGTGATGGTGGACGGCGCGGTGGAGTTCCACCGGCCACGGGGCGTTGCCGATCACCGCCATGGCAAAATCATCCCAAGCCCAATCGAGGGTGACTGTCGTGTTGTGATTACAGGGCGAGAAAACCAATCCGGTGATACCGCGCGATTTCAGCACCTGGCCCAGCCGAACCGGATTCATCGAGGGCTCGCGCAGCCAATGTTGTTCGAGGCGGAAGCCATGCCGTGCCGCGCGTTCTTGAGCGCCGCCGAAGACCTGACGGTAAAAGGGATCCGACCGGGCTTCAGCACGCGACGCCTCCACCCAGACAAAGCCCAGACACGCGCCTTCGTTTGGCCGACGACCCCGTCGGATATGTCCCATCAGCGACGCGACGGCCGCGTTGGGCCGGTAATCGAGTTCCCGCGCCGCCGCGAGCACGCGTTGCTTGGTGCTGTCCGCGGTATGCGGGTGATTTCGCAGAGCGTAGGAGACCGAAGAGACTGAAAGCCCCAGCTTCCGCGCCAAAGTCGCTAGGGTTGCAGGACGCGATGACGCCATGACTTCAACGGATTCAAGATTCTATCCGAAGTCGAGCCCCGACGGACCCCGGCCAGCGAGGGTGCTCACCTCAGAGCTTTGACGACACGCCTCGAAAACTCGGCTGACGATCTCCCTCGGTCGCGAGTCAGCTTGTCCGGCTGCAAAGAGCTATGATGTTCAGTCGGATTGTGACCCGGCTCAGAAGCCGGACACGTGCGACCTAAAAGGACAGCGCGGTCAACCCAACGGAATACGAATCCGGATACAGGGACGACCGACTTCGGACGGGACGTGCTTTAGCGCAGCGATCCCTTGGCGATTCGTCCGCGCAAGTAGGCGAGCAGGCAAAGCGCACCCAATACGAGAGCCCAAGTCGTGCCGAAATCGGAAACGGCAACACCCGCTGCGACAAACTGACCGTTGGCGAGGTAGAGATTTCCCCCAAGGAACTTGGAGCAGCAGAAATACTCCACGTCACAAACGTCGGGTCGAACCCCGTCAGATTTGCGATTCCCATACCTTGGGCGAGAAACGAATTCGGCGTGATGGTGAAGGCGATCGACGTGATATCGAAATTGTAGTTCCCGGATTGGCTGCCCTGATTGAGATAGCCCGGAACGCTCGTGTCTGCGATCCGCAGAATGCCTGGCACGGGATTGGGTACGAAATTGCCCAAAATATCGAAGTCGCCAAATCGGTGGCCCTGAGCCTCAAGGAACTGAAAGGTGGTCGCATTCGTCCAGTTCTGGCCGGGCGCGTCCGAGAAAAAGAGGCCTCCAAATGTCACCTTTCCGTTGATGGGAGTGGCTCGAACCGGCGTTGCGGACCCTACCAGGGCGGAAACCAAAAGTGCTCCGCAAACCAAGCCGGATGTGAATCGCATGACCTTTGATGCGTAAGTCGGGTGTCCTGGTCAACACCGGCGAATTTGTCGAAGCCCCTGCTGACGAAAGTTCTCGGCCAGAACGCTGCCGTTTGTCACCGCCGCTTCCGACACGAAATGAGTCGAATGGCAACTCAACCGTCGCCGCACGCGCATTGAGTCAACGGAGACACCACCAAGGTCCACCTTTGAGACGCCTTCGTTGACGGATCACGAACGATGCGCCGGAAAGAAGTCCCACAAGCGCCATTCGCCGGGCAGGCATCGAATGGGTTTTCCCGGGTCTCGACCATGTGGGTATCAACGCGTCGATCAGCGTCGGGTTTTGCGCGGCGTAACACAATTCCCGTACTCACACGCTGTGCGTCTCAGCCGTTCGGTCAACCGCGGGGGCGAAATCCAGATTCGGATCCGTTGTCCGACACTCCGAACTCGCTCTGACTGCTCCTGCAAAGTCCCGCACCACGATCGGCTTGTCGAGGAAACCGGGCGCCCGGGCTACGTTTTACCCTGATACGCGCAGCTCGGCCCAAAGCGGACGCAAGTCGGTGTCCTCCGCCGCCATCGCCTTGAAGTCCTCATCCGCGCCACACGCGGTCCGCAACGACGCTCGCGCCGGGTTCAGATCGCCGAGCAGGCAATGATAGCACGCGAGGTTGTAGTAAAAGATCGGATGCGTCTCACCATGGTGCTTCAAGCCGCGCTCCAAAACGGCGAGGGCCTCCGCGACATGTTGCAGTTCCCGCAGCGCGTAGGCCCAGGCGATCCAGGCTTCGTGGAACTCGGGGTACTCATTCGCCAGCGGTTGGGCCTGTGCGATTACGCGGTCCCACTGTTTCGCGGCCATATGGAGCTCAATCTTCGCTCTGATCACGACCGGGGCTGACTGATCGGCGGGGTCGATCAATATCAGTTCGTTCGCTGCTTCTTCCAGCAGACCCAACGCAATGTACCCCAGCGCGTATTCGATATGGCGGGTAGTCGGGATCACGAGTCGGGTTAATCAACGTGGCGTCGCGAGAAAGTCAGGCGTTTACGCGTTAGCGAATAGGCGGATAGTCATCGTCCTGCATCCGGACCTCGGGGCTCCTGCCTCAGGAAGAGAGCGATCGGGTGCGATCAAGGTGACGCTCTACTCCACTTCCAAAGCCGCCAATGCCTGCGTGAGTGCTTGAATCGAGACAGGTTTCGTCACGTGACTCGAGAACCCGCAAGCGAGCGAGTGCGCCACGTCCGCATCCGATCCGTAACCGGTCAGGGCAATTCCTTTGGCCTGGCTGCGCTTTTTCACGTCCAACATCAGGTCGTAACCAGTGCCGTCTGGGAGTCCGATATCACAAACGATGACGTCAAATTCCTGCTGACTTAACAGCGACCGCGCTTCGGCGACCGACACGGCCGGTATAACCGCATAGCCGCGCCGCCTCAGGAGGTTCGAGAGGGCAAACCGCGTCGCGTCGTGATCCTCCACCATGAGTAGGCGTCGACGCTTGGGAATCAGCCGGATCCCTGGCTTGGGTACAATCGCATCCGTGGTGACAGCCGCCGACGCGAGTGCCTTCGCGACCGGGATATCGATCAGAAAGGTGGTGCCTTCGTTTCGTCCCGCGCTGCTGGCTTCGATGGTTCCGCCGTGTGCCTCGATCAACGTGCGAGAAATCGAAAGCCCCAGCCCCAAACCACCGAAACGGATCGAACCGCCGTCTGTCGCATGATCGCCTTGGGTGAATCGTTCGAAGACCCGGCCAAGTTCTTCGGGGCTCATGCCAATGCCACTGTCCGCGACGGAAACGTAAAGTCGTTCCCCATTCACCGACCCTTTCGTGGTGACCACAATCCTGCCCCCCTCAGGCGTAAACTTAACTGCGTTGTGCAACACGTTCCACAATACTTGCTGCAAGCGCAGCGGGTCGCCCCGAACCATGGCATTCGGTGCGCCGGTTGAAACCGTGAGCTCGATGGCTTTGGGAGCGAGTTCCGGCTGAACAATCGTCAGGGCGTCCGTCAGAATCGCGTGCACGTCCACCACTCCCATGTGCATCGCCAGCTTGGAGTGGGTGGCCCGCGTCAGGTCGAGCAGGTCATCAATCAAACGGGCTTCCAAAGCCACGTTGCGAGCGATCACCTCGAAGTCGTTTCTTACGGCGGCCGGTAGCGTCAAATCTTCGGCACGTTCCGAAGCGAGCAGCAGGACCGGGTTCAAGGGTGTTCTTAACTCATGGGAGACGGCCCCAAGGAAGTCATCCTTCGCTTTATTGGCCGCCTGCGCCACATCTCTGGCGCGCGCCGTATCCTTCAGCAATCGACCCCGCTCCTCCGTGGCGGCGGAGAGATCACAGATGGTGCGAATGAATTTCAGCTCCTCCGGATCGAACCGCGGACGGCTCAACGAAATCACGACGGCGATGCCCAGAAGCGTCGAACCGACCCGGAGCGGATGGCTGACATACGTCTTCGCCCCCATCCTCCGCAGTGCTTCGAAGTCAGGATGGGGATCATCCGCTACGCTCAACATCGTCACCTGTTCATCGTTGTTGCCCACCGAGGCGCCGAGTCCTTCGTGCACGTGGAGTTCTTTCAACGCGTCGCGTTCGGCGATCGAAATCCCGGCTGCGTGCTCCAGGATCAGTTTGCGTCCGTCGTTGGTGACAGAATAGTTCAACGACACTTCGACGCCGAGTTCATCCGCCATTCGCTCGAAGATGGAGCCTAGCGATGCGTTCGGCGCGGTGGTGAGAATCAGCTGCGCCGAGATCTGCGAAAGGAGTCCCGCCCACCGCGCCTGTCCGGCGAGCTTGGTTTTTGTCCGGAACCGATCGGTGACGTTGTTGAAATAGCTCACGACGCAAAACCGTCCATCCGGCCGGGTGAGTCGCTGCAATTCCCAATCGTAGATCTCACTGGTTTCTCCATCGAAGCGCCGACCGCTGTATTCGGGCGCAGTATACGGTTCGCCCGTCCCCAAAGTATGGCGGAAGCGCATCACCATCTCCTGCGCGTCGATCGGCCCCCAGAACTCATGCACAATTTCCGCGTAATCCCGGCCAAGCAGCGGGGAGATGTGCCCGAGCGTTTTGAGTCCGAGCGCATTGATCTGCAGCAGGGTCAGATGCTCGTCCACCACCAGCGTACCGACGGGTGATTGGTCGATAAGGTTGAACATGAAGCGCTCGTGCTGGCGCAACTGCGCTTCGCTCTTCTTCCGAAAGCTAACGTCCCGGATGCTACACTGGATGATTTCAACGCCGTCCTCCACATACAGATTGCTCACGAACTCCACCTCGCGGCGCTCGCCTAAATTGGTTTCAAGAGGCAGGTCGTCGTAGCGGACAAAACCGTGTTTCCGGAGTTCTCGAAACGATGCCTTGCTCGCCGCCTCGTCCTCCGTCAGCCCAATCTGGTGGAGATCCTTGCCGACCAGTTGCGCGTGGGTGTAACCAAGCAACTGTGACATGTAGGGGTTCGCATCAACAATCTTGCGCGTCCCTGGATGCACGAGCAGGATGCCATCCTGGGCGGTTTCGAACAGCCGGCGATAGCGAGTTTCGGACTGTCGCAACTCATCCCGCGCGATCATCCGCTCGGTCGTGTCTTCAAACGATAGCAGCAGCCGGCGCGCGCCTTTCTGGTCGTTGCTCAGCATCGTCCGGCCATGGAGGAGAAAAGTTCGTCGCCCCCGTCCCGGCACGTCGGTCGCGAGCTCAAGATCATTAAACGCCTGATCGTTTGTGACCATGCTCTTCAATGACGCGCGCAGCTTGGGATCGTCCCACCGGCGGCGACCGATCTTGAACAGGAGATTGCGTTCGGTCGCGGCGGCCGTGGTTTGGAACAAGCGATAGTACGCCTCATTCGCCTCGGTCACGTGAAGTTCCGCGTCCATCACGATCATGGAATCACGAGCGGTGCGAAGGATGGCATTGGAATAATCCCGCGCGCGGCCGACCGCATGTTCGCTGCTCTTCAGGGCGTCGATATCGATGAGCACCAGCACCGCCCCGTCGATTTCGTTGTCGAGCGTGAGATACGGCCGCACGCGCAACAAAAACCATTTTCCAGCTTTGTCCTGTACCTCGCGTTCTCGCAGCGCGACCGACTCGATCACCTCGAGCACAAACGCCTCCAACCCGTGGAAATCGAGTCCTGAGCGGATGCCGCCGATCGGCCGGCCCAGATCGGTGGCGACGAGGTTAAAGAGTTTCTCGGCCGCCGGAGTAAAACGGCGAATCCGCAGGTCACGCCCAAGCACCAGGATGGCCGTGTTGATGCTGAGATGGAGATTGTTGAGATCACTATTGAGCCGGTTGAGATCGGCATTCCGCGACAGCATCTCCTCATTGAGCGTGATCAGCTCCTCGTTCGATGACTCCAACTCCTCCTTCGACGTTTCCAGCTCTTCGTTGATGCTCTGGAGTTCCTCATTCGCCGACTGCCCTTCCTCGTTGGAAGCCTGAGTCTCTTCGTTCGACGCTTCGTGCTGCTCCTGCAGGGATTGCAGATAGTCGCGCGTTTCCGACAGCTCGCGTTCCAGTTCAGCGAGCCGGCGCGTGCTCTGACGCGCTACTCTGCCCGACATCGTCTCGGTCGCGCGGGACGATCCTTCATCGGAGTTAGCACCATCGGGATCGTACTCGCGATGCCGTGCCTCCTTGAAGGAAATGAGGTAGCATACCCCGATGAGCCTTCGTAGCGGTGTGACTTCGATTGAGATCTTGCGCGTGCCGCCGTTGAGTCGGATCCCCACATTCTTGCGCACGACGCGCTGCTTCGCTTTCCGCGCATCGTTGATCGCTGCGCGCAAGGGCAGCATCAGCCCTTCACGGGCCATCTGCAGCAGATGAAAATTTGCCCGACCGGATGCGGGTTCAAGGTAGCGACCGGTTGATCCACGGAATTGGACAATTTGCAGACGATCGTTCACCAGCACTGCCGGCGGCGCATACTGCTTGAGCGTAATCCGATCAGCTTCTCGCTGCGCGATCATTTCCATCGGCGCGCCAGCACGAGCCACGGGCGATCGGGCAGCACTTTGCCGCGCGGCTCCAGAGTCACGTGACATGGGCCGCAAACGATGCACGGGGGTCTCGACGCCTTTTCGGAAGTAGACTTTCTCCTTCTTATCAGCGACCTCGAACAGGCCGGCGAACGGACCGATCGATTCTGATGCACCCAGGAACAAGCAACCGCCGGGCTTCAGCGCGTAATGAAACGATGGGAAGATTTGCTTCTGCGTCTCCGGCTCGAGGTAGATCAGCAGGTTTCGACAGGTGATAAGATCCATCCGTGAGAACGGCGGATCGTTCAGCAGATTATGCCGGGCGAACACGCACATCTCCCGGAGCATCTTATTGACGCGATAGCCCCCGTGTTCCTCCACGAAAAACCTTTTTAGACGCTCCGCCGAAACGTCGGCCAACAGGTGTTTCGGATACAGTCCCTGACGCGCTTTGTTCAACGCGCTCTCGTTGAGATCGGTCGCGTAGACCTGAATCGGCACCATGCCCACGGTGCTATCTCCAGTGTGTTCGATCAGCAGCATCGCGATCGAATAAGCCTCCTGGCCGGATGAACAGCCCAGCGTCCACACTCTGATCGGGTCCTGACGATTGTGTTTGAAGATCTGCGGGAAAATTCTCCGCTTCAACGTCGCGAACGCGTCCGGATTGCGAAAGAAGCTGGTGACGCCGATCAGCAGATCAGTGAACAGCGCATCGAGTTCCTTGGGATTGCGCTGCAGGAACTTGGCGTAGGTTGCCGCCGCTTCGAACTTCCCCAGCACCATCCGCCGAGCGATGCGTCGCTGAATCGTGCTGGGTTTGTAGAGAGTGAAGTCGACGCGGCTGCGATTGTGCAGCAAGGCCATGATCTTCTCCAAGTCGGTTCCGGCTGTCAGTTCCTCGCGCCGTCCGCCCACCAGGGAGTGCGGCTGGCTGCGCCCAGCGGCTTTGGTGGTCGGCCGCCGACGCGGTTGGGTCTGACCGCGCACATACGGATGGTTCGCGATCCGTTCCAGCTCTGACGCGATCTTCGCGGGGGAAAGCACGAAATCGACGCAACCCGCTGCAATTGCACTGCGCGGCATGGAATCGTACTTCGCCGAATCATCTTGGGCGAATGTGATCCCGCCTTCAGCTTTGATTGCCTCCAAACCAAGTGTTCCGTCGGTCGCGGTACCAGAGAGGATCACGCCGATCGCGTGTTCGTGGAGGTCGCGGGCAAGTGATTCGAATAAAACGTCGATCGAGAGATGCGGCGCACGCGACGTTGGACGCTCGCGTAGCGTCAGTGCGCCTTTCGAGAAGCTGATGTCGCTCCCGGGCGGAATGACATAAACGTGATTGGGTTCGATCGCTGTGCGACCGCTCACCTCCGTCACCGCCATTTGGGTACTGCGCGAAAGCAACTCTGCCAGGGCGCTCTCCCGATGCGGGTCAAGATGCTGCACGATGACGAACGCCATACCCGTGTCAGCGCCCACATGCGCGAACAACATCGTGAGTGCTTCCAGACCGCCAGCCGATGCTCCGATTCCAACGATCGGAAAGGACTCGCCTAGCTTATCGTCGCCCGGGCGTTGTCTCGACGGCGCTCGAGCGAGCGTGGATGATTCTGCCAATCGAGGCTGAAGTACGGCCCGGTCCTTGGAGAAAGATGTGGAGTTTTCGTTCACGACGTACGTCCGAGTTTATGCCGACCCGCGTCGGATCCACGATGAACGAGCAGTGCAAGAGGATACCGCGCACAACGCACCTGTGTCGACAAGAACGTACGCTTGTCACCTCTAAAGCTCACGGCTTGGCGCCACGCCTTGGTTCTCCGGCGACGAGCAGAATGATGGGTTGACGGGCTCAGTCGACGTTCAACCTGCTCCTGATCCCGACCAGCAGACAATTAGTGCGTGGAGACGGGCCCCGCAGGCGGTTCAGCTGGTCCGCCTTCGTTTTCCCATCGAGCTTCACTCACGGTGAGCGTCACAGGCACGCCCGTTTCCGTCGTGGGGTGATCCATAGCTTTTGGCAAAAATGTCGTCAGCTTCGTCGCCATTTCTTCGTGAGTGCGAGCGACCTGCGTCAGGATCAACTTACCACGCTCCCGGTCCGAGCCCTGCATCATCAAGGTACCAATCGTGCCCAGAACGGTGCGATACTGTGCAATCAAGCCTTCCAAGGACAACGCGTCATCGGATGCGCCCGGCATCTCAGCGCCGTCGGACGCCGTGGCGGCCGTGTCTACGTGCACGGTGCTTTTCCCCGGTAGCATATACCTCTGGTTCAATACCTCGATGTTGGTCGAGAGCTGAAGAAGCTGTTCGCGCAACGTGCGATCGATTTCAGCTGAATGAGGCCAGTTCAATCCGACGAGAATGCCTTGGATCGCTTTGCGCAGATCAAGCTCCTGCTGCATCAAGTCGGCGAAACCGCCCCCGTCGGAATTGGTTGCGGTGGCTTCGACCACGGTTCCCTCCGTCGACGGGACGGATACATTGGCATGAGGGGAAACGGAGACGGAGACCGGTTTGAGAATAATCAAGTTTCACACGGTATTCCGATTGACCGAAAACACGAGGGCTCACTCCAACTAATCGAAACATCGTTCCAAGCGGATGGCCCCGCAGCACGTTGGACGGCGGGAACCACCTCAGCATGAACGATCCCTCAGACTTGCAGGTTTTAACCTTCGAAGCGGCGACTTCAGACCTAGGAACATAAGGCAGCCCATCGTAGTGATCGATCAACTACCATGGCGGTAGGTCATCGCCCCATGGCTGGAGCGCACGGTCCGACGTACGCTGATGATCCTTTTGTTCTCATCATTCCTCTCGTGGTAGAAATCCTCCTGCATCCTCCCAGCGCGCCGCTTGAGCGCGTCAACGGCTCCCGGCGCACGTCCGGGTCAGTCCGCAAAACCGCCTTTATCGGAACGTATTTGCCCCGGAAATGCGGCATCGCCACCTTCACGCACGACTTGCGCGCGGCGGTCGCAGCCGGAATCGCGCACGATGCCTGTCCGGTGATTGCGATCAATGACGCGGCGGAGACCTATGACTACCCGCCCGAGGTGAAGTTCGAGATCGCCGAGCAGGACATCGCCAGCTACGAACGCGCCGCCGAGTTCCTGAACAGCAGCGAAGTCGATGTCGTCTGCGTCCAGCACGAGTTCGGCATTTTTGGCGGCAGCGCTGGAGGCCACATCCTGGCTTTGCTGAAGGCATTGAACATGCCGATCGTCACGACGCTTCACACGGTGCTGCGTGATCCCAGTCCGGAACAGCGTCGGGTCATGGAGGCATTGATTCGAGTGTCGCACCGGTTGATCGTAATGACGGAACGCGGGCGAATGTTTCTGCGTGAAATTTACGGCGCGCCCTCGGAGAAAATCGATTTGATTGCACACGGCATTCACGATGTACCGTTCGAGGAACCCGAGCGGTACAAGGACCTTTTCGCCGTCGAAGGTCGGCCCGTGCTGCTCACGTTCGGGCTGCTCTCGCCCAACAAAGGCATTGAGAATGTGCTGAACGCGCTTCCCGCCATCGTCGCGGAGCATCCGGACGTCGTGTACCTGGTCCTGGGCGCCACACACCCCACCCTGGTGCGAGAGCATGGCGAAGCTTACCGGTTGGGACTCGAACGGCTCGCCAAGAAGAACGGCGTCGAACGAAACGTCATTTTCTACAACCGCTTCGTCGACTTGCCCGAACTCAAGGATTTCATCGGAGCAGCAGACGTGTACGTGACGCCGTACCTCAACGAGCAGCAAATCGTTTCCGGTACGCTCGCCTATGCCTTTGGTGCGGGCAAGGCGGTGATCTCGACTCCGTACTGGCATGCCTCGGAGCTGCTCGCCGATGGTCGAGGCGTGTTGGTGCCCTTTGGTGACAGCCTCGCGATCGCCCGCGAAGTGTGTGCGGTGTTGCGGGACGAACCGCGCCGACGCGCCATGCGCCGCCGAGCCTACGATTGCGGAAGAGAGATGATCTGGAGCCGGGCAGCCGAGCACTACAGCGCCAGCTTCGCGCACGCGCAGACGCAGCATGCGGCGACGCATCGCCGGTCATTGCTGGTCAGGACGCTCGCGCAGGAACCGATGCGGTTGCCCAAGTTCAAGCCGGATCACGTGCTGCGTCTCAGTGACTCGACCGGCATGCTGCAACACGCGCTCTTCGCCGTCCCGAATTTTTCGCACGGCTACTGTACCGACGACAATGCGCGTGCGTTGCTTTTGATCCTCGGCTGGAACGCGCTTGGCGAATCATCGGCCGCGCTTGAACGCCTTGCCACGACCTACACCGCGTTCCTCACCTATGCGTTGCACCCGGATACGAAACGGTTTCGCAATTTCATGAGCTATGACCGCCGCTGGCTGGAGGACCAAGGCTCCGAGGATTCTCATGGACGTGCGTTATGGGCCCTCGGCGTTTGCGTCGGACAGGGCCGGGATCGCAGCCAATCGCTGCTCGCAGAGCAACTTTTTCGGGATGCACTGCCGGTCACAAACGACTTGGTGCATCCTCGTACGTGGGCGTTCGCGTTGCTCGGTATTGATGCGTACCTGCGGCGAAGGGCGGGCGATGGTCGCGCGATGGATACCCGGCAACGCCTTACGGAGCGACTGATGCAGCGCTTTGCCGAGCATAGTCGCGATGACTGGCACTGGCTCGCCGACGACGCGACCTACGACAACGCCAGGTTGCCGCATGCGCTGATGCTCAGTGGGCAGGCGATGCACCGACCAGAACTCATCGCCACGGGGCTTCGCGCACTCCGCTGGCTCGTGAAGATCCAGACGTCACCGACGGGGTGCTTCCAACCCATTGGCTCGGACGGCTTCTGTCACCGGGACGGTACCCGTGCTTACTTTGACCAGCAACCCATCGAGGTGCAGGGAACCGTCGCCGCGTGTCTCGAGGCTTTTCGGATTACAACGGAGCATGAATGGCTCGATCGCGCTCACAGTATTTTCGAGTGGTTCCTCGGCCGAAACGATTTGGGCCTCATGCTGTACGACGCGAAAACCGGTGGCTGCCGCGATGCGTTGCACGCCGATCGCGTCAATGAAAACCAGGGAGCGGAATCCACGCTCGCATTTCATCTCGCGCTCGTAGACCTGCAAAGCACACACAACGAACTCACCGATTTCCAAGCCACCCTTCCACTCACTACCGCCGCCCGCTAATCGCATGCCCGCATTCGTCGTCAACCGCACCAATCTTTTCATCAATCCCGATCGCGCCCGCGTGCTCATCCGGCCGTTTCTGCCCGCGACCGAACAGCGCATCGTCAAAATCATTGCCCGTTTGCTGGCGCTATCCGAGACCGACATCGAAGCGTTGCTCGCGCAGGTTCTGACGGATTTTTCAGACCGCCACCAGAAGACACGCGATATATTCATGGAGCGCTTCGAATTCGTGCGCCCGTATCTGGTCACGGATCTCCAGCTTTCGGAAGCCCGCCGTCTCGTGATCGGGTCGTATTTCACGCACGAATATTCCCTCGAGGCAGCCGCGCTCTTTAATCCCTCGATTGTGCCGCATCCGGATCAAAGTGATCTCGCACCGGGAGCGACGCGCTTCGTGCTGAGTCTTCGCGCGACGGGCGAAGGCCATATTTCTTCGATCACCTTTCGTACTGGCGTGGTGGATGCCGAACACCAGATCACGCTGAACACGCCAACGCGGTTCGTGAGGGAACCACACCCCGTGCGCGATGCCTCCTATGACAAGGGGCTGTTCGCGGCCCAATTAGCGGAGCTGGGTTTCGCCGGGGAGGTAACGCGACGTACGCTGGCTTCACTCGCCGAACCGTTCACGCTCCCGCAGCTCCGAAGCGCACTCGCCATGGTGCAAAATCAGCTCGGCGCGACGGATCCAGCAAACTGCCAGACCGCGACGGCCGCAATTCTCGGGCATGCACTCTCGAACTACCAAGTTCGCTTTCCGGCTGACCAGAGGATGTCGGAGCGGGTCATTTTTCCCCGTTCTCCGAGTCAGAGCAATGGCATCGAAGACGCTCGCTTCGTGCTCTTCACGAAGGAAGACGGTTCCCACATCTACTATGCGACCTATACCGCGTACGACGGACGAACGACCCATCCGCAACTGCTCGCGACAAACGATTTCGCCGACTTCACCTTCACGACCCTCAGCGGTGCCGCAGTTCAAAACAAAGGCATGGCGCTGTTTCCGCGCAAAATCGATGGCCGGTACGTGATGCTGTCGCGGCAGGACAACGAGAACATTTTCGTCATGTTTTCGGATGATCTGCATTTTTGGCGAAGCGCGACCTTGATCCTGAAACCCACGTTTGCGTGGGAGTTTGTGCAGCTGGGCAACTGCGGATCGCCGATCGAAACCGAGCGCGGCTGGCTGGTGCTCAGCCACGGGGTTGGCGCCATGCGCAAATACTCCATCGGAGCCTTTTTGTTGGACCGCGACGATCCGACGAAAGTACTCGGCCGGTTGCGCGAACCGCTCCTCACCCCCGCCGAAGACGAGCGCGAAGGGTATGTGCCGAACGTTGTTTACACATGCGGTGCCATGCTGCACGGCCGGCAGCTGATTATCCCGTATGCCGTCTCTGACTTCGCGACGCGTTTTGCCACCGTTTCGGTGGACGCGGTGTTGGCCGCGATGGAGTAGCACTCAAGCGAAAGTCCGCGGGCCCCCAACGCTTCTCCCCGGGTCGAGCTCAGTCGTGCGGCTCGGCGTCGAAAAACGTCTTTGCCTCGACGAGATCGCGTGCAATCTGACCGCGCAGTTCGTCGACTCCGGCAAACTTTTTTTCCGGACGGAGGAAGTGGAGCCACTCGACGGAGATCGTGTCCCCAGCGGTATAAGGGCAGTCGTCCAAAACGTGGGTCTCGAGCCGTGGCTCGGTGGATTGCTCGACCGTCGGTCGTAGGCCGTAATTCGCTACGCCGCGCAACGCCTGCGCCGACTTTGCTCCACTCACGCGCACCACGTAGACTCCGAAGCGCGGCCGCAAGTCAGGTGACCAAACCAGATTCAACGTCGGGAACCCAAGCGTACGGCCAAGTCGCTTGCCGGATGCAATGACCCCTTCTGCGAAATAGACGTAACCAAGAAGCCGATTCGCGCCCGCCATGTCGCCGGTCTCGATCAACGTGCGAATGCGCGAACTGTTGATCGGCTCACCATTCAGATTCACCCGCGGAGCACTGAAGACCGTAATGCCGTGCTTCTTTCCCTCAGCCACCAGAAACGCGATGTCACCGCCCCGACCCCGCCCAAATCGCCAGTTTTCTCCGACGTAGACGGCGGCCAGTTGCGGCAAACGCGCCTTCAACCAGGGGAGAAATTCTTCGGCGGACGTCTGCGCAAATTCCGGGGTGAACGGCTGCGTGATCACCGCGTCGATTCCAAGTTCCCCCAGCAAACGTGCTTTGGCCGGCCGATCCATGATCATGCGCGTGGGTTGGTCCGGGCGCAGGACCACGCTCGGATGAGGGGCAAACGTTAGAACGGCGGCTGTGCCCAGATTGCACCGGGCCGAGTGCACCGCCGCCTCGATCACCGCTCGATGTCCCAGGTGGACTCCGTCGAAAATTCCAATTGCGAGATGCAGCGGCTTTCGTGGCAGCACCACGTGATCCAGACCTTCAAACTCGCGCGGAAGACTCATGATTCCTGCGCTGGTCTTATGTGCCGGTCGCTTGATCGCAAGCACCGGGTTCGAACGCTCGAAGATGAAGAGCGAACTGCATCGATCGCCAAGCTGCTAAAGGGCGATCGACGGTGCCGCCTGATGAACGGGGATCAGCCGCTTCTCGATTTCGGGCAGACTCAAGGCCTCGATTTGATCCAGGGTGCTCGCGTCGGCCAAATCGAACTTGTCCGTGCTGGTTCGCCGAAGTGCCGCAAGATGCGCACCGCAACCTAGTTTCTGACCCAAGTCGTGCGCCACGGTTCGAACATACGTGCCTTTCGTGCAGCGCAGCTTGAAATCAAAGCGCGGCAGCGCGAAGCGCGTGAGCTCAAAGCTCATCACGCGAATGAAGCGGGGCTCACGCTCAACCTCCACCCCTTTACGCGCGTTCTTGTAGAGCGGAACTCCGTCAATCTTGATGGCTGAAAACATCGGCGGCATTTGATACTGGTCGCCAAGAAACCCATTCATCGCGTTTCGGACATCCGCTTCGGTCAACGCCGGCACGGGCCGCGTCTCCAGGACTTCACCCTCGGCGTCTTGCGAATCGGTCACCTTGCCCAGCTCGATCGTGCCTTCGTAACCCTTGTCGAGGCTGACCAGGTACTGCGAAATTTTTGTGGCCTTCCCGATCAGCAGGATCATCAGCCCGGTCGCCATCGGATCAAGCGTGCCCGCGTGACCGATACGCTTCATGTTAAGTTTCCGGCGAAGTCGCGCCACCACGTCGTGCGACGTGTGATCACCGGGCTTGTCGACGAGGAGCACGCCCTCGAGTTCTTTGCGTTGAAGGATCATGAGACAGAAGTGCGACTGGCGGCCTGGCTTCCGAACTGCGCCGCAAGAACGCCGAGGAGTTGGGATCGAAGTTCTGCGGCCGATAGCTTTACGCTCAATCCAGCTGCGCAGGCATGACCACCGCCATTGAACTGGGCCGCGACGCGGTCGAGTCGGTATTGCGGATCTTTGGAGCGGAGACTCGCTTTGACCGCTCCATCCGGGCGTTCCTCGATCAACACGCCCACGTCGACGCCATCGATGGAGCGCGCGTAATCGACGAGACCTTCCGTGTCTTCGGTCGTTGATCCGGTTTCCTCGAAGACACCATTCGGCAACATCCCAATGCAAACTCGCCCGCCGCACTCCATCTGGAGAGAACCTAAAAAGTGCTGGAGTAACTGGAGCTTCCCCTGGCTTTCACGCTCGTAGAGCTGGAACCCCGCCTCCGTCGGATTCGCGCCGCGCGCCATCAATTCTGCCGCCAGCAGAAACGTGCGCCGCGTGGTGGACGTGAAGCGGAATTGGCCCGTATCGGTGAGAATGCCGGTGTAGAGCGCCTGCGCCGATTGCGCGTCGACCTCGAGATGATTGTCGAAGAACACGCCCGCGAGAACTTCGCAAGCAGCCGCCGATCCGCTGTCCACCAGATTGAACTCGGCATAGCCGATGTTCGAAACGTGATGGTCGATGTTCCCGACCGCGTCCGGAAAGCGCGCCTTCAAACGCTCACCAGGACGGGCCTGATCAGCACAATCGACAAAAACCGCCGCATAGTCGGTTGAGTCCTGGAGGACCTGATCCGTCCGACGAAAATCCATGCCTTGCGCCAGAAACTCCAGACGGCGCGGAACTTTGTCCGCGTTCACGCAAATTGTGGTTTGCCCGCGAGCGTTCAGCACGCGGGCGAGCGCCACTTGCGAACCGATGCAGTCACCGTCGGGTCGGGCGTGGCCCAACACCGCGACGGGCCGTCCCTGCAGGCGCTCCAAGAGTAAGGCGAAGCGCGCCGAAAGCTCGGGATAATATTTATCCACAGCTAAGGCGTGGGTGGGCTTGGCGGGACTTCCTCGACTGGCTTGCCTGTAACCTCATCGAGCACTTTCAGAATCCGCGAGCCCTGCTCGGCGGAATGGTCGGGCACGTACTCGAACCGCGGCATAAACTTAAGCACCACGCGACGACCGAGCTCATGGCGAAATTCTTTGGAGTGCGCGCGAAGCCAGCGGAGTTTGCGCTCCACTTCCTCCTCGTCGCCGATCACCGAAACAAACACCCGCGCATCCCGCAGGTCCGGAGCGACCCGAATTTCGGTGATCGTTACGGCGACCGTTTCACTCTGGTAGTGTTTGCGGAGGATGTCGCTGAACTCCCGCTGGAGGAGTTCGTTGACGCGAAGAGTGCGGTTGCTCATGGCCCGTGAAGATTCTGGAGTGCCGATTGGGCCCAAAGCCAATCGCAAAACGGCGATCCGGCAACTGGCGGGCGATCAGAGCGAAGCCCTGACCTTCTGCACTTCGTAGACCTCGATGACGTCCCCGGTCGCATAACCGTTGAAATCGTCGAGCTTGATACCGCACTCGAGGCCGGCGCGGACCTCGTTGGCATCGTCCTTGAAGCGCTTGAGCGTGCCAATTCGACCTTCGTGCACGATCTCCTTGCCGCGACGAAGCCGGGCGGCTGCGTTGCGGTTGATCTTGCCTTCGGTGACGAGACAGCCGGCCACAAAACCCTTGGCCAACGGAAACACCTGACGAACTTCGGCTGCACCGGTCTTCGTTTCCTTCAGATCCGGCTCGAGCATGTCGGCCATCATGTCGCGCACCTTGTCACCCAACTCGTAGATGATGGAGTACGTCTCAACCCGGACACCGTGATGCTTCGCCAGCGGCACGACGCCGTTTTCGAGCTTGGTATTGAAGCCGATGATGACGGCACCGGCAGCACTCGCCATCAGCACGTCATTTTTCGTGACCAGACCGACGTCGGTGGAAACGATCTCGAGCGAAACCTTGGTGGACTTGATGCCTTCGAGGATGGTCCGTACGGCTTCGGAAGATCCGAATACGTCCGTCTTGATGATGAGTTTGAGCACCTTGGCCTGCGTCGCAGCGATGTTCGCGAACAACTGCTCAACGGAAACTTCCTTCGGTGCTGCGTCCGACGTGGTCGTCGCTTTGCGCAACGTGTGCTGCGCGTCTTCGGCGAGTTTTTCCGCCTCACGCGCGTTCTTGACCGCCCGGAAGGTTGCTCCGCTGTCGGGCGTGCCTGACCAGCCGATGACTCGAACGGGAGTGGCTGGGGGCGCCTCTTTCAAGGTCTCGCCCTTGTCGTCGAACATGGCGCGAACCTTGGCGTAGTTCGGTCCACACACGAGGGCATCACCCACGCGCAAGGTGCCGCGCTGCACAATGACCGTGGCGAGTGGGCCACGACCAACGTCCACCTGAGATTCGATGATCACACCACTGGCTTCCGCCTTCGGATTCGCCTTCAGCTCGAGCACGTCGGCCTGCAACAGGATCATTTCCAGCAGACTGTCGATACCCTGGCCCTTGATCGCGGCGACAGGAACGGTGATCGTCTCACCACCCCAATCCTCCGGTGCGATATTGCGCTGCTGCATCTGGGCTTTCACCTGATCGAGGTTCGCGCCCTTCACATCCATTTTGTTGACCGCAACGATGAGCGCGACTTTCGCGTTCTGCGCGTGCTTCAACGCCTCATCCGTCTGCGGCATGAAACCGTCGTCAGCTGCCACCACCAGCACGGCGATATCCGTCACGTCTGCACCACGGGCGCGCATCTTGGAGAAGGCGGCGTGACCTGGTGTATCCAGGAAGGTGATCTTGCGATTGTTGAATTCGACCTGGTACGCACCGATGTGCTGCGTGATGCCACCCGCTTCGCCGGCGGCGACGTTGGCCTTCCGAATCGCATCGAGCAGAGAAGTCTTGCCGTGGTCGACGTGGCCGAGAATCACCACAACCGGCGGACGGGGCACAAGGAACTTGGACTCATCCTCCTCGACCTTCTTTTCCTTTTTCTGCGCCTGCTGCTGCGCGACGGGATCGCCACGGTGCTTGATTTCGAGAACGAAGCCGTGCTTCTCCGCGACCTTGATCGCGATGGCCTCGTCGATGTTGGAATTCATCGACGCAAACCCACCGGCTTGGTTCAGCTCGGAAATGAGGCGGAATGGCTTCAGGCCAAGTGCGGTCGCGAAGTCGCGCACCACAATAGGTGGCTTGATGTTGATCGTCTTGAGTTCGCCGGGAACGGTCGCGACCGCAGGAGCGGCGCTCGGAGTTGCGGGCAACGCTACCGGCGAAGAAACCGGCGGCGGTGGAATCGCGGGAGACGTACCGCCGCGTGGCGTGGGCGGAAGTGGAACCGGTGAAGAGACGGGACCTGCGGGGCGCTGCACGGCTGCTGGAAGCGGAGGCGCGATCGGAGCCGGAGACGAAGTAAACGGCGTAGCCGAGGGTGTCGTCGCGCGTGGCGGCGGGACCAATGGCGTGGGCGGCGGCGTCTTCGGCGGCGAGTACGAAACGGCCGGCGCGAAACGGGAAGGGCTTACCGGAGCGGAACCGGGACGCGGCGGTGGAGGCGCGATAACGGCCGTCGGACGGGGCGCTGAAACGACGGCGGCAACCGCGGGGGGCGCAGTTGGAGCAGCTTTCGCGGCGGCGGCCGCTTCCTTCTCGCGATCGACATCTTCCTTTGACTTTACGAACGCACCGGGCGGCAAACGCAGCTTGGGCGCTTCCTCAACGGCTGCGGTCGGTGCGACCGGAGCGGCGGCAACCGGTGCGGCAGGCGCGGCGGGCGGATTCGCGGCGGCTTTCGCGGCGAACTCTTTCTCGATCTCCTCGATATAGATCTTACTGACCGTGCTCGAAACCGACTTCGTGTCCGCAGAGACGTAGCCTCGCTCCTTGAGCAAAGCTAGCATGTCTTTGCCCTCCATGTTGTGGCGTTTGGCGAGTTCGTGAATGCGGAGGCTCATCAGGTAGTCAGGCGGAAAAAGGAATAGAAACGGTTACTTGGCGTGAACGCGGCCGATGATGTCTGCGGCTTCATCCGGTGAGAAACCGGCGTCCACCAGATCATTTGCCTCCACGCCTTCGAAGGCGGCAGGCGAATTGATGCCCATATCGACCAAGCGTCCGGCAATGGCTGCATCCAAGGTCAAGGACTTGACCAAAGCTGCAATCGCGTTGCCACGCGGATCGTCACCAACGGCGCGGAATTCCTCAATGTCAAGACGCCACCCGATCAAACGCGACGTCAGCCGTGCGTTCTGACCCTTGCGACCAATGGCGATGGCGAGGTCATCGGTGGCCACCTTCAACAAGATACGATGTGACTTCTCATCCAGCACGATCTCGCGCGGCACTGCCGGCTTCATCGCCTCGATAATCATCTCCCGTGGGTCCGCGAAGTAACGGATGATATCGATCTTTTCTCCGTTAAGCTCACGGACGATGGTCTTCACGC
>JBDSSD010000009.1:0-7932 GCA_039928945.1 Opitutus sp. | reverse complement strand
CCACGTCTGCCCTTCGTTTCGCCTTCAACGTCAGCAAACTGGACAACACCAGCTCGAATGTTGGACGTGAGGTGAAAGACTTCCTCGACTACCGGGCGGACTTTTACCGCAAATACTTCAACCAAGGACTGCGCACGGACGGCACCACGAATGCCAACCCCAGCAGCGCCACTCTCATCCGCGACAATTTTATCAGCGCCGTCCTGGCTAACTATGTCGGTAATGTCGTGCGTGAAGGCACCTCCAATCCAGGCGTTTCCGAATACGTTTTCAAACTCGTGGGCAGCTATTCCTTCCGGGATGGTCGATTCAAAGGGTTTTCCGTGGGTGGGAACGCCAGCTATGAGACCGGAAAAATCATGGGCTATGGCCAGACCTCCACGACCTTCAATGCGGGCGGCGTGGACAATTACGCTGGCATGATCTCCGATCCCAACCAACCCTTTCTCCGCAATACCCCGATCTACGGCGGTGTTTTCGCCCGTTACAGCCGCAAGATCATGAACGGGAAAGTGAAATGGACCGCCCAGCTCAACGCCCAAAATCTCTTCGGCGAACATGGCCTGCGGATCATCGCGGTGGATCCGGACCGCTCGCCCGTGTTCGGTGTGGCGCAAAGCCGCACCTACGAACTCTCGAACTCGTTCGAGTTCTGAGCGACTACAACAATATCATAAAAGATGTAGGCACGCTCGTGAGAGCGTGGATCGTTTGGCACAGGGGCTCGCCAGTCCACGCCCTCACGGGCGTGGCTATACGCGGTCTGGCTTTTTTTGCGCTCTTCCCGACCCACCCGAAGCACAGCGGGCAGCCCTGCGAGTCTGTGAATCTGGAACGTGGGGCGGTGCAATTGATTCGTAGATACAGGTGGTTAAGGGTACTACAGCAACGACGCGTTTCAGCGCCAGCCACACGCGGGCCGCGCATCTCGCGAGGACAGGCTGGGAAGGGAAATGGTATTCCCTTTCAACGTGGTTCTCATTGGCCGCAAACGACGGCCGGCGTCCCATGAACCAACGACACTCTGGTTCGGCGCGCACCGGTCGTTTGCCACCAAGACTCGAGCACACGGCAACCAACCCGTCGCCCCTCAGGGATTGGTTTCGTCCTTTTCGAGCGGACCCGTTTCTCCCAGAATTTTCCTCACCATGCTCCTTCGTACTCGGCGCTTCACCTTTTTGCTCGGTCCATGAACGGGAACTGCAGTTGCTCTCCGCAGCGTTCCACCTCGACGGTTTCACCCGCGATGGAACCATACCTTTTTACTCGAAGGCATTCCCCTGACACCCGTGGTATGCGGCTCATTCCGGGAGGCAGCTTCGAGATGGGCAACGGTCGCGGCTACGGATTTCCCGCCGACGGAGAAGGACCGGTTCACCCCGTCGAACTCAGCGCCTTCTGGATGGACGAAACGGTCGTCACGAACGAGCAATTCAATGAGTTCATCAACCGGACGGCGTACCGCACGGATGCCGAGCGTTTCGGGTGGTCATACGTATTCATCGGTCACCTGTCCAAAGCGCAGATTGCAAATTCGGTGAAACAGGTGGTTCAGGGCAGTGAATGGTGGTGCCGCGTCGATGGTGCGACCTGGCGGCATCCAGACGGACACGGTTCTACGATCAAAAAGCGCTGGAGCGACCCAGTGGTGCACGTTTCGTGGAACGATAGCCAAGCATACTGCGCGTGGGCGGGTAAGCGACTGCCCACCGAAGCTGAATGGGAATTTGCGGCGCGAGGCGGGCTTCCTCCAGGCAATCGTTTCCCGTGGGGCGATGATCTTGAGCCGAAGGGCAAACACCGCATGAACGTGTGGCAGGGCGCGTTTCCGACCGTAAACACGGAGGCTGACGGCTATTTCGGAACTGCACCCGCACGCAGCTTTCCAGCCAATGGTTACGGTCTCTACCATGTAACGGGCAACGTCTGGGAATGGTGCTGGGATTTCTTCGACTCTACTTACTACAGCAAGTCACCCCGCCGTGATCCCATCGGCCCAATCACCGGCGAACGCCGGGTCATGCGCGGCGGAAGCTACCTCTGTCACGCGAGCTACTGCGATCGCTACAGGGTCGACGCCCGAAGCAGCAACTCCGCGGACAGCACGACGACCAATCTCGGGTTCCGCTGCGTGAGCGACGTGGCGCCGTGCTCGTAGACTAGCCGGATCCCTGCAGTAGAAAGCAGCCAAAAGTAGCCGGAAGCCGGAAGTAGCCACCGTCGTGAGACGGTGGAAGAGCGACAAGGCGCGCCGGTCATCGGTCTCACGACCGATGCTACATGGATTCACCGCTCGAGACATTTTTTTGCCGCTCGAGATTCCTGGAGTTTTCGGCAGACCCGAGCTCTCGTATTCGTATCCGTATGACGATTACGCGCTCGAATCGCCCGAACAACTCAGCGCGCAGATTGCCGCCTTGAGGGCTGACGTAAGGCGAACCTCCAGCGAGGAATGCACCCCGAAGATGATATCATGGCGTTCCGCCAGGCGAGTAATCCGGGTACAAGTTAAGCACGCGCCACCGCTCCGCCAACCTGGCCAGTCCACGCGCTCGAGTACAACCGTGCGGCAACATCGGAGTAAGCTCACGACTACAAAGTGCCTGCTGCCGGAGTGGAACGCCTCTCCCCCGGCTACGAATTGAATCAGACTCCTTTCATTCCGCTGACCGGCAGATGCAATAGCACAAACAATTACCCACTTGTTCAATTGTCCACCCGCCATGTTTCCCTAGCGTGTTTCAATGATCGCCGTGACTTCCCCGCATAACGGTAGACTCGTCAGGTTTCACCCCACTCCATCGCCTTCGGACGACCGCTTTTCCCGCCTCCTCCCGAACTGCTTCGACCAGGCCTGATTTCCCAAGAGGAGGAAGCCGCGTAGCGCCAACCCAACAAGTGTCCGACCAGCGGCAGATGCTCCCAATCACTCACCGCCAATCAATGATTCCCGTGAATCTGAAAAGCACGGCATGCGCCGCCCTGTCAGTCGCCGCCCTGTTGATCGCCACCTCCGGCTCCATGGTTCACGCCGCGGATTCGCAGCCCGGCACGAAGCCCAACGTTCTGTTCATCTGCGTGGACGACATGAACAACGACCTCGGCTGCTACGGCAACCCGATCGTGAAATCACCAAATATCGACCGGCTTGCCTCGCAGGGAACGATGTTTCAACGTGCCTATTGCCAGTATCCGCTGTGCAGCCCGAGTCGCTCCTCCATGATGACCGGGCTGCGCCCCGATACGACCAAGGTGATGGATCTGAAGTATCATTTCCGCCAAGGTCTGCCGGACGTGGTGACCTTGCCGCAGTTGTTCCAGAACAGCGGATACGCCTACGTCGGCCGCGTGGGAAAAATATATCACTATGGTAATCCCGGCGACATTGGCACCGACGGGCTGGACGACCGCGCTTCCTGGATGGAACGCTTCAACCCGGCCGGGCGGGACAAGACCGCGCTCGAACCCGACCTCATGAACTATACGCCCAAGCTGGCCGGCTTGGGCGCCGCCATGGCGTTCCTCGCGGACAAGACCGGCACCGACGACCAGCACACCGACGGAAAGGTGGCCGCTCAAGCTATCCGGATGATGGATACCCATCGGGACCAACCCTTCTTCATCGCCGTGGGTTTCTACCGTCCACACTGCCCCTGGATCACTCCGCAAAAATACTTCGACCTCTATCCGCTGGACGCGATCACGCTGCCGAAAATCACCGCGGCAACGAAGCAAGAATACCCGGCGCTGGCCCTGGCGGGGCGGCCCTGGCCTTACTGCGGAGTCAGCGAAGAGGAGGCGCGCGAATGCAAGCGGGCATATTACGCGGCGATCTCATTCGTCGACGCGCAGGTCGGTCTCGTACTCGATGCCGTGGATCGGCTCGGTCTTCGGGACAACACCATCATCGTCTTCTGGAGCGATCACGGCTACCAGCTGGGCGAACACGGTCTCTGGTTTAAGCAGTCCTGTTTTGAGGAATCGGCCCGCGCGCCGTTCATCATTGCCCTGCCGCACCAGAAGAACGCCGGCCAGCCCTCGACGCGGATCGTCGAAATGGTCGATATTTATCCGACGCTCGCGGACCTCGCCGGCTTGACGCCCCCCGCCGGATTGGAGGGTCGGAGTCTCCGTCCCTTGCTGGATAATCCGATGGCCGATTGGAATCATCCGGCGTTCACGCAAGTGGACCGGGCCAAGGTGCCCGGCTACAGCGTCCGCACGGACCGCTGGCGTTACACCGAATGGGACCTCGGCCAGCAGGGGGTCGAACTCTACGATCACGATAATGACCCGCAAGAGCTGAAGAATCTCGCCCACGATTCGAAATTTTCCGCCGTACGCACCGAGTTGAAAGCCCTGCTCAACACGTGCCACCCGGTGGTGGTCGCCGCAGGCGTTGCGAATCCCGACACCGCCAAAAAGTTCAGCGAATGACCGGTCCGGTTATCGGCCGAGTCTCTTTGCACTGAATCCCTCCCTCTCCGTCTCCCGCTCGTTTTATCCCGATGATCCTATCAGTAGTCCCCCGTCTGCTGCTCGCGGTCTCCCTGCCAGCCGCCATCATTAGTGCCGCCCCGAAACCCCGACTGGCCGAGATTGACCCGGGCAAGGAAACGTCAAGCACCCAGCTCGCCGCCGCCCAGGCCGCCGGTATCAGAAAGGATATTCCCCGTCAGCCGCACGGAAATGCAACTGTCACCGTGGCGGGCGAACTCCACCCCTGGCACAAGGTGACCCTCAATCTCGCCGGTCCATTCGCCGCCGAGACGGACACGTCCCCGAATCCTTTCACGGATTACCGCTGCGACGTCACGTTCACTCACGAGTCGGGTTCACCGTCGTACACCGTGCCCGGCTATTTCGCGGCAGATGGTGACGCCGCCAATTCTT
Source organism: Opitutus sp. (assembly GCA_039928945.1). GTDB lineage: Bacteria > Verrucomicrobiota > Verrucomicrobiia > Opitutales > Opitutaceae > Opitutus. The sequence goes on along the minus strand of JBDSSD010000009.1, from coordinate 3,039 downwards.
CGGCCACCGCTGGCACCGTGTGGCGGGCGCATCTCGCTCCCGACAAGCCCGGACGTTGGACGTACCGCGTGAGTTTCGCCTCTGGTCCCGGTGTCGCCGCCGGCGGTGGCGGCAAGGCTCTGGTGCCTTTCGATGGCCTGAGTGGCGAGTTCAGCGTCACGACCACCAAGGTGAATTCTGCCCGGGATTTTCGCGGGCTCGGCCGCCTCACCTATACCAGCAATCACTACCTGCACTTCGCCGGCAGTGGCCAGCCCTTCCTCAAATTCGGCGCCGATTCGCCCGAGACCATGTTGGGCTATATTGATTTCGATGATACGATCGCCCTGAAGAAGAACGTGCCGCTCAAAACCTGGCAACCGCACCTCGGCGACTGGCGCGAGCGCGACCCCAGCTGGGCCGGCGGCAAGGGCAAGGGCCTCATCGGTGCGCTGAACTACCTCGCGGCCAAGGGCGTGAATGGCATCTCGCTGCTCACTTACAACGCGGCCGGTGACGGTGACAACGTCTGGCCCTTCATCTCACGCGACGAAAAATTCCACTACGACTGTTCCAAGCTGGATCAGTGGGCCATCGTCCTCGAGCACGCCGGCGCCCAAGGCCTGTTTCTCGACATCAAACTTGAAGAGCAGGAAAACGACGACAACCGCGTCGGCGGCCCGAGCCTCACACCGGGCCGCGTCGCCGAATCTCTCGACGGCGGCGACACGGGCCCGGAGCGGAAACTCTACCTGCGCGAACTCATCGCCCGCTTCGGCCACCTCCTCGCCCTCAACTGGAATCTCGGCGAGGAGTGCACGCTGTCCCCCACCCAAATCAACGCCATGGCGGACTACATCGCCGCGACTGACGCCTATCACCATCCGATCGTCGTCCACACCTTCATTCCCGCCCAGGACAAAATCTACACGCCCCTGCTCGGCGATAAATCCAAGTTAACCGGAGCGTCCCTCCAGAATGAATGGGACCACACACACCAACGTACGCTCAAATGGGTGCGGGAATCCGCCGCAGCGAGCCGCCCATGGGTCGCGTTCAACGATGAACAAGGTCCAGCCTGGGCCGGCGTGCCGCCCGACCGGGGCTATCGCGGCTATGACGGAATCACGCGCGACAATCGTAGCGTCCCCTACACCCAGGACGATGTCCGGCATCAAACGTTGTGGGGTAATCTCATGGCGGGAGGCGCCGGCATAGATTGTTATTTTGGATACCAGCTCGCCGAGAACGACCTCGTCGCAGAGGATTTCCGCAGCCGCGACCGCTGGTGGGACTATGGCCGGCACGCGGTGGAGTTTTTCGCCGACCATAAAATCCCGGTCGAAAAGATGTCCAACGCCGACGAGCTCGTGGGGAACGCCGCGCACGACAACTCCCGCTACTGTTTCGCTCTGCCCGGCCAGCTCTACCTCGTCTACCTGCCCGACGGCGGCCAGATTGCGCTCGACCTGAAGGCTGCCCCCGGGGCGTTCTCCGTGAGCTGGTTCAATCCCCGCGACGGGGGCGACCTGACTTCGGCGTCAGCCGTCTCAGGTGGCTCCGCCGTCTCCCTCAACGCTCCCTCGTCCGACGACTGGCTGGCAGTCGTCCGTCGTCCCTAATCCGTATCCGTGCAGTCGAGACCCCAAGATCCTTGTAGCATCGGTCGTGAGACCGATGACCGGCGCCGAACAGCCCTTCCACCGAATCCCGCCGGTGGCGACTTCCTGCTGCATGGATCCCGCCTCAGCCCCCCGCAAACCCGCCCGAACGAGGACGAACCCTACCGGATGACAAAGGCAGACGACGATCAGACAGAAGCGCGGCCTCTCCGACCCACTCACAACCCGTTTGAAGGCAGGTCACAGACCGTGCCCGATCTCATTCCACTTTCACACCATTCGCTGCAATCCACTGCCTGGATACGGCAAAGCCTTTTCTTATTCCGATGAAGTTACGCCTTGCCGTCGCTTGCCTGCTGCTGGCCCCGATCCTGTCTGCGGCCGAGACAGCACCGCCCGTCCGCCCGATGATCTGGGTCCAACCGGCCGACCGGGCGGAAATCCTCCACAAGATCGAGACCCAGCCATGGGCTCGTGACGTGTTCGACGCCATGAAGGCACGCGTGCAGGACGCGGTCACCCGGCATCAGACCGATCCTGATGCGTTCCTCCGCGGCCTGCCGCTCGTCGTTGACGCCGCCCATCCACACGCGCATCCGACGCTGGCGTTGCAGGGCGGCAACATGGCGTCCGAGCCCAATCGAGAAACCCGCGGCAAACTGCAGGGGTTTTTGCTGACCGGGATCGACTGCGGCGTGCTCTATTTTCTGACCCAGGATGACGCTTACGCCTCCTGTGCCGCCGACATTCTTCAGGCCACCATAGAAGCAATGGCCCGCATGAAACCCAACGAATCTCCGGCCAACGGCGGTTGGATTTATCCGGACGACCACCTCTACGAGGCCCGCGCCCTCGGCGCCCAGCTGCCGTTGCTCTATGATTTTGTCGCGCCCTACCTCCACGCCGGAGCGCGGGTACACCACCTTGAAACCGGTCAGCCGGGTGATTTCAACTTTGCCGACGCCCAGCAGGTCTTCCGGACCTACGCGCGTCTCGCCATCGAGCACGGTATCATCGATGCCAACTGGCCGGTACTGGAGATGCCCAGTCTCACCCATAATGTGCTGGCGCTGGATGATCCCGAGGAACGAGCCGGACTCCTCACCTACGTCACCGAGAAGAACACGCCGCATCAGGATTCGCTCGCCAAGGTCGTCGCCAGCTACAACACGGCCGGAGCGGTCTGGCCCGAGTCGTTGCAATATTCCAGCGGCGTCTCGCACCTCGCCACCTACCTCGTCGCCCTGCTGCGCCGCCAGACTCCGGCACTCGCGCTTCCGGTCGGCTACGAAAATATCCCGCTCTCGCTCGCGCGCCTGCGCGATTTCCGTTTTCCCAACGGCGAAAACATCCGCTTCGGCGACAGTCCGCGCCGCTCCGGCGATGGCTACGATTCCTATGAGATCGCCTACGCCCTCGGCGTGCGCGAGGGCGACGC
>JBDSSD010000008.1:0-19706 GCA_039928945.1 Opitutus sp. | reverse complement strand
GCAATGCCCAGTCCGGCGACGCCCTGTTTGTCCCACAAGGTGTAGCTCGCGATGAAAACGCCCGACATCAGGCCGTAGTTGATTGATGAGGACACCAGCGTGGCGGCGGGAGCCCTGGTGGGGGACTGCGCTGTTTTGACGGCCCAACCGCGCCGCAAGCCCCAGAGGCGTGACCAACCGCCAGTCAGCCAGAAGATGCTCGCGATGATGATGGCTCCTCCCCCGAGCGCGAGGAGTGAAGGCCGTTCGCCGAGCAGCAGAATGGCGGCAAGCGTGGAGAGTAGCGGACCGGTTCCACGGGCCAGCGGATAGATCAGGGAGAAATCGCCGTGACGATAACCGCGTTGCAGGAACAGCGAGTAACTCGTCTTCAGCACGCCGCTGCCCAGAATCCACAAAACCGCAGTGCTCGAAATGTGCGGGGGTTGCCATGAGCAGTAGCCGATCAAGACGGGAACGTAGCCGCTGCAGATGAGCGCGCCCACGATCCACACGAAGGGCAGGCCGCCGCCGGCCCGCTTTGCGCAATAATTCCACGTCGCGTGCAAGACGGCCGCGATGAGGACAAGGAGCAGAGCGAATGCGGTCATGAACGCGTTAGCTCACGAAACACAGCGAGAGGCAGAACGGAAGACGCGAATCAAACCGCCTGCGCGGTGCTTTCGCAGAACGGCGGAGGTGGTTCGTGGTCCGGGTTCCGAGAACTCAACGACAATGGGTCTTTGTTTACGCGCAGCACTGCACTCTTCCGCAGATGTGCAGGGTTTCCTTTCGTGTGAGCAGGGCGTTTGATGTCACTTCCACTCACGTCATGCAGCCCATCTTGCGAGAAATCCGTCCCACGCTCGCCCTGGCCGTTCCCATCATCGTGGGCCAGGTCAGTCAGATGCTGATTGGAATCACGGACAGCGCGATGATCGGACGGATTGGCACGGTGCCTCTCGCGGCGGCCGCATTTACGCACGGCATTTTCGGCGTCTTTTTCGTGGTCGGCCTCGGTCTGCTCCTGCCGGTGGGAGTCTTCTCGGCGCGCGACGCGGGAGCTGGCCGCATCAGCGATTGTGCGGCCTGGCTGCAGCACGGCCGGATGCTTGCGATCGGTGCTGGTCTCGTGGCGTTTCTCTTCCTCGCCGTGATCTCGACACAGCTGCACCGATTCGGACAGCCACCGGCGGTGGTCGCGATTGTCCGGCCATTCTTCCTCCTGATCGCCTTCTCCCTCGTGCCTGTCTTCCTTTTTCAAGTACAGCGACAGTTCGCGGAGGCGCTGCGACGACCCTGGGTGCCGATGATGATCATGATCGGGGATGTCGGCCTCAACGCGCTGCTCAACTGGATGTTCATCTGGGGCCATCTCGGGGTGCCGGCGCTCGGGCTGGCGGGCTCGGGTGTAGCCACACTGGTGGCTCGTTGCACCGCCGTCGTTGTGGTGGCCGTCTGGTTGCGGCGATCGAATACATTTGCGGCCGTCCGGGCGGTGCCGAAAACCAATTTCACATGGCGCCGATTTCGGGCGCTGTTCGGCATGGGAATACCTGCCGCCGGCAGTTTGATGTTCGAATCCGGCGCGTTCGCGGCCGCCGCGCTGATGATGGGCTGGTTGGGAACGACCGCACTTGCAGCCCACCAGATCGCGCTCAGCTGTGCCGCGTTCACGTTTATGTTTCCGCTGGGGCTTTCGATTGCGGTGAGCATGCGCGTCAGTCGCGCGCTGGGTGAGGGTAGGCACGAAACACTACGCCCGATCGGCTTTGGCGCGCTCGGCTTGTCGTCTCTGCTGATGCTGTCATTCGCGACGGTGTTTGCCTTGGCAGGTGGCAGCTTGGCCCGTGGCTTCTCGCAGGACGCGAGTGTCGTGGCGCTGGCCGCACAACTCCTCAAGGTGGCCGCATTGTTTCAATTGTTTGATGGCGGGCAAGTCGTGGGCGCCGCTGCTTTGCGCGGACTCGGCGACGTGAAGATGCCGACGGTCATTACGTTCGTCGCCTATTGGGGGCTCGCGATTCCTGGCGCCTACTTTTTCGGGGTGCACGGAAAGGGCGCGCTAGGAATCTGGGGCTCGCTTGCGGCCGGACTCGCGGTCGCGGCGATCTCGCTCAGCTGGCGGTTCAGGCGATTGACCGCGTGGTCAAAGGCCGAGCCGCAGTTGAGCGTCGGCTAAGGTTAGCCCTTTGACGCGAATCACTTTCTGCCGCGACAATTCTCCGCGGATCACGGCGATGTCGCGGCGCGCCACGCGCAGGTGTTCCGCGAGGAATTCACACAGTGCATCATTGGCCTGACCTTCCACGGGCGGCGCGTGCACCTTGATCTTCACGGCGTCGCCCAGTCGGCCGACGATTTCAGTGCGCGGCGCGTTGGGAACCACTTTGACCGCAAAGGTGCAGTCGTTCACCGGGCTAGGAACGGCTCGCTTCATCCAGTCGCACTCGCCGAGTCAGGCGAGTGCTTCGGCCAGCGCAGCGATGATTTCGTCCACCGGCTCGGCGCCGCAGCAAAGTCGAAGCAGATCAGGATCGAGCCCGCTGGCCGCGAGCTCCGCCAATCCGGCGGGCGTGGTGACCAGATCGTAATGTGCCAGGTACATGAACGGACAGATCAGCGTCGTCTTCATGCCGAAGCTCGGGCCCTTCGGTATACGGAGCCGGTCGTAGAAACGGGTAAGATCTCCGCGTAATGTAAATGTAATCACCCCGCCGGTGGCATCCGGCGATCGCGCGATGCGGAGGAAATTATCGCGGGAGGCGGAATGAAGGGCCCAATAGACGTCTCTGACCGCAGAATGCTGTGAAAGAAAAGCCGCCACCTGCCGGGTGTTTGCCTCAATGCGGGCCAGGACGGATTCTGCTTCCCCGATCTCGACGGCGAGTCGGGCGAGGTCGCGGGGATAGATCGGCTCAATCCCTTCGGAAAGCCGACGGCGAAGCTCGACGGCATCGCTGCCGTTCGGATTCGCCGCAACGATGCCCGCAAGGACGTCGCCTTCGCTCGCGGTGTATTTTGTCAGGCTGGCTGAGACGAGGTCCGCGTGCTCCAGCAGGTTGAGGTTGAAGACAGAAGCGATGGACGGATCGACAATCAGTTTCGCGCCATGCTCACGGCATAGGGCGGAGAGCGCGGGTAGATCCGGCGTCTGGATCAGAGGATTGGTGGGCACTTCGGCAAATACGCCGGCGATGCGCGACCCATGCTTCGCGAAAATTCGCCGGAGCGCGGCACCGTCGAGCGGATCGCGAACATAAACGTAGTCTGCCGGAGTGCGGGTGAATTTTTTCAGGATCGCGATCGTATCGAGGTACAGCCAACCGAGCTGCAGCCAAACGGTGCGACCACGCGCGACCTGCAGCTCGGCACAGGCCTGAAACGCCGCGTAAACCGCACTCATGCCGGAAGGCGCGAGAAACAGATCTTCCTTCCCGGCGCCACGGAAGGCGTGCTGGAGTTCATCCAGCACCCGAGCGCGGGCGTCGCCGGCGTAGGTTGTTTCCGGGTACCGCGCGGCGCGAAGTTTCAGGCGGATGAGATGATCTTCGGCTTCACGCGACGAAAGAAATCCGCCGACATTTTGCAGGAATGTTTTGGCGCGACTCGAGGTCGTTTCCGACCTGGCATGTGAAACGCCGTGCAAACCGTCCGCCGCGAACAGCGCAGCGCCGGCCTCGCCACCGAGTTGAGCCTGAAGTTGCCGGGCCATCCGTTCTGATGTGGTGAGCCAGAGGGTTCGGCCGTTGAGCGCGGGAAGGCCGTTCGTCAGGTGCTCCACGAGCTGCCGCGTAAACGGATGGACCACAAAACGCGGATAACCAGAGGTGAGCTGACGGACCGTTTCCGGATTCTTTTCCTCGTAGCCGCAGACATCACGCATCGTAGGCAGGCTGCAGGAGACAGCGTGCTCGGACGATGGGATGCGGGTGCCAAGAGGGAGTGGAGGAAACGCGGACATGAGAGCGAGCCGTCAGTCGGAAGATTTGGGGTGGATTTGGCAATCGGAAGGTGCGTCATTGCGCGACCGGAGGCCGAGGGCGGTTGTCGAACGGCCTCTGGTTCGCTCAAGACACGCGGGTCGGAGACGCCGCGCACCTCATGTGGTAGCCGTGGTCTTTGACCCGCGGCGGGAATGGCAAACTCGCCGTGACGGCTATGCGGCGCGGGGGCGGGCTCGGATCCTGTGTGGTGCTTGAAATGCGCGCGCCCTGACGTGGAAAAAGATGGCGCGATGCGGTGCCCGGAGCTTTGTTGCGCAGACATGAAACTGATTTCGTGGAACGTGAATGGGGTGCGGGCCGTGTTGAAGAAAGGGTTTTTGGACTACATGGCGAAAGTGGATGCCGACGTGATCTGCCTCCAGGAAACGAAAGCTCATGCGGGTGATGTGCAGCATGTCGCGTGGGCCGCTGGCTATACGCCGCACTGGTATTCTGCGCTCAAAAAAGGCTACTCAGGAACCGTGCTTTTCACGCGGGTGAAGCCGCTGAAGGTGACGTGCGGGATTGGCCTGCCGGGCCACGACGATGAAGGCCGGGTCATCACGGCGGAGTTTGCGGATTTCCACGTAGTAAACGTTTACCAGCCGAACTCTCAGCGCGGCCTGACGCGGCTCGAGTACCGAACCAAGGAGTGGGACCCGGCGTTTCTCTCGTTTCTCAAGAAGCTGCAGAAGAAAGGAAAACCCGTCGTGTTTTGCGGTGACCTCAATGTGGCCCACACCGAAATAGATTTAACGAATCCGAAGACCAACCGGCGCAATGCCGGCTTCACTGAGGAGGAGCGCGCGAACTTTTCGAAGCTGCTCGCGAGCGGTTTCGTCGACACGTTTCGCGAATTCGAAAAAGGACCGGGGCACTACACCTGGTGGAGCCAGATGATGAACTGCAGGCCGCGAAACATCGGGTGGCGCGTCGACTACTTCGTCGCGAGCGAGAAGCTGCGGCCGGCGTTGAAACGCGCCTGGATCAGTCCGGAGGTCATGGGCAGCGATCATTGTCCGATCGGACTGGAAATCGGATGAGCCGCGCCCGAAAAGGTCGAACCTCCGCGGATGAGCTGAAGACGTTGCTGCTGCGCGAGCCACGGTGGACCCTCGCCGTGGCCGAGAGCTTGACCGCGGGCCACGTCCAGTCACGCGTGAGTTCTGTGTCGGGTTCGTCCGAATATTTTTTCGGCGGCATCACGACCTATTCGCTCGCGCAAAAGGTGAAGCACCTCGGGGTCGATCGAGCCGAGGCGAAACGGGTGAACAGCGTCTCTGCCGACATTGCCGAGCAGATGGCGCGCGGCGTTTGCAGCTTGTTCGGTTCGGACATCGGGCTCGCCACGACGGGTTACGCGGAACCGTCCGCGGAGCACGCCGTCGCGCAGCCTTATGCGTGGTGGGCCGTGGCGCTGCGCGGTGTTCGCGGCAAGTTCACATCGCGGCACGGTCGCGTGGAGTGTCCGGGTAGTTTGCGGATTGAAACTCAAACCATCGTCGCGGAAGCAGCGTTAACAGAGTTGGTCAGCTGGCTGCGCGAGCTCCGCGGGTAGCGGCAGTTCGGTCAAAGTGCCGTTTTCGTAGGGCAGCGCGCTTGCGCGCGCTTTCGTTTCGAATTAAAACGCGCGCGCAAGCGCGCTGTCCTACACGCGAGCCACGGCGACTTTTTAGGTCAGCGTGTTCTGGAAAAACTCGAGGATTTCACCGTTGGGTCCTTCACAGAAAAAGATTCGAACGGGCACGGGCCCGCGCAGGCCATCGGGCCCGGTTGCCACACTCGCGATGGTGACATCCTTTGGTTCGACTGTGATTTTCCAACCGGCGTCCCGCACCCGTTGCGCCACCTCGTTGAGGCGTGTGGTTCGCAACGCGAAATGGATCACAGCGCCGTTGCTCACGCCTTGGTAATTCAGGTCTTCGAACACTTCGACGTAGTTGCCATCACCTGAATCAAACATCGCGGCACGTTCGGGTGCGGCTCGCCAGGCGACTTTTTCGGTAAACCCGAGGGTGTCACAGTAAAACTTGCGCGTGGATTCCCAGTTTCGCGTTTTCACGCACACATGATGAAAGCCGCCGCCGCCCAGGATGGAGTTCATAATCGAGAGAGTTGAGAACGTGCTTGGAAAAAGAAAGACCGCGATCCGTTGGGACCGCGGTCAGCAAAACATCCCGCGCACTCGTGGCGCCGCGAGATTGAAATCAGGGCGCGATCTGCTGCATGTAGCTCATCAGCGGCTGAACTTCTGACGGCGGCTTGACCCAGTCGCTGTAAAGGAGTTCAGGCAGCGTGTACTGCGTGCCGTAAAGCGTGAAATTCGCCTCGTCGTTGCGCGCGATGTAACCCGTCTTGACCGTCGCTCCGGCAAACAGCCCGCGGGACTTAGAGTAAATCAGCACCGGAGCCTCGATGATCGGGTGGTTGTCCTTCTCGCTGGCGGCAACCTTGGGACCCGCCACGGCTTTCGCATCGACGCCGGCATTGAAGCGTTGGTTGAACAGCAGGCGTGGCGTCTGGTCGTTCATGATGACCATGATGGTTTCATCGGCCTTGGCTCCAACTTGGAAGCCGAGACTGGCTTCACCGGCGGCGAGCATCACTGGGAGGCTCCAGTGGCCGTTGGCCTGCTTCACCATGATGACGGCATAGCCGTCTTTGATGCCGAGGAAGAGGCCGGCTTTGAACTGATTCACGATCACGATCGCCTTCGCCTGCTGCAAAATGCTCGATGGGATCGCCGTGGCCGGGTTTGCCATGAATTCCCGCAAGATGGCCTCGCAGGATTCCACGCGCGCCACGAGGTCAGGCCGGTTCATGGCGTGGGCTGCGGGGGAGGCAAACGCGCCGATCAGCGCAAGGAGGGACAGCAGGACGATTTTTTTCATAGACGGGTCGAAACAGTTTCGCGCACGGAACTAAGCATGGCCGCGCGAACTTGGAAAGCGCGGAGTGCGTTCCTTATCGGCGACAAAGATCAGTCTGCAAAGTTCCGCCTTCACTGCGGCGTAAATGCTGGTGCAGAACAGAAAGCGCCGCAGCTCCCGCCGTTGCTGGCTGCTATTCCAAGCCGCGCGCCGTCAACTCGTCTTCGTCCCAGCCAAAATAATGGCCCAACTCGTGGAGGTAAGTGAGTTTGGTTTCATATCGAAATGGCTGCACGTCTTCCTCGGCGAAGTCCCAAAGATTCTCCAGGTAGAGGAAAATCTGCGGCAGCAACGGATGCGCCGGGTCCGGTTCAGTGCCGTGAGGCGGGCCGGTGAACAGACCAAGAATATCCTCCTCAAATCCCTCGGCGAGCACGTCCTCGTCCGGCAGTGCAGCGTAATGAACGGGCACGCTGCGAGCGATCGAGGCCAGCTCTGGCGGAAGCTTCCGCTGGGTGGCCGCGACGACGTCCGCGGCGATCAGCGTCAATTCCTGGAGGTTCACGGCCGCTGTTCCGACGAGAGGTCGAATTGCTCAAACCGGCCGCCCAACCACCAGAGGGCGCACCAGGTTTCGCCCAGGAGAATCGCGACGACGACTGCCGTGGCGAAAATAACGGCGAGGGCAGGACCCACGATCCATTGGGTGACAAACACCAGCGTGGAGGCCGTGGCGGCGGCCGGAATCAGTGCGAGGACGATGACGAAAAGCTGGCCAAACACAAAAATCAGCCGCTGCCCCATCAGGTCGATGCCTCCTCCGACCGCGCGCGTGGCCTGAAACCACGCGGGGAATACAACCGCGGCTGCGTTCGGAACAATGAGCTGAAGCGTGACCAGCACGGGCGTCATTGCGGCGAAACAGCAGACATACGTCACGCGCAATCCGGGCTGCAGCCAGTCAGGCAAGGTCTGCGTGGGCTGGATCGCGCTCACTCCCGCGAGCAGCATCAGCCAGATGATGCCCGTGAGAATCGCGATCGGCGCCAGCAGTTCACCGAGAACAATTCGCCAACCGGGAAGTGGGTAGGTTTTCAGGACATCGGCGTGAGCGAGGTCACTGCGCAGATCGAGTCGGGCCAGCAACGGGCCGAAGATCAGCACGTAGAGTCCGAGCACGATCGCAGCGATCCCCGCCGTCGAAAGCAGTTTCTGCTGCCAGGGCCCGAGACCAGCGATGATCTGGCTGCCGACGATGATTCCGGCGGCACAGACGAGCCAGACCCGCACGTTGAGAAAACTCCGGGTTGAAAGCAGATTTTTCCAGAGGAACGCAACTTCAGCCCTGCCCGTATCCGCCAGGCGAAAGGGTCCGCGTCGAGCGCGGCGCGCACCTTGGCCAAACTGATACGTTCCGGCGCGCATGCCGGCGCGCCGTGCGGCCCGTTTTTCGGCTTGAGCGAGTGAGGCTTCCTCGAACGAAGCCTCCATGCTGAGCACCCAAAAATAGTGACCGATGAGCAGCAGCAGGGCTGGCCAGAGCGACAGCGCGAAGGCCTTCATGCCGGTGGCGAAAAACGGCGCCAGCACCCACTTGAACGGCAGCAGCAGCCAATGAAGCAACCCGGCATCCAGGACCGATGCGAGCCAGCGCGCCATCGCTTCCACGTCGGCCATGTCGCTGGCCGTCGGCGCGTGCAGGTCGCGCCAGATCCAGACGAACGTCGCGCCAACCACCAACGTGATGGCGCATAGAAACGCCACGCGCCGCCGCACCACACTCACGCCTCGTTCGAACAGTCGAGCGAGGGCGAGGGACGAACCCATGTAGTGCAGGTTCACGAGCGTCAGAATCATCCACCAGCCGATCACGATGTGCAGCGCGCGGCCGCCGGATAAACTGCGAGCGTTGAAGACGAGGGAAAAGAAGAGCGACTGCAGCAGCACCGAGAGCTGGTTGCTCAACAGCTTGAAATGGATCAGCGCGCGGCGGGAAATCGGCGCCGGAAAAAGGAACGCGGTCTCGGCCTGCGAAAATGAAAGCCCCGGCGACTGTGACGGCAGGATCCACATGAAGAGCACCACCAGGAGCAACGCGACTGCACCCAGCGCGAGGAAGAGCGGCGTCGTGTTGGTCGGAATCATCTGGTCGGGCGACATACCCGCAAACGCCTGCGGGCGATTGGGCCGGTGGCCAATGCCCCGAAAGAAAACGAAATAGAAGTACGCGGACCCAACGATTGCGCCGGCGAGATATTTTGGCTGCCGCAGACGCCGTACTCGCGAAAGTATGACGTTTTTAAGCGACGTCAGTCGCAGATAGAGTAACGCGCCGAGCATGGTCGATCAGTTCTCGGTGCCCCCGGTCGCACGAATAAACACCTCTTCGAGGCTGACGTTGGCTTCGCCCTGACTGAACCGTTCGGCGACTTCGGCCACCGTGCCATGCGCAATCTTTTCGCCCTTCTTCAGAATCAACACGTGTGAACACACCTCCTGCAGCAAATGCAGCAGGTGCGAGCTGAGGACGATTGCTGCGCCGGCTTGCGCGCGTTTCAGAATCGAATCTTTCATTCGCCGGATTCCGAGCGGATCGAGCCCGGTGAGGGGTTCGTCGAAGAACATGACGGAGGGGCCGTGCAGCAGTCCGCACGCGATCGCGAGTTTCTGTTTCATGCCGCGGGATAACGCGCCCGGCAATTCATCGGCCTTATCCGCAATTTCGAGTTCCTCGAGCAACGGTTGCGCAACGGTGGTGTGATCGGCCACGCCATAAATCCGCGCCACGAACGCCAGGTGTTGTCTGACCGTCAGGTAATCGAAGAGGCGTGGTTCATCCGGGAAGAAGGCGAGCGCGCGCTTGGCGCCGACCGGGTTTACGGCGAGATCGTGGCCGGCCAGTCGCACGGTTCCGGCGCTCGCGGGAATGATTCCGGCAACGCAGCGCAGGGAGGTGGTTTTCCCCGCGCCGTTTGGGCCAACGAGGCCCAGCACTTCACCTGGCTGAACGGTGAATGAAAGGTCGTTGACCGCGGTGAAAGCGCCATAGCGCTTGGTGAGGCCGTTGACTTCGATCATGTGCCGGGACGCTGGTGTTGGATCGCGGAGGCGGCAAGCCTCCGCGTTGATCGTAACCTCGCGGATCTCATCGCGTCTTTGACCGGGTATGAAACTCTCAACTCGAATTCTCTTCGTCGTAGCGATGCCTCTGGCCGCTGCGATCAACATGCAAGCGGCCGACAAGTCAGACAGCGCACCGGCGGGTGACCATCCTCGTCTACAAGCCGCGCGTGAGCATCGGATGAAACAGCTGGACGAAAAACTCAGTCTCACCGCCGATCAGAAAGCGCAGATCAATGCGATCTGGGACAAGGCGGAGCAGGATGCCCGCGCAGCCCGCGATGACGCGGCGGCGACGGCGAAGGAAGAACGTCGCGCCAAGATGCGCGAAGGCATGAAAGCAGTGCGCGAACAAGTCCGTGGCGTGCTCACCCCGGAACAGCAGAAAGTTTTTGATACGATGCCGCAGGATCGTTGCCCCGGAGGCAAACGACACGCGGATGATCAGAAGTAAGAATTTCCCCCGCGGTAATCTGTAACCCACGTGCCGGCTTGGCCCGCACCTGAGGATGATCGCCGGGGTGCTCACAACCCAACCGTCTGCGAGCGAATTGGCGAAGCTGGCCGATTCGCTTGCGGACGAAGGTGTAGCTCAGCCCCGTCCGACGTAGGCCAGCGCGCTCGCGCGCGCTCCGAAAAAGACCGAACCTCAAGAAGGTTCTCCGAACGATCACCGATCAGCGCAGGCCCCGAAGCAATTCGCCTGGATCTAGCGCGCGCTCCGGAAAAAAAGTTTCAGTTCGCCGTGACCAGAGGCGACCCCACAGTACGGAAATGGTGGGAGAAAAACGGGTCATAGTCATCGGCGGTGGAGCAGCAGGTTTTTTCGCGGCGATTTCCTGCGCGGAGAAGCTGGGCGAGCGTGGCTCGGTGACGTTGTTGGAAGCGACGGCGCATCCCCTCGCGAAGGTGCGGGTTTCGGGCGGCGGCCGCTGCAACGTGACGCATGCGTGCTTCGAACCACGGGAGCTCGTGAAGAAGTATCCGCGTGGTGGACGCGAATTGCTCGGGGCGTTTACCCGCTTTCAACCGCGCGATACGGTGAGTTGGTTTGCGGCGCGCGGGGTCGAACTGAAAACGGAAGCGGATGGACGGATGTTTCCGGTGACGGACGATTCGACGACCATCGTTGATTGCCTCACGCGCGCGGCGGAGCAGGCGGGAGTTCGAGTGACCACAAGTTTGGGCGTTCGGACGGTCGAGCGCAGTGCCAGTGGATCCGCGGCGGAGGGAGAATCGGCCTTTTGGTTGACGCTCACGGATGATTCCAATTTGCGTTGCGAACGATTGCTGATCGCAACCGGCGGAAACAAATCGTCGGCGGGACTCACCATTGCCCAGAAGCTCGGGCATTCGATCCAGCCGCCGGTGCCGTCACTGTTTACTTTTCACATCGATGACAAACGGCTCGAAGGGCTGTCGGGGGTGTCCGTGGAAAACGCAACGGCGTCGGTTCGCGGGACCAAGCTGAAGGAAAGTGGGCCGTTGTTGATCACTCACTGGGGCATGAGTGGTCCGGCGATTCTTAAGTTGTCGGCGTGGGGCGCGCGCGAGCTGGCGAAGGTGAATTATGAATTCCCGCTCGTGGTGAATTGGGCCGGAGATCAATCACAGGAGACACTGGTTCGTGAGCTCTCGTCGGTGCGGGAAAAGAATCCGAAAAAGCAAATCACCACGTGGAGTCCCTTGCCGATGCCACAACGACTGTGGGAGCGGCTGGTGACCTCGTCGGGTATCGCGGCCACCGTGCCTTGGGCTCAAGTGGGGAACGCGGCGTTGACCAAGCTTGCCCAACAGCTCACGGGGGCGGAGTTCACCGTGGTGGGAAAGAGTTTGTTCAAGGAAGAGTTTGTCACGTGCGGCGGCGTGAAGCTCTCCGAGGTTGATTTTCGAACGATGGAAAGCCGGGTCTGCCCGGGGCTGCACTTTGCGGGAGAAGTCCTCGACATCGATGGAGTGACGGGCGGCTTCAATTTCCAATCGGCGTGGACGACGGGTTGGCTGGCCGGTCAGGCAATGGCCGAGTGAGCCGTATCCGATCGGTGGTAACGGGGAAGGGGCAGCATCGATCCGGTGCCGTGTACGGGCGTCGCTTGCCGACGCCCGATTGAACGCACGACGAATGGTTTCAAGGCGTCGGCAAGCGACGCCCCTACACGGACGCGCTGCGGCCACGGAAAGGGCTCGCGGCTGCGGTCCCGGTCCGCTCTCGTCGTTTTTCTTCCTGCAATGTTTTCCTATGGGCAACTGCTGCTGCTGATCGTGCCGGTGTTTGCCGTAGTGGCGGTGGGCGTGGTCATTCGACGCGTGCAGTGGGTCGAGGCGGCGGCGGAAGCGAGTATCATCAAAGTGGTGATCAATGTCTGCATGCCGTGTCTCATTTTCGAATCGATCGTCGGCAACGCCGCGCTGCGTGCGCCCGGCAGTGTACTGATGCCGCCGCTCGTCGGGTTTCTCACGACGTCACTCACCATCGGTGCGGCGTACCAGTTTGGCCGTGCACTCGGTCTCGCGGTGGGAACGGGCCTGCGGACCTTTGCGCTCGCCGTGGGGATTGCGAACTACGCGTATTTGCCGCTGCCCATCATGTCGGCGTTGTTTGGGCCGGAGAGCCGGGGCGTGCTGCTCGTCCACAATATCGGATTGGAAATGGCGATTTGGACGGTTGGCGTTTTGGTGCTGAGTGGATCCTCCTGGAAGGAGAGCCGGCGGCGGTTGCTGAGTCCGATTGTGATCACGCTCGTGATCGCGTTGATCACCAATCTGAGCGGCGCCAGTCCCTACATGCCGCGATGGCTGATGGACGGAGTGCATTCGCTGGCCGTCTGTGCAATCCCGCTGGGCCTGCTGATCACCGGGATCAATCTGGCGAATCACATCGGCAACCCACGCGCGTTGTTCGATGTTCGGGTGTCTTTAGGCGGCACGGTCTTGAGGCTCGTGCTTTTCCCGTTCGCTTTCATTGCGCTGGCGCGCTGGCTGCCGGTGGCGGTTGAATTGAAGCGGGTGATCGTGGTGCAGGGGGCGATGCCGGCGGGACTCATCCCGATCATCATTGCGCAGCACTACGGAGGCCGGCCGTTGACGGCCGTGCAGGTCGTCTGTGCGACGACGGCGGCCGCGATCGTGTTGACGCCGCTTTGGCTGAAGGTGGGTTTGGCGTGGGCAGGACTATCGGGGCGAACCCAGTTGGGATTTGCCTGACCTGAATCGGTGCAGGGCTCGAAAAACGGCTGCGAATTCCAAGCCGAGCCGCGTTGACCCGTGCGGGGTTGCACACCTTCTTTGCGCGCATGACTGATTGGATGACTGACCCGCAGATCTGGATTTCACTGCTCACTTTGACCGGGCTCGAGATCGTTTTGGGCATCGATAACATCATTTTCATCTCGATCCTCGCGGGGAAACTGCCCGCCGATCAGCAGAAAAAAGCGCGACAGTTAGGTCTGTCGCTTGCCTTGGTGACCCGCGTGCTTCTGCTCCTGAGTCTGACGTGGCTGATGAGCATGACGCGGCCGCTCTTCACGGTTCCAGTGCTGGATCACGGACTATCCGGGCGGGATCTCATTTTGCTGGTGGGCGGACTTTTCCTGATTGGGAAAAGCGTCGTTGAGGTGCACGAGAAGCTCGAGGGGGAAGACGGGCATTCGACCGCATCGAAGGCGCGGGTCTCCTTTGCGGCGGTCATCGTCCAGATTCTGCTCCTGGACATCGTGTTCTCTTTGGACTCCGTCATCACCGCGGTCGGCATGGCTAACCAAGTCGGCGTGATGATTGCAGCAGTGGTGATTGCGCTGGCGGTCATGCTGATTTTTGCCGGGGCGATCAGTGATTTTGTGAACCGTCATCCGACGCTGAAGATGCTCGCGCTGAGTTTCCTGATCCTGATCGGCGTTACGCTGGTGGGCGAGAGCCTCGGTCAGCACATTCCGAAAGGCTATATCTACTTCTCCATGGCCTTCGCGTTCGGTGTCGAGATGTTGAATTTGAAATTGCGCGCGAAGCACAAAGATCAGCCCGTCGCGTTGCATCAGCCTTATCGCTAAAGATCGATCCGTGTGGCCCGCTCCGGGAAGGAGCGGGATGCTCGTGGCTCGAGAATGTCGAAGCGATCGATCTGCGCGTGATCACTGCATCGAACACCCATGCCACCTGATTCTTTAACCGCGGATTACGCGGAAGCTCGCGGATCCGATCCTCTGACCCGACCAATTGCATACTCTGAATCCGTGCAGATCGGTGTAATCCGTGGTCTCTGGTTGATCGCTTCCGCTCCCAGCGCTTCATCCCGCTGCTCCCGCAGCGGGCTACACGGACGGACCAGCACCGGGCTGGATTTCGCCCGCGCTCAGTGAATGGCGGGGAGGTAGAAGAACAGCACGCAGAGGATCGCGTACAACGCCAGGAGTTGCGCGCCTTCCAGCCAGTTGCTTTCGCCATCTCCACTGATCTGGGCGGCGACAAATACCGCCAAAACGACCGACACGATTTCCGGCAGCGTGAACTCCAGGTTCAGCTGGTGCGGGAACATGTAGCTGCACAACACCAGCACCGGCGCGACAAACAGCGCAATCTGCAGGCTCGACCCAATCGCGATCCCAAACGCGAGATCCATCTTGTTCTTCAACGCCATCGTCACCGCTGTCGAATGCTCAGCGGCATTGCCCACGATCGCCACGATGATCACGCCGACAAATGTCTCCGTCACACCGAGCGACAACCGCGCCGCCTCAACCGCTCCCACGAGAAATTCCGACAGCCATGCCACCGTGATCGTCGCGATCAGCAGGACGATGACCGATTTTTTGATCGACCATTGATCGGCAGGATCTTTTTCGACCGTGCCGGGCTCCGTCGCGCCGAGGAAAAGCTGACGATGGGTAACAAGTGAAAAGACGAGGATCGCCGCGTACATCGCGAGGAGAATGATCGCGATGATCAGCGATAGGCTTTGTTCCGCCGCCGGCGTCCAACCACCGGGTCGCTGTGCCGCGCTGAAGTGAAAGACGCTGGGAATGACCAGCGCCCCAGCCGACAACATCAACGCGGTACAGGAGGCCCGCACCGCGGTCTTGTTGAACGTCTGCCGTGGATACCTCAGTCCGCCCGCGAAAATTGAGATGCCCAGTACCAGCAGTAGATTTCCGATGATGGAACCCGTGATCGAGGCTTTCACCACTTCGATTTGGCCGGCGCGCAGCGCCATCAGCGCGATGATCAGCTCGGCGGCGTTGCCAAACGAGGCATTGAGCAAGCCACCGATCCCTTCGCCCATCTTTTCGGCCAAGTGTTCGGTCGCGCGTCCCATCCACCCGGCTACGGGTATCAGAGCCAGGGCGGATACGATGAATAACGCGGTGCCGTGATGCCATGCCCCCACATAGTTCAACGCGAATGCCACCGGGACCAGCACGAGAAGCCAGTCCAGCGAAGGTCGAAGCGCCGACCGAGAGTCAGTCATGCGCCACGTTGTGAGTGCTCTCGCTTACTAAGAACAGCGCAAATTCAGCTGGCCGGTGCCGGCGCTTCCTGCGGCGAAAGCAGCGAGACGCGCACCCGCGACAGACGGCGCCGCAGCAGCTGCCGATCAAAATTTTCGACCAGAAAATCCAGCGCCGACAACGGATCGCGATCGGCCACGCTCGCGAGCAGACCCGGCCCGCCGCTTTCGATCTGCCCCTTGGCAACGAACGGCGCCGGCGCTTCTGAATCCACTTCGCGCTCGATATCGACGAAGACCCGGATGATTTCCGGCCGGTCGCGGACGAATCGTCTCAATTTCTCCACCGCTGCCATTCGCTCCGATTCGGTGAGTCCCGCGTTGCACCGAAATTCAATTTTATCGGTCGCCACCGTCAGCGTTACAAGGTCCATGCGAGATGGACCCCGATTTCGTGAATTGGTTGGCGCCGAAATTGCGAAACACCCGAACTGCCGCGTCCGCCGACGCTTGAAACTGATTTAGCTCACCACGAGCTTAGCGCTTTTTATTCAACGCGGCGCTGAACCAATCGTTGTTCACCGACGGCGCGGGACGTGGAGCCGGGGCCGGCGCGGCGGGTCGCGGTCCCGCGGGCCCCCGCGACCCGGGAGAGCCGCCTCCTCCGATATTCTTCGGGCCGAGCTCCGGCTTGCTGCGCATCGAGAGTGCAATGCGGTTCCGGGGCAGATCCACCTCTGTCACCGTCACCATTACTTTCTGACCGGGCTTCACCACGGAAGCCGGCTCTTTCACGAAGGTATCCGCCAGCTGACTGACGTGGACCAACCCATCCTGATGCACGCCGACGTCAACGAATGCGCCGAACGCAGTCACATTGGTGACGATCCCCGGCAACTTCATCCCGGGCTTTAAATCGGACGGCTGATTGACGCCGTCAGAGAAACTGAACGCTTCGAACTTTTCGCGTGGATCACGTCCGGGTTTGGCGAGTTCTGCCATGATGTCGCGAAGCGTGGGCAGTCCGACATCGCCCGTGACGTAGGACTCGAGAGCGATCCGGCTGCGCAATTTGGCGTCACGAACGAGGTCAGCGACGCTTGCGCCCAAATCCGCCGCCATTTTTTCAACCAGGGCGTAACGCTCGGGGTGAACCGAACTCGCATCGAGTGGATGCGCGGCATCACGAATGCGCAGGAAGCCCGCGGCTTGCTCAAAGGCCTTCGGGCCGAGTCGCGGCACGTCTTTCAGGTCGGCGCGTGACTTGAATGCGCCCTTTTCATTGCGACGCGCCACAATCGCGGCGGCGGTGGTCGCGTTGAGTCCTGAAACATAACTGAGGAGTTGTTTCGAAGCGGTGTTCAGTTCCACGCCGACGCCGTTCACGGAGCTGATGACCGTGTCATCGAGTGACCGTTTGAGGGCGGACTGATCAACATCGTGCTGATATTGCCCGACACCGATGCTCTTCGGATCCAGCTTCACGAGCTCAGCTAGCGGATCCATCAACCGCCGGCCAATGGAGACGGCTCCGCGGACGGTGAGATCGTGATCGGGAAATTCCTCCCGGGCGACTTCACTCGCAGAGTAAATCGAAGCACCGGATTCATTCACCATTACGATTTGAATGGCAGGAGGGAGCGCGATCTTGCGGACAAACGCTTCGGTTTCCCGCCCGGCGGTGCCATTGCCAATCGCGATCGCCTCGACGTTGAAGAACTGCACGAACCCGGCGAGTTTTGACCTGGTCTCGTCCTCATGACGATCTGGATACACCACGTCGTTGTGCAGGAGCTTACCCTGCCGATCGAGGAGCACCACCTTGCAGCCGGTGCGGAAGCCCGGGTCGATGGCCATCACGGCTTTTTGTCCGAGCGGGGGAGCAAGCAGCAGTTCGCGCAGATTGTCCGCGAACACCTTGATCCCAGCCTCGTCCGCGCGCTTTTTGGATTCGAGGCGCATCTCGGTTTCCATGGCTGGGCACAGCAGACGCTTGCACGCATCCTGCACGGCGAGTCGAACGTGATCGGCACCGGTCACCGGAGCAGGAGTACCCGTGGTTGCGCTTGTGGCTTTGGTGGCGTTCGCGGCGGGAGAAAGCGGGAGGGCTCGAGGTCCGGCGGATTTGACGAACAACGGCTCGACCTCGGCGGGCGCGGTCGTTTCATCCGGCAGCGTCACTCGCATCATCAGGAATGATTCTTTTTCGCCGCGCCGCATGGCGAGGATCCGATGTGACGGTGTTTTGGCGAGGGGCTCGCTCCATTCGAAGTAGTCCTTGAACTTGGAGGCTTCGACCGAGGTGTCTTTTCCGATCAGAACTTTCGATGAAACGATCGCATCGCTCTGATAACGCGCGCGCAATCGAGCCCGGGCGGTTTTGTCGTCGCTCACTCGTTCCGCAATGATGTCGCGCGCGCCGGCGAGGGCTTCCTCGATCGATTCGATTTTGGCCGTGACGTTTTTGCCGTCGTCCGCGACGTACTCGCGGCCTACATACGGTTGGGCGGCCGCCGACGGGATGGTCGCGGGATCCTGGGCGAACACGAGATCCGCGAGCGGCTCGAGGCCCTTCTCCTTGGCGATCGTGGCGCGCGTGCGCTTTTTTGGACGAAAAGGGAGGTAGATATCCTCGAGCGTTGTCAGGTTATCGGCGGCGTTGATGGATTTCTCCAGTGCGGGCGTGAGGAGATTGCGGTCCTTGAGGGAGGCGAGGATGGCGGCGCGACGCTCGTCCATGGCGCGGAGCTGCTCGAGGCGGTCACGAATCGCGAGCACCTGCACTTCATCGAGCTCTCCCGTGACCTCCTTGCGGTAGCGGGCGATGAACGGAACAGTTGCGCCCTCGGCGAAGAGCTGGGCGGTCGCAGCGACCTGAAAGACTTTTATCTTCAACTCGGCCGCGAGGAGAAGGACGTGTTCGGGATTGGGTTGAACCGGGGAGGCAACGGCAGACATGCGATGAAAACGGCCGAGCACAACGTCGCGCGCGGCGTGCGCAACGGAGAAAGTTTGTTAAAATGTAAGCGCTGGTGACGGTGGAAATACGGAAAGCGGGCACGGAGTTCTGAGGAGATTGGATTCAACAGCTGGTTCCTGACCAAAGATGCTTTTGCTCGATCGGGAATCGATCTGCTCAAACCCACCACCGATTACACGGATCCACACGGATGCATCCTGCGCCCGATCGTTCTGGAGTGCGGTGGCTCGACACCGCTTTTGAAGCAACGTGGCTCGACGCGTTGCGATTGAGGGTGGTGCAATGCGGTGAGAAACGCGACGTCGGGGCAACGCGTCGAGCCGCGTTGTCGAAAGCGGTGTCAAGCCACCGCACTCCAGAGCTCTAGTCTTGGCTCTAGGCCGCGCGAAGCTTACCATCCTGACGTCTCCTCTGCGCTGATGGATCCATTTGGATCTATCCGTGAAGATCGGTGAAATCCGTGTTCTCCGAAGCTGATGAGAGACAACGCGAGCTACTCAATCTGCCAGACCTTGCACTTAGCGTTTCCTGTTTAACAAGTCGCATTCTACGCACCCGTTCCTCACGTTCGAAGAATGAGTGAGTCTTCTTCGCGCACCGGAAAGAAAGGGGGAGGCCGCCGTTTCTGGGGTGTCGTGCTCCTCGTCGTAGCACTGGTCGCGATCTTGAATCGTTACGTGCCGCTTCGCTCCGAGAACCTGATCCTGCCGCTGCTCGGTATTGGATTCATTGTGTGGGCAGTTGTCGGGCGCGTCTCTGGTTTTCTGATTCCCGGCGGAATCCTGTCGGGGATCGGGCTCGGGTTCTGGCTGCAGCGGTTTTATGGGCTCGGAGCAGGAACGGGAGCAGGACAGGCGCTGTACCTCGGATGTCTCGCGCTGGGCTTTCTGCTGATCACGCTCTTGTCGCTGCTTTGTTTTCGTTCGAGGGTCGTCTGGCCGCTGTGGCCGGCCTCGTTCATCGCGCTGGCGGCGGTGGTGCGTTTGATGGGCAGCGGATGGCAGGAGTATGGCTGGAGAATCCAACCCTACTGGCCGTTTGCTTTGCTGGTGATCGCGATTTGGCTGCTCATCTCGTCCCGCGGCGGGACCAAATCATGAAAGCTTTTTTGATCGCCTCGCTGACCTTCGCTTTCGTCTTCGCCACCCGCGTGACGAAGGCGGACGAAGCAAGTACCGCCTTCGAGAAGGAACTCACGGCGGCGGTCGCCGGACCGCAGGTGACCGTCGTTCACCTTTGGGCGCCGTGGTGTTCAAATTGCAAAGCGGAGATGACGGCCGATGGCTGGGCAAAGTTTGTGCAGGGCAATCCGGCGGTGAAGGTCGTGTTCG
>JBDSSD010000007.1:0-33479 GCA_039928945.1 Opitutus sp. | reverse complement strand
TTCAGCGTCTCGAATCCTTCTTTTCTGATCTGGTAACGATACGGCGCGCGGGCGAGGCGGACCTTTGCGATGGGAGTGGTTCCGATATATTCCCAATCCGCAGAAGGGTGTTGGTAGGGCTTGGCGTAAACTCTGGCTCCGTCCGGAGTCGTTTGGATGGAAGCGTCTGTGGCGATGTTCAGCCAGAGGTCCAAGAGCGCGGGATCCTCCGGGATGGATCCCTCCGCCTGTCGTGCGAGCGCGAAGGCCGCGGGGATGTCGTCCATTTGAATCAAACGATTAATTTCCGGTAGCGCGGTCTCACGCGCCCAACGAACTTTTGCGCTGTGCTGCTGCTGCTCCTCCGCGATGCGGCGCGCGGCGGCTTCGTTCTTGGCGGCGAGCTCGGCCGCGGCTCGAAGTTCGTTCTGCGAACGCTCGGCGCGAAGTGCGCGCAGCGTGAGCGCGGTCGTCGCGATCAAGCCAATCACTATCACGCTCACAACGGCCGAGGCCGCGGTCACGCCCACTCGATGCCGTCGGACGAACTTGCGCAGCGTATAGATCGTGCTCGGCGGACGCGCCGTCACGGGCTCGTCCCGGAGATAGTGCTGCAGGTCCATCGCGAGGGCGTTCGCGGTTTCATAGCGACGCCTCCGATCTTTCTCGAGACAACGCATTACGATCCAGTCGATGTCTCCGCGGAGCCACGAGCGCAGCTTCGCCGGATCGGTCGCGCGCTGTCGTGCGACGGTGGCGCCGGCGGTGGCATCGAGAGTACTCACGCGCGTCGAAGGCCGCCGCGGTTCTATTTCGCGAATGGTGCGCCGCATCTCCTCGAGCCCCGACCGCAGAAGCTCTTTCGACTCGAACGGCGGATATCCGGTCAGCAATTCGTAGAGCACCACGCCCAGACTGTAGATATCGCTGCGCGTATCGATATCGAGGCCGCTCATTTCGAGTTGCTCCGGACTCATGTAGGTCGGCGTGCCGACGAACTGCTCGAAGCGGGTGTAGATCGTGCGATCGGTGAGGCGACCATGCATGGCCTTGGCGATCCCGAAATCGATGATCTTCGGCACCGGCACCCCGTCGTGCAACGTGACGAGGATGTTCGATGGCTTCAGGTCGCGATGAATGATCCCCTTCTGATGCGCGTGCTGCACCGCCGAGCAGACCACGGTGAAGAGCTTCAACCGCTCCGAAGCATCGAGCTTGTGCTCGTCACAATGTCGCGTGATGGGGACTCCGCGCACCAGCTCCATCACGAAATAAGGGCGGCCGCGTTCGGTCGCGCCGGCGTCGAGCACGCGCGCGATGTTGGGATGATCCATCAGCGCGAGGGCCTGGCGTTCGGCCTCGAACCGCGCGATGACTTCGCGTGTGTCCATGCCGAGCTTGATGACCTTGAGCGCGACGCGACGCCGCACCGGCGTCTCCTGCTCGGCCACGAATACGCTGCCGTGGCCACCCTCGCCGATGCGTTCAAGGAGTCGGTAGCGACCGATCCGCGCACCGGCGGCATACTCTTTTTCGGCGTCGTCGTCGTCGCGAGCGAGGTCGATTTCCGGCACGGGCAGACGCTCCAGCAAGTCGCCTCCCTCCTCGTATCCACTCAACAGGTCTTCCACGCGCTGCCGCAGCGACGCGTCGGCGCCGCATGCGCGCGTCAAAAACGCCACGCGCTGGGGCGGCTCCAAAGCCAGCGCGTCGGCGAAAATAGTTTCCTCAGGTTTCATGCGGATGAAGGCAGTGGCCGCGGTTAGATGCGCGAAAACGCAACGAAACGCGCCACAAAGATGCGGAAATTGCGCGCGTTATTCGCGCAGCTGGCGCAGTTCGTTTCCGAGCCACGCCCGGGCGTAGGCCCATTCGCGGTCGGCGGACCGTTTGCCGATCCCGAGCACTTCGGCCGCATCCTTGATCGACAGCCCGACGAAGTAACGCAGCTTAACCAGCTCTGCTTTCGCCGGATCCTCGACCGCCAGCCGATCGAGGGCTTCGTGCACGCGGATCAGGTCATCGTCCGGGATCGGCGCGGCGACTTCCAACCCGGGTCCATCGAGCCCGACATGTGGCGCCGCGGCGCCGCGTCGGGCGGCATTTCGGCGCCGCGCATTGGTGATCAGCACACGGCGCATGGCTTCGGCGGCGGCGGCGAAAAAGTGCCGTCGGTTCTGCCAGGCCGGCTGAGCCTCGCCGCCGAGTCGCAACCAGGCCTCATGCACGAGCGCGGTGGGTTGCAACGTATGCCCCTGCCGTTCGTGCGCCATCTTCGCAGCAGCCAGCGCGCGCAGCTCATCATAGACGATTGCGATCAGACGCTCGGCGGCGCGTTCGTCGCCCGAGTTCATCAACTCCAGCATGGGCGTGATGTCGCTCATCCTGGATGAAATTTAGTTCGCATGACTTCGGATCGCACAACCAGCACAAATTCTCGGCCGTGCCTGCTCGCTATGTCCGGCTCCATTCAGACTGTCGAGCCGCCGCTGCAAAGACGCCCGCGCTTGTGAATATCCGGATGTCCGATGCGAATGTGTCAGCATCCAACGCGGGATGGCGCCATCTCGCTCCATCGCGATGAAGAAAAGCCCGGTCCGCGACTGCGATCCGGGCTTTCTCAAATTCAGCGAAGGTTCGCTTATGTTATGGGAACAACGGCTGGGCGGGATTGTTGGCCATTCTCCAGAACAGCCATTTTCCATCCACTTTCTTGGCCGTCCCCGAGAGCGCGCGTTGCGGGCCGACGGTCAGCGCCTCGGTCAGGAAAATGCACTCGAGGTAAACTTCCGCGGTGTCGCCGTGGACCGATATTTTCGTACGGAAGCTGGGCGTGAGGCCAACATAGTTCACCTTGAAGAGGGGATTTGCCGCGAAGAACGCGATGATCGCATCCCGCCCGACTTTGGGCGCTCCGCCGTTAACCACGAGCGTCGCATCCTCGGCCCATAGTTCGTACCAAGTTGCGAGGTGGTCGATGGCGGTCTGCGGGTTGCCATTGTACGACGTGACGTCGTGCACCGCGGTCAGCAAGGCTTCGAGTTCGGCGGTCTGGGTATTGACGTGACTGGCGTTTGCAGCGTGCGCGTTTTGAGCGGTTCCCAAGGCGGCAAACGCAAGCAGGACGAGGCCCGCTCGTAAGCGGCGAATAGCATTCAGGAGGATCGAGACAGACGTGGTTTTCATGTGGATGGAAGTTGCGGCCATTGGTTCATCGTGCCCGCGACGTGCGAGCGGATTGGATGCCGCACCACCCCATGCGCAAAATCTTCCTGAAGTGCGCCAACGATGCGCAACACGAACAAAACGCCTTTGCTCGAGAGTTACGACGGGACGCCTTCGCCTTTCCCGTTAACACCCGAAATATCGAAGCGCGTTCACGCGCGCTCCGAACCGTGTGCATGGCCAACCCTGCCTCTGGGGCGATGAATGCAAATCAACACGTATCGGCGTGACCCCATGCGACTCCCCGCGTCGAGCTACAACCGATCGTTTCGGTCCGAGCATGGGCAATAATATCACGTTCAAGCGATGACTCCTTCGAGCTGACCGACCCACGACTTTTTCCGCCGTCAGTCGCCGCCGGGGGCCGATCGGATGCCGACGACCAGTTATTGGTCATTGAGTTCTTTCAGCACGGCCTCAAGCCGGCGCTTGTGCGGCAGGATGTCCTTTTGCACCGAGTGGCGGAGTAACCAGACGCCAAGCGCCACCCCGAAGACGGGCATTAAGATCAGCGAAACGAGCATGTACCCATCGTCACTGATGGGCTTCTCGTTGATCCGCGAGAGGGCGAGGTGGAGGGCTATCGGACAGATCCCCCCCATCAGCACAATGACCAAAATGAGCGTCCGGTGAAGTGTCGTCGCCTGGTAGTCGAGTCGCGCGATCCGCCGGTTGAGTTGATCGCGCAGCGACTCGCCAAAGCTTTGCTCGCGCAGCGCCTGCGCCCGGTGGCGCACATACATCGTACGCCCACAAATCAAGGCGGCGACCGCGCCGACAATCGGCAGGGCGAGATCCCAACCGGTCAGCCCATTCCTATTGGGGCGGTCGATCATCAGGAAGACCATGTTGGCGAGGAAAAGCGCCATGCCGGCGACGAAGCCCGCGCTCATGGCGTAGATGAGCCATCGCTCGATGCGCCGCCACTTCTGCATCTTGGCCTCATCCTGCCGCAGCGCCAGATGGAGCAGGGTCTTGTTCACGTCATGCAGCGGGGCTGCGTCCTGCGACTTCCAGACCGCCATTAATTCGTCGAGATTCATGATTCTGGTTCCCCCATACCTTTGCCGGCGAGCGCCGACTTGATCCGGTTTATCTTCACGCCGACGTTGCTCTCGGTGAGGCCGACGATGCCGGCGATTTCCTTGTAGCTGAAACCATCGAGGAGCAGCAGGGCCACGGAGCGATCGACGTCCTTGAGCTGAGCGATCTGGTGATACAGCCACTCCACCCGCGGGTCGCGCTTCTCGGCCGCCGCCGTCGTCAGCAGGCCTTCCGCCGCGTCGAGTTGATCCTTGCCCCGCTGATGCCGGCCCTCCTTGCGGGTCCACGCGATCGCGGTGTTCAGGGCGACGCGATACATCCACGTGGACACGGACGACTCACCGCGGAAAGCATCGACGGAACGCCACACCTGAAGGGTGATCTCCTGAAAGAGATCCTGCCGATCGGCATGCTCGAAGGCATACGCGTGGACCACTTTGAAGAGGATACCCTGGTGGTCCGCCAACCAGGCGCCGAAAATGACATCCCGCTCGTTGTCGTGCATCGCGTTACTTTCCTCGATCCGATCCGGTGGAAGGCTGGAGCATGAAGGTGTCCGACACCAGCTCGACTCCCTCCTGTCGCGGCATGGGAAAGGAGCCGCCCTGGGGTGAACTTATTGGGTCCGCTCGTGTTCTCGAAATCATGGTACTGATGAGTTAGTAGCTTCGCGAGGGTCTCTTCTTACACGCCACGACAATATAAAGGAGGCTTTGGTAGGCCCATCCAGTCGGTAGAGGATTTCTGCCGGGTTATCCGGCCCTCAAGAGCATGCCGTGGTTCAGTAGTCCTCGTCCTTTCACGCTTGGGCCGAAAGGGGGGCTGGATCCGGCTTGACCCCGCTTTCTGCCGCGGCGGGCTCGACCCGCCGCGTTCGGCTAAATTCCGTTCCAGCCATTCCTGATTTCCAAATTCAAATTCAGGAGTTTGTTTCTCGAGCGACGGAGCGATGCGTCGAGCCGCATCTCGCAGAAAGCGGTGTCGAGCCACCGCACTCCAAAACTTCAGACCTCGGGCGTCCGCAAGGGACGCCCCTACAACGCTCGCTCTGCGCGAATAGTTAATCCGTGTTGGCCACGGTTAATTTCTCCGACGTACTCGGTGCCGCCACGCTTTCCCTTCCGCCCCATGCCCCTCACCCGCCGCGCCTTCATTCAAAACACCTCGCTGCTCGCCGCCGCCCTACCCCTGGCGGGCGCGAAGCTCACCGCCGCGTCACCCGGCCCGTTCCCCGCGCCCGCTGCCCCGCTGGTTCCACCCTCCGGCTTGCTCCGCGAAATCCTCTTCAGCCCGGGTAACATCACCGAAAAGAAAAACTGCTCCGACCGCTTTGAGCCGCTGCAAAAGCCCACCCAGAATCCCGTGCTCCGCGCTGAGATGCCGTGGGAAACGGGCGGCGTGAATTGGGGCAGCGTCATCCATTCACAGCTCGACGGCAAATTCCGCTTCTTCTACGCCACCGAATTTCCCGGCGCGCAGGAGGGTGCCGTGCTCGTGGACAATTCCATGCAGGGGAAAAATCACTGCGTGGTCTGCTACGCCGAATCCGACGATGGCCTCGTCTGGCGACGCCCAGCGGTGAACCAGTTTTTTCAAAGCGAATTCCCCGGCAACAACATCATCCTCACCTGGGCTTCCTATTATAACGACGCGCCCTCCGTGATCGAGGACGTGCGCGATCCCGATCCGCAGCGCCGTTACAAGCTGATGATGTTCCATCTGGATACCAAGGACCACGACCTCAATGGCTGCTGCCTCTTCGTCTCGCCCGACGGCCTGCACTGGACCTTCACCGGCACCGTCCTCCCGGCCCAGGACGCCTCGTGCCTGTGGCAGGATCAACGCACCGGACGCTACTACGCCTTTCTCAAAGACCGCCTCGGCAACAACCGCAGCCGGATGCTCGCGCACAGCGACGATTTCAAGCACTGGAGCGAGCCGCAATGGATCATCACGCCTGACCACGGTGACCACGCCGGCACGAATTTTTATAACCAGTCCGCCTTTGTTCTCTGCGGCCGCACCCTCGGTTTTCTGAATGTCTACGATGTCACCACGCAGACGACGTGGGTCGAACTCATCGAGAGCGGCGACAACCACCATTGGCAGCGCATGCCTGCGCGCCCACGGCTGCTCCAGCCCGGCCCACCCGGCGCCTACGACAGTGGCGGCGCCTACGTCGGCCTCGCCGCGCCCATTCTCGTGGGCGACGACTACCGCTACTATTACTACGCATCCGCTGACCGTCACGACGCGGCTGATACCGGAGGCAATCCCGCCCAAAAACCCGCGCTCGCCTACGCCACGTTTCCGAAAAACCGCCTCATTGGCCAGCAAACCGAACACGACGGCGCGTTCGCCACGCTCCCGTTCGTCTGTCCTGGCGGACGTCTGTTCGTAAACTTCGTCTGCCCGGGTGAAGTCACCGTCGCGATCAAGCGCCCCGGTTACGGTGGCGAGTACGCAGGCTACACCGCGTCCGACTGCGTGGCCGTCACGGGCGACGATTTGCGGCGCGAAATCGTCTGGAAAACTCAAACGAACCTCGACGCGCTCAAAGGCAAAAACATCCGGCTCAAAATCATTGGCCGAAATGTCGTCGCCTACAGCGCCGCATTCGAAAGGTAGGATGGCCCAATGAAAAAATTGCGGTGTGAGCAGCTGAAGAAGGCCGCGGCTTCGCCCGTAGGTCAGCGCGCTTGCGCGCGCTCCGGGGCTCCTTTAAGGGGTCAGGTTTCAAACCTGACCCTCGTCCTGACCCCTTCGGATCGGCTCCTGAAAATGGCTCGATGTCAGAGCGACGGACGCGCAGCTTCGGAGCCTCCAGTATGTCAACCCGGTGTGCTCTTTTCACGCGTGTCGCGTGTGGCGTGGCCTGTTTTTGGCCTTATCTCAGCCTCGCGCTTGAGCCGACGGTCGACAGTCTGCCCGAGTCTCCCGCGACCGAGGCGTTGTTCGCGGCGGGTTGGAAGGAATTTGAAGCGGGAAAGTATTTCGAGGCGGCTGATAATTTTCGTGCCGCGCGCGCCGCGGAGCCCCGGTATCTCAAGGCCCGGGTTCATCTCATAGGAACGCTTAGCGGCCTGAGCGCGATTCTCTATTCCACCAGCCGGCAGGACAAGGCGCGTGCTGACGCGATCAATCCCAACGAGGCTTACTGGTTTAACTGCGCCGCCGGTGCGCGTGCTTCCGCCACCACAGAGTCCGACACCGTACAGGTCTATTCGCGTTTCCAGGACGTGCTTGCGGCGCGTCCCAACGATGCGGAAATGCTCCACCGTTACGTCCGTTATTCCTGGCAGCACGGCGCGGTCTGGTGCGGCGATGAATCGACCAAGCGCCTTCTCGCGGCGTGCGAGGCTGCCGACGGACCGCGGAAGTTCTCCATCGAAGCGGCGATGATTGCCGGCGAAATATCCCGGGCAGCGCCGTTGGCTTCAGCGATTCTGGCTCGCAACAACGACGCCCACGCCGCGCGGCTGCTGCGCGCGACCGCCGCCGCGGCCGTCGGCAATTACGCGGCCGCCGAAAAAGAGCTGACGGTCCTGGTCGCCGCGGAGCCCGAAGTTCCGCGCCGAAAACTCCAACGCGCCGCTTTGCGCGTGCTGTTGCACCAACCCGGCGCCGCGCTCGCGGACGTGCAGGCGGCGTTGATGCAGCAGCCCGATGATGTCGTGGCTTTGTGGTTACGTGGGGCGCTTTTTTTCCAGATGGGGAATCTTGACGCCGCGCGGAAGGACCTGCAACCGATCGCCGAGAAGGATGACTCCGACGACCGACTCAATCACGACATCGATGCGCTGGCTGATCGGGCGAAACGAGGATTGGCGGCCGAGGAACTCGCCATGCCTTTCCTGGAGACGACCGAGGCGCCGCTGACCCTGCTGGCGCTGTTCCCGATTTGCGCCGTGCCCGAACCGGGCGAAAGCAAGCTGACGGCGCTCCGTCGACTCCTGGTTTCTGAATACACCCAGCTGCACGAACTCGCGACGACTTTCGACATGGTCGCCGCAGAGTACACTGCCGCGTTTCCGGAAGATCGCTGGCAGGATGCGCTGCAGGGCGAGCTGGCCGGCGTCCTCACCCTGATCGAACAGGGTCGGGACAGCCAGGCGTTGGATGCCCTGAAGATCTATCTCGCTCAGGCACCCACCGATGTGGTCGCACTCTATATTCGGGCGGGGTTGTGCGAGTATCTCGCAGGCAAAATCGGCGAGACCATATCATGGGATTTTCAGTCCTCGAATGGTGAACCAAATTACATCGTCAATTATCTGAGGGCATTGATCTTTTTGCGGACCCCGGGATTGGAAAAACCTGCCGAGATCGCCCTTGATGATGCCCGCCGAGCAAACCCGAAACACGCGGAGGCCCTGATCCTCGGCGCCCGATTTGCGAACCAACACCACAAACGCGAAAAGGCGCAGGAGTGGTATCGCGCGCTCGCGCAGCTCGAGCCGGCAACACCCGAACAATCGACGTGGTTCTTCGAAGCGTGTCGGATGGCTCAGGAATGGAGCCGCTGTCTTGAGTGGTGCGATCGCGTCACGAGTGCCGGCGCAGCCAACGATCTCGTTAATTCCGCGCGCAGCCACGCCCTGCTCGGCCTTGAGCGTTGGACGGACGCCGTGAAAGCGAGCACCTTGCTGCTCGAGAAACGTCCTGACGACATTGACCTTCTGCACGTGCGCGCCCGGGCCCGCGCCGCGCTTCAGCCGGCGGATCTCGCGGGCGCGCGAGCCGATCTGGCGCGGGCTTTAAAGATCGATCCCACCAGTCTCTCCGCCGCCAAGGCAAGCGTCGACGTGAATGAGCGAGCTGCCCTCCAGCTGCCGGCAAATTCGCCCGAAACCGATGCCGCCCTCGTCGCCCTAATCGAGGAGCGCACCCACGTGTATCAACTGGATCCGTACGACGTGGAAAATCTCTTTGCCCGGGGATTGCTGCGGGCCCGGCGGCGCGAGAATGACGCCGCGTTTGAAGACTATGGCGCCTGCCTGCAAATCGGAGGCCCTCCTGAATTTTTGACGCGGGTTCTCCTGGCGCGCTGCGACCTAGCGGTAATCCGCCAGCAGTATGGTGCCGCCCTGGCCGACACTCGCCGCGCGTTGGAGCTCACGCCTCAGCTGGCCGCGCTCGTGAACGAGCACGAAGATCGAGCGGACGCGGCGCGAAGGAGCATTTCTCTCGAACGGGTGCGGATGGAACGCATTTTACAGCAGCCGGCCACAACCTGGCCGCAATTGCGGGAGCAGGGTTTGCTGAGCGAAGATAATCAGTATTTCGCGAACGGTATTTCCTGCTACGACAAGGCGCTGAAGCTGGATCCGTCGAACGC
This sequence comes from Opitutus sp., assembly GCA_039928945.1. Classification (GTDB taxonomy): domain Bacteria; phylum Verrucomicrobiota; class Verrucomicrobiia; order Opitutales; family Opitutaceae; genus Opitutus. Next base: position 23,893 of record JBDSSD010000007.1, on the reverse strand, counting down.
CGAGGCGCTGCTGCATCGCGGGAGTTGCAAGATGAAGATGGACGACTTGAAGGGCGCGATGGCCGATCTGGACGAGTTTTCTCGACTCAGACCTGGCAGCCCAGATGCCAACGAGACGCGGCTACGCATCTACGAGAAGCTCGACGACAAGGAAGGCATTCTCCGCGTTTCTCTCCAAATCCTCGCGTCCAACCCCAACGACGCCAATGCCCTCATCCGCAAAGCCAACAGCGACTCGCGCGCCGGGCGTCAGGTGGAAGCACTCGAAGGATATCGTCGGATCGCCAAGCTACGCCCCAACGACGAAGTGGTCCGGGAGAACATCGTCCAACTGCTCTGGCTGCAGGCGAAGAAACGCATCAAGCAGGCCGACTGGCCTGGTGCGATCAAACTGCTGGATGAAGCCCTGGCGGTAAGCTCGAAGAACGCGTTCATCCTCTTCGATCGCGCGACCTGCTACCTGCGACTGGGCAATGAAGCCGCCGCGAAGTCCGACTATCAACGGGCTCGATCCATGGACCTGGACATTCCGACGCTGAGTTTCGCGTCGGATCGCCCAGTGGAGGAAGGTCATCCTTGTCCCTGGTGCGAGGGGACCGGCACTTGGAGTACAGGCGGCAAATGGCAGACTGAGCAGTTCAGCAATTATCAGGTCACGGTCGACACCAGCACGGGCAACAGCACGCGTTCGGTGACGGGGAGTTCCTCGCGGCAGGTTTGGTCGGAGGGATCGTCACGCACCTGCACGCATTGTCGGGGGAGCGGGCGGGTGAAATAAGAGCCGGCGACGGATCCGCCACACTTCAACATAATGACCGCAATGGGCGGACAGAATTCTCCGATGGGAGCATTGTTTCCGCGGCGAACGTGTGGTACTTTGGGGTTCCCCACCGAGTGAACGCACCCGGACTTATTCACCCTGAAATGAGGAAAAGACAATGAATCGTAAGTACATCGACTGCCGGGAATACCCTGGCGACATCAAGTGCACGCTGGCGCTGTCCGCCGATACCGATGACGAATTGCTGGAGGCCGCTGTGCGGCACGCCGTGGATGTTCACGGCCTTGAGGACTCACCCGACCTGCGGAAGGAGCTCCGCACCCTTTTCAAGAACGGCACGCCACCCGTCGCGGCGCCGATTCCCGCCACCACGTAAGCGGGGCGGCGCGATCCGAGGGGGTCAGCGTACGTAATTGAGCACGGATACGGTCTCGCGCTGCGCGCGGGGTCCTGGAAATATATCGAGCCCGATTCGAGACCGGCTTTCAACCCGAATACCCATACCGAACTGGGCAATGATCCCGAACCCCAGCTCTACAATCTGGAGTCCGGTCCAGGCGAACGGGACAATCTCGCCCAACAAAATCCCGGGAAAGTCAAAGAGCTTCAAACTCAGCTCGCCGGTATCCAGTCCGCAGAACGCACCCGTCCTTCGGATTAATTCATGATGGATCGATGAAGCACCTCAGGTTACTCATTGTCACCGCCATGGGGCCTCGCGCCCACGAGCCGGCAATTGCTAATCCAGCGACAAACGTCGCGGCATGGACCCATGGAAATTAGTCGAACCACTCGTCGTGCGGATCGAACGCCGGCACCGGCACGTTGATGATTTTCATCCTGCCGATTGCCCGGTGGCGACAACCCGGCTTGATGAGGATGGTCGTCATCGGCTTCACCGTAATCAGCTCGCCATCGAGCTCCATGAAGGCCTCGCCGTCCGTCTCAAGGATGAGATAAATCTCCGTCAGCTTCTTATGGTAGTGGGTCCGCGCGTCGATCGAGATGTCCACAAGATGAATCGTCGCCACCGGGTTGTCGGCCGTGGCGAAGGCGCGGCGCGAGTGACCGCACGGACACGGGACCGCGGGAATATCCGGGAGATAAGTGACGCTGTAATGCTTGGTCATGGAAAGAAAGGGTACGGCCAGTCGAAGATCGAAATCGGCCAACGGCCATTGACGATGGTCGATTTGATTAAAGGCATCCAAAACAATTTCGGTCACCGACGGATTTCCAGCGCGGAGACGATCGCAGAAGCGGGTCCAATGCCGGAGCAGATTCGCCGCCCACCATTGGCGTTGCCATCGCGATCAGGCAAGAAATCTGAACGGGAAACCTTTGAAAAAGCTTGATGAATTGGGATTGATTACGGATCGCGAGGGACCCCATGGGCTCGCACTTTCGTGGTGGAATCACGCGATCATCCCTGAGTGCAGGCCGCGGTTCAAAATCCCAGTCGGTGATGCCGTTGAATTAAACGTGCTTCCGCTTGCCGACTTCCAGGAAGCGTAAAAAGCTCTCCGCCCCACTTGCTACTGCTGAATCACCTGGCAGGTCGCGCCCAGTTGCCAGGAACAACCAGCTCACTCCTCATGAAGAAATTCGTTTTCTCGCTTCTGTCCGTCTGCGGCCTCCTTGCCTTCGGCCCACTGCGAGCCGCGGAAGCGACCCGCGCCCCGAACATCGTGATCATCGTTGCCGATGATCTGGGCTACGGCGATCTCGCCTGTTACGGTAGCCCGAGTATCCGCACTCCCCACCTCGACCGGCTGGCCGCCGAAGGCCTGCGCCTCACGAATTTCTATGTCGCCGCGCCGGTTTGCACCCCCAGCCGCGCCGCGCTGTTGACCGGTCGGTATGCGATTCGCAGCGGCATGTACGGCGAACGCGGGGTGCTCTTTCCCAACTCGCCCGGCGGCCTGCCCCCGGACGAGATCACCATCGCAGAATTGTTGCGCTCGCGCGGCTACGCCACGGCGCACATCGGCAAATGGCACCTCGGCATTCATCCCGGCAGCCGGCCGAACGACCAGGGCTTCGATCTGAGCTACGGCCTGCCGTATTCAAACGACATGGACGTGCGACCCGACTTGATCCCCGGAGCCGCGAAGAGCGCCGAACCGCCCGAAACCGGCTGGAACGTGCCGCTGATCCTCAATGGTGAGGTTATCGAGAAACCGGCCCGGCAGACGACGTTGACGCAGCGCTACACCGCCAAGGCAGTGGAGTTCATCAAGGACCACGACCGGCAGCCGTTCTTCCTCTACTTCGCCCACACGTTTCCGCACGTCCCACTTTTCGCCTCACCCGCTTTCAAGGGCCGCAGCCCCCGCGGCATTTACGGAGATACGGTCGAAGAACTCGACTGGAGTGTCGGACAGGTCATTGCCACATTGAAGGAAGCCGGGCTGGCGGAAAACACGCTCGTCGTTTTCACCAGCGACAATGGCCCGTGGCTCACGCAAGGCCTCCAGGGCGGCAGCGCCGGACCGCTCCGCGACGGCAAGGGCAGCACTTGGGAAGGCGGGATGCGGGAACCCGGCATCGCGTGGTGGCCGGGACGGATCGCTCCCGGGGTTTCCAATGATTTTGCGAGCACCATGGATCTGTTACCCACGGCCGCACGGCTCGCCGGCGCGACTCCGCCCGCCGACCGAATCCTCGACGGCATTGACTTGGGGCCGCTGCTGTTCGACGGCGCGTCGCTGCCCGAGCGGCCGTTTTTCTATTATCACAACGCCGATCTGTTCGCCTGTCGTCTCGGGCGCTACAAACTCCACCTCGCAACGCAGGACGGCTACACCCAGCCACGCCCAGAAAGCCACAATCCGCCATTGCTGTTCGATTTGGGCCGCGATCCCGGCGAACGCTCGAATATCGCCGCGGATCACCCGGAAGTAGTGAGCACAATCCTTGCCGCCATCGAGGCGCACCGCACCGCCATGAAAGCCGGCGCCCCACAGTTGTGATCCAAGTTTCGCCCTTCGTTCGCATTGCTTTCCCGTTACCGACTCCCGCGTCTGAGCAGACCCTGGAACTTCGACATGCTAAGGGTCTGGTCGCATAGCCGGCCGGACCGCACGAGCGAGCGATGTAGTTTGCCTTCCGGCTGATTCGCGCAACGACCATGCCCAGCTGATCGAGCCGGATCAGGCCAAAGCCCACCGTTTGTATTCGAGAATGGATACAGCCCGGGCAATGTTCGGGCCCTAACCAGCGCGCCTCAAAGCGTCATTTCGGCAATCTGTTTATACCGATAAATTGAAGCGCAATGACCTTGCCGAGGGCGCGAACGAACGTCTAGCGGGTTGCTTTCGTCTGAATTGATCCGGCGGAGACTAACTTAACCATTCAAACCTGACCCTTTCCGGACGCCTTGGATCGCCTCGGCGGATTGACGGGCGATGGTAGCGAAGGCGGTGGTCAGCTGCTCTGGCGAACCATCCCCTTCAATGCTGATATAACCTTTGTATCCGCCGCGGGCCAGCGCTGCAAACCACGGGCGGAAATCGTCCCCCGTAATCCCCGGCAGCGTGCGCTTTTCTTTTTCCGCGAGTTCGACCAATCCGACCCACGGCATTGCGCGATCAAGGTCGTCGGGGGTATCGCCCATGACTGCCATGTGATAAAGATCGGCGAGCGCACGGATGTTGGGATGATTCGCAGCCGCCACGACGGCGACCACTTCGTCGATCCGATTCAGGTAATTGCATTCGATGCGCCGTTGCTGTTCGACCGAAACGGTAATGCCGTGTTTCGCCGCCAGCGGACCCATCGCTCGAAGCAATGCGACGAACTGCTCGTCGGCGCGCGCCTTGGACCAGTCATCAGGAATCTGGCGCGAGGTGTTACTGCCAAAACCGATGAATTTTCCGCCCGCTTTCGCGAGGCGACGAAAGGCGGTTTCTGAAAACTCGAGGACCGTCGTGTGATCGGCGTCGGGGCCGGTGCATCGCAGACGTGGGTGCCGTAAAAAACTATTGCAGCCGAGAACGGGCAGCACGCCACGCGCCGCAATTGTCCGCTGCTCGTCGAATTCCGATTCCGGCCGATCCGGCATCAGGAAGTCCGCAACCGTCGGCACGATGTAGTCGGCACCCGCGGCTTTTAATTCGGACGCGCGACGGATCGGTGCCGTAATGCCAATTCCAGCAAACAATTTCCGTGGTGACGTTGACGGCGTTGGGGCTGCGGCCCGCACAGCGCACGCGGTGCCGGCAATGACCAAAGCGGCGCGACCAACAAATTTCCGACGAGTGCAGGGAGTCATGCCAGCAAGACGCTCGAAGGATGCAGAAGATGCTCGTTCATACGCGACCTGTGTGTCGTGGCGATCAGAGGCGGCGGCAGGTGTTTTGAGGCGAAGGAGGAAGGGGGGTCAGGTCGCAAACCTGACCCCTTATTGGCCCGCCCCACACCCCGGGATTCCTCAGCTTGACCCCTTGCTTCAACCATCTGCGGAGATGTTGGATCGCCACTGCGGATTGCTTGCGCCCATCACGTGCGGGTCGTCCATTTCGAGGCGCTAATCTGTTTTGAGTCGGGCGAGCAAAGTGCGGGAGCCTTCGTCGGCCGGCTCTGACGCCGAGAGCGGGATGTGGTGATCTTCCAAATACTGGATCGCTTCCGGCACTCCCGCTGCAGCCGACGAGCGGAAATATTTCAACGCCTCCTCGAACCACGCGTCGCTGTATTTTTTGCCCGATGCCACCAATGACACGTCTTCCGCAGGTTTGCCAAGGTACTCGCGCGCGATCCGCATTGCTCGCCGGGCGAGCACGTACTCGCCCTCGGGTCGGCCGCCCCGCACTGCTGGATCGATTTTTTCGATCGCGGCCTGATCGATCTCGTCTCCTTTCACCGCACTGATGAGGTCGATGCTCCTCTCCTTGAGATAGGCAATGGCGTTGGGCTCTCCACCGGCCGCGGCGGCACGGAGATGATCCAAACCCGCCGCGAGACGGCCAGCGCTGTGCTTCGACTCCCAGCCTTCTTTGTACGGCACGACGTCCTCTTCCGGATCCTCGAGCGCCTTTCGGCCGGCCGCGATTTCCTGCAAGGCTTCACGATATTCGGCTCCGTGGTGCCCTTCCTGGGCGGCCTCCGATATCAGGTCAGCGCTGTAGTACGTCAGCCCAGTGGGGGGAGCAAAGGCCGTGGGCTCGCCCAACATCCAGAGCGCGGTCTCATAAGACAGAGCAGGATCGCGTCGCTGGCCGGTCAACAGCGCAATCTGTCCCGCTGCACTGATGACGGCGTTCCATTCTTTAGCGAGCTCTTCGTCCACCGGTTCAATGAAGGGAAGCGACGTCAGCGCCTCGTTCAATTTCTTGAGACGTTCGGGCGGGCGCGATGGATCGGCCGCGATGGCTTTGAAAAGGCGAATGGCGGCGTCCAAGCTCCCCGCCTCCGCCGCTTGCCGAAGCTCCTGGAGGGATTTTGCGTAAGCATTTGGATCCGGTTTCGCACCAGCGAAGCGCTGATCCGCTAAAAAGAGGAGCGCATCCGGACTGCCGGCCGCAGCGCTTCGTTGCATCGATTCCATCGCGCGGGGTATATCCACGGCGGTGCCTTGGCCGCGAAAGTAACAGCGGCCGAGCAAATAGTGTCCGCGCGGGTCCCCGGCCGCAGCGGCCCGCGTGGCCAGTGCGAAGCCTGCGGGCACATCATAGAAGCGATTGCCTTGCTCGAGCTGAATTTCTGCGAGCGCCGACATGGCCATCGGCACGCCTGCAGCAACGCCGCCGGTGAAGATCTCCTGCGCAGCATCAAGATCGACGGCGGTGCCGAAGCCTTCCCAGTAGAAGCGGGCTAAAAGCAGCCGAGCTTCGTCGAGACCGGCCCGGGCGGCGCGATCCGCGAAGAAAAACGCCTCTTGGGGATCGGACTTATTGTAGTTGTCGGCGCGCTCGGTTTTAGAGGCAGCGTAGAGCTGAAAAGCGAGTTCCAGCTGCGCTGGAGCGAAATCGTTGGGGACTCGCGCCCGGCCTGTCACGAGACGAAACTTATCGCCGCCGAGCGACGCGCTCTTGCGGCTGAGTTGAGCCGCCAGGGTGTAGAGCGGGTAGGCCGAGGGGGCCGGATGATCGTCCCGCGTGGTCGCTTCGATGTATTCCGCCGCAGCCGCTGGATCGGCGGTGCAGCCGATCCCCTTGAACAAGGCCTCAGCGTATCGATACTGGGCATACCGATCCCATTGCTTCGCGGCGCGCTCCCAAAGGACGAACGCAGCCACGTGATCGGCGGCGTGGCCCGGGAGATTGGTGGAAAGAAGTCTCGCCGTCGCCGTCAAAATCGCAGGTGACGCATTAGGTTGGTCGGCGAGCCGCTGGTATATCTTCAGAGCGGCCGGAAGATTGGGCTGACCTCCGTACTCGCCTGCCAACACTTCGGCATAGCGTTGCGCGTACAGGGTCGATTCGGGATGCACTTTCAAGAGCGTACCGAGGAGTGTTTCCACCGCAGGGAGACGTTGCTTCGGGCCCGGTGGCAGGATCTCCGCGAGCAAGCTATCGGCAGTGGCCTGACTGAACTGGGCGAGCGAGCGAAGTGCGCCATTGGCGTTTTCCTGGTTGGGCTGCACATGGCCGAGCGCCGCTGGATCCAGCCCCAGGTAGATGCGTGCGAGCATGTCCTGGCCTTCGCCGTCCTGCGGCGCCAAACGGAGCGCGGCGATGATCTCATCGCGATGCTGTTCCCAACCGCCGGGACTTTTGATCAAGAGAGTGGCCAGCAAGGTGCCGTCAGAAATACGATCGGCTCCGGCGGTGGCTTGCAGGCGGCGCATCACGGTAAGGGCGTGCTCTTCGCGGCCGGCAGTTTGCAAATCATACGCCAGCAGTAGCCGGCCAGCGTCGGCGGAGGCGCGGCGGTCTTTCCCGGCAAAAATAGTTTCAAACAACGGCAGGGAGCCGATGGGATCGGGCGGCACGCCCCGGGCGGCATCTCCTTGGTAGCGCGCAACCGCGATTTGCCACAGGCCTGCGCTGTAACCGAGTGCGGTCGCTTGTTCGAGGTTGTACGCGGCTTTCGCTGGGTCGGGATCAGGACCGTCGGGTTTGTACAACTGGTACAATTGCCACGCCGCTTCTCCGGCGCGGGGGCCTTTGCGGAACAGGACCATCCCCAGATGGTGTCGCGCTTCCGGTAGGTCGCCCTGCTGTACCAGATAAAACGCGAGCTCTTCCTGCTCAGGCGCCGCTCGATCGCCGTTCTGGGAAATGTAACGCTTCATCTGCTGGGCCCAGGTGAGCGGCCGATATTCCGCGGCGCGTTTGGCAATTCGGGCATCGCGCTCGCTGCTTTCGATCGCGTCACGTGCAGCGCTTTCGGCCGCGAGCCGCTTTTGCGACTGACGCGCGGCAATTTGCGACTGCCAGCTCGGCTGACCCGATGATGGGGCGACGTAGGCGTTTTGCTTCTGGTGCAACTCCCAGATGATGGTGTCGTTGGTGGTCCAAGGGGTCGCGTTGCCGTAAACATCGCGAGCGGCGAGCGAAGCGGGCAGCGAACCAAGAATCAGGGCGCAAGGTAGCAGGGAGCGCATGACCCGGGGAGTAAGCCGCAGAGCTTTCGGTATGCAAAGGATATGTGGATCGGTTGTCAGTGAACGCCCGTCACAGGTTACGCCGGCAATCGCGGGGTATCGTAAGGGGTCAGGCAGGAATGGCGCTTAATTAAGGAGAGGGATCGTCATTTTAGTCACCGTGATACGGATACACGCATTTGCCGACGTGGTCTGGTGAGCGAGAAATCTGAAAAGGACACCGTGCATGCGATGCTCATCCACGCGAGCCGAGGGCGAGGTTACAACGATGAGGAGAACAATCGCTGCTGTAAGAAAAAACCGGCGTGGCGCGCAGCGCGAGGTGCCGCCTTGATAAACCCGAAGCCCATGACGAGCGGCAGCGCAATCTCGACCTGATCTTACGTGGATTTCGGACGCTTCCGAACGACGTTCTACTTAGGACCGCAGAAGTTTCGCGGAGGCTTTCTGTGGTGCGACCCAGCGAACAAAGTCCGTTCAGGACTTAACAATCAACGCCCTGACCCCTCCGACATCGCCGCCAAATCCGGAGGATCGTTTTTCTTCATGCTGCCATCGGCTTAATCGCGCCGGGCCCGGTAACCTTTGAGCTACTGTTTTGGGCGTACGGCTCAACCGGAGGCGCAAAGTCCATCTGTATTCAGCCCAGATGGACTGCCTGGCTGCTCCAGACCTCGCGGAATCGTCTACTCCGCTGCTTTGACCATCGGTGCCTTACTGAAGGCCTTGTTCAAGTCCGTCGCGGCAAACGTCACCGCTTCTTTCGCTTTCGCCACCGCTGCGCTCATGCCGAAGAATTCATGCGTCGCTCCGTCGAAGTTACGGTAGTTCACCGGAACACCCGCGGCTTTAAGCTTCTGGGCAAACGCCTCTCCTTCTGAGCGGAGGGGATCGATCTGCGCCGTAATCACCGTTGCTGGAGGCATCCCTTTCACGTCAGCTTTCTTCAGCAGTGCGAGCCGCGGATCATTCGCATCGGACGGAGCCGCTTCGTTTTTGAAAAACCACGCCATCATGGCCTTGCTCAGTGGCTTCGCGTCCGCGTTTTCCTTGTACGATGGCGTTTCCATATCGTTGTCGGTGACCGGATACACCAGCAGTTGGTGCACCGGCAACGCAACGTGCTGCTCCTTCGCCATCAAACAGACGGCCGCAGCGAGGTTGCCTCCGGCGCTTTCACCGGCGACGGCCACCCGGTTTGCATCGCCCTTGATCTCCCTGGCGTGGCTTAACACCCAGCGATACGTTGCGAAAGCATCTTCGTGCGAAGCCGGGAACTTGTGCTCGGGTGCCTGGCGGTAATGGGAAGAGACCACGACCGCATTCGTCGCGTTGGAGAGCGCACGCGGCGTGGAGTCGTAGGTATCGAGATCAGCGATGACAAACCCACCGCCATGGTAGTAGACGATCACCGGAAACGGCCCGTCCCCCTTTGGCGTGTAGACGCGGATCTTGATGTTGCCGCCGGGCCCGTCGATCGAGCGGTTGTCGACGTCCCCCACTTTTTCCGGTGACGCTTTGATGTCATTGGCTTTCAGATACGCTTTTACCGCGTCCGCCGGCGTGGGCTGCTTGCGCGCTTCCTTCGCCGTTAAAGTTTCGATGGGCTTGGGATCCAGTTTTTGCAGCTGGGATAAGACTCCGGCCATATCCGAATCGGGTGTAGCGGGCGCTGCCGATAAGCTGGAAGCCAGGGTGGCTGAGAGCAGGGAGAGCGACGCAACTGTGATCACATGTTTCATAAGAATAACGCTGACTTCGGGGATTGGTACATAGGCCGGAGCTCTATCCGGACCGTGCCGCAACTCTTCGGTGCCGAAGGATTACGCGATTGGGCGAAACTCCGATGGCGCCACTCGTACTTTCGCACCCCGAGTACGTTCGCAATGCAGACCAACGCCAGACACCGCGGTGCTCCGAGCCGGACGAACGGTGCAAGAGGGGCCGCGCGCGCGCCGCTCCGGCCCCGGACTACTCGCTGCGCGTCGCGGGCTCCTTTAAGGGGTCAGCCGGAGGCTTGCGTGCGCACGGACGAAAAGCCCGTCATTTACTCATCGGCCTTGTCGGAGCGCGCGATGCGTCGCTCGACTCCTTCGTGTTCCTCGCCTGCTTCTCGGGCCAGAGCCGTAACACTTTCGCTCCAGCATAGTGATCAATGGGATAAGCCAAAGGCTGTTTCTCTGTTGGCTCTGTGATCGGCATCGCTCCGTCCTACGCGCGACGGCGCGACCCGTCGTGCCGAATGCCATTCGCTCTCAAGAAGCCCCGGCAGGGTCCGTTAATACGGTTAGGCTCCACACACTGCCTTCAGGTTTAATCATGCCTACCGCTTTCACTTCTCTCCTTTCTGCCTCCGGCCGACTCATCGTCTGCTCGACGGGGGTGTTCGCCCTGGGCGTGACCGCCATGGCCGCAGACATTCCGCTTCAGGAACTCCAAACTCAGAACCGCGAATTACGCGCTCAGTTGGATGCGCAGCAGCAGCAGCTCAATGAGCTCCGTGCTCAAATGAATCGCATCGCTGGAGTTCAGGAATCCGCCGCTGCCAACTCCTCTGCTGATCCGTCCTCCCGCTCTGATCGCAAACTCATTCTCTCGGGCGAGGTCGGCCTGGCGTATTTCGCGTCCAGCGCGGACGGCCGGTATCCGAAACAGGAATTTCGCGTCGACGACGCGAACCTTCGTCTCGAAGCGGTCATTGCGAAGAACACGTATTTCTTTGGTGAGCTCCAACTCTCCAAACAAGAGGGGCTCGACGAGGCGTTTCACCTCGGTGAATTCTACGTCGATTTCGAAAACATTTCCGGCCTCCTCGGCGGCCCGGAGCGCCTGGTCAATGTTCGTTTCGGCCGCGTCGATATTCCCTTTGGTGAAGAATATCTGCTACGCGATTCACTCACCAATCCCTTGATCAGCCACTCGCTGAGTGATGTCTGGGGTACTGACGAAGGACTGGAAATCTACGGCGAATTCGGCCAGGCCAGCTACGCCTTCGCGGTACAGAACGGCAGCACAAAAATGACGCATGACTACAACGCGGACAAAGCTATGACATTGCGCGTTGGATACGATTTACTGCCCAATCTTCATGTGAGTGCGAGCGCGATGCGCACCGGAGAACTCGCGTCGGCGCTGGAGCCCACCTCGGAGGTCTGGTTCGGCAACATCGTCTTTCGCAATATTGGCTCCGCCCTTTCCACCACCCACCAGGCGGACCTCGCGGAACTCGACGCCACCTACAAGTGGAAGACCGGACACCTCTGGGTGGCCGCGGGCAAGGCACGCTATCGGGACAACGATCGGCTCGCGGACAACACCCGTCATTTTGACTACTTTCAGACGGAGGTGGTTCAGGCCATCACCCGCGAATTCTACGCTGCCGCCCGCTTTAGCACGCTGCGCGTAGATCTCGGTTATCCCATCGCCGGCATCGGAAACCTGGTGAAATATTTTCTCACCTCCTTGCAGACGAAAGAACTGCAGCGCTTCAGCATCGGCGGCGGCTATCGCTTCAATTCCTCGCTCGTGATGAAAGTCGATTATACGCTCGAGGACGCCCAACTCACGACCGGAGCCGCGCGCGACAATCACGCCTTATCCTTCGAAACCGCGGTCGGCTTCTGATGTTCTCCTCATTCAATCGCGTTTCACGAATCCGACTTCTGCTTTTAGCCGCGGCGGGACTGATCGCCTCGTCAAGCTACGCCGGCACGATCACGGGACACGTGCACGCCCGCAGCGCCAATCAGGCTGGTGCGGCCGGCGGCGGCGGAAACTACGGCAGTCGAAAATACAAATTTCTCGAGAAGATCGATTACTCGGCGCTGAAGGATTTCGTGGTCAACATCGCGGAGATCGAAGCGCCCTTGCCCGCCAACCAGCCGCCGCCCCAAGGCACCGTGACTCAGCGCGACGGCGCGTTTGTGCCTCACGTCCTGCCCATCGTCGCCGGCACCGTGGTGGAGTGGCCCAACGCCGACGACGTTTTCCACAACGTTTTCTGCATGTCGGAAACGACCCCTTTCGATCTCGGCCTCTACAAACATGGCGACAACGCCAAGAGCGTCGTCTTCCCCAAGGTTGGCCGCATCGAAGTTTTTTGCTCCATCCACACCAAGATGAACTGCATCGTGTTGGTGCTGCCCAATCCGTGGTTCGCACGCGCCAACGATGCGGGTGCCTACACCATCGCGAACGTTCCAGCCGGCACCTACAAGCTGCGCGCCTGGCACGAGCGGCTGCCCAGCAAAATCAAGGAAGTCGTGGTGCCGGAAACCGGCGAAGTGAAAGTCGACTTCGTGCTCGGTCTGGGTGCCGCCGCGGAGCAATAGCGCCCAACTCGCCAACCCCTTCATGTCCCGCACCTCGCCGCTCCGCTTTAGTTTCCAGGCGAAGGTGCTCGCGCCTGTCCTCACGTTCCTCGTGCTCCTGCCGATGGTCACGCTGTGGATCATCAACCGACACATCAGCGAGCAAGCACTCGCCGAAGCCCGGCAAACGTTGACGACCGCCGACGCGGTTTTTCGCAACTCCCTCGACATTCTCGCGCGCAGCCTGGCCACGCGCTTTCGCGGCGTCGTCAACGAGCCTCGATTCAAAGCCGTTGCGAGCACCGCCGATGCCCGAACGATATCGGATTTTCTGCGCGATTCGCTCGAGGAGTTCGGCGGCGAGATTGAATTCGTTACCTACTCACAGGAACCGGGCACCATGCTGGCCGGGGCGCGCCGGGAAGCGCGGATGGACTACGATTCGTTCAATCGCGCAACCCTGGGTTTGGCCCGCGACGCCTTTGAAGGCGATGTCAGCACCGGGACGATTTTTGCCGGCGGCCGCATGTACAGTGTGGTGTCGGTGCCGGTGCCCTCGAGTGATCGGCTCTCCGTCGCCGGCGTGCTCACGATCGGACTTCACTTCGGAGACCACTCGCTGACGGAACTCAAATCCCTCACGCGAACCGAGATTGTGGTTTTTGCCGAAAATCGCGCTGCCGCCAGTACTCTCGCGCTTGATACGCCAGAAGTTCCTCTGGAAACCGAGGCTGGCATCTCGAATGGCCGCACCCAGCGCGTCATGCCGCTGGAGGTGAAGGGAGAACATTTTCTCGCGCTGTCGGGCGACTACGTTGTCGCCGCGGGCCGGCCCGGATTTCGTTATCTACTGCTCTCATCGTACGAAATGCGCCTGCAGGCGCTGCGTAACACCCAGTTCATGCTCGGGGGCGTCAGCGCCATCGGCATCATGATCAGCGCGAGTTGCGTGTGGTTGTTGATTCGCCGCGTCACCCAGCCCTTGCGCGTGCTGCGGGACAGTGCGGAGGCGGTCGGCCGGGGAGACTTCACCCGCCGCGTGAAAACATTTTCTCGTGATGAATGCGGCGAACTCGCGGGCGCGTTCAACCAAATGACGGACAATCTCCTCACGTCCCGCACGGAGCTGGAGAAAACCGTTCACACGTTGCGATCGACCGACGCGCGTCTGCGTGAAAGCGAAGAACAACTCCGCCTCACGATCGAGAGCGCGCGTGACCACATGATCTGCACGCTCAACGCCCAAGGCGGGGTTCAGCGCTGGAATGGCGCCGCTGAGCGCATGCTCGGCTACACCGCCACCGAGGCGCAGGGACTGGCTTATGCCAGTTTCTTTGCGCCCGAGGAGCGCGCGGCCAACGTCCCCGAACGCTTGCTCTCCACCGCTGCCGCCCAAGGCCGCGAAGCCTACGAAGGTTGGCGCGTGCGTCGCGACGGCACCCGTTTTTGGGCGGACGTCACCCTTTCTCGTCTACCCGACGGCGTTGGCTTCGTGGAAATTGCGCGCGATGCGACGTTGCGGAAAGAGGCGGAAGAAACCCTGCGATCCGCCCGTGACGTCGCGGAAACCGCCAACCGCGCCAAGACGGAATTTATCGCCAACATGAGTCATGAACTGCGCACCCCGATGAACTCGATCATCGGCATGTCCAGTCTGCTGCTCGACGATCAACTGCCTGCGGAAACACGTGACAGCGTCCAAACCATCCGCACCAGTGCGGATGCGCTGCTCGAGATCATCGACGACATCCTCGATATCTCGAAAATTGAATCCGGTCGCCTGGATCTCGATTCCCAACCTTATGATCTCTGCGGCTGCCTCGAACAGGTGATCGACGTGTGTGCCCCGCGGTGCCGCGGTCGCGATATCGATCTCGTGGTTCATCTCGCCCGAGACCTGCCCGCGATCGTCGTCGGCGATTCCGGCCGCCTGCGTCAGGTGCTCGGCAATATTGTCAGCAACGCCATCAAGTTCACAGAGCACGGCGGCGTCACGCTTTCCGTTTCATGCACCCGGACGGCGGACGGGGTAGAAGAGCTGTTGTTCTCCGTTCAGGATACGGGCATCGGTATTCCCGCAAACTGTCTCGACCGGCTGTTCAAGATGTTCTCCCAAGTCGACGCGTCGACCACGCGCCGTTTTGGCGGCACCGGCCTCGGACTCGCGATTAGCAAGCGGCTGGTCGAACTGATGCGCGGCACGATTGGCGTCGAAAGCGAAGTCGGACGGGGCTCCCGGTTCTATTTTTCGATCAAGGTCCCCAGTGATCCGCTCCGCACCTTCTCGGAATTTTCCGGCCTCGATCAGCGCCGCATTCTCGTGGTCGGGGCCGATCGCGTTGGCACGAGCGGCGTCAGTCAGCAATTCACGACGTGGGGCGCCCAGGTCACCCGCGTTGCATCCTTCGCGGATTCGCCGGGACTCTACGACCTCGTCGTTCTCGCCAGAGACGCGGACGAAGCCGGACTGACTCAGCCCGACACCGCCATTGTTCGGTTGATTGACGTTGGAGAAAAATCGGATCCGAAGTCGACGGGACGCCGCGCTTTCGTCTCCACTCCGGTGAAGCCACGCGCGCTCTATGCATCCGCGCGAAAACTACTAGAGCTCGTTCGTCGTCCATCCGCCCCGGTGGCGAGCGCGCAGACCTACACCGCTGAGTTTGGCGTGCGGCATCCCCTGCGCGTTCTGCTCGTCGAAGACAATCCGGTGAACGCACACGTCGCGCAAAAGCTCTTGCAGCGACTCGGCTACACCGCCGACTGGGTCGTCAACGGCCGCAAGTCACTCGAACGCCTGGCCACGCAACCGTATGATCTCGTTTTGATGGATTTGCAGATGCCGGAAATGGGTGGCCTTGAAGCAACTCGGACGCTCCGGACGCTGCTCGCCCCCGAACGGCTGCCGTACGTCATGGCGCTGACCGCCAACGCGCGACAGGACGATCGGGAAGCCTGCGCCGACGCCGGCATGCACGATTTCATCAGCAAGCCCGTCCAGCTCGAGAAACTCGCTGGCGCACTTGCCCGGGCGCACGAGTGGGTCGTCCGCCGCGCCACGTCACTAGCGTCCGTGTAGGTGGCGCTCGGCGCTGCCGCGCTCCGTCCGCAAAGCGGAGCAGCGAATCGGAATCGTTGAACGCCACCTTCGCGGCATCCTTCTCCTTGGTTTTATGTGGGGACATCCCTTCCAGCCTTGTCCGCTGTCGTCCTCCCGCCCACTGTTCGCCTCGTGCCACCCGATCAGCCCGCCGCCCACACACCCCTGCGCCGAGCAGCGGCTTGGTTCATCAACCCGTCGCCAATGCCAACGTCGGGGCTGCGCCCCGCCGCGGGAGATCTATAAAGTCAGGCAAAAAGCGAAGCCAATTCGGGGGATCGTGCTCGTTCCAGAGTTCCTCAGTTCCAGATTCAAATATATTGATCTGATCCCAGACTTCGATCCGACCACGGATATCGCGGATCAATCCCGGAGGGGAGGAAAGCCCCATGAATACGCTCGCCGACGTTGCGACCTCAGCGGCCTTTGCACGAGGCAATTTGTCGATCGCCCGAACCTCGATCCGGCCGCGGATTCCGCTGATCAAACCCGGATGGGGGCGAACCCGATGCTGCGCTACCCGGCGTGGACCACAGGTCGGACGTGCGCCAACAAGCCATTCGACTTTGCAATCTTCGCGGCCGTTGCGTGAGGCCATTTGTCCACCGAAGATTGATTCGGCAGCGAGACTACACGCACCATCGGCTCGCTCGTTTCATTCTCCCGGGGCGACGCGTCAAGCGGCGTCGAGCCGCCGCACTCCAAATCGGATCCTGCGTTCCTGACTTCCAAATTCCATTCGAAGAATCGTGTTCGTTCCAGAGTTCCAGATTCAATCCCCAGACGGGTTCCCAAACCTCAATCCCACCACGGATTTCGCTGATCGATCCCGGATGGGAGACCTTCCCGCACCGGACGACAAGTCTGACGTGCGCTCATGAATACAAGTCGTTCGCCTTGCGACCTTGGCGGCTTTGGCGTGCGGCAATCCTCTCCTAACTTGCCCCGCCGGGGCCGCAAGGGTCGGACCCGTTGACATTGCTGACAGAGCGGGAAACCATCGCTGGCTTGAACATCCTCTCCCTGCTTTGCGCTTAGCAGACTTCATCTTCGCAAATACGCCCGCGATCCTCGCCGAGTGGGACGTGTTCGCATACAGCGTGTGGCCCGACGGCCACGGTAGTCCAAAAGACGTTCGCGATCATGCGGAGGCCATTCTCAAAGGCAGCGCTCGGGACATGCAGACGGCGCAAACCAAGGCTGAGCAGGCGGCGAAATCTAAAGGATTAGATGTAGTGCCCTCTGTTGAACTCATCGCCGCTTCCGAGGAGCATGCCAAGGAAAGGGCAAGCGCAGGATTCGAGCTCAAGACGCTGATGGCGGAATATCGTGCTTTGAGTGCGAGTGTGGTTCGCCTCTGGTTTGAAAGTAATCCTCCTCCGCATAAAGAAAACTTGAACGATCTCACCCGGTTTCATGAAGTCATGGACCAATCGTTAACGCAGGCAGTCCACCGGTACACAGAACATATCGCCCAATCACGGGAGATGTTTTTGAAAATCCTGGGGCATGACGTTCGGACTCCGCTTGGTGCGATCAGCGTTTCCGCCGAGCTTCTGGCCCAGCTTCGCAGTGAGGATCCCGAATGCACGAAACTCGCTTCGCAGATCACCTCCAGCACCGACGCGATCACGCGTCTGTTAAGCGATTTCCTGGATTTTGCGGGCTCCCGCCTCGGCCGCCCCATGCCGATTACACGAGCCTCGATGGATCTGGGTGCGCTTTGTCGCGAAGTCGTCGCCGAGCAGGGGATCCACGCTTCCACCCACACATGGAACGTGGAGACGATCGGGGATCTCAAGGGGCAATGGGATCCGGCACGCCTTCGCCAAGTGCTGTCAAATTTGCTCGGCAACGCGGTTCAACATGGCGCCGACAACTCTGCGATTGGCGTGTCCATCAACTCTGACGGCGCCCGTATGACCATTACTGTTCGCAATACGGGTGTCCCCATTCCGACTCAGGATCTGCCACGAATCTTTGATCCGCTGGTTCGCGGAACCAATGGCAAAGCTCGCGAAGGCAGCGTCGGGCTCGGATTGTACATCGTGAAGGAAGTGGTGGTCGCGCATGGCGGTACGATCGATGTCGAGTCGACTGAACAAGGGGGAACGATCTTCCGGGTCTCGCTCCCGCAACCGTTGGCGGCACCTAATCCGGGAACTCGATCCGACCACGGATAACGCGGATCAATCCAGGATGGGGAAGATGGGAAGTGACAAGGATCCGGTTGTTGCGATCGCGCGACGGGGGTGACGTGTAGTGACGAATACAACTCTTCCGGTTTTGCGACTTCGCGGTCTACGCGGGATTTGGGTATTAAATTAATCAGGAACTGTGGAGCGAACCCGATCCACTGAATGGAACGTGGAAATCAGGAACGAGCGGATGATCGCTCGGATTGGTTTGAGTCAGGACTCTGGAACGGCAGGAGAACGGGCGAGAGTGTCGCACGCTGCAGGAAGAGCAGAATCCATTTTCGATTCTCCTCCGGGTTTGATCCGCGATATCCGTGGTCGGATCGATCGCCAGCTGCGGGACGAATCGTCGGTCGACAAGATTGCGTACGATCCCGAACCTAGATCCGATCGCGGATTTCGCGGATCAATCCCGGATGGGCATTGAACCCGATTCGATTCTTGCAAGTGGGCGACGGGTATGACGTGCGGCGACGGATACAACTTTCCGGCTTTGCGACCTTCGCGGCCTTTGCGTGAGGCGATTTTGCACCATCAACTCGCTCGCATAATTCCCTTCCCCTGGGCTGAGGCGACGCTTCAAGCCGCGTCGTCGAACGCGGCGTCGAGCCGCCGCACTCCAAATCGGATTTAGAGTCGCTTCTGATTTCCTGATTCCATCTCCATTCAGGGCGCGGCCGAAAGGGGTCAGGTTTCAACTTTTAACATCGATAGGGGTGCGCTTCAATGACGAGGGTCATGCGTTGAAAACGGTGTCGAATGTTAAAAGTTAAAACCTGACCCCCTGTTCCGAGCCCTGCGCGGCGCCCAATCGAAGAGCCTCGGCGACGGTGCCGGCCTGGGTAACCGGGCGCGGCCGAAAGGGGTCAGGTTTCAACTTTTAACATCGATAGGGGTGCGCTTCAATGACGAGGGTCATGCGTTGAAAACGGCGGCGAATGTTAATAGTTAAAACCTGACCCCCTGTTCCGAGCCCCGAGCTCTGTTCCGAGCCCGACTCCTGTTCCGAGCCGCGGGTCGGAGACGCCGCGCTACCCAGTAGAGCGGGTCTGTGACCCGCTGGTTTCAAGATCGAGGAGAAAACTACAAGGCGCTGCCGGCGGTCAGAAACGATCGGCCCGACCTGATCGTCCTCAACCCGATGCTGCCGAAAATTGACAGCATGAAGGTCCGCAAGATCGTGCGCGATCCAGCCAGATCAAAGGGTCGTCCCGAACGCGGTTCCCACGGCAGCGGTCAGGGCCATCGCCAGTGCGCCCCAGAATGTCACGCGCGCGATGGATCTTCCCACCGGCGAACCACCGGCGCGGGCCGCCAGCGCACCCAACAGAGCGAGGAATAAAAGCGAGCCGCTGGAGACCGTCCACGTCAGCGCTGCTCGCGGCACGACGAAGACCAGCAGGAGCGGCAGGACGGCACCGACGGTAAAACTGCCCGCCGAGGCGAAGGCCGCCTGCACCGGCCGCGCGCTCAACGTGTCGGAGATGCCCAACTCGTCACGCGCGTGGGCGCCCAATGCATCCTTCGCCATCAGCTGCGAGGCCACCTCGTGGGCGAGGACGGGATCAAGTCCGCGAGTGACGTAGATGGCCGCGAGTTCGGCGTGCTCGTTGATGGCGTCGGTGGCCAGCTCGTGGCGCTCCCGCTTGAGATCCGCGCCCTCGGTGTCGGCTTGGGAACTGACCGAAACATATTCACCGGCAGCCATCGACATGGCTCCCGCCACGAGCCCGGCCATGCCGGCCACCAACACACTGCTGCGGCTGGCCTCGGCCGCGGCGACCCCGACAATCAAGCTGGCGGTGGAAACGATGCCATCGTTGGCGCCAAGCACGGCGGCGCGCAGCCAGCCAACGCGCTGCGTACGGTGATTTTCGGAATGTCTTATCATGAAGGTTGGCGGCAGTCGGGGCGTTTGCGGGTGAGGCGACAGTGAGTCATAGGAATGCGTTGGTTCACCGTCGGCAGATTCTCCATCTCTCCTTGCAAAAACGCACCCGGCCGCTGGGCCCACACCAGGCTGCGCCGCGCGTGCGGGATACGAGGAGTGCCGCGCTGTGTGAGCAGCGACGGCCATGCCGCTTCACTTCGCAGCCTCGATGATGGCTATCGTGTCTTTCTCCACCTCCAGGGCGATGGTCTTCAGCCCCTCAGACGTGGAGAGGGAGGCCAGCAGCGCGGAGGGGCGGACCATGCCAATGAGGGTTTTTCCACCGTCCTGGTAAACCGAGATCCGGCAAGGCAGCGCGATGTTCATCCCCATGTCGGCAGTGAGCACGGCGGCGGCTTGCTTGGGATTGCAGACTTCGAGGATGTGGCAGGCGTTCGGCAGTGGGAAGCCCTTGGCCGCGAGCGTCTCCTTCAGGTCATAGATGTGGAGCACGCCATAGCCATGCTGTTTGACGGCGACCTGGAGATCGGCCACGGCCCGAGCCGGAGATTTGCTGGTTTCGGCGATGTAGCGTGTATTCATAAATTTGGGTTACGAGGTTCCATCCAACCACGGAATACGCTGATATCACGGAAGCCGAAGGAACGTCTAGAAATCGAGGCCAGCGTGAAAGGTGATTTGGATCGAGCTCTCTATTGTTTGCGTTCGATGCCTTGATCCGCGTCGATCTGTGCGTTCCGCGTTTGACTTCGTGCGAACTGTCACGGCTAACGTGCGGTTGCGGGCTCCGGAAGAGAACGGCGGTTGGCCATGAAATAAAGCACCGGCACCGCCATGCGGCTGATGAGCAGCGAGGCGATTTCTCCGGCCATGAGTGCAATGGCGAGACCCTGGAAAATCGGATCGGCGAGGATGACCGTGGCACCGACGACCACGGCAAGTGCGGTGAGGAGCATGGGGCGAAAGCGAACCGCTCCGGCATCGACCACGGCTTCGGCGAGCGGCATGCCCTCGGCCACGCGCTGCTCGATAAAATCGACGAGAATGATCGAATTGCGCACCACGATGCCCGCCCCCGCCATGAAGCCGATCATCGAGGTGGCGGAGAAAAATGCGCCCATCAGGCCGTGCGCGGGGAGAATGCCCACGAGGGAGAACGGAATCGCCATCATGACGATCAGCGGCGTGAGAAAGCTGCGAAACCAACCGACCATAAGCACATAAATGAGTACGAGCACCGCGGCGAAGGCGGAGCCGAGATCGCGGAAGACTTCGATCGTGATGTGCCACTCGCCATCCCATTTCATCGCCGGGCGCGCATCAGTGAAGGGCTGAGCGGCATTGAAAATTTGCAGCGGCTTGCCGTCGCCGCCGAACTCGCGCGTGTCGAGTTTCGCGAGCGCGTCGTTCATTTTTAAAATCGCATAAACCGGGCTCTCGACCACGCCCGCAACGTCGCCGATCACGTAGGTCACGGGCATCAGGTTTTTGTGATAGATGCTCTTGTCCGTGGTCGTCTGCTCAACGCGCACGAGTTCGCGCAACGGGACGAGCGGCGCGGTGCCAGCGGCGCCGGGCTCGGGCAATGCGTTGGCGTCGCCGGAGCGGACGCGCAGCGCGAGCAATGCCTCAGGCGTGGTGCGGGCGGAGCGAGGCAGCTCAAGCAGGATATTCACGTCCTCCTTCTCGCGCGGCAGGTGAAGTAGATCGAGGGACTCGCCGCCGACGGCAATGCGCAGGGTCCGCGAAATCGTTTCGGCACTGATGCCGTGCAGCGCAGCTTTTTCCTTGTCGATGACGAAGCGCGTTTTCGGTTGATCGGCTTCGACATACCAGTCCACGTCCACAACGCCCGGCGTGCCTTTGAAAATATCGCGCACCTTCCGCGCGAGCGCGTGGCGGTCGGGTTCGGTCCGGCCGTAGATTTCCGCGACGAGCGTTTGCAGCACCGGCGGGCCGGGCGGGACTTCGGCCACGGCGACGCGGGCGTCGTAGCGCGCGGCGATCTCAGCGATGCGCGGGCGCACGCGTTTCGCGATGTCGTGGCTCTGCGCTTTGCGATCACCCTTCGGCAGAAGATTCACCTGGATGTCGGCGACGTTGGCGCCGCGGCGCAGGAAATAATGCCGCACGAGCCCGTTGAAATTAAACGGCGAGGCAACTCCCGCGTAAACTTGGTAGTCGGTGACTTCCGGTTCGGTGCGCACGGCGGCTGCGATCTCGCGCGCAGCCTGCGCCGTGCGTTCGAGCGAGCTGCCCTCCGGTAAATTCAGGATGACCTGAAACTCGCTCTTGTTGTCGAACGGCAGCATTTTCAATTTCACCCAGCCGAGCCCGACGGTCGCCATCGCGCCCAGCAGCAGCGCGGTGATTGAGGCGAGGAAAAGCCAGCGCCAGCGTTTTTCAGCGATCATCGGCCCCATCACCCTGCGATACAGCCGCGTGAAGAAATCCTCCTCGTGCGCGAAGTGGCTCGTGGCCTCAGCCGGCGCGGTGCCGGCCGTGAGTTGCGAATATTTTTTACCCCACCGCAGGATGCGGATCGAGGCCCACGGTGTGACGATAAACGCGATGGCGAGCGACCAGCCCATCGCGGCGCCGGCACCGATGGGAATCGGGCGCATGTAAGGCCCCATCAATCCACCGACGAAAGCCATCGGCATCACCGCCGCGATGACGGCGAACGTCGCGAGAATCGTCGGGTTGCCGACCTCGCTCACCGCCTCGACGGCGATCGCGGACCAGTTTCGCCCCTTGTTCTGCGGGAGATGAAAATGGCGGACGATGTTCTCGACCACGACGATCGCATCGTCGACGAGGATGCCGATGCTGAAGATCAGCGCGAAGAGCGTGATACGGTTCAGCGTGAAGCCGAGCAGGTAGAAAACCAGCAGCGTGAGCGCGAGCGTGGCCGGAATGGCGATAGCGACGATGGCCGACTCGCGCCAGCCGAGTGTGAGCCAGATGAGCAGCGAGACGCCGATGACCGCGAAGCCCATGTGCAGCAGGAGTTCGTTCGACTTCTCAGCGGCGGTCTCGCCGTAGTGGCGTGTGATGGAGACCTCGACCTCGCGCGGAATGACGGTGCCCTTGAGCATCTCGACTTTGCGCAGCACATTTTCGGCGACGGAGATCGCGTTTGCGCCGGGCCGCTTCGCGATGCTGAGCGTGACGGCGGGTTCCTCGTCCGGTGTCGCGGCGCGGGCCGCTCCGCGGCCGAAGAACGTGTAATTGGAAGGCTCCTCCGCGCCATCCACGATGGTCGCGACTTCGCGCAGATACACGGGCCGGCCGCCGAAGACGCCGATAACCACGCGGCCGACTTCCTCCGCGCTGCTGAGGAAGCCGCCGGTTTCAATCACGACTTCCCGGTTGTTCGTCGTGAGACCGCCCGAGCGATACTGGCGGTTGCCCTGTTGCAGCTTCGGCACTAGGCCGGCGGCGCTGAGATTCCGCGAGGCGAGCCCCACGGGATCGAGCAGCACCCGGACCTGCCGCCGAGCGCCGCCGATGATCGTGGTCTCCGCCACGAGCGGCACGGCCTTCACGGCGTCGTCCACGTCGGCGACGAGGCGACGCAAAGTGAGATGATCGTAGCGCGCGCTGTGAAACGTGAGCGCGAGGATGGGCACGTCGTCGATGGATCGCGGTTTTACGAGGGGCGAGCCGACGCCGTGCGGGATGCGGTCGAAATTCGAGCGCAGTTTTTCCGTAAGCGCGACGAGGCTTGTCTGCGGATCGGACCCGACCTTGAAACGCACGATGACGAGGCTCTCGCTGTCGCGCGACGTGGAGTAGATGTATTCCACGCCGGGGATTTCCCAGAGGAGTTTTTCCATCGGGCGCGTGGCGCGTTCCTCGACTTCCTTGGCGGTGAAGCCGGGCATGGCCACCATCACGTCGACCATCGGGACTTTGATCTGCGGCTCCTCCTCGCGCGGCAGCAGCACGATCGCGGCGAGACCGAGCAGGACGGAGACGATGACAACGAGCGGCGTGAGCTTCGAGTCGATGAAGGCGCGGGCGATGCGACCGGCGGGACCGGTCGGGGCGAGCTGGTGGCG
>JBDSSD010000006.1:0-20198 GCA_039928945.1 Opitutus sp. | reverse complement strand
CGTCCACAAGAGCACTCACCATTTCCATCTGGTGAACTGGTGGCTCGATGCGATTCCCCAACAGGTGTTCGCCTTCGGCGACCTGGTTTTTTACGGAAAGCAGAATGCGATCGCACGCGGCGACGCGGCGCTCGCGAGCTACCCACGCTACACCGGTGAGCCAGCGGCGAAGAACGATCCATTCCGCCTTGATCTCACCGAGAGTGAGCCGTTCCGGAAACTGTACCTCGCCGCCGAACAGGACTCGGGCTACATTCGCGACCGCAATGTGTTCCGGGACGACATCACGGTGCAGGATCAGATGTCGCTCAACGTCCGCTACCGCACCGGCGAACTCCTCACGTACTCACTCGTCTGCTACAGCCCAAGGGAGGGAATGCGCGTGTCGTTCAATGGCGATCGTGGCCGGATCGAATACCACGAATTCATCGGCACGCACATGAACCGCGCCGTCAGTCCGAAAGATTTTAAACTCGATGAGAAGCCTGGCGCGGAAGCGGAAGGCGAATGGATCCGGGTCTACCCGCATTTCAAACCCAGCTATCTGGTGCCGGTTCCGGCTCAAGGCGGAGCGCATGGAGGCGCCGATGAGATCTTGAACCGGTCGTTCTATGCTCCCGGCGCGAGCGCAACGGATGAGTGGGGTCGTTTCGCCGGTCACGAACAAGGCGCGGCGTCCATCCTGGTCGGTATCGCTGGCGTGGAGTCAATGAAGCGAAACCTGCCCATCACGATCACGGATCTCGTTCCGCTGCGGCCGACCGCCACGCGCCTGAGCGAATTGGTCTGAGCCCGAATCATTCGATTTCACGGATCCGACGTAGGCCAGCGCGCTTGCGCGCGCTCCGGTGATCGCGTTCGAGAGATTGCCGGGCGCGAATGTAATCCGCCAGAGCGCGCGCAAGCGCGCTGGCCTACGCTGCAGAAGTCACCGGATCTTTACGGAGAATCGATCCGTGAGCGCGCAACTCGCACCTCAGGCATTCGTGTCAGTTCGTGTCCATTCGTGGTTTTCTAACGTTTGGGTCACGCTTCGTTCACGTGCGTCAGCTGATTTAATAATCATTGCGACGGATGCCGGAATATCAGATCTCCGGACGTGCCCCGTCCGCCCGCCGGCAAACCTTCCCAGACGCTGCTCGCCAAGGAGCTCGGCCTTTCACAATCGCTCGTATCGATGGTGCTGAACGGCCGCCGCACCGGCATCTCTCCCGAAACCTACGATCGCATTTGGGCGCATGCGGTGAAACGGGGCTATCATCCGAAAGGGATGCGTTTGACGGCCTCACCCGCTGCGGGCCGGCCACGGTCCGTCGGGTTCATTCTCCGCGCTCCACTCCGGCTCAGCACGCTCGGTAACTACTTCGGGCGCGTGCAACAGGGGCTGCACACCGTCCTGTCCGACGCCGGCCTCACCACCGCGTTTCTTGGATCCGAAGACTCGCTCACAAAAACACAGGTCGCGTCCTTTTTTCCCGCAGGCCACCCGTATCAAGGCGTCGTGTTGCTGGGCGAAGTCGCGCCGGCTTTCGTTGAACAGCTGCGCACGCACGAGCGGCGACTCGTGATGGTGTCGGGCCGCCATCCCGGATTTTGTCATTCTGTGCTGGGCAACGAACCGCAGGCGTTAAGTCAGCTGGTCCAGCATCTCGTCGGACTCGGACACCGCCGGATCGGCTGGCTGGGAGGAAACTCCGGGCTCGGCCGGCACGAAATGCGCTTTCAGGCCTTCACCGCCGCTATCGCCGGAGCGGGTCTGGAACTGGACGAGCGGTACGTCTTGATCCACCGGGAAGCCGATCGGGCCGAAGGCGCCGAGGCGGCCCACCAAGCCATGCTGCGGACCAAAAGCAAAAACGCGCGCCCGCTCCCCTCCGCGTTTGTCTGCTACAACGGATTGATGGCCGAAGGCGCCGTCCGCGCATTTGAACGGGCCGGCTTTTCGGTGCCGCGCACGATCAGTGTCGCCGCCGCCGATGCGCCGCGAACCGAACCGAGCCAGGAGCGGACCATCACCAGCGCCGGTGCGCCACCCGAAAAACTCGGCGAAGCCGCTGCCCGCCTGATCATGGGGAGCACGGGCGCCATCGATGAGCCGTTCACCGATCTCATGCTGCCCTCGCAACTCGTCGTTGGGCAAACCACGGCAACGCACAAGGGTTGACGCGGTAGGCTACCCATCCCGCGGCCGGTCCAAATCAGCCGACACTGCGACAAGCAAAACTTTTCACTTGGAATTTAATAATTATTAAAGAGAGTTCTCGTCCCGCCTCTGGAGCGGACTGAACTCGGCGCCCCCACCCCTCTTCTCCCGCCCCATGACGGCCTACGACTACGCTGTGCTGGTTTTTTACTTCGGCTACATGCTGGCGATCAGCTGGGTGTTTCGGCGATTCGTGGTTAACGTCAGCGACTATTTCCGCGGTGGCGGCAAAGTCCTGTGGTGGATGGTCGGCGGCTCCGCGTTCATGGTTCAGTTCAGCGCGTGGACGTTCACCGGCGCAGCGAGCAAGGCGTACAGCGATGGCTGGCCGATCGCGGTCATCTACCTCGGCAATGCTTTCGGCTTCATCCTGAACGCACTCTATTTCGCGCCCCGTTTCCGCCAGCTCCGCGTTGTCACGGGTTTGGAGGCGATTCGATTACGCTTTGGTCGGGCGAGTGAGCAGTTGTTCACCTGGATGCAAATTCCGCTCGGCACCATCCAGGCCGGCATTTGGCTGAATTCCCTCGCGGTATTTTTCTCCGCCGTATTTGGCGCGGATCTTTTGACTACGATCGTCCTCACCGGTGTGGTCGTCCTCGTGATCGCGCTCCTGGGCGGAAGTTGGGCGGTGTTGGCCAGTGACTTCATCCAAGTGCTGATCCTCATGCCGGTCTGTCTGGCGATCACCGTTCTGTCTTTGCTCAAAGTCGGCGGGCTATCCGCGTTCGTTACGCAACTGCCGGCCGGCCATCTCGATTTCAGCACGATCTACTCCAACAAGTTCCTGGGACTCTGGTGCGTCGCCATGCTGCTCAAGCAGTTCACCACCACCAACAATCTCTTCGACGCGAATCGTTACCTCAGCGTGAAAGACAGCCGGCACGCCCGTCTCGCGGGTTTCTTCGGCGCCGGTCTGTTCGTTCTCAGCATCTTCATCTGGTTCATTCCACCGATGGCCGCCCGTATCCTGGTCCCGGATCTGCACACGCTCTTCCCCACCCTTCGGAATCCGGAAGAGGCCTCGTTCATCGCGATCGTCCAAGCCGTCGCACCCGTGGGCATGATGGGACTGATCGTCAGCGGAATCTTCGCCGCGACGATGTCTTCGATGGACGCCGGCCTGAACAAAAGCGCGGGCTTCTTCGTGAAGAACTTTTATCAGCCCTTCCTGCGCCCGTCCGCCCCGGAACGCCAGCTCCTGCGGGTCAGCAAAATTGCCACGGCGGTTCTCGGCGTGATCATCATTCTCGTGGCGTTGAAGATGAGTGAACTGAAAGACCTGAGTCTTTTTCTCCTCACGCAACGCGTCAGTATTCTGATCGCGGTGCCCATCATCGTTCCGCTGCTGCTCGGACTCATCATCAAACGCACCCCACCTTGGTCGGCATGGAGCACGGTGCTGGTCGGGTTCTTCTGTTCGATGATGATCGATGACTACCTCACGCCAGAATGGGCCTCGCAGCACTTTGGATCGGGCGCCCCGTTAAGCGCGTCGGCGCGCGAGTACTGGGTTCAATCGATTCAGATGATCGGGAATTTCGTGGTCGGCGGCACGTGGTTCGCACTCACGGCCCTGTTTTGGCCGAGCAGTTCTGCCGCGCACAAGGAATCGGTTCAGGAATTCGTTCGCCGCTTCAACACGCCCGTGGACTTCAACCGCGAAGAGGGCGCCGCCGCCGCCAACGACCATCGCCAATGTTCGGTCGTCGGCTGGTTGTGCGTCGCGTACGGTGGATTCGTCACGCTCCTCGCACTCATTCCAAATCCGTTGGGTGGCCGACTCGCCTTCGTATTGTGTGGCGGCTGCGTCCTCGTCATCGGTGGCGCCCTCCTCCGACAGGCTCGCGGTATCGCCGCCCGCGCATGACATGAACCCCGCCCCTGAGTCGAACAGCAGGCAGGCACGCGTCGGCGACGCTGGCGTCCCGCGCGGACTTGTTCGCCTGCCGCAAAATCGCGTGTGGCGGAGCTACACGGGCGGTAAAGTTCTCAACGCGCTGGCTGGCCAGCCCGACGGCGACGGTCACTTCCCGGAAGACTGGATCGGTTCGACCACGCGCGCGGTCAATCCGGGACGCGAAACGATTCGCGAAGGCATTTCATCGGTCTCCGTCGCCGGTAGCACGTTTGATTTCGCCGCACTGATCGCCGCCGATCCCAACTATTTTCTTGGCGAGACGCACGTTACTCGATTCGGCCCCGAGCCGATGCTGCTCGTCAAGTTCATCGATTCCGCGATCCGCCTGCACTTCCAGGTCCATCCCACGGCTGATTTCGCCCAACGGTTTCTCGGGTCACGCAGCGGCAAAACCGAGGCTTATCATGTCCTCTCCACCCGTCCGGAAACCGCCGAGCCGTGCATCTACCTCGGATTCCAACGCCCACCGACGCGCGACCAACTGCGCACCTTGATCGCGACGCAGGATATCCGCGGCCTTGAGGATTGCTTCGATCCCATTCCGGTGCAGCCCGGCGACACCTTCGTCGTTCCCGGCGGCGTGCCGCATGCATTGGGCGCCGGCGTATTTCTGATCGAGGTCCAGGAGCCCAGTGATTGGGTCGTGCGCTTCGAATTCGAGCGCGGCGGCGTGGTGCTGCCCGAGTCCGCGCGCTTCATGGGCCGCGATCTGGAATTCTGTCTGGATGTGTTCGACCTTTCTCCCTGGTCACGATCCCGCGTGGCGGTGGAAGCCGCCTGCCCTCCCAAGCGACGTCGGGCGCTCGGGCCGGATTCGTGGCAGGACGACCTGGTGGATGACAGTCGCACCCCCTGCTTTCGCGTCCGTCGTTCGCGTCTCGGCGGCGAGGTCGTCAAGCGAGAGGAAAGTTTTCACATCGGCATCGTCACTGCGGGACAGGTCCTGATCACCGCCGCCGGCGAAACCCACCGCTTCGGTCTGCACGAAAAATTCTTCGTTCCCGCCGGGGTGGGCTTTCTGCACTATCGTCCGGAAGGTACCGCCGAGATCATTGAATGTTATCCGCCGAGCAGTTCCTGAACGTTCCCATGCCCAAGCCCGCCCGTATCTTCGCTTCACTTACGCCGACTGAGCTCCAGGACTTTCTGCCGGAACCGCTCCTGGCTGAACTCCGCTCGCTCGCACCTGAGTTCGAACTCGTCGATCCGCGCGGCATGTCGGAGGCGGATTTCGGAAAAGCGCTGCAAAGCGCGAATCCCGAAATCCTCGTCGCGGCCTGGAAAACCCCGAGGCTTCCAACTCGGCTCCCATCAAACCTCCGTTATGTCTGCTACCTTTGCGGATCGGTGAAGCAACTTGTCACACGCGAACACCTCTCCGCGGGTCTGCTCGTGACGAACTGGGGCGGCTCGATCTCGCGGATCGTGGCCGAATGGGCGTTGTTTCACAGCCTCTGCGGTCTGCGGCGGGCGGGCTACTGGGCGATCGCGATGCACCATCAGGGCGCGTGGAAGGACAGCGACACAGCGACGGCGTCCCTGTTCGGCCGCAAAGTCGGTATCCATGGTTTCGGCATGGTGGCTCGAGCTTTCATTCGACTGCTGGAAGCGTTCGGCTGTGAGATTTCCGTGCACGCTCCTGACGTTGATGAGGCGACGGAGAAGAAATGGGGCATTCGTCGCGAGCCGTCGCTCGAAGCGTTGTTCGCGAACAATCACGTGATTGTTGAACTCGCTCCCCTTATCGACGAAACGAGAGGCATTGTGACCGAGGCACTGCTCCGTCGCATTCAACCAGGCGGAGTCTTCGTCAACTTGGGCCGCGGTGCCGTGGTGGATGAAGCGGGCCTGATCAACGTCGCGCGCGAAGGCCAGGTCTGGTTCGGACTCGATGTGTATGCGGAGGAGCCGCTCGCACCGGCCCATCCGTTGCGCGGTCTGCCCAACGTGATGCTCACGCCGCACATCGGAGGTCCCACGACAGATCGCCGCCGCGATGCCGGCGCGTTCGCCGTGGAAAATGTTCGCGCGTATGCGACCGGCTCTGCGCTGCAGGCAGTGGTCACGCCGGAGGTCTATGCCGTTACGTCATGAGTCCGCCCGACTGCTACCGTCGCTGGCAAGCGCACGCTCGGGCGTTACTCGAGCCTCTGGCCGCCTTGATGCAGGAGGGTCACGCGGATCTCGCGATCCGCGGTCGCGCGAGTGATCACGACGCCCAGGCGGATCGACTTGAATCGTTTGCGCGACCGTTGCTCCTCGCCGCCTTTTATCTGCAGTCCGAGCCGGAAGCCTCGGGCGACGACGTCGCGTTTCGCACCAGGTTAGCCCAATGGTTTCGAGCCGGCCTCGTGCTTGGCTCCACCCCCGGCGGGCCGCAAGCGTGGGGGCCGGACGCGAATTATCACCAGCACCACGTGGAAATGGGACTGATGGCGATCGCACTGCAGCTGGCGCGGGCAAGCTTGTGGGATCCGCTTCCGGCGAACGAACGCGCGCAGATCGGCGCCTGGTTCGCCACGTGTCGCGGCAGCGGAATCGTGAACAACAACCATCTGTTCATGAGCGTGCACATCCTCGAATTTTTGAGGGTTGCAGGCTTTCCCCATCGCACGGATGGCGCCGTGATCACCGCGCATCTCCAGCAACTCGAAACGATGCACCGGGGCGGCGGGTGGTTCGAAGATGGGATCAATCAGGCGTACGATCACTACAACGCCTATGCCTTCCACTTCTACGGGCTGATGTGGGCTCGACTTCACGGCGGCACCAATCCGGTCCGTGCCCAGCGATGGCATGACTGGGCCCGGCTGTTCGTCCGCGACTACCAGTATTTTTTCGCCGCGACCGGAGAGCATCCTGCATTCGGGCGCTCGATCACCTATCGGTTCAACGCGATCAATGTGTTCGGTCTGGCTCTGGCCGAGTCCTGCACCGAACTCGCACCGGGCATGCTCCGCCGATTGTGCACGCGCAATCTCGAGTTCTTTCTGTCCCGGCCGATTACCCAGGAGCAAGGGTGTCTGTCCTCGGGTTTCACCGATCGCTTCGACGAAATCGTCGAACCCTATTCTTGCGCGGCCTCACCGTACTGGGCCGCGAAAGGGTTCACTCCCCTGCTGCTGCCCTCGTCGCATCCATTCTGGCAGGACGAGGAAGCTCCGCTGCCGGCCGAAACGGGATTCGTGCAAGTGATGACCACGCCGGGACTCGTCACCCGCAGCCTTCCGGGCGGTGAGATCGAATTGCTCAACGCGGGCTCGATGGTGGGCAACACCCAGACGCGGTACGGGCCCTGGAAATGGAGCAAGCTGGCCTACCGCACCGGCGTCCATTTCAACTACTCGTTCCCCGAAGCGAGCACGTTCTCGCTCGACAGCGCGCTCACGGCGGAATTTCCCGACGGCCGAATCATCGGACGGCACTCCACCGTCGCGGTTGAAATGGATCACGCGCACGTGGGCTACAGTTACAATCTTGGTTCGAAACACGGCCAGCTGAACACGTCCGTCGAGACGTTCGTCTGGTGGCATCACGGCTGGCTGCTCCACCTCCATCTCGTGAACGCCCGGCAGCCCGTCGTCCTGCGACTCGGCGGCTTCGCCTTGCCGCTGAACGCGAGCGAGGTGCCCACGCTCACGTACACCCACCTTCCCGCGCGTGTCTTAGAGGCGAATACGGCCGACGGACGCCGGACCGTACTTCAGCCTCTGCTCGGCACGTCGGCCCAGGAATGGGATGGCCGCTTGACCGCGGCAACGCCCCGGCGTCACGTCGCAGCACCGTTCGATATCACACCCGTACTCCGGACCAATCAGCTCACGGGCCCGTGGGTCCTGGCGGCGCTTGCGTGGTCCGGCGCAGATGTCGCGGAAGCCGCACCGTGGGCGATTGAGTCCGCGGCGGCGGAAGAGTGGAAACTTTCTCACCCTCAACTCGGCGTGTGGACGATTTCCCATTGGTCGCTGCCGATGTTTGCACCGTAAACTCATTGTCTCGGGGTCTCCTCCTATGATCAGCGCAACCATTTTTGTTCGGCTTGGCTGGCGAGTCCTCACTCTGCTTCTCGCCACCACGTCACTCGCGGTCGCTGCCAACGATCCGGTGTCAGTGGTGCCCGCACACGCGCCGCGCACCACCGTGCTCGCTGGTCGCGAAGAAGCGTTCCGCGCCTATTGCACCACCGGACCCGGCAGCAAGGATTTCTCCCGGATCAAAAAAGATCTCGATGAGCGCTACCTCGCGCTGCCGTTTCCCACGGAGCCCGTGACGTACGGCGACCCCACGCCCTCCAAACGCACGTCCGACATGGCGGATCGCTGGCGTGACGTGCAGGACACGTGTGGTGTGGTGACCGGCGTCGCTGAAGCCGGCACGTTATGCTGGATCGTAACCGGAGAGGAGAAATACCTCGCCAAGGCGAAAGCGTTTTTGCTCGCAGCATGCTTGTGGCATTTCGATCCGAATTGGCGCAGCGGTCCAGTCGTGGGCGCCACCGACATCGCGTACAATGACGAGGCGCACTTCCGGCTGTGGCGGAAACTGCCGCTCGTGTACGACCAGATTCGAGGCCAGCTCTCCGAGTCGGAGCGCGCCCAGGTCCTGGCCCATTTCCGAGAACGTGGTGATCGCAACGCGCGCTGGCTGGCGGAAGAAGGCGCGATCGCGACCGTGCGCCGCAACTCACCGGAAGGTGATTCGTCGAGTCATCCAATTCGCTTCATGCCGATGACCGGACTGGCTGGCCTCGCGCTCTGGGACGATCTGCCGGCGGCACGCGCGTGGTGGGAACTGGCTTACACCTTTTACCGGGACCAATTCGCTCCGTGGGGCGGCGATGACGGCGGTTGGGCCGAGGGCAGTGCTTACTGGCGCGGCACGTTTGAGCATGCGGTTTTTCAGGACGCATTGCTCGCCATCGGTGATCCCTCCGCATACGCGTCGACGTTTTGGAAGAACTCCCCGTACTTCGGTTTGTACAATGTTCAGCCCTACCGGCACACGACGTTTGGGGACGCCGCCAATGCTGGCCATTTCAACCTGGAACCCGTGATCGCCGACGCGATGGAGCACTTCGCGCGCGTGGAGCAAAACGGATTTTTCCTCACCTACGGACAGCTCGGCAGCGACTCCCGCACGCGTCCCAGCCAGAAAGGATTGGCCGGGCTCGATCGCGCTTATCCGACGGCCGCCGAATTCCTCGTGCGGAACTTCACCGCCAGTCAGCTGCCGCTGCCCGCCCCACAAGCGCTCGATGAGCTTCCATCGTATCGGTTCTTCAGCGACGTCGGCTGGGTGTCACTGCACAGCGCGCTGGGCCATCCGAACGACGACATCCAGGTCACCTTCAAATCATCGCGTTTCGGTTCCTTCAGTCACAGTCACGCCGACCAAAATGCCTTCATCCTTAATGCCTACGGCGAAAGCCTCGCCATCAACTCCGCGTACCGTGAATACCACAACTCTCCACATCATCAGGGGTGGACCCGCCAGACGAAGTCCAAAAACGCCTTACTCATTGATGGCATCGGCCAGAAAGCGCAGAGCAAGGAGGCGACCGGCAAGATCACGCGATTTGAAACAACAAAGCGAACCGCTTGGACGACCGGCGATGCGACGGCCGCCTATCAAGCGGCGCAAACCGACAAAGCCCGGGTGCAACGGGTCACGCGAGATGTCGTGTTCATCGATCAACGCTATATCGTTCTCCGCGATCGCGTGACGCTGACCACGCCAGGGAAACTGGCCTGGCTGTTGCACGCCGAGCGCAAGATCAACTGGCAGCCTGAGGATCAACGCGTCGTAATCGAAGGACAGGCGGCGACGCTCACGACGCAACTGGTCGCACCTGGCGTTACGTGGACGGGGCGCGTGACCGATGAATTTCCCATCCCCGTTGATCCCAAGTACGCGAAGGGTAAAGCTGGCGGGGAGTACGTGACCGGAAACTGGAGTGACCAGGCGCACTTCACTGCGGAGAGTACGGAGTCCGCACGAGAATTTTCCATCTTCGCCGTGATGTGGCCTGAACGCGGCGTGAAAGCGGTCGATCTCGGAGCCCAGCTGAGCACAGACGGAATACTCCACGTCCGGCGTCCTGATGGAAAGAGGGATAGTATTCGGCTCACCGACACGTCACTCGACCTGCTGCCGTAGCTCGGACCTTGGAGTGCGGTGGGTCTACCCCGGCCTTCGAGGGGCCGGCTTGGCGGCCCCCCGCAACTCCACCGAGGGAATGCGTCGAGCCGCATCGTCGATAGCGGCGTCAAGCCACCCCACTCCACAGGATGGAGCTGAAGGATCTCCGTCTTCCCTACGTCCCAGCCGCCGTTAATAGTAGCGACGAAGAGGAGGGGCAGGTTGCGAAGCCGCGGAGTCCGTACAAGGTCGTCTACATGCTTTGCCGACGTTACGTCGCACGATGGGCTGCGAATCTTTATTTGGGAGGAATTGTCGCCACCCTAGGTGCCGGTCTGGCGGGCTGCTCGACTTCCTTTCCTCACGCGGTGCACCCCGCGTCCACCCAGGAGCAGGTGGCCGCTCAAGCCGTTTTCAACGAATGCCTCGCCGCTCACGGAGGAGATGTCGCTGGATTTGCGAAGGACGTAAATTTTTCGATGGACGGGAAATGGGGTACGCTCATCCAGCGCATCCAGCCTGTGGTGACGGATTCGGCGTATCGTATTTCGGCGCAAGAACGGTTTCGGCCTGGCGAGCAGCTCTATGCCGAGCTGTGGCAAGGTCCTGCGGGGACCAAAAAGGTCGTACGCACTCCGGGTCACGTGGAGGTGTTTTACAACGGCATCCCTACGTCGGATGAGCCAAAGAAGCAGGCCGCGGCGATGACCGCAGATGCGTTTCAACTGTTTCACTTCGGGCCGTCATTCCTCCAACTGCGCAAGGCGACCTTTGTTCGCCTTGCGGATGAATCGGAAAACGGAGTGAAGTATCTACGGCTGCTGACCACATTGAAACCTGGCTTTGGCTTTTCGTCGGAGGACGACGTCGTCATCTGGATTGATCCAACCACTCACCGGCTGTTTCGCGTGCACATGACGCTCAATGGATTTGGGACGACCAAAGGAGCGCACGTCGACACCACGTTTCTCGAGTACAAGCAGATCGGCGGGATGCTGGTGCCCGTCCGCTTTCACGAGAGAGTCCGCGGTCCCGTTCAAATCAGTGCGCATCACTGGCGCATCAGCGGAGCGGATTTCGATCGAGGATGGGAAGCGAAAGACGTGAGCGGAGCGGATTTGTCGGGCGCCGCAACAGCGCCGGCTAAAGCCGTGGATTGAGCGCAGAAAAACGGGACACGTCCTGAATCCGGTGGCAGAATTGGCCTTGCAGATACTATTGGTTGGTGGCGCGCAAGGCAGTGCGGGGCGCGAGCCGTCAAGCCGCATCGTCGATAGCGGCGTCGACCCGCCGCACTCCACAGCGGCCATACAACTACTCCAGCCGATTCGCCGCGTTTAGAACTTGATCGTCGCGGTCGCGAGCAGTCGCGAAGGAAAGCCGCGCTGCTGATTCGCCGGGAAATATTCCTCGTCCGTGATGTTCTTCCACGCCAGCGATGCACTGACGGGATGCGCGAAGGCCATGAAGTCATAGCCGACCGTCGCATCCCAAAGCGCGTACTCCGGCATGGTGAGCAACCGATTGTCGACGCGTTGAGCCTTTTCGCTGGTGTAATTGACGCCGCCGCCAACCCATAGCCCTTTCAACGGACCCGTGGTGAACGTGTACCGCGTCCATACATTGAAGAGGAAGCGCACCGAACCTTCCGGATGCGCGCCCAGCAAAGGTTCCAAGCCAGTAGGCACTTTTGTCAGCCGCACGTCGATGTCCGCATAGCTCGCATAGATCTGCCAGTTATCAAATGGTGAATACGTGGTTTCGATTTCCCAGCCCCGACTGCGGTCTTCGCTGTCCTGCAGCTGCGTGGTGAGAGATTGCGATCCGACGCGCTCGGAAAAGTTCAAGACGCGGTCAAATTGATTGATCTCGAAGAACGCGAGCGTCGCCGATACGCGGCCGGAGAACAAATCCGACTTCAGACCGACTTCCTTGCCCTGAGCAGTGCTGGGCTTGGCCTTCGACGATTGGTCGCCGCGGAAGAGTAGAAATCGACTGTCGACGGAGAATGATTCGCTGTAAGAAGCATAGGCCATGAGATCCGGGCGAATTTTCCAGCCCGCGCCGCCTTGATAGATCGTCTTTGAAACCGACGTCCAGGCGTTGTTCGCGATTTCATTGCGGCCTCCCACCGTCGTGGCATCG
Organism: Opitutus sp.; assembly: GCA_039928945.1. Classification (GTDB taxonomy): domain Bacteria; phylum Verrucomicrobiota; class Verrucomicrobiia; order Opitutales; family Opitutaceae; genus Opitutus. Next base: position 7,791 of record JBDSSD010000006.1, on the reverse strand, counting down.
GGTGCAACCAAGTAGTTATCGCCGGCCGACTCACTCTTGTTGTAACGCGCGCCGCCCACGAGCATCAGCCGTTCCTTCAGGAGGCTGAGCGATTGTGCCGTGTAATAGGCGGTGTCGCGTCCGAGCGAAATGCTGTTCGTGCTGACGGGGAGGAGCGCAGGATCGTAATCGCCGTTCGCCAGCAGCGCCGGACTCGCGAGTCCGAAAGGCGACGGCTTGTCGACCCAGGTGCTGGTATCGAGCAGATTCCACGGCTGGTAAAAATCGGCCAACTGGCGCTGACGACTCCGGCTTTCCATGGTGGTGTAAAACGCACCGATCAACGGCCGCCATTTCCCGCCATTCAAAGCGGCGAAATCGTACGAACCCGCCAGCTCGGCCTGGTACGCTTTGCTTTCGCCAAACTCTTCCTGAATCCGCGCGCGCCGCGGCAGGAAAACCGCTGGCCCAGTCAAATTGTACGTCACGCCGCCGGAGCGCGCATCGAAGGAGAAGCTGCCATTGGTGCCGGTCACGCTGGCGATTCCGCTGGCCGGGATCGTTGCCACGTTGCCTGGATTTGGGCCGTAGCTCGTCGCGTTTTGCCGAACGCCGCTGGCCCAAATGCGAGCATCGGCGACGCCCGTGAGCTTATTGCCGACCGCGCGGTAGTTCCAATTGTAGTTGGCGCGAGCCGTCCAGTGCTCGCCAAGTTTGATCGCGAATTCGCCGTATAACGAATCGAACTCAGCGTTCCGAAAGTCGTGCTCTCCGACGTAATTGAAATCTTCGGGCAATGGAAAAAACGGGCCGAAGCCATAATCGATCGGCGTGAACGTCTTGCCGTCCGGACTCGTGTACGAGCTCGCCAGCCCCTCAATCCGAATGTTCGGCTTCATGAAAATCGGCGGACTTTCCCGACGTTCGAACCGCTGATAATCGATCGTTAAAGTCGCGGTCGGCGTGATTTGCCAGGTAACCGTCGGAGCTATCACCCACGTGCGTGATTTCGAGGGTTCGATATTCTGATAGCCATTTTCCCAGGCGCTCTCCACGCGGAAGAGAATCTTATCGCCCGCGATCGGCGTGTTGGCGTCCACTTCGGTGCGCCAAAATCCCTCGCTTGCAACTTGCTGGCTGATGGTGGCGAATCGTTTCGTCGTCGGCCGCTTGGTGATGACGTTGACCGTGCCACCGGGCTGAATTTGGCCGTAGAGAATCGATGCGGGGCCTTTGACGATTTCCACCCGTTGCACATTCACCGTGTCGACATAGGCAGTGCCGACGAAACCATTGCGCTGTGGCCCGAGCTGATCGAAACCGCGGATGTTATAGCGCGTGTTGCCAGCGTTGAATTCACGGCCGGCGCTGGTCACCCCGGGGGCGTACTTCACCACGTCGAATAAGTCGCGAGCTCCCACATCGGTGATGAACTGCTCCGTGAATGCGTTGACCGCAAAGGGCAGGTCTTTGATCGGGGTGTTGATGCGGGTCGCCGAAACGGAGTTGCCCGCGCGGTACCCTTTGTCCGCCGTGGTTGAGACGGTAAACTCGTTCAGGACGACCGTTTCGTCTTCGGCCGTCGTCGCGGCGGAAGCAGACTGGGCCGACACGGGGAGCGCAAAGAGCGCAAGGATCACACAGAAGAGCAGTAGAAAGCGCACACGCGCGAGCAGGCCTGAGTCACTGGGCGTAATCATGGGGTCGAGGGTCAGGGTTTGGAGCGTTCCATCGCGCACCAACGCGCGATCAACGCTGATTCATAATTATTAACTAAACGACGGCGTCAAGTCCCATTGCTGCGTTAGGGGGTTGCCACCAGCCGTGATCTCGGGTCCGGCGGCTACCCCATCCAAACACCACCGTTGATGTCGAGCGTCGCTCCCGTGATGAAACCGTTCCACTCACTCGCGAGAAAAACCACGGCGCGCGCCACATCATCGGCCGTCCCCGCCCGCCCGAGCGGAATACCAGTGATGGTCGCCTGGGCACTCTCTTTGGACGTATGCGTCGTGTGGAACCGGGTTCCTAGAATCAGACCGGGGGCGACGGCGTTCACGCGCACCCCGGTTGGCCCGAGTTCAGCGGCGAGCGCACGCGTGAACGTCAGCACGGCACCTTTGGCCGTACTGTACGCGAGAGAGCCGCCGTGCCCCCCTTTTCGACCGGCGAGCGACGAGAGATTGACGAGGCTCGCTCCGCCATGCTTCGCAGCAGCTGCCGTCAAATGTGGCACAGCCGCACGCGATACGCGCCGCATGCTCCCCACGTTGAGGGACATGACTTCGGCCCAGAATTCGTCATCCGCCTCGGCCAGGGTTCGCCGGGCAACCAAGGCCCCGGCGTTGTTGATCAGCACATCAATCCCTCCTAAATACCTCACGGCGGTCGCCACGAGTTCGTTACATCCTTCCGTCGAGGTCAGATCCGCTTGCTGACTGTTGCATCGCAGTCCGCGTGCGCTCGCCGCCGACACCAAAGCGCGAGCGGCATCGGCGCTCGAATGATAATGGATAAACACCGCACAGCCCGCCTCCAACAGCGCCCGCGTCACCGCTTCGCCGATTCCCTGGGCCCCGGCCGTCACCAAAGCGCGTTTACCAACCAGGCGGCCGAGGGGGGAAGGTGAGTTCATAACCATGAACTGGGCGAGCTAAACGGATCCGTCAACCCTCCGGACCGTCCGACTCATGCTGATCAACGAGCAGCGCCTTTAAGCTAGGACAACCCTTTCGCGTAAACTTTGACGGCGGAGAAAAATCCGACAGACTCGGAGCACAAGAAGTCACGGACACAAAGCTCAGGCCCCGATGCTCTTGCTTTACTGAACAGACGAAGACTGCGCGATCGACCCGCATCGGACCTCGCGACCTTTGCGACCTTTGCGTGAGGCACTCAGCGACGGAGAGTTGTATTCCCCTTAGCCGTAACCATGCAGTCGAAACGCGGAGGATCCTCGTAGCATTGGTCGTGAGACCAATGACCGGCGCGCCCCACCGCGCGTCCATCGTCTCACGACGGTGGCTACTTCCGATTGCATCGAACCGCCTTAGCCGTAGCCATGCAGTCGAAACGCGGAGGATCCTCGTAGCATTGGTCGTGAGACCAATGACCGGCGCGGCCCCACCGCGCGTCCACCGTCTCACGACCGTGGCTACTTCCGATTGCATGGATCCGGCTTAGCCGACCACGGCTCCGCCATCCTTTATATCTTTCGTTGACATCGAAAAAGCGCCTCGTTTTGTCGTTCCGAGAAAATGCCCCGTCGTTCCGTTCCACCCAAGTTCGACTTCAGTGTGCTGCGCCGCCTGCGTGAGCAACACGACATGACGCTGTCGGATCTGTCGAAGGCTTCGAAGGTCTCGATGGGCGTCATTTCCAAGCTCGAACGGAATCAGACCAGTGCAGAACTCGACACGGTCTTTCGGCTGGCGCGTGCCTTCGGACTGAGTGCCACGGATCTGTTGGCCATGACGGAGTCCGCCTTGGCTCATCGCGTAAAGGAAACCAGTTATCGTTCCGGCCAGTTTACGTTTCGACAGGTCAAATTCGCGAACGTCGTCGGTCTCCTCGGCGAAGCCCCGGCGGGAGCCTCGGTGAAACGCCCGGAGATTCACCACGACGACACGGAAGTCTGCTGGATGATTTCCGGCCGTCTGCGGCTCGTGCTGCCGCATGAAACGTTCGAGCTCGAGGAAGGCGTCAGCATTCAATTCGACGCAATTCTGGAGCACACCTATGAAGCGCTTACGGATTGCCGTTTGATCATTTTGCACCTCCGTAAAGACAAACGGTACTAACCCCGACCGGACCGCGGCCCCTTCCTTTTTCCCCATGCGTATCGATACCACTCTCACTCCCGAGGCGCTCACCTCTGATCTACGCCGCTTCTGGTCCCTTTCCGGCGACAAGATCGACCTGCTCGTGCGCGATTACGATCCGGCGAAGGGCTCGCCGGTCTTCACCGCGGCAGGAAAATACACGACCCGCGGCTGGACCGAGTGGACCGAAGGATTCCACTACGGGTCTGCCTTCCTCCAGTTTGACGCCAGCAACGAGGCGCGTTTCGCCGGCATCGCCGAGCAGCACACGGTGAGCCGGATGGCCTCGCACGTCAGTCACATCGGCGTCCACGACCACGGCTTCAACAATCTCAGCACCTACGGGAACTGGCTCCGTCTGATTCGCGAAGGCCGTCTCACCACCGATCAGGGCCGCGTGGATTTTTGCGAACTCGCCCTGAAGCTTTCCGGCGCCATCCAGGCTGCGCGGTGGTCGAAAATCAATGGAGGCGGCGGCTACATCTACTCCTTCAACGGCCCGCATAGTTTATTTGTCGATACGATCCGCAGCTGTCGCATCCTGCTCGTCGCACACGCTCTCGGGCACCGGCTGATGGGAGAAAACGACGCGGCCATCAGTCTTCTGGAGCGGTCGCTCCAACATGCTGAAGCAACGGCGAAGTACTCCATTTACTACGGCAATGGACGTGACACCTACGACGAGCGCGGCCGGACCGCGCACGAGAGTGTCTTTAACCCGAACGACGGCCGCTATCGCTGCCCGAATTCGCAGCAGGGATTTTCCGGATTCACCACCTGGACGCGCGGCCTGGCCTGGGCGATGGTCGGATTCGCCGAGGAGGCCGAATTCCTCGAGACGCTCACCGACGACGAACTGAAAGCCTTGGGTGGACGCGAACACTGGCGCACCCTGATGCTGAATGCGGCGAAGGCGACGTGCGATTGGTACATCGCGAACACGGGCCTGGACGGCATTCCGTATTGGGATGGCGGCGCTCCCGGACTCACCCGTCTCGGCGATTGGCGGGCGCGGGATGCTGAGCCGTTCAACGATCACGAACCCGTCGACAGTTCAGCAGCTGCGATTGGTGCGCAAGGGCTGCTGCGACTCGGCCGACTGCTCGGCAAGGAAACTCCCGAGGGCAGCCGCTACTGGCAGGCAGGGTTAACGACGATGCGCACGCTCTTGAGCGATCGTTATCTCGCGATCGATCCAAGTCACCAAGGCCTCCTCCTGCACACGGTCTATCACCGCCCTAATGGCTGGGACCATATTCCCGCCGGTCGTAAGGTCCCGTGCGGCGAAGCCTGCATGTGGGGCGACTATCATATCCGTGAAGCAGCGCTCTATCTGCAGCGGCTGATTCGCGGCGAACCGTACCTCACGTTCTTCGGCTGTCTGCCGCGCTCGTAACCCTCTGCATTCCGGCCTAACCAATGTTCCGCTACGCGCGAGCGCACGGAAGAACTTGAGCAACGGCCAAAGAACTCCCCTCGACCGATCCTTTTCTTCTGCAGGCGCTTTCTATTGATCATGACTCCGCTCGCTTCCCCTCTCCCCGATTTGTCCCGCCTCTGCGTGCACACGATCACAACCAAACCGTGGCCGATTGAAACGGCTGCCGCGCGCTTCGCCGCCGCTGGCGTGAAGGGCATCACGGTCTGGCGCGACGCCATGGACGGCCGCAAACCCACCGACGTCGCGAAAATGTTGCGCGAGCACGACCTCAGCGTGGTCTCGCTCTGCCGCGGCGGATTTTTTCCCGCGCCGACCGAAGCCGGACGCACCAAGGCTCTGGATGACAATCGGCGCGCCATCGAGGAAGCGCACGCGCTCGGCGCACCGCACGTCGTCCTCGTTTGCGGAGCCGTTCCCGGTCAGCCCTTGACCGAATCGCGCGCGCAGATTCGTGATGGCATTGCGGCCCTCCTGCCCGACTGTGCCGCCGCCGGCGTGAAGCTCGCGATCGAGCCGCTGCACCCGATGTACGCCGACAGTCGCTCGGCCGTGAACACGCTCGGGCAGGCAAACGACATGTGCGAACAGTTGGATTCCAAGTGGGTGGGCGTCGCCGTCGACGTGTATCATCTTTGGTGGGACCCTGCGCTCGAAACCGAAATCGCGCGCTGCGGCCGGCTCGGAAAATTGTTCGCGTATCATGTGTGCGACTGGAAAACGCCGACGACCGATCTGCTGCTCGATCGCGGATTGATGGGCGAAGGCTGCATCCCCTTGCGCCAGATTCGCGCGTGGGTCGACGCGACCGGGTTCAACAGCTGGAACGAAGTTGAGATCTTTTCCACCGTCCGTTGGGCCGGCGATCAGGATCAGTTTCTCGCCAACATCGTCCGAGCGTATCGCGACCATGTTTAGGAATTTTCGATCGTCGACCCAGAGAACACAGAGGTGAGCACAAAGGCCACCGAGTCCAAACCCGACAGCTTCCGTCTCTGTGAGCCCTGTGCCCACCTCAGTGAATTCTGTGACTTAAGCAGATTCTCCACCACCACCTAAAATCCCTCTATCCAAATGAAAACCCACCGCATCGGCATCATCATGAACGGCGTCACGGGACGCATGGGCACCAACCAGCATCTCATCCGCTCGATCAAGGCGATCATTGATCAAGGGGGCGTGAAGCTTTCCGACAACGAGATCATCATGCCCGACCCGGTGCTCGTGGGCCGCAGCGAAGACAAGCTCAAGGCCCTCGCGGCCCGCACCAACGTCCAGCGCGTTTCCACAAATCTCGATGCTGAACTCGCCAATCCGGCCAACCAAATCTACTTCGACGCGACATTGACCGGGCAGCGTCCCGTCGGCGTGCGAAAGGCGATCGCCGCGAAGAAACACATCTACTGCGAGAAACCCACGGCCACGACGTCCGCTGAGGCGCTCGCACTCTACAAGGAAGTCACCGCGGCTGGCCTCAAGAACGGCGTTGTGCAAGACAAGCTCTGGCTGCCTGGTTTGCTCAAGTTGAAGTACCTCATCGATACCGGATTTTTCGGCAAAATTCTCTCGGTGCGCGGCGAGTTCGGCTATTGGGTATTCACGGGCGAGCACGAGAAGCTCCAGCGTCCATCCTGGAATTACCGCAAGGAAGACGACGGCGGCATCATCGTCGATATGCTCTGCCACTGGCAGTACGTGATCCAGAATCTTTTCGGCGAGGTGAAATCGCTGACCTGTCTCGGCGCCACCCACATTCCGCAGCGCTGGGACGAAGCCGGCAAACCTTACAAATGCACGGCGGATGACTCCGCCTACGCCACCTTCGAATTGGCGAACGGCGTGATCTGTCATTTCAACTCGTCATGGGTTGTGCGCGTCCGTCGTGACGACGTGCTCACGATCCAGGTGGACGGCACCGAAGGAACAGCGGTCGCCGGCCTGCGTGATTGCACCGCGCAACATCTTTCCGCGACGCCACGCTGTGTTTGGAATCCGGATATCGACAGCCCGATCAAATACTTCGATGGCTGGTCGCGCGTACCGACGAACGACGTCTTCGACAATGCGTTCAAGGTGCAGTGGGAGCTCTTCCTAAAGCACGTCGTAACCGGATCGCCGTTCCCGTGGGATCTGCTGCAAGGCGCCAAAGGCGTTCAACTCGCGGAGCTCGGACTGAAGAGCTGGGCCGAACGCAAGTGGGTCGACGTCCCGAAGCTCGGCTAATGATTCAATCAGAACTTCTTCACAGAGGGCACGGAGCTCGGACACAGAGAACACAGAGCCGAGCCAATTGAATCACAATTCAGCTCGCTCCTGTATGAGCTCTACCGCGACCTTCGCAGACTCCGAACTCGGTGTCCTTTGTGTCGGAGCTCTGTGTTCTCTGTGACGCGATCGATCTTTTGCCAACCTCTCCTGTTAACTCATGTCTAAAATTGCTCTGATTACCGGTGGCTCACGTGGCATCGGCTTCGGCATCGCTGAAAAACTCGCCGCCGAAAAATGGGACATCGTCATCAACGGTGTTCGCGCTGAAGACGCGGTGGCTGAACC
>JBDSSD010000005.1:0-43489 GCA_039928945.1 Opitutus sp. | reverse complement strand
CGAAGCGACGCGCAAGCAACTCGCGGCCGCCTTGCGCGTGCGACTCGACCGAATCCTGCAGGGTGGCACCACCACAGTCGAAGTGAAGAGCGGATACGGGCTGACGACGGAAGCTGAGCTGAAGATGCTCCACGCGATTCAGCGTGCTGCACAAGAATGGCCGGGAACCGTGGTCTCCACCGCCCTGCTTGGGCATGGGATTGAGGGCGACGTCGCCAACTTCACGCGGATGGTCGTGCGTGAAATGCTTCCCGCGATCTGGCACGAATTTCCTGGGATCACGATCGACGCGTGTTGTGAGGAAGGCGGCTGGCCGGTCGAGGCGTGCGTTCGGCTCTTCGATCGAGCGAGCAAACATGGGCTGCCGGTTCGGGTGCACGCGGACCAGTTCAAATCGTTGGGGATGATCCCTGAAGCGTTGCGACTGCACGTGCGCAGCGTGGACCACCTCGAGAACGCGACGAAAGCTGACCTGCTCGCGCTCGCGGCGTCGGACACCTTTGGTGTGATAACGCCGGCCACCAGTTTTCACGCGGGTAGTCGATACGCCCGGGGCGGAGCGTTCGTGGACAGCGGCGGCCTGATCGCGCTCGCCAGCGACTACAATCCGGCGACCGCTCCCACTCATTCCATGCCTCTGGTGATTGCTCTGGCCGTGCGCGGCTGCGGGCTGACTCCGGCCGAAGCAATCACGGCGAGCACGATCAACGCCGCCGCGCTGCTCGGGTTCTCTGATCGTGGTTCGATCGAACTGGGCCAGCGCGCCGACTTGATTCTCCTCCGCCACCGTGACGAACGCCTGCTCGCCCACGAGTTTGGCGGCAACCCGGTCGAATGGGTGATGAGCGGCGGGACGCGAATGTAGCGATCGACGCAACGGCGACGCGTGGGGAAATCAATCGATCAGTCGGCGTCGTACACTTCGACCAGGAGGATGCCTGAGCTGCCGGCCTTGCCGCTCGCGACGAAACTGTAAACGCCCGGTGGCAAGGTGACCAACAGGACCGACGACGCGCTGTCCGCTTGATCCAGCGGCATCGCGCCGATCCGGGCGCCCGTTGATGCGATCGCAAGCCGGTTGGCATTGGTGCTCCAGTTGTCGTTTGTGGCAATGATCACGTTCCCTCTGCCCGCGTCATGGAGCTCGATGACCGGATCGCTCATCAGTTCGGCCGTACTCAATCCTTGCTTCGATAACGTCGGTCCGACCGCCCGAATTAACACGTGCTTGAGACCGGATCCGGCAATGACGAAGCCGCCGATGGCGACACCGTTTCCAGTCACACCATCTGCTCGCGAAGCAATGTTAACAAAGGCCGAACCAGCACCGGCCGCATCCGCATCGTACACTTCCAAGAGCACGATCCCGGAGGTCGCGCCTTTGCCCGAGACGACGAAGCTATACACGCCGGGATCCAAGTTGAGGAGCAGCGTCGATGATTTCGAGTCGCTCGCCAGCAACGGTGCTGCACCGATCGACGTGGCAAGAGCCGTGATCTGGGATGCGTTCGAATTGTCACCCCAATTATCATTCGACGACAGGATGACGTTGCCGTGTGCAGCGTCATGGACTTCGACCACGGGATCAGAAAGAACCTCCGCCGCCGTGAGCCCCTGACTCGTGAGCGATGGTCCGACTGCGCGAATCAGCACGGACTTCTTCCCGCTACCCGAAACCACAAAGCCGCCGATCGTGACGTTGTTACCGGTGCTGCAATACGCCCGCGTTGCGATGTTCACGAGTTTCGCCGGTCCGCCCGGATTCCCGGCGATGGGGTTGATCTGAACAGCCGTGCTGGGCGCAGATGTTCCGGCGTCATTCGCCGCGGCCACGCGATAATAGTAGGTCGTCCCCGGTGCGATCGACGCATCGACGTAAGACATCGAACTGCCGAGCGTCAGCGTGACCAGCCCTTGCGAGAAGCCGGCGTTCGTGGCGCGTTCGAGTTTGTAGCTGGAAATTCCGGTGCTGTTGGTCGCAGGCAGCTGCCAGGTCAGCGTCACTTCGGAACTGCCCGAGGCGTAACCATAAAGCTGAGTCGGCACGCCCGGCGTCACCGGCAAAAGCACAACAACCGACGCGGAATACGGCGGAAAGGTCGTTTGAAAATTCGAACTGACCCCGCTCAAGCTGGCGAGGGCAACGTCCTTGGAGCCCGAGCCGGTGCGCGCCGCCTCGTCCTGGCTGATCCCGTAGCTGTACACCGACGCGGTGCCGCTGACGGTATAGCCCGTCACCGCCACATTGACGGAGGCGGTGACGGTCGGACTCTTGTTGATAACAAGCAGCGTCAGCGTTCCATTCGCGCGGCGGACGCCAAAAGCCGAAACCAGCGAATCATCACTCGTCGTCTTGACCACCTGATCCCCACCCCGCGCGAAACGGGACAGCAACTTCATGATGTAGTAGGTCGGATAAGGATCGTTCGCGCCCGAAAGAATTCCGTAATCACCGTAGTTCCTCCAACCATACAAGGACGCGCTGTTGTTCTTGGCGATGTCCTGGCCGTTGCGCAGATCCCACCAGAGGAGTGCATTGAACTCCGTCTGCAGGAGGTTGCCGACACTATCAGCGAGAAAAAGGCCATTGACCAAGCTGGTGCTTTGCTTGCCTGGGTCACTGTAGACCGAGTTGTTTTCGGTCACGACGAGCTCAACCGCCGAACCGCTACTTCCGAGGTAGTCCGTCAGCTGTTGACGCAGATCCGCCGCGTCCGCCGGCCACGTTTTGGCCTTCTGCAGCAGCGTCGCATCGGCCTCCTGTCCCGGCGCGCCGTCATAGCGGTGGTAAATCGCGAAATCCGGCACGACGCCAAGCGACTTCAACGTCGCAAGAACCACCGGCGTCCATCCGTTATGTACCTTGTTCGTTCGGGGATTGGTCGCTGGATGCGCCGTGTTGTTGACGTTCGAATCCTCGCCGGTGTTCAGCACCACGCCGATCTTGATCGTCGGATCGACGGCCTTCATTCCAGCGATGAATTTCTGCGCTTCCACGGCATAGGTGTAAGGGTCGTTCTTCACCGGATGCGTGTCTGTTTCCCAGGTGCCGTAGTTTTCGTTTCCGATCTCCCAGTACTTGAAACCGTAACCCTTCGTCACGTTTGAATAGGTGACCCAGTCGACCGCCTCCTGGACGGTCCCGGTGCCATAATTGACGGTGATGAACACGCGGGTGTTCAACGCGACCGCCGCAGTTGCAAACGTATCAAAGTTGAACGACCACGTCCACGTGTTGCTCAGCGTCGTATTCGTTTTCCAGTGATATTCGTCCGAGAGCGAGCCGCCCGGAAAGCGCAGCGCCCGGATATCAATTGCCTGGAGGAGAGGGATATTGGCCGCTCCGCTGAACGTACCGTCCCACACGGCCGTGTTCACGCCGAATGTTCGGTCATCCACCGTGCGCACGACTTGAGCGGGGTCGACGGTGACCTGGACTCCGCGCGCAGCCGAGATGGCGATGAGACCAAGGCCCGCGAAGGCGAAGCGGGGCAAAAGCCTGGCGGACCAGGAATGGGGGCGCATCTCCTACTACAACCGCGCGCCCACTTTAATCGCAACGCGAAAGGGCTAAGCCGAACCCGCAGGCGGACTGCCGCTCACTCCAGTAATAATGCGCGCGCCGCGGCGGTACGTGAGATACGAGTACACCCACTGCGTGAAGACGGAGAACCTGTTTCGAAACCCGACGAGGAAGATGAGGTGAACAAACAGCCACGAGATCCAGGCGGGATAGCCACTGATGTGGAGTTTGCCGAATTCCGCCACGGCCTTCGATCGGCCGATGGTGGCCATGGTGCCTTTGTCCCAATACGCGAACGCCTCTCGTTCCTTCAACGCGCTGCCTTTGGTGGCCGAACGCTCACGATCGTGCAGTTCCTCCCTGATCGCCTTCGCCGCGTACTCGCCCATTTGAATCGCCGCAGGTGAAACGCCCGGGACCACCTGTCCCTTCCGATCGACCAGGGACACGATGTCACCGAGAGCGAACACTTCGGGATGACCTGGCAGTGTCAGGTCGGGCAACACCTTCATTCTGCCGGCGCGGTCGGTTTCGACGCCGAGCTTTTTCGTCAACGGCGAGGCCGCAACGCCCGCCCCCCAAATCACGTTGCCACGAATGATCTCGCCTCCGGGCATCTCGACTTCGCCTTGGCGGATTGCCTGCACATGCTGCCCCACCCGCACTTCTACTCCCAGTCGTTCGAGTTGCCGCCGGGCGCTGGCCGACGAATCTTCCGCGAATGTACCCAACACGCGCTGGCCTCCTTCAATCAGAATCACGCGCGCTTTCGACGGATCGATGTGATCAAAGTCCTTCACCAAAACCGTGCGTGCGAGCTCCGCGAACGTGCCAGCCAGTTCAACCCCGGTCGGGCCGCCACCGACAACGATCGTGGTCATCAATTCGATTCGACGATTCGGGTCTGGTTCGGTCTCCGCTTGTTCAAACGCCAGTAGGATCTGACGCCGGATCGCCAATGCATCGTCGAGCGACTTCAGCCCCGGAGCGAAACGCGCCCAATCGTCGTGGCCGAAATAACTGGGTATTCCGCCCATCGCCAAAATCAGATAGTCATACGAGACTTCTCCGCGCTTCAGGAGGACCTTGCGGGCCGTGAGATCGAAGCCTTCTACCTCCGCCATCAGCACTTCGAGCCGAGGTTTCTTGCGAAGAATCGCCCGGATCGGCTGCGCGATATCGACGGCAGATAATCCCGCCGTCGCCACTTGATAGAGGAGCGGTTGAAAGAGGTGATGGTTTTGGCGATCGATCAGGGTGATGTGCGCCAAACCACTCGGAAATTTTCGACAGAACGTGAGACCCGCAAATCCAGCACCAATGACGACGATACGAGGCAGAGTTGAGTGCGCGGGCGCGAGCATGGTCGCCCAATTGACCGGTAAACGGGACGTTCGCAACGTGTTGCTCCGACAATTTGCTGTCCTTCTTCGATTGAGAAAGATTAGTGGTACCCTTCGACCATTCCGCCGCCCTCCCATGAACCTTCCTCTTAACGTCCAACTCGTCGGCAACGAGGTTGCAATCGCGTGGGACGACGGCACGGAAAGCTACTTTGCTTTCGAACGGTTGCGCGCCGCCTCCCCCAGTGCCGAGACGCAGGGCGAGCGCGACATTTTGGGCGTGCAGTACGGGGGTAACGGGCCGCGCCAATTCCCGGGCGTCACCGTGCTAGGTTGGGAGCAGGTCGGAAACTATGCCTTGCGGTTCGACTTCAGCGACGGGCACCGCACGGGTCTCTACAGCTTCGACTACCTGCGGAAACTTGGCGCGAGCCAATGATCGCGCGTAAGGTTGATTCCGAGCGCCACGGCGTTCATTCCGTCTCCCTACTATTTTCATGAGCACCTACGTCTTCCCTGCCCGCACGACCACGGCTGAGATTGAACTCGGAACCAATCTTCAACCGAAATTCGGATCTGACGGCCTGATTCCCTGCATCACGCAAGACTTCCAAAGTGGCGAAGTCCTGATGTTCGCGTTCATGAACGCCGAGTCGCTTGATCACACGCTCAAAACGAAGAAGGCGACGTACTGGAGCCGTTCCCGCAACAAGCTTTGGGTGAAAGGCGAAGAGTCAGGGAATGTGCAGCACGTGCGCGAGCTGCGCACGGATTGCGACCAGGACGTTTTGCTCTTGAAGGTCGAGCAGACCGGAGCAGCGAACGCGTCGTGTCACAATGGCTACAAGTCGTGCTTTTATCGAAAAGTCGCCGATCTGGACGACACGGCGCTGAACTTACAATTTACCGCCGAGCGCCTGTTTGATCCTGCGACGGTTTACAAAAAGAAGTAACTGCACGACGCGGGCTCATCTACCGCTTAGTTATCCTTCGGTGATCCGGTACCCCGTGCCAGTCCCCGCTCAGTTTTCTCGGCGAACTGGATCATGCGCTGAAACTCCGGAGTCGCGGCGTCAGCGTGACTCATCAGGATGGCCAAGCCCTGACTTCGATTCAGGCCATCGCGATAAAGCAGCCGGTAAATCCGGCGGACGCGTTCGATCTGATCTGCGGCGAACCCCTGCCGCTCCAGCCCAATCTTATTGTACGCACGAACCACGGCCGGCGCGCCGTCGGCGATAAAAAACGGCGGCAGATCATGGACCAATTTCGCGCACGCGGACAACATCGCGTAGGCGCCAATCCGCGTAAACTGGTGGACTCCGCCATAGCCGCCAATAACCACATGATCCTCGACGGTAACGTGACCCGCCAGCATCACGCCGTTGCTCATCACGATGTCATTGCCCAAGACGCAGTCATGGGCGATGTGCGTCGCCGCGAGAAAGTTATTCCGGTCACCGATGCGGGTAAAATCACCATCGTCTGTCGCGGCATGAACCGTGACGTATTCACGAAAGACATTCCGGTGGCCAATCCGCACGCCGGGATTGCCCCCCTTGAACTTCAAATCCTGCGTCTGGCCTCCGATGCACGCGTACGGATAAACTTCACACTGATCGCCCAAGACCGTGTTCCCCTCGACGGACGCGTGATGTTTCAACCGGCATCCTGCGCCAAGCGTCACCCCGCGTCCCACAAAAGCATAGGCGCCAATCTCAACATCAGGTCCCAGTTGGACCCCAGGCTCAATAATCGCGGTCGAATGAATCGCGGCAGCCATGCGTTTATTCAAATTCCGAGCTGTCCAGCACGGCGAACATCAGCTCAGCGGAGGAGACCACCTGGCCATTCACCGTGCACTCGCCTTCAGCGACGCCGATTTTGTTGCCGCGACTCTTCGTCATTTTCACGTTGATGATCAGCTGATCACCGGGACGCACCGCTTTCCGAAACTTGACCTTGTCACAGCTCATGAAGAGCGCGGTTTTACCTTCGGTCGAAATCTTTCGCAGCATCAGGATACCCGCCGATTGCGCCATTGCTTCAATCTGCAGGACGCCCGGCATGACCGGATTGCCCGGATAGTGACCTTGGAAATACGGTTCGTTGATCGTCACGTTTTTCAACGCGGTCAGCTCGTCGGCGGATTTGAACTCCACCACGCGATCAATCATGATGAACGGATAGCGGTGCGGTAGCGTGTCGAGCACCCGACGGATATCGAGGGACGTTTCGCTCGCGAGCACCATGGCCGGTCCAGCCACCTTCTCCTTCTTCTTGGATCCAGACTTCTTTCGCTCCTGTAATTTCTCGAACAGGATCTTGGTGAGCTCGGCATTGATCGCGTGACCGGGCCGGGTGGCCACGATGTGCGCCTTCAACGGCATCCCGAGCAGGAGCACGTCGCCGATAATATCGAGGATCTTGTGCCGCACAAACTCGTCCTTAAACCGCAGGGGTTCCTTGGAGATGATCTTGTCTCCGCGAATGACGATCGCGCAATCAAGTGAACCTCCGCGAATCTTGCCGAGCTTGAGCAACTCCTCGATGTCTTCGTAGATCGTGAAGGTGCGGGCCGCCGCGATCTGCGATTGGTAAACCTCCGGGTCAATCGTGAGCGAAAGATGCTGGGTGTGAATGCCCCGATCGTCCGCCGACGTGCAGGAGATCTTCAATGTGTCTGAAGGCAGCGCGATGATGGAAGAATTTCCCCGCGTCACTGAAACCGGTGCATCCAACTCGAAATACTCCCGGTCTTTGTCCTGCTCCAGCGGTTCGCCCTGGAGGATCATGTTCACAAACGGCCGTGCGGAACCGTCCATGATTGGCGGCTCCGAGGCGTCCATCTCGATCATCACATTATCGATTCCGCAGCCATGGAGCGCGCTAAGGACGTGTTCGACCGTATGAATCTTGGCGTGGCCGACCTGGATGGTCGTCGCGCGAACCAGATCCGTCACCTGATCAACCCGCGGCCGAAGCTCCGGCATTCCGTGCAAATCCAACCGCTTGAAGACGATCCCGTGGTCCACGGGCGCAGGTTTCATCGTCAGCGTGACGGCGTCTCCGGTATGGAGCGCGCTGCCTTTGATTGAGACCTGACGCGCAAGTGTGCGTTGCTTCATGATTAAACTGCTAGTGTCGGAAAGCGGCGCGTCCGAGCGCAAGCGTGGATGTGCACTGCCTGAGCTCAGATTGAACACACCTCATCTGGCCGCCGGGCGAGTTTGGCCGCGGCGACACGCTCAAGTTCGCCTGATTCGGGCGCGGCCTTGACACTGTTGGAGGCCGTTCCTCACTCTTAACCTTCCTACTACCCAAACACCTTCAAGTCATGCCCGCAGCCAACGACATTCGCAGAGGCCAAGTCATCAAATTCAACGGCGAGCCTCACCTCGTGATGGAGACGCAACACCGGACTCCCGGTAATCTCCGCGCGTTCGTGCAGATCAAGATGCGAAATCTGCGCTACGGCAAAGCCCTGGACCAGCGTTTCGCGTCCACTGACACGATCGAAGTTTTGCCCACCGAGAAGCGCAGCCTCGAGTTCAGCTACGCCGACCGCGATGCCTTCGCGTTCATCGATCCTGACACCTTTGATCAGATTGAGCTGAGTGCTGAGCTGTTGGGCGAGTCGAAGCATTATCTTACCGCCGGTGGTAAGGTGGATGTTCTCTTCGTCGACGAAAAGGCGCTTACCATCGAGCTCCCTTCGACCGTGGCGCTAAAAGTGGTTGAAAGCGCCGACGGCATCAAAGGCGACACCGCCAGCAACGTGCAAAAGCCGGCCAAGCTTGAAACCGGCCTCGTCGTGAATGTGCCGCTCTTCATCAAAGAAGGCGAAATCATCAAGGTCAGCACCGCGGACGGCAGCTACCTGGGCCGCGTCTAATCGCGCGAGGCTTCAATTTAAAAGCCCACGGGTTTCACTCGTGGGCTTTTTTGCGTCTGCACGAAAGGTGATGGAGAAGAGCGAGCACTCTCCTGCGCAGTTTGGGCGCGAATCGCTCATCATCGAAGAACTCGACCGATGATTTGCCGGACGAAAAGCGGCTATCGCTGCAAGCTCTTCGCGGTATATTCCATCAACTCAATGTCGTTGCCGTCCGGATCCTTGATCCACGCTTGTTTCGAGTGATCCATGCCCACGCGGATCGGGCGGACTTTGATACCTTTCGCCTCGAGCTCGGCGCACACGACTTCGAGTCCGTTCACTTCGAAGCAAAAGTGGCGCATGTGGGTGTCGGCGTTTTGACGAATTGGCCCGACCGTTCCACCCCACTGCTTCACGGCTCCTTTTTGATCGAAGATCTCGACGAACGTCATGTCGCCGGTCGCGAAGTAATAGCCGAAAGCGAAGCCATCATCGTTCTTCATCGTGAACTTTACCGGGAAGCCCATGACGTCGCGATAAAATGCGATCATCACGTCGAGCTGATCCGTGAACAGGCAGAGGTGAGCGAGCTTGGTAATCATGGCGGGGAAGAAGGGGCGTGGAGCGATTGAGAGATGCTAGACAACGCGAGCCCAGAAAACCTTGAGGTATCGGCTATCCAGGCAATTTGAATACACCGGGTGATCGACGCCTGCGCCGGTGCGATCGAAAAACTGCAACCGGCGGTTCTGACGATGCGCCGCCTTGATCACGTGCGCCTCGAAATCCTCCAGGCTCAGCAGCCCAGAACAGGAGCACGTCACGAAGATGCCGCCGGATTTCACGAGCGAGATCGCGAGCAGGTTCAGGTCTTCGTATTTCTGCCGCCCTTCCCAGTTGCCGTGATCATCGCGCGTGAAAATAAATTTCGGCGGGTCGAGGACCACCACGTCCCATTTTTCACCGTTCTGCTGCATCTGCCGGGCGTACGCGAAAGCGTCGGCGTGCACGAACTTGAGCCGCGCTTGATTGAGGTTGGCGTTCCGCTTCGCCTGCGCGATGGCAACTTCGTCGAGGTCGACGCTCGTGACTTCTACCGCCCCACCGGTCACTTTCGCATTGAGCGAAAACCCGCCGGTATAGCAGCAGAGATCCAGCACGCGCGCATCCTTGGTGAACCGCGCGAGAGCCCGGCGATTCTCGCGTTGATCACAGAAAAAGCCGGTCTTGTGACCCTCCGTGAAATCGACCTCGTAGCGAATGCCATGCTCCCGGATTTTCACGACCCGCGGCGCCGCGGCGTTCGTTTCTTTGAAGGTGGACGGCTTGATTCCCTCTAAACTGCCGAGGTCGTGATCAACGTGAACACGCGCGAACTTCGTGCCCGCCAGCTCGTGCAACAGCGGCAGCCAGCCGGGGAGCCGCTGAGCAATGCCCAGACTGTAGACCTCACACATCAAGGTGTCGCCGTAGCGATCGATCATGAGCCCACTGAGTCCATCGCCGTCCGAATAGATCAGTCGGTACGCGTCGGTGACCTCATCCAGTTTGAACAGATCGCGACGTAGCGCGACGGCTCGCCGGATCGCAGCTTCGAAATAACTCTCGGCGACCGGCTCCGTCGAATGACACACGACCCGCAACGGAATCTTGGCTCTCGGGTTGAACAAGCCACCGCCCGTGAGGTTGCCGTTCTTGTCGTAAACGTTCACGAAGTCACCCGGACGTGCATCGGACGAAACCTGCCCCAGCAGCCGCGGAAAGATCGCTGGCTGGAACGTGAAATACTTCAGCTGCGCCCACGGCTTCGGCCACGCCGACCGGTCGATCACCGGTGGCGGCGCTTTCTCTGGGTTTTCCGTCGGCAGCAAGTCGGACATGGCTTAACTTGGTCGCACGTCTGCTCGGCCCGCAATTTTTTTAACGCCTTTGAATCCAAACGACGGGTTCGCGACACTCACCTTCGAACCGCTCTACCTTCCATGCACTTCGACCTACCTTCGCTCTCGTTCGCCTTCCTGGATCTCGCCCCTTGGACTATCGCCGTCATCGTGCCGGTCGCCGGAATGATTTTCGCCGGGGTAATCGGTGGATTCGCGATGTATAATCACCATCGGCGCGAAGCCATGTGGCACGAACTGGCCCGGCTTGCGCTCGAGAAGGGCCAACCCATTCCGCCCCCGCCAGCCGGCCTCAACGGGTTGAGGCAAGCCGCACAAACGGACGGCCAAGGCTCACGCAGCCGCGGCTACATGGTGGGCGGTTTGATCAACATCGCCATCGGGGTTGGCCTGTTCATCGCCTTGGCGCAGATATCAAAGCCGACCGCCTATTTCGCCGCCATTCCGTTCTGCATCGGGATCGCCCTGCTATTGGCCGCATTTATCGATCGAGCGTTCTCGCGGAGTGACGGCAACTGAGGCGACTCTCCGCCCAGTCGTGCCCGACCTCGATTCCAACCTCATCGCACGCGTCCTCGTTCGCGATGACCACGCAGCGTTTGGCGAACTCGTTCGCCGTCATCAATCGGCCGTCCGCAATTTTCTTCGGCACCTCAGTCGAGGCGACGCGGCCCTTGCTGACGATCTTGCGCAAGAAACCTTCGTTCGTGCTTACCGCTCCATTCGTCGCTACCAGGGCAACTCAAGCTTCGTCAGCTGGCTGCTGGGCATCGCGCATAACCTTTGGCGCAACGCTCGTCGTCAGCAGCGAAATCACGTTTCACTTGATGGCTCCGAGATTGACACCACGAACAACGCTGCCGGTCAGCGCGGCAGTGAACTCCGAGAAGACCTGAAGTCGGCTTTGAAAACGCTTTCGAGCGACGAACAACTCGCGCTTCACCTCAGCTATCAGCAAGGCCTCTCACACCGCGAAATCGCTGAGCTCCTTGACTGGCCTCTTGGTACGGTGAAAACTCATTTGTCCCGCAGCAAAGAAAAGCTCCGTCATCTGCTTGCCGTATGGAATCCACAAACCTGAATTCACCTGACGGCGAAGACGATCTACTGCGTCGCTTGCTCCTAAACAACACCGCGCCCTTGCCGGACGACGGGTTCTCCGCCCGTGTGCTTTGCGCCTTGAAACCGAACAAACCGCGTGCGCCTCACCTTGGGCTTTGGCTCAGTCTCGTTGGCGCCGCGGGCGGTCTCGCTCTCGCTGTGGAGAAAATCGGATCGTGGTCCACTTTGTCAGCAGACGTGGGGCAAATCGGAAACGCCCTCGCCCCCGTACTCTTGGTTCTCACGGATCCCGGCCTGATCGTGGCGATCACGGCAGTGGCGACATCATTGCTCGTCACGTTCGTCGTCAGCCGTGCCCACGCGCCGCTGCGATAAACGCATTGACGAGCCAGCGATCGTGATCGTCGCGGCGGATTTTCGCCGCCGTCCAGCGGCTCAGTTCCGCGACCGGCCAAACAGAAAGTAAAGGATCGAGCCGAGGAACGGAATGAGGATGATCACGATGATCCAGACAACTTTGTTCGGGTTGTTGCTCTTTGCGCAGTCGATGATCGCCAGTATCCAGAGTACAAAACAGAGGATAGACAGGAGGTAATTCAGGCTCATGCGACAGATCGTCGGGGCTCGCCCCAACGTTTGCGATCCTCTTTCACGGCGATCCGTCAGGACACAAAAAACGCCGATCTAAAATCGATCGGCGTTTTGAAAGGACTCGGCGACTTTTACGCGACGCGCTCGACGATGAGCGGCGGTGGAGTCGGCCGCTTCGGCGCGAGACGATAAGCGTTTTTGAAATGCTCGAGCGCCTGCTCAAGCTTCGCCTCGTCGTTATAATGAATCATCATCAATGGCTCACCCTGCTTCACCTGGGTGCCCACCTTTTTGATCTCTGACACACCGACGGAATGGTCCACCTTGTCAGTTGGCTCTTCGCGTCCGGCGCCGAGTAGATGGACGCCGCGGGCGATCATCGCCGCATTGATCGTGTGCACGTACCCGCGCTTTGGCGCTGGCAGCTTGCGAATATGTTTCGCGGCCGGGAATTTCTCCGGATGATCGATGTACATCGTGTCGCCCCCCTGCGCCTTCACGAGATCCTTGAACTTCTGGAGCGCAGAACCGTCCGTCAGATGGCGTTGCACGGTCTGCTTGGCCGATAGAGTCGAGCCAGCGACGCCCGCGAGACGAACGATCTCCATGCCCAATTTGAGCACGAGTTCCTTCATGTCTTCCGGACCTTCGCCCTTCAGCAATTGGATCGCTTCTTTGATTTCCAAGGACGTTCCAACGGTGTCTCCAAGCGGCTGATTCATGTCGGTGACCAAAGCGACACAACGGCGTTTCATCGAACGACCCACGCGGGTCATCGAACGCGCCAGTTGCTTGGCTTGCTCCAGATCCTTGATGAAGGATCCGTTGCCCCACTTCACATCGATCACGAGGCCTTCAGAACCTTCGGCGAGCTTCTTTGAAAGCACGCTTCCCGTGATTAATGGGAGGCTCGGGATCGTACCGGTTTCCTTCCGCAAGGCGTAGAATTTGGCGTCGGCCGGAGCCAGCGCCTCGCTTTGCTGCACGATCGCGCCGCCGATGCGGCCAAGCTGGGCGATGAATTGATCGATAGGCAGGTGTCCCTTGAACCCCGGAAACGCACTGAGTTTCTCCAAGGTGTTGATCACATAGTCATGTTCGACGCCGCACATCATCGGAACCACGACGCCGCTCGCCATGGCGAGCGGTACGAGCACCAAAGAAGTCTTATCGCCCACCCCGCCCGTTGAGTACTTATCGATTTTCGGCTTCGCGATATTGGACAAGTCGATCACCTCACCCGACAACATCATCTCCTCGGTCAGGTCGGCCGTTTCCTGGGCCGACATATTGGAGAAGTAGATCGCCATCATCAAAGCAGACAGCTGATGCTGAGGCATTTCGCCGTCCAGCGTGCTATCGATGATATAGCGAATCTCCTCTTGGGTGAACTCGCCGCCATCGCGCTTTTTTTCGATGAGATACTCGAAGGTAGGCTTGATGAACCGGCGGGCCGGGATAGTACGTTTCGTCATGTGTATAGAGTAAGAACCACCGCGAGGGCCGCGGCGCGGAAAAGTTTGCGAGCAAAGCATCATATGACACTTTGTCGAGCCAAAACCCCTGCTCGCGCGGCTGCCTGAGCGTTGCGGAAATGACCGCCTGATCGCGGCTACTATACAGCCAAATGGCCTTAAGATCAAACGGCTCCGCCGCGACGCGACGCGTGTGGCCTCGGCGAGCGCGGTCGCGCGCTTCGTTAAGCGCCGACCCAACCGACGATGATCAATGCAACGGCCTAGTCCAACTTGGCCCCAGCTTTCACCCATGCCGCAACGATCGCCCGCTCTTCATCCGTCATTCCGGTGATGTTACCCAGCGGCATTATCCGGGTTACAACGACTTGCTGGTAGATACGTTGGGCGTTCTGAACGATGAGGTCTTGTGATTGAAGAACCACTCCCGCGGGCGGTTGCGCAATGCCGGTATAGGTCGGCACGGTCGCGTGACAGGTGACGCAACGCTGACCAACGATGGAGCGGACCTGCTGGAAGGTCACCGGGCCGGTGATCGTAGGTAGGGGCGCCAGATGTGGAACGGTCCACCACGCCACCACCGCCAGCAGCACAGCGCCGATGATCGGATACTGCCACGCGAGAACGCCTTTGTGGCGCCGATTGAAGAAATGCCGGATCGAAACTCCCGCGGCCGCGATCAGCGTCAAGATCGCCCAGTTGTACGGGTGAGCGTAGGTCGAGGAGTAGTGATTGCTGATCATGGTGAACAGCACCGGGAGCGTGAAGTAGTTGTTGTGCACACTCCGCTGTTTGCCCCGCTTCCCGTCCGCGGGATCCGGTAGCCGGCCGCCGCGCATCGCTTCCACCATTCGTCGCTGCGCGGGAATGATCACGAAAAACACGTTCGCGACCATGATGGTCCCAATCGACGTGCCGACGTGAATATACGCCGCACGTCCGCCCAAGTGTCGGGCGAGCCACCACGCCAGAAGCGTCAGCAATCCGAATACAACCGCACCCAAAACCGTGTTGGATTTTCCCACGACAGAACGACACAACAGATCATAGATGATCCACGAGCCGACCATGCTCGCCGCCCCGATTCCTACCGCTTGCCACGGGGTCAATGACGCGACGCCGGCATCCACCATCATCGTTTGAGCTCTCAACCAGTAAACGACGACGAGCAGCGCGGTGCCTGAGAGCCAGGTCGTGTACGCCTCCCATTTGAACCAGTGTAATTTTTCCGGCAGCGAGGCCGGTGCGACAGCGTATTTCTGAGGATTATAGAATCCGCCGCCATGCACCGCCCAGAGTTCTCCGGACACGCCCTTTCTCGCCGCCTCGGAGCCCGGCTCCGGCGCATCAAGGCTGTTGTCGAGCCAGATGAAGTAGAACGACGACCCAATCCACGCTATTCCGGCGATGACATGGAGCCAGCGCAGCAGCAGGCCGAGAAATTCCACATAGTGTGCGTCCATCGTTGGTTGAAGCCGCGTTAAGCTTGCGCGATGCCAATCGGGCCTTCGCGTGGCAGCAAGCTTCGAGCGCGTTAGACGTTGCCGGGATCGTTCTGCGTCTCACGCGAATCCGGTTTGGGATGCGATAGGTTCCCGTACAAAAGCTTGCACGCCGGGTGCGCGTTCCGGTTGTGTCGAACGATGCACGTTTCCTTCAATCTCGCCTCCGAACTCGACACGGTCCTCAGGGCCGCCGCCGACCGGGCGGGACTGGACGCTAACGGATTTTCGGCCGATGTCCGCGTCGCGGATCCAAAGAACGGCGACTATCAGGCGAACGGTGTTCTTGGTTACGCGAAGGCCAGAAAGGAAAACCCCCGCGCCATCGCCGAGAAACTCGTTGGCGCGCTCCCGCCTGAGCTCAGCGAGGCGTGCGACGTCAGCATTGCGGGTCCTGGCTTCATCAATTTCACGCTGAAGCCCGCCACCCTGCTCGCATGGCTCCGCACCCACAGCTCGCGTGAGTCGCTCGCGCGCGGTGCCGCTGCGGCACACGCGGGTCAAACCTGGGTGGTCGATTACAGTTCACCAAATACCGCCAAGCAAATGCATGTCGGGCACCTGCGCTCCGCGGTGATCGGAGAAGCGATCTGTCGTTTGCTCGCCTTCACCGGTGCGCGGGTGATCCGCGATAATCATCTCGGCGATTGGGGCACGCAGTTCGGAAAACTGATCTACGGGTTCAAACGTTGGGTGAATCCCGATGCGCTTGCCGTGGATCCGATCGAAGAGCTCGAACGCGTTTACAAGCTGGGCCATGAGGCCACGCCTGACGATTCCCCTGCGCTGGACGAGGCGCGCCGGGAGTTGGTCAAGCTGCAGACCGGCGACCACGAGAACGTCGCGCTCTGGAGGAAATTCAGCGAAGTGAGTCTCGGAGCGTTCCAACAGATTTACGACCGGCTCGGGATCAAATTCGACCACCACCTGGGCGAGAGCTTCTACAACGACAAGGTCGACCACGTGTACCGGGAGCTCAAGGACGTGGGGCTCGCGGAGGAGAGCAACGGTGCGCTGGTCGTGTTCCATGATGAACACCCGCGGTTCAGTCGGAATGCGGAGCGGCCCAATCCATTCATGGTCCGTAAAGCGGATGGCGCCAGCGGTTACGCCTCGACCGACCTCGCAACCGCCCTGTATCGGGCTGAGCACTTCAAGGCCGATGGGATCGTGGTCGTGACGGACTTCCGCCAGAGCGATCACTTTGAACAACTCTTCCTGACGGTTAAGAAGTGGTTCGCCGCCACCCATCGACGGTTGCCCGAGCTGCACCATGTCACCTTTGGCGCCGTCACCGGCGAGGATGGCAAAGCCCTCAAGACTCGCGACGGTGGCACCATCAAATTGAAGGCGCTGCTCGATGAAGCCGTCGAACGCGCCTACGCAACCGTGGCCGCGAAGAATCCGGATCTGCCCGAACCGGAGCGTCGCCACATCGCGGAGACTGTCGGAGTCGGAGCAATTCAGTACGCCGACCTCTCTCAGAACCGGAGCAGCAACTACATCTTCTCCTGGGAAAAGATGCTGAGCCTGGACGGCAATACCGCGCCCTACTTGTTGTATGCGGTGGCCCGGATCCACTCCATTTTCCGCAAGGCCGGCGTCGCGCCCGGTTTCGCCGCGGCCGAAGGCGCCGCGTCCGCGTTGGAGACTCCGACTGAGATGTCGCTCGCGCGAAAACTGGTGAAGTTTCCCGACGCGGTCCGGCTGGCGACGGATTCACTTCGGCCACATTTCTTGAGTTTGTACCTGTACGAACTGGCCGGCGACTACAGTACGTTCAACAACGCCGACAAAGTTCTGGTTGACGATGCACCGATTCGCGCGCGACGGCTGATGCTGTGTGCAAGAGCCCTGCTGATCCTGGAGACAGGATTGAACCTGCTCGGCCTGCGCACGCTCACGCGGATGTGAACCGTGCTGCTTCCCCGATCCCGGCGCTGTTTCTTACGGTTTTTTAAACCGGGAACACCGGGAGCACGATCCGGATGTCGCCGAGGTGAGTCTGGGTTAACTGGGTGGCTGTCACCAAGCGCAAGTGGCCCCACTAAACTCTTGCGAGTCGCACAACCGCCGATCAGCTTGGCCGCCCATGGCGACGCAGGAATTCTATATCCGCAACGAGACGGACACCGAGGCCCGCGGGCCTTTTACGGTCGAGCAACTCTCCTCCTTGATCGACTCCAGCCAAGTCACTCCGACGACATTGTACTATGATGCGACGGCGGAGCAATGGACGCCGATCGAGCAGGATGTTGCGTTGAAGGACGCCCTGTTCCCGGAGAAAAAGAAACTTACGATTCGTGCAATGGCGCCAAGTGATTCGCTGAAGAAGGAATCCCGCACCTCGGCGCCGATCATGATCAGCGAGATGCTCGCTGCCGCTGAAGGACGCACTTCCGAAACGAGCGGACACAAGGATCCCAACGCCGCGATGGCGCGGGCCGCCGGGATCGGTCGCTGGGCCGCCATCCTTTCACTCACCCTCGCCGCCGCCGGCGAGTTACTGCCGTCGGCCAATGTGATCATGGCGATGGATCCGATGAAGATCATCGTGAATCCGTTGATCCCACTCGGTGCATTGGACCTGTTCCTCGCCGTCATTCTCGGACTCGGTGTTGTATCGATCTACCCCTTCGTGCGATTTCGCGCCGCCCTTGGTCTCGGCTTCGTGGGGTTCATTTTCTTCACCCACGGACAACAGGATCTCCTGCTGGCCCTGGCTGGCGCATCGCTCGGTCTTTATTGCTGCACTGTATTCGTGAAAATGTTTCCCGTGCTGGTGTCTGCATTCCTTGCCTTGGGCGGTTTCGCCTTCGTGACCTGGAAGTTGCTGTCCTGACGCGCTCGTTGCGCGTTACGTAAACCCCCTTCTTGATGCTCTGGCTCGCTGAACGCTGGACCACGTTCAAGCGGGTCTACCGCAAGGAAATTTGGCAGCCCGGACAGCTGAAAAAATTTTCTCCGAAGGCCTGCCTGTATGCTACGCTCCGCGTGATTTCGATCACGTGGACGGTCTTCAATGAAACCAAAGCGGCAAGCCGTGCTGCGGCGCTGAGCTTTAGTTCCTTGCTGGGCCTCGGACCGCTGGTCGCCATCACGGTCCTGATCGCCGGTTTCACTCTCGATGAAAAGGAAAGCCCCCAGCTCGCGGCCAACACGCTCGGTCGGCTGATCAGCTTCGTTGCCCCGCAACTGAGCAAGTATCCCCAGGAGGTATTGGAGAAACGGGTCGCTCAGAATGAAACGGCCGCTGACGGGAAATCGCCGGCTGAGCCTCCGAAACCTCAGTTTCCTGCCCCACCCGAGTTCCGCGCCGTCGATCCCGCGCATCCGCAGAACCTGCTCGAGCCCGAGCCGGTGAACCCAAAGGTAGTTGAGCTGCTCAACAACTTCATCATCGGAGCCCGTTCTGGCTCGGCGGGCGCATTCGGTTTTCTGTCCCTCATCCTCATCGTTTTGGTTCTTTTCAAAACGGTGGAAGACACCTTCAACGAGATTTGGGGCGTGCGCTCGGGCCGTTCGTTTTTGATGCGTATCGTCTACTATTGGACGGTGCTGACCCTGGGCGCGGTTCTCTTCTTTGCCTCGGTCACGCTGTTAGGTGCCAGCGCATTCATGAACGTTTTCACCGAGGCGATCGAGCGGTTGCCGTTTTCGGCGCAAATGGCCGTCGCCATGCAGTGGTCCGTGCCAGCGTTTTCCTTTTCGCTCCTCGTCCTGCTGCTGACCGCGTTCTACCGCGTCATTCCCAACACGCGCGTGTACTGGCGGGCCGCCCTTATCGGCGCGGTGGTGGTCGCGTCGCTCATGTGGTTGAACAACTTTCTCGCGTTCGTCTACGTGCGGCGCGTGATCATGGAGGAAAGCCTGTACGGCTCTCTCGGCATTCTCCCCGTGCTGATGTTCGGCCTCTATATCTTCTGGCTGTACGTCTTGATCGGCGGGCAAATCAGTTACGCCGTGCAAAACGTGCATTTTCGCAACAGCCAGGCGGCTTGGAGTCATCTCTCGGAAACGATGCGCGAGCGCCTGCTCCTCGTCGTGCTGTTGTCGATCTGCCGGCGGTTCCGCGACTGCCAGCCGCCGGTATCAGCTTCCACGCTCGGCGAGGTCGTCAAGGTTCCGACGCAAATCCTCAATGAGTGTCTCAACCGCCTCGTTGATCTCAAGCTCGTGACGCCGCTTCCCGCCCCCGCGGATGACCAGTCCGGCGATATCCTTTATCAACCGGCCAGACCACTCAATCGCATCACCCTGCTCGACTTCAAACGACTGGACGACAACTACGGTGACGATCCGGTCGGCAACTCGTTGGAACATCTGGATCCAGTCCTCTATCACTACAATCGGGCGCGCGAAAAGACCGACGAGCATGAGTTCTTCAAGAAGAACCTCGAGCAGCTGTTCGCCGAATATGCGTTCGACGACACGAGTACTCCGGTCCCTCCCGGCCATTCGCGGCCGGTTTAGCGTTTGGAATCGGCTCGACTGGGTTGTGCGCAAGGCGCGTCCACTTCGCCCTTGCCAGTCATGACTCGCGACCTAGGGTCGGCGGTTTCTCCCCATGATTTCCTGGATTCAGAAAACCTTTCACCGACACTTCCGTTCGATTTTCGCGGTGTTGCTGGCGATCGTCATCATCTCGTTCGTCTTCACCATTGGTGCTGCACCTGGAATTGGACGGGCTGAACGCCACTCGCTCGAGCGCCGCGTCTTCGGTTACAACCTTGGATCTCAAGAGGATCAAAGCCGTCTGTTTGGTGACGCCTCACTCAGCGCCCAACTGCAGGCGGGCTTTGCGCCCGAAAGCGCCGAGTTACAGAGCTACGCCTTTCAACGCGCCGCGTCGCTCGCGCTCGCTGATCAGCTCCACATTCCTCCCCCCACCAAAGCGGAAGTGGCCGAGTTCATCAAATCGCTCCGCGTCTTCACCGGTCAGGACGGGCAGTTCGACCAGAGCCGCTACAAGTCTTTCGTCGATTCTCTCAAGACCAACCCCGGTCTCACCGAAAGCACCGCCAGCCGCGTACTCAGCGACGACGTTCGCGCCGGCAAAGTCCAGAAGCTGCTCGCCGGTCCCGGCTACGTTCTTCCGGCCGACGTAAAGACGCAGCTCGAACAGGCGGACGCCTCGTGGACGCTCGGCGTCGCGACCGTCGACTACGCGAGCTTCAAGCCGAACGTCAACGTGACCGATGCCGCGCTCGCGACGTTCTACGAAGAAAACATTTTCCGCTACGAGATCTCGCCACGCGCGGAGGTCAGCTACGCCGAATTCTCCGCCCTGCCGCTGATGGCGACCATCAACGTAACCGAAGCGGACGTACGCGCCTATTATGACGAGAATCCCAGTCGCTTTCCTAAGCCACCGGCAGACCCAAAAGCAGATCCAAAGGTAGCCCCGAAGTCCGATCCCGCCGCCGATTACGCCGCCGTCCGTCCCCAGGTCGAAACGACGCTCAAACTCGAACGTGCCCGGCGCGCCGCTACCAAAGCCGCGTCGGACCTCTCCTACGAATTGTATCAGGCCAAACTCGCGCCCGGAACGCCCCAGTTCGAGCAGTACCTGAAGGCGCACAATATCACGCTCAGGCCCCTGGCACCGTTCACGCGTGAAGCCGGCCCAAGCGAATTGGGCGGTTCGCAGGAAATCGCCACGGAGGCGTTCAAATTGAACAAGGATCGCATGCTTTCCGACGCCGTAGCGTCACCAACCGGTGCCGTGATCCTCGTGTGGAAGGACGTCCAACCCGCCCGCAAGCCGCTGTTGAATGAAGTTCGCGAGAAAGTGGCCGCCGATTACGTCGAGGGCGAAAAGCGCAAGCAGTTCGTCGAAATCGGCCGCAAGGTTCGTTCGACGATCGAAGCGCGCCTCAAAGCCGGCGACGCCTTCGACAAAGCCGTCGCCGCCGCTGCCTCCGCCGTATCCGTAAAAATTGACGCGAAATCCCTTGCGCCGTTCACCCGCCGCCAGCCACCGCAGGACATCGATTACTCTGTTTTCGGCGCACTCCAGCGTCTGGAAAAGGGCGCCGTATCCGACATGATCATCGCCAAAGATCACGGGCTCCTCGTCTACGCCGCTGACAAGAAGCTGCCCGACATGAACGAATCCAGCCCCGAGTACACCGCGGCCCGCATCCAAATCGCCATGGCGAGCGGTCGCGTTGCCGCAGGCGCCTACTTGAACGACGTCATTTCGGCCGAACTGAAAAAATCTGAGCCACCTGAGGCCAAGACGGCAAAGTAAGCGAGGAGCTGGCACAGCGGTGCCATGTGTTTAGCGAACAAAACGTGGGCGGGATTCTGATCCCGCCCTTTTTGTCGAACCACTCATCCGCTTGCTCTGACCGTTCGCCCTGTTTGCCCTCGATCCCGGGGCGCAGACGTGATGACTCTGGCAGTGCATGCCGCTCCAATTCTATGTCCCGGTCCAAGCGCCCTGCCGCTTGTGCGGACCAGGATTTGAGCACCACGCCTCCACGTCCGAGATTTGTCTGACTTCCTGCCCTACCTGCGGCCAGCGCGTGCAGCGTCGCGCCATGCAATCCGTGAGCTCGCCGAAACTTTCGGGCCGCCGGTCCGTCTCCATGGCCAAGCAGGCCGGCTTTGCCGTTCTGAAACGCAATTCCGACGGGCATTTTGAAAAGCAGTAACTTTTCGACAAGCCCTGTGTTCTCCTTCCCAATCAACGGCCTGTCTTCCCAATCCATGTCCTGCTCCATCGTCCGTGTGCTCCTCGCCGCCTCTTGCCTCGTCGTTTCCGCGACCGCGTACGCGCAGGAACCTGCGGCCCCTCCGGCCTTCGCCTCGGCTCCAACGCTCACCGTTGAGCAGTGCATCGCCCGCGCGCTGGAGAAGAACTTCAGTCTGAAGGCCGAGTCCTTCTCGACCGACATCGCACGTGAGTCGCTCAACGTGGCCAACGCGGCCTTCGAGCCCACCTTCAACGCCTCGGTCCAGCGGTTCAAATCCGTCGACGCACCGGCTGCCGGTGGCCGCACCTCGGATACAACCGACGCCCGCATTGGGGTCGCACAATTGTTGCCCACCGGAGCAGAAGTCCAACTCAGCGGCAGCGTGGATCGCAGCGCAGGGAACTTCTCCACCTACGCGTTCAATCCCGTATACAACAGCGATGTCGCGTTGGTGGTCACGCAGCCGTTGCTCCGCGGCGCAGGTCTCGCGTTCAACCGCTCTCAAATCGAGCGCACTCGACTCGGGGTGACGATCGCCCGGCTCAACTTCAAAAGCAGCGTCCTCCAAGTGGTGCGCGACACCGAAGCTGCCTATTATAATCTGGTCTTTGCCCGCGAGCAGCTCGCCGTGTTCCAACACAGTCTCGCGCTCGCCAACCGGCTCTACGAGGAAAACAAAACGCGCAAGCTCACCGGCGTCGCGACCGACCTCGACGTGCTTTCGGCCGAAGTAGGTATCGCCACGGCGAACAATCGCGTTGTCGTCGGCGAACAGTCTGTCCGCAACAGCGAAGACGCCTTGCTCGCCCTGATCGGCCAGTTCGAGTTCGACAGCGATCTCGGCACCGTCGGCCTCGTTCCTTACCAGGAACCGTCCCCTTCGTTCGATCTGTCCTACAAGCTCGCCCGTGAAAACGAGCCCGACTACCTCGCCACCAAGACGTCCATTCAGCAACTCCAGCTGGATGTCGCCAACGCGAAGAACGCGAGCCGCCCCACCTTGAACGTTGGTGGCAGCGTGGGCTACAACGGCGTCGATCGTTCCTACAGTCGCGCGATCAACAATGTGCCCAACGGTGATGCGCATAGCTGGGAACTGGATCTGACCCTTTCCGTACCATGGGGACTGCACGCCGACCGTGCCCGCTACCGGTCCGCCCAAGCCAGCCTTCGCCAGCAGGAAACCCGGTTGCAGCTCCTCGAACAGAACCTCCTCGTTCGAGTTCGGTCCGCGGTTCGAGCCGTCGAAACGAATCAACAGAGTGTGGAGATCAATCGCAAAGCCACCGAGCTCGCCACCCGGCAGTACGAACTCGAGCTCGCGCGCTTCAAAGCCGGTCTGTCCACCAGCCGCCAGGTGCTCCAGATCCAGGACGATTTGGAAACGGCCCGCGTCAATCAATTGCTCGCTCAGGTGAACCTGCGGATCGCCATCGCCAACCTGCATCAGGTCGAGAGCAGTTCGTTCCAACAGTATAAGATCAGCGTCGCCGACTAGTTCACGTCGTTGGTTTCGCCCTGCCTCGCGCAAGGGCTTCGTTCGGCAATTACGCTCGTCGCCCGCGTCGTTTCGGTCCACGTCAGTGGGCTCATGGCGACACCTCCGCTCATCCGAATCACTTTCTGGGCCTGGCTGCTCACGGCCGTTGCCGCGGGCCGCCTCCACTGGCTGGAACGGCTTCCATCACCCGCCATCCAGGGTATCCTTTTTTTCCTTACCGCGCTGCTCGTCCTCGCCTACCGCTCGATCGCTCCGTTTCGGGCGTGGATCGACGGACTCGATTTGCGCTCACTCGTCCTGTTGCATGTGACGCGACTCGTCGGGATCTACTTCCTCGTGCTCTACCGTCGCGGGGAACTGCCTTACGCGTTTGCGGTGCCGGGCGGAATCGGCGACATCATCGTGGCGGTCTCGGCCATCGTCATTGTCCTCCTGCCCCTCACCGAATCCGGTCGCCTCCGTGCCATCACCATCTGGAATGTCGTGGGCTTCATTGACATCATGCTGGTCGTGTTCAGCGCCGCACGAATTGGTTTATCCGGCGGGTATGGCTTGCAGCCGCTGACGCGCCTTCCGCTCAGTCTCCTCCCCACCTTCCTCGTGCCTTTGATCATCGCGTCCCACATCGCCATCTTCGCGCGACTGAAACGTGGTCAACCCCACGAGTCGTAAACCCCCAATCGGTGCAGCCGCCGGTTGATCGTCGTCTCTAGCGGACAAACAAATCGCCCGTCTGCCGAAGTTCGGTCGCCGAGATCACGTGATGCGTCGGCAATTGCGTTCGGAACCACGTCCTTTGCTTTTTCACCAGACCACGCGTGTTCTTCACGATTTCGTCCAGCAGTGCATCCGGCGATAGCCGACCTTCCAATACCTCGATGACCTCGCGGTAACCGATCGCGCGCGCGGCACTTTGATTGTCCTTCAATCCACGCCCAATCAGGTCGCGGACTTCGTCGACGAGACCAACGCGCAACATCTGCTCAACGCGCATCACCAGGCGCGGCTCGAGCTCCTCCGGCGTCCGGTCAATGCGCGTAAGAATCACCTCGAAGTCCGCAAACGGCGACGCTTGCCGAGCGAAGGCTTCAGCCAGCGACAGAATCGATCGGCCCGAAGCAAGGCAGCGTTCGAGTGCCCGGGTGACTCGTCGCGGATTTTCGGTATCAAGCTGGCCCAACCCATCGGGATTGAGCTGCCGCAACCGCTGCAATGCCTCCTCCGCCGTCAGCGCCGCAACCTCCTCCCTGAGCTCCGGTGAGACTTCCACGTCATCCGTCACCGGCGCAAAGAACGCTTTGAGATAAAATCCGCTGCCGCCAACAATCAGCGCCTCGCGCCCTCGCTCTGCGATTCCAGCCAAAGCAGCGCGGGCCAACCCCACGAATCGGCCAACGTCCATCTGCTCCGTCACATCGCAACAATCGATCAAATGATGCGGCACGCGCTGGAGCTCACTCGCCGTGGGCTTGGCGGTGCCGATGCTCATCTCCCGATAAAACAGCAGCGAATCGCACGAGATGATTTCCGCTCCCCTTTCCTCCGCCCACCGTAGCGCCCACTCCGTCTTCCCCACGCCCGTGCATCCCGTCAGCGCGCGGATCACGCGCTTGTTATCCGGCGGCGCACTCACGCTGGTGCTCACCTCAACGCCGCGTGCCAGCGGTCAAATCGGTCGCAACCGACGCCAGTCGTTCGGCCATCTTCTCCGGTGCACCGAGGTTTTCGCGAATGCAGTTCACCAGCACGCTCCCCACCACCACGCCGTCAGCCATCGCCGCCACTTGCGCGACTTGTGCGCGCGTTGAAATTCCGAAGCCCACCGCAATCGGCAGATTCGTATGCCGCCGGATCATGGCAACGGCATCGGGGATGTTGGACGCGATCTGATCACGCACCCCGGTCACGCCTTCGCGCGAAACATAATAGATGAAGCCCGTCGTCACCGACGTGATCTTTTCCACCCGATTTTCCGGCGTCGTTGGAGCAATGATGAAAACCGTCTCCACCCCGTGGGCGCGACACGCCGCTTTGACTTCATCCGCTTCCTCCGGCGGCAAATCCAACGTCAGCAGTCCATCCACTCCCGCCGCTTTTGCCGCACTCACGTACGCATCGGTTCCATTCGAAAAAACCAAGTTGTAGTACGTGTAAAACACGATCGGCACCTGACTGAACTCACGGATGCGACGTACGAGCTCAAACACGCGTGCCGCCGTCATTCCACTGGCCAGCGCCCGCTGCGCCGCGAGTTGATTCGTCAATCCGTCCGCGAGCGGATCAGAAAACGGTACGCCAAGCTCCAGGACATCGACTCCGCTCTTCAGCAGCGTTCGACATGCCAGCAACGAGGTGTCGAAATCAGGATCGCCCGCACACAGGTAGGCAACAAAGGCGGCGCGGTTCTCTGCTTTGGCGCGTTGGAAGGCGTGGGCGAGACGGGACATGGAACGTCATCCGCGCAAAAAGCTGGCCGCGGCGCAAAGGGAAAAAGCAGGCGAAGGTCGAGCTACGGTCATCCGGTGAGAATTTTCAGGCAGCGTTCACTGCCTAGGCCAGTGTCGGTAGTGTGAAATCAACGACCACCGGCCGGTGATCCGAAAGAAAACAGCGCACGATTTCGCAATGCGTCACCGCGCAAGCCGATGGGAGGAAAACGAAATCCAGCAACCGCCCGGGCAACGGCGATGGAAACGTGCGACCGCTCGCAGGATGCAGCACATATTCTCCGTGATCCGACAGGTGGCTGAGCAGCGCCGCCGTCGCATCGGCACTGGTGCCGGGATTGTTCAGATCGCCGCACACGATCGCAGGCACATGCCACCGGCCGCCCATGTCCCGTTGCTTTTCGGTTAACCACGCCAGCAATCGACCGATCTGCCGAATGCGATGCTCGCGCGAACTGAAATGGAGATGGATGTTGACCAGCGGGACCATCCGACCACCGACATCAAGCTCCGCGAACAGGAATCCTTTTTCGCCGACGCTCTTTTTGCCAAAAACGATTGTTTCATGCGCGGCGATCGGAAAGCGCGACAACAACGCGTTCCCATAGCTCAGATTCAGCATGCCGCCGCGCCGGTTATGAACGCCGAGAACGGCGTGCTTAAACCCAGTATGCAGCCGGAGATACTCGAGATGGTCGAAATTACCCGCCCACAGCGAACGTTCGTCGACTTCTTGAAGCGCAACCAGATCCGGGTTCAACTCCACAATCAACTTGGCGATTTTCCGGAGATTCGCGCGCAACTTTTGGCCGGAAGTAAATCCTTGGATCGGTGCGAGGCCCCGACCATGGGCGATGTTGAAGGTAACGAGTCGCAAACGAGACATGAACGTCGCTGATGCTGAAATGCGATCGCCGTCTGGCAACGGCAAAGGCAGATCGACTCGGCGAACTCGCGCCCAACCGGAAACGACGCCGAACGTTTGGTCCCCTCCGATCGCTTTGCGCCGACGAGTCGCGATGGTCGAACACTCGTTCGTTCACGAACGACGGGAATGGTTTCTTGCGCCTGATGACATTAAATGATCGCCTCCGACCCGTTGATTCGCCGCAACCCATGAAAATGATCTGGCAGCTGCTCGTCGCCGGCATCCTCGCGACCAGCGTCATGTCCTGCAAAAAACCGTACGAGGACCTCACGCCTGCCGTCGTCCACGGCCAGGTTTTCCTTGTTCTGAAGTCGGGTGTCGCCGTCAAACTCGCGCTCGCCTCGGTCAATGTTCTGCCCGAGATGGAAGCCTTGGCCGCCGCCGATGCGGCGCAGAAGCAATGCGAGTCCACGCTCGGGGTGGCGCAGACCGATCTCTCACAGGAGATCACCAGCCTCGCGGGTCAGCTCACCGCCAAACGCGACGCGTTGCGCAAGCGGCAGCAAGCCCTGTCCGCCGAAGTCGAAGCGATGCGTGAAAAGCGCGATTTTTCGGAAACCTATTCCGCGAAGGTCGCCGAGATCAGTTCAATCGCGACCGAACTCGCGCGCAACGACGGCATCAAGGAAAAGACGGAGGCGCTGCGCAAAAGTCATGAAGGCGCACTGCGCAATTATCCGAACGAATTCGCGGAAGCGCTCCTCACCGCGGTGAAAGCGGCGAGCGTCACGCGCACCAACGCCGACGGAGAGTTCACCGTTCAAATTTCCAAGAAACAAGGTCGCGTCGCGCTGCTGGTCGAGGCCTCACGCGAGCTGGAGCACGTTGAACGTTTCGTCTGGTTCGTGTGGTTGGATCAGCTCACGCCCGACAGCGGCGTCTACCTCTTTTCGAATCACAACGTCCTGAGTTCGCCGAACGAAGCCAACGTGGTGAACGTTCCCGCGACGCCGCCAGAAACCTGAGCGAGCGCAGGTCGCCCGCTCATGTAGCCCGCTCTGGGCAGAGCGGGATTCCCACTCGTCCTCTCCGATTCCTACGTGGGCCAGCGCGCTTGCGCGCGCTCCGAATCCGTTAAAAGCCGACCGTCCGTCCACGCCTCACTCGGCATCCGCAGCGCATCCGACCGCAAATCCGCTCAAGCAAAGACCATCCAGATCTGCGCAACGGCGACTTCAGGAGCACGGAAAATCAATTTTTCGCGCAACCGACACCCTTGATTGGTGGTCGAAGATACCGTGCACGCTTCATTTACCCCCCGACGGGCAGAGTCGTCGCTGAGTCACCGAATCATTGCGACGACGCTCGAAGCCTCGAAAAAGGTCGATTTCAACGACATGCAGTCGGTGGAAATCCGCCGCTTTCGGTTTCGCTCCGTCAACGATCCCCAGGATGGCCCGGCGGGAACTCGGATCGAGGTCGAGTTCAATAGCGCGCAGAGCCCGGGCAAGTCGGCTCCCGTGCGAATTGTGCACACCGTCGAAACAGGATTCGGCCCCCGACTGCAGGAGGCGCTCACGGCGTTGCGCGACTACTTCGCCGAGCATGGCGAACGCTGGGCCGCCGGTACCTTGTTCACGCTGAAAATCGACGAATGGATTTCGATCGGCTACGTCTTGGGCAATCTGCACCAGGTCCAAAGCGTCATCGTGCTCGATCATCCATCCGGCGATATCAAGTTCGTTTCCGGTGAGTACGCGAAGCTGAGCCAGTTCGCCGACGCGTTCGAAAGCTAAGGTCCCGCCAGGCGACGACTCGCCGATTCGCAGGAACGCCATCACGGCGTGCGACAGCTTCGCTTCGTTGCTTCAAATGGTGTTCGGTATTCGCGCACGCCAGCGAAAGCGCCCGCGGTCCCGCGTTCCGGCCCCTACCCGCGGATACCCTCGATGTCGGACGGAGCGGAACGCGCGTTGAGCAGCTACTTAAGCTGGACCCAGCCCCATCACGGTGCACGACTACCGCGCGGTTTTCCTCCTGCTCGGCCTCTGCACCGAAAAAATTCCTGCCCTGTCCGGTCCGTCGCTGCTCGTTCGTTGAATGGATAGACGAACAAAGAACCAACCTCCATCCCTGAAAGGAATTCAATCATGTCCTCCACCATCCGTCTCCACCGCGTTCTCCGCACGACGCCAGAAAAAGTTTATCGCGCTTTTCTCGACGCCGATGCGATGAGCCGCTGGCTCCCACCCTACGGCTTCCTCGGAAAAGTTCACCACATGGACGCCAAGGTCGGCGGTACCTTCAGAATGTCGTTCACGAATTTCACGACCGGAAAGAGTCACTCCTTTGGCGGCGACTTTCTCGAACTGGTCCCCCACGAGCGCATCCGGTACACGGACAAATTCGATGATCCCAACCTGCCGGGCGTCATGCAGGTCACCGTGAATCTGAAAAAGGTACTGTGCGGCACCGACGTCGACATCGTCCAGGAAGGCGTGCCCGAGATGATCCCGGCCGATGCGTGCTACCTTGGCTGGCAGGAATCGCTGGCGCAGCTCGCCACCTTGGTCGAACCCGAAATTCCGAACTAAGCTCGAGATTAACGGACGCGAGCGGCCAACCGTTCCTTTCGTTCGCAAAGACCTCGCCGAGCTCGCCAACCTTCAGCGTACGCCCGCCATGAGCAAACTGAGATGCAGCATCACGACTTCGCTTGACGGCTTTGTCGCGGGCCCGAACCAGAGCATCGACAACCCGCTTGGCGAAGGCGGCATCAACCTCCATGAGTGGGCACTCCCGACGAAAACGTTTCGTTCGATGCACGGCGACGGATCCGAAGGTGAAACGGGCGTGAACGACGACGTGATTCGCGAGCTCAACGAAATCGAGATTCACGTGGTTCCCCAGCTGCCGTTGCGCACGTGAAGTACCGCGTGACCAAAGCAGTTCTCTGAGTGGGCCAGCGCGCTTGCGCGCGCTCCGGGTGTCTTTCGGCGGTTTTAGCCGACGTGAGATTCTCTTCAGAGCGCGCGCGAGCGCGCTGGCCTACGCTGAGAACTCCGCGCCACCTACCGATGCGATGTTGGCGGCGCTCGGAAAAGTGCCTCCACGCGGTTGATCGCTTCAGCGAGGCGATCTTCATGCGAACCGGACACCAAGAACCACGGCACCGTCTGCGCGGTGAGCGCTTCCACGAACCAGCCGTGCATTTGATGTCGAATGTGTTCTCCGTCGCGCAGTCCGTCCTGCACAAACGGAATCTCGTCGCCAGTCAGTAAATACAAGTCGCACCGCACTTGCCCGGCCAGCGCTTCGAGTTCGGCGGAGCGGGACCCGACATACCGTCGATGCCACAACACCGTCGCGAACGCATTCGTGTCACAGATCAGCACGCGATTGGCCCGGCGAGCCGCGGCGTCCTCCCGTCGCGTTTGTTCACCGGCAATCTCCACGAACTCGTCCGTTCGCCACACCGCGTCATTCGACGCCTGCTTCTGCACCGAGTACTCGCGGCCGTATTCCCCAACGCACGACGTACCGAAGTGCGCCGCGAGCATCGTCGCAAGCGTGGTCGTTCCCGTCGATTCCGCTCCGAGCACGCAGACCCGCTTGGCCAACCAGCCCCGGACCTGCGGCTCGATGAAATCCCAGTTCGCGTACGGATCCAATCGCACCGCCGTGCCCGAAACCGGAACCCGCACGCGCATCCGGTCCACCAAAACGTGTTGGGCGCCCATCAACCCCGCGTACTTTTCCCCATAATCTTCCGAGGAGAAAACGGCATCGGGTGCGCGGCCCAGCCATCGCTGCGTATTC
This sequence comes from Opitutus sp., assembly GCA_039928945.1. Taxonomy (GTDB): domain Bacteria; phylum Verrucomicrobiota; class Verrucomicrobiia; order Opitutales; family Opitutaceae; genus Opitutus. The sequence continues at coordinate 12,879 of JBDSSD010000005.1, read as the reverse complement.
GCCGCCCAAACGTGCGGATCGTTCGCATCCCAACGGTCGTCGATCACCAGGACGCGAACCGTGGGATGAATCTCTCGCAGCCATTCGCCGCGAAGTTCGCCCGGCACAAAATCCGAGGGCTTGGCGCAAAGGATGACCACCGTCTCGTCGGATTGCTCAGCCGCGGTCGCAATGAGCAATTTGTGACCACGATGCGGCGGCAGGAACTTGCCGATGACGACCGACAATCCGAACTTCACGGCCGGTGCGCGTTGAGCTGATACGTGCGGTTCCACTGCCGGATTCCGAACAGGCACATCACAAGAAAAACGCCGTACAGCACGGCGGTGAGCGGGAGAGCTCGCGCGACGTAAAGCGGCACGTAAATGAGGTCGGCCACAATCCAGAGCAGCCAATTCTCAATCCGCTTTCGGCAGAGCAGGTACTGCGCAACCAGACTCAACACGGTCGTGAGCGAGTCCCAGAACGGCGCAGCGCCGTTCACCTTGATTAATATTTCCCGCAGCACCCACGTGCCCAATGGAATCGCAACCGCCACCACGATCCAATCGCCCCGCGATGCGCGGCTGATCGGCAAGCCAGCTCTTTGGGCGCAGCCTCGTCGCCAGTTCAACCAGCCAAAAACGCCCAGGGCGAAGTACACGGTTTGAAGGCCCATGTCGGCGTAGAGGGCGCTTTTGAAAAAGAGCACGAAGAACACGACGTTGTTCGCCAGTCCAATCGGCCAGTTCCAGAGATGCTCCCGCACCACCAGCCAGACACAGACGCCGCCGGTGGCGAAGCCCCACGCCTCCGTCTCAGAAATGGACCACCAGCCCGCGTAGGACGCGGCGACCACCAGCACTGAAACAACGGTCATGACGCCTACTTCGAAGGGCGTCAGCGCCGCGGCGAATGCCGTCACCTGCTCTGCCGCCGGTGTACTCGGGAGCGTCGCCGTCGCTGGATCGATTGCCACGCCACGACCATGCTGATTTGTGCCGTTCCGACGAATGCGAAAGTGAGCTCAATCCATTTCCGTTAGCCTTGGTGCTCCGGAACCCGAAGCATCCATGCTCAAGCCCACGGAACCGTTGCGGCAGCTGCACCACTATCGCGGTGCGACATGTCTTTTCCGGCAAAACGTATTTTCAGGGAAAACGGCCTCTCCATCGTCGTGTTGGGCGTTTTCTTCGTCTGTTTTCTGGGCGGCCAAATCATCACCGGCCGGTCCAAGTACAACGATGAACGCGCCCAGCGCGGGTCCGAGAAATTGGGATACCGCGCCTATCTGAAGAGTCCGCATTTCGTCGAGGCCACCGCAGAAAATTGGGAAAGCGAGTTTCTGCAGATGGGCGTCTTCGTCTTCGCTACCGCATTCCTGTACCAAAAAGGTTCAGCCGAATCAAAGGACCCGCGGAAACGTCACCGGCATCATAGTACGCGTGGCGTCACGCCCGACTCACCCTGGCCGGTGCGGCGCGGTGGGTGGGTGCTGCGCGTATACGAGCACTCCCTCTCGCTCGCCTTCTTGATTCTGTTTTCCATCGCCTTCGTGCTCCACGCGAACGGTGGACGCTTGCTCTTCAATGAGGAACGACTGGCCGAAGGTGAACCGCCGCTGTCGTTAACGGGTTATCTCACCTCGTCACGGTTCTGGTTTGAGTCGTTCCAAAACTGGCAAAGCGAGTTCCTCGCGATCGGTTGCATGGTCGTGCTCTCGATCTTCCTGCGGGAAGCGAATTCACCCGAATCGAAAAAGGTGCAGACCCCTCATTGGGAAAACGAGGAGTGATCCTGTGGAAACGAATACGCCGCCGATTCGGGTGTTAATCGCCGATGATCATGCCGCCATTCGTCGCGGATTGCATCGACTGCTCGAGACCGAGCCCGCCTTTCAGGTCATCGGCATGGCGAGCGACGGACCGCAGGCGGTCGAACTCGCACGCCAGTTGAAACCTGACGTTGTCGTTCTCGATGTGAAAATGCCGTTGTTGAGCGGAATTGATGCAGGCCGATCGATCCTTGCCACGGCCCCAGCAACCAAGCTGTTGATGATTTCCGCGGGCGACGATAAAGCGCTCGTCGAGGAATGCATGGCCATGGGCGCGTCGGGCTATCTCGCCAAAGAGTGCTCACTCGCGCAGGTACCCGCTGCCATCAGGCAGATCGTCGCGGGCAGCCACTATCTCTGTTTGATTTCGAACCCTGGTAATAACACGACGTAATCTCCAATAGCATTCGAGGGTGGCCGAGGTCGTCTGGAGGAGACAAGTGCAGCCCACCCGGACGCGCGCGATGGGGTGGGATCGATCATCAGAGGCCAAGGATTACGCGGATCACACGGATGCCGCATTTCCATCCGCGAGGATCGGCGAAATCCGCGGCCAAAAAATGTTTGAGTGGGCGCTTCACTTTCTTGCGGGCCTGGAACGTTCGGCCGTTTGATCGTCGTCTCCTTCGCGCCCGCCGCGTGAGGACTCTGCAGCATTTCATCGGGAAATCGCCGACCATTTATGACCGTCGAAAGTCTTCGCGGAGCAAATGAGATTGCTAGGTTAGGACGAACTCGGTCCCCCCACCGCACGTGTCTCCGCTGAAAATTCTAGTTGCTGACGACGATAGTTACATTCGTGAGGCACTGCGCATAAAATTGACCCATCTTGGGCACGCCGTCTGCTCGGCGGTGAATGGGTCCGAAGCCCTCCAGGTCTTGGCGAGCAGTGGGTTCGATGTGGCGGTGGTCGATATCCTGATGCCGGAGAAGGACGGCTTTGAAGTGATGGGCGAACTGCGGCGCCGATGGCCGAACGTGCAAATCGTGGCCATCTCAGGAGGGGGCCGCATCGGGGCCGGGAGCTTGTTGGACTCGGCACTTGGCTTGGGTGCACATGCCGTACTTGCGAAGCCGTTCAGCTTCTCGGAACTTGCCGAAGTGATCCGCTCTCTCGCCGGTCCGGAGCAGAGTCTGATCTAGCCTCGCTCGTTCGTTCTTGGGGAAAGTGGAATTCACCTTTAGGCCGGACGGCCCTTCCAGGGTTGGGTCGCAAGCCATCTTCGACGGGTACGGACTACACCAGAATTGCATCGTTTATCCGTCCCTAAATTCGCGGTGACGCCCACCGGGTTTACAGTCCCCCATGATCCGACCCGTTGTACCTGTTCGAGGCGACTTCGGCCCTGCCTGCAGGCTTTCGGTATCAAGCTGACCTCATCACGGCGGCCGTTGAAGAGACGCAACAACGCTGGAGCGCGGCGGCTCGACGCCACTCTCGACGCCGCGGCTAGACGTGTCGCGTGCTTGGCGATCCGAGGTCGGGCCGTCGAGCCGGCCCGTCGAAAGCGGCGTCGAGCCGCCGCACTCCATAGTCATTTTTGCGCAACCTACACCCGCGGACCCATCACACATCGCACATCCGCCATTATTTGCGCCCGATCATCCGATCCGCCCAAGCAATGAAATGACTCATGTTGGAACGATCTTCGTGGCCGCCGTCGTGCTGCCGCCAGGCGAGTTCGCCGTCCACGATGCCCGTATTGTAGGGCGGCATTCGCGCGGTGCGATAGTCTTCAGTCACTCCAAGATCGCGCGCACCGAGGAGACGGAACACGGGCCCAGCCGCCACCGTCGCCATATAGCTGCCCTGCTGGTCGAGCCAGTTGGCGTCCCCTTTTTCCGGAATGCCGTAGCTGATGAACGTCGGACGCGGTGCGCAGAGCGCAATGAGCTCATGCGCGTCTACCGGGATGTCACCCGCGTTCTTGCTGCCGAACGTCGCTTCCGCTGCGCCGTATTTCACGAAATTACCCGCCATCCAATGAAACTGTCCTGAGCCGGTGAGGTTCTCGACGGCTTCGCCGAAGTTACGACGATGTGGCTTCGCGCCGCCTTCGCCTGAGGAGCCCACGAGCACGAACGCAAAACGCGGCTCGAAGGCCATCGTCACGAGAGCCGCTTTGCCATACCGCGACACGCCTTCGATGCCGACGTGCTTCGCGTCCACCGCCGGCAAGGTCTCGAGGTAATCGAGTCCGCGCGCCGCACCCCACCCCCAGGCGCGCAGCGCGCCCCACTGCTCGGGCGTGCGATGCTGGCCTTTGTTGGTCAGGCCAATGATGCCCGCCGTCAGGCCTGCTGCATTGTCAGCCTGGATACTCGAGGTCGCGATGGAAACATAACCCCACCCCGCCGCGATGAGCTGGTTCGTTGAAGGCGGTGCGGCCGGTTCGGCATTATTGCCGAAGCGCGGGAGAGGCTCGTTCGGCATGTTGCCCCAGCCAAACATCATCAGCACCGGCACGGGCGCCTTGGCGTTGGCTGGCAGCACGACCGCCAGCTTGATATCGACCTTGATGTCCGGATACGCGGAATTCTCGACGTGGCCGATCACGCGACGCGCAATGACGGGCAAATCTCCGACGGTGGTGTTGACCGTTTCCGTGACTTCCCACGTGACCTTCGGCACGTGCGCGGGAATGCGGCCCACGATCTCGCGTTCAAAATCCTCGGCGATTTCCGGCCGGCGCTGCTTCCACCAGACCTCGGGCGTGGTGACCTTCTGGCCATTGTTCAACGTCAGCACATCTGGCCAATCGGGAAACGGGTTCGCCTTCGATTGATCATAGTTGGCCGCGTTGGGATCCCCTTCTTTCGGGTTTCCGTTCCGACCTGGACGAAGCTTGGTGATCCCCAGTTGCTTCATCATGTCGGCATGATCCTCGTTCCCCAGCTTGTTGAGCCGGGCGCGCTCCTCCGGGCTCATCTGGAATGGATTGGGCGCCGCGGCGGGAGCAGCCGCGGCCGCCGCTGAAGCAGCCGGCGTGGCCGGGGTTACCTTCGTTGCGCTTTGAGCGCACAAAAGGGCCGGCACGGTGAGAGCAGAAAGTACGACCCAACGCAGACGGGGCAGCATAGACATCATAGACATGAGGGGTAAAGCGAACGACAAACCGACTTCGCAATGAGCGTAGTCGGGACCCTCTGAACGTCCAGCGGCCATCCCATCGGCTCTGTCCTAACTTAAGACCAGTCGTCCACGACGGTTGGACGTTGCCGCGGTTGGTCAACCGGCGTGTCCGTCGCCGTGAGAGCCTGGCACGAAATCAAGCCATCGATCACGCAGCATTTTACCGCGGATTTCGCTGATGGGTCCGGATGAAGCGACGAGGCCAAACGCAGATCTAGTCCTTCGAGAACAGACAGGATCATTTGCTCGCGGCTCGAAACGAGGCCCGAGGCCAACGCTCGCAGGGCAGAGACCTGCGCTACTTCGCAACGATGCCTCCCATGGAAGTTGAGCTACCCCTCTTTGCTTCACACGCGTTACGGACTCTCGCCTCAACCGCCGCGCCCTTCGCGAACGTTGTGTGAGGCAACCCCTGCACACTGCACACTGAAGCTCGTCTCGACTCAGTTCGCGTCCCGCCGGCGGGATCCACTGCGTGAGGTCTGGCACGGATACAAGCTCCACCCTGACGCCAGCACTCCGATGCTGAACATGGCGCGATGCCTGATGAAGCGAGAGCGCGGGTTCAAGCGCCGCACCGACGTCGGGCTAAGCCGCATCGTTGAAATCGCCAATCGCGGGCGCGTCGGTCGGACGAATTACGCCTGCTTGCGCGGCTGTTTCCGGACCCAGGAATGGGGGCACGGTTCCGGTAACAAGAATGGCGTGACGCCAGAATTTCGCTATGCTCCAAGCGTGAGTCTGATGAACATCGGGAACTATGACCACATGCTGGCAGCGGCAGAAAGTCGCATGAGCGTGTTGTACCTTTATCTGGCCCGGCTTGAGCAATCGCCTCGGACGACTCGACGCGATCTGATGATCGATCGCGCGCGAAAGCGACTGGCCACTGTCAAGGACCACATTGCGCAGCTCACCGAGCTCCGGCGGTCCGCCTTTCAGGTGAGTTACGACGTCAGCGCGTATTCGAACACCAAAACCGTTGATTGGCGTTCAGTGGCAGGAGCCGTTGCCGCGACCCGTCGACCGACGCGTGGCACTCGCTCATCAGAGGCGCGGGTCGAAGACGCCGCTCTACGTAGCGCGCGGTCTCCGACCCGCGGCTGAGCCGTCCACCTGGCGCGTCGTTTCGCGCTCGCCACGGTGGCTCGCCGATGGATTGTGCGGAGATGAGCGGCCGCCCCTGCGTGTTGGTGCTGTGGTATCTGGCCTTGTTCCCGGCCGGGGCGACCGGAACACCGGCGCTGCCGGGCTGGAACGATCCGGTCGACTCGCTCATTTCGTTTCGCTTGGACGGCCAGCCCTCAAGTGTGGTCATCGCAAGTTGGCTGACGACCCAAAGCGAGCGCGAGCTCGATGCAAACCGCCGCGAACACACGCGCACGCTGACCGATCCGCGCACGGGACTAGAAGTGCGAATCGTGTTCGTCGCCTATCAGGATTTTCCCACCGTGGAATGGACGGCCTATTTTAAAAACACCGGTCGGGATGACTCGCCACTGCTCAGTGAGATCCGCGCGCTGGACTTCACGTGGACCCATCCGGAGACCGCGAAGGAGTTTTACCTGCGCCATCCGGCCGGCACGTTTTTCCCGGCCGCAGCCCGCGATTACCAGCCGCTCGAACAGGCGCTGACGAAAGGCCAGAGGGCGCATTTCGAACCCCGCCTCGGTCGTCCCACGGGCGACCTTATGCCTTTCTTCAGCCTGGATTTCGGTGCGGGGTCAGGGGTCATCGTGGCTCTCGGGTGGCCCGGTGCATGGGCGGTGGATTTCGCTCGTGATGACGCCGCTGGCGTGCGCGCGCGCGCGGGGCAGGAGCTCACGCACCTTCGCCTGCATCCGGGAGAGGAAATCCGTACTCCGCTGGTGGTGGTACAGACCTGGCAAGGCGACTGGGTCGATGCGCAGAACCAATGGCGCCGCTGGCTGCGCGCGCACAACATGCCGCATCCAGGCGGCAAACTACCAGGACCCTGGCTCGCCGCCTCCAACTCTGAACCGGTGCACGAAATGGTCCGACGCACCGAAGCGACGCAACTCGAGTGGATGAACCGCTACGCCGAGGAAAAACTGCCGCTCGATTTCTGGTGGATGGATGCCGGCTGGTACGAAAACGCCGGACGCTGGCAGGAGCCGAAAGCGTTTCGCGCCGACCGTACGCGTTTCCCGCGCGGACTTCGCGGCGTGACCGACGTCGCGCATGCCCGCGACTTGAAAACATTGGTTTGGTTCGAGCCCGAGCGCGTGATGTCGACCAACGAATTGTTCCGCGATCATCCGGAGTGGCTGCTGCGCAATCCGACGCCCGGCGTCGTTTCTCGATTACTGAATCTCGGCGACCCCGCCGCCCGCGCGTGGCTGACCGACCTCATCGACCAACGCGTGACCGATGAGGGGATCGACGTGTTTCGCCAGGATTTCTGCATCGTTGAGCCGTCTGCGATTTGGCGGGGCAACGACGCACCGGACCGGCAAGGCATCGCGGAAAATCATCACGTCACCGGCTACCTCGCCTTCTGGGATGAGCTCCATCGCCGTCATCCGAATCTGATCATCGACACCTGCGCCGGCGGCGGCTCGCGCAATGACCTGGAAACGCTTCGCCGCGCGCTGCCGTTCTGGCGATCCGACTATCCGTTCGATCCCGTCGGCAATCAGGCGCAAACCTACGGACTCGCGCCGTGGTGGCCGTTCTATGGCACCGCGACGGGCCGCGATCAGCTTCGAACCTACGAGCTGCGCAGCAATCTCACGTCCCCGCTGGCGATCCTGACCTGGAACATGCCTGATCGCTCACTGCCCTATGACGGACTTCGCCGCGCCGTGCAGGACTGGCGTGAGTATGCGCCCAATTACTCCGGCGACTTCTATCCGCTCACGCCGTGGAGCCTCGAAGCGGACCGCTGGATCGCCTGGCAATTCGATCGTCCCGATGCAGGCCGCGGTGTCATCCAAGCGTTTCGTCGGCCCGCCGCTCTCGAGCCGACCCTGCGCGTGAAACTGCGCGGACTCGACCCCGCCGTTACGTATCGCTTCACCGAGCTCGATGACAAAGGCGTCCATCCCACGCGTACGCTCTCCGGTCGTGAAGCCATGGACGAAGGTCTCGAGCTCACCTGCGCCGAAACCCCCGCGGCGATCAACGTGGTTTACGAGAAGATGCCGTGAATCACGAACGGACACGAATTTTCACTGATCCGATGTAGGTCAGCGCGCTTGCGCGCGCTCCGGTGATCGCGTTCGAGAGATTGGCGGCGCGAGTGTAACCCTCCGGAGCGCGCGCCAGCGCGCTGGCCTACGTGATCCTTCTGTCTTCCTACTGCATCGTTACGGCTTAGCCGCTACAAAAAACAAGCAACGTCCATGGTCACCACATCAGAGACCACCGGCACAAAATCCATGTAAGGCAAAATATCGCGAGCGAGGTCGAGGCCGGGCGCCACCTCGATCAGTCGAATCCCGTGCGGATCGAGACGGAAGACCGCTCGCTCGGTCACGTACAGAACTTCTTGATTTCGTTGCCGCGCGTAGTCGGCGGAAAAGGTGATTCGCTCGACCTGCTTCACCAATTTCCGCACTTGCCCGGGTCGCTCGATGCGCAGCGCTCCATTGGCCCACGAAATTTTTCCGCCCTGCGCATCGAAGGTCCCGCAGAAAACCACTTTCTTGGCGTTCTGCGCGATCTCCATGAACCCGCCGGGGCCGACGAGCGTCCCGCCGAGATGGGAGACGTTCACATTCCCGTTGGCGTCGAGTTCACCCATGCCGAGGAACGTCGCGTCAATTCCGCCGCCACTGTAATAATCGAACTGCTCGATCGACGGCAGCACCGCATCGGGATTTCTCGCGGCGCCAAAAAGGCGGTCGTCCAACATTCGGCCGTTGTGGACACCTTGTTCCACGCTCATCCACAACTCGTCCGCGATGCCCTGCTCGGCGATCACCCCGAAAATTCCGCCCGGCATGCCGAAGCCGAAGTTGAGGGACGCTCCGCGCCGGAGTTCTTTCGCGGCTCTGCGCGCGATAATGCGACGCTCCAGCTTGGCCGGTAATTCGGCGGCCAGACTCCCGAGGTGCGCCCGGCGCGAACCGCTCACCGTTGCGTCGTAAGGCACGGCGTAGAACAGCTGCTGGCCGGGATGCTCGACCACCGCGTCAACCATGATGCCAGGAATGCGAATACTGCGTGCGTTCAACGTGCCGCTTTCGACGACCTGTCGCACCTGCACAAGTACGCGCCCACCGCTGTTGTGCGCGGCGAGCGCCACCGAATGGATATCCATGTCGACCGCCTCGTCTTCCGGACTGATGTTTCCGCGGGCATCGGCGTACGTGCCGCGCACGATGGCCACATTCACTTTGAAAGGTTTGTAGCGGAGGACCTCTTTCCCATCGATGTGCAGAAGCTCGACGAGCTCTTCCCGGCTGCGACGGTTGCACCGGCCGCCGTCCTGACGCGGATCGACAAACGTTCCCAGTCCGGAGTGTGTGAACAATCCAGGTCGCCCCGCTCCAATCTCGCGGAGGAGGTGCTGAATGACTCCGCCGGGGAAGCAATACGCCTCGATCTTTTCATCCTTGATCAACGCCTGCATCCGGATCGACCAGGTGAAATGAGCGGCGATGACCTTTCGCAGCATGCCCTCGTGAGCGAAGCGATTGGTGCCGAGATTTTCCCGGTCACCCAAGCCCAAGGAATGGACGAGCGTCAGGTTGCGCGGCGAACCGGTGGTGAGAAACCGCTGCTCGATCGCGGCGAAGATGGCCTCAGCCGAAATCATGCCGGCGCCATTGCCAGCGATCGCAATCGTGTCGCCATCCTGAACCAGCGCGGCCGCTTCGTCTGCCTCAACAAATTTCGTCATGCTCATCGTGATACTCGCTTCAGCGGTTGTGAAACGTCGGCCGTCGTTTTTCGCGAAACGCGCGCACGCCCTCCTGGCAGTCAGCAGTAGCCGCAACGGTCGCAACGGCCGCCGCGTGTTGCTGGCGCAGATCGAGGTTCATGGTCGCGAGGATTGCCTTGGTCTCACGCATCGCTAGCGGCGCGTTCGCGAGCAGCCGATCAAGCAGCGCCTGCAGCTGCACCTCGAGGCTCGCGGCGTCGTCCGCAAGCGAGGTCACCAAGCCCCACTCGAGCGCCTGCCGCGCTTCGATTGCCGAGCCCACGAGCGTCATGTGACGCGCCCGCGCGACGCCGATCGTTTCGGCTAGTTTTCGCACCCCACCCCACCCGGCGATCATCCCGAGCCCCACCTCGGGCATGCCGAACTTGGCGGACTGCACCGCGATGCGCAGATCCGCGGCCAACGCCAGTTCGAGGCCACCGCCGAGGGCGTGTCCGGTGATGACCGCGACGACCGGTTGAGGCAGGGCGGCGAGGCGTTCGATGACTTCGATGCCGCGCAAAATCCATCCGCGCGCCATCTCATCCGGCGAGAGACTGCCCCAGGCCTCGATATCGCCCCCCGTGCAGAAAAACCGGCCGTTGCCTCGCAACACGAGCGCTCGCAACGAGGAATCGGCCGCCACCGTTTTCACCGCGGACTCAAACGCATCCAGCATCGGTAGCGTGAGCGCGTTGCCTTTCTGGGGTCGGTTCAGAGTGATTTCGGCAAAGCTCCGACCGTCTTTTTCTTTGCGCGTGAAAATGATTTCCTGATCCATGGCGTGGGGCGGTTAGCTGGTCATCCGACGAATTTGCTCGGGCGCCGGCACCGCCTTGATGCGGGTCGGGGCCGCGGGATCGCGCTGCGCGAACACGCGAATCTCCCGCCCCTCCGCGATCCGTTCTTCGCCGCGGCGCAGGTCGTGTTTCATCACGAAACTCTTGTCCCGCCACTCTTCGAGGGTGGTGTGAACCTCGAGGCGATCGCCGACGCTCGCGGGTCGCATGAACGTGCAGCTCACGTCCACCACCGGAAATCCGATGAGTCCGTGCACGCCGTCCAACTCACGCCACGACGGCAGTCCGCACTGACGAAAATAGTTGAAGGTCGAGGCATCGAACCAGCGGAAGAAATTCGGGAAGTAAACGATCTGCGCCGGGTCGCAGTCGCCAAACTCGACTTGCACCGGGTGAATGTGAACGACAGCCATGGTTGGGTGGTGGACAGACTGGGGACCTCCATCGATCACCGCGAATTCAAACTCAAACGCCCGAGCCGTGCTTGATCGCCGAGCCTCGCTTACCCACCCTGCCCGCATGTCGAAGCCAATCCCCAGCGTCGATGAATTCCTCGCGGGCCTGCCCACCGATCGCCGCGACACGATGACGACGGTGCACCGGGCGATTCGCAAAGCGGTGCCGAAGCTCGCGCCCGAGATGATGTCCGGCATGGGCTCGTCGCCAATCGTTGGTTACGGCAAGTACCATTATAAGTCGCCCGGTGGACGCGAAGGCGACTGGTTCCTGATCGGACTGGTGGCGGGTAAAAACTACTACAGCCTCTACATCTGCGCCGCCGACAAAGGTGGTTACCTCACTGAACAAAATGCCGCCAAGCTCGGCAAGGTGAAGACCGGCCGCAGCTGCATCAATTTCAAGAAACTCGAGGACCTGAACCTCCCCGCCGTCATGACCGTAGTGAAACAAGCCGCCAAAACCGGCGGCCTGAACGACGTGGCGTGAGGTGGCCGGCGCGCCACCCGCGGTGTTGAACGAGCAGGTTTTCGAACGATCTGGCGCGCTCGGGGACCCGTGGAAATTGACTGAGCTTCCCGAGCGGTTGTTCTGCCAAAGCGGCCGAAACACGATGTCTACTAGCTAATGGCTCAGTTGGTTAGAGCATTCTGGTGGCCAGCAGAATGAATTTTAGGGTCGCGGGTCTGAGTCCGACCATGGTTTGAAAGCGAGGTTGACAGGCCCGATGCGGCTCGCGAGTTTCCGCCTTCCTTATTTCACGGCGGTCATAGCTCAGTTGGTTAGAGCACAAGATTGTGAATCTTGGGGTCGCGGGTTCGAGTCCCGTTGGCCGCCCCATTTTCGGATGTATTTCGTTTACATTCTGGTCTGTCTGCAAACACGCCGCTCCTACGTAGGCCAGACCGACGATCTGGTTCGGCGTTACCGCATGCATTGCGCGGGATCGACCCGCACTACACGGGACAAGATCATTCAGCCGTTCGTAGCACACTGGGAAATGTTTCCGTCGCGAGCGGAAGCGATGCGAAAAGAGCGCTACTACAAAGAGGGCTCGGGCCATCGTGTGAAACAAAACCTCGTCGCTCAAGTGGCAGTAGATCCCAGCTCAGTTGGTTAGAGCATTCTGCTGGCCAGCAGAATGAATCTTGGGGTCGCGGGTTCGAGTCCCGCGGGCCGCCCCTGCAGGCCCGAGTCTGAATCGCAGGCGGGACGCCTGCGCTAAAGTTCTCAACGTTGAAGAACACTCTTGTCGTGAGAAGACGTATTCCAAGACGTTGTGGGCGGTCCAACCGAGGGACCGAATCGCGAAATGCTCTTCGTCTACATTCTGGTCTGTACGACCACAGGACGAAGTTATGTCGGGCAAACCGACAATTTGATCCGCCGATTCCGACTTCACTGCGCCGGAACTACGCGATGGAGTCGGGAAAAATTGATTTCACCCGTGGTCGTTCACTGGGAAGTTTGCCAAACGCGAGCGGAAGCAATGCGTCGTGAACGCTATTACAAGTCCGGCTCAGGGCATCGCGTCAAAATCGAGATCATAACTGAGGCCTCACGGCTGTTTGGATAGAGCATTCCGCTGGCCAGCAGAATGAATCTTGGGGTCGCGGGTTCGAGTCCCGTTGGCCGCCCCAGTTTTTCAGTAACGGGACAAGGGGCCCGCGAGCGGGTATATCGGAGCGCAATGCGTCACGAAGGGCACTCGCGAAGGCTCAGTGGGCACCGCACCTCGCCCGTAAAGAGCTCAGTTGGTTTGAGCATTCTGGTGGCCAGCAGAATCAAT
>JBDSSD010000004.1:0-54043 GCA_039928945.1 Opitutus sp. | reverse complement strand
GGCTTGGGACTCGCTGAGCAGTGGGGGTGTGCGTGTGTAGGTCACGTGCGCGAGAGAGGACCTTGGCCTCCCTGAGGCCCGCCGATTCGAGGCGGCACAGCAGGATCGTCAGCAGATTGTGAGTGAGAGCGATGAGGTGCGCTTGAATGTGGGCAGCGGTGGCGCCCGTTGCCCACGCCTTTTGCTGGTGCAGCTTGTTCTTAAACACGTCATACGCTTTTTCGATCTTCCAGCGCAGCGCGTATAACATGGCGATGACGCCAGGCCGCAGGCCCAGATCGGTCGTGACAAAGACAAAGCGTTCTCCGCTCGCCGGGTCGCAATATACGATCCGCCGCAGATACGCGTAGGTATAGCCCGCCATCTCGTCGGCTTCGACGCCGCGATTCACCGGATCGTTGGCATCGTAAGCATAGCGGCTGATCACCGTCGGCTTCATGTTCTCCTTTTCTCGAGTGATCACTACGGCCTGCCGCATCCGGCGTTGCTCCGACCAATACAGAATATCGATATAGGCTGGATCGCCGACAATGATCGGCACGAACTTGCCTCGATCCTGCCGCACCCACCGCGGCAAGTGTTCTTTGAACACCGGGAACTCGTGGCGACGCACCCCATCACCTTGGAACGGCGCCATCGCCCGCAACAGGCCGGAATGTAGGCACAGGCCGTACAGTTCGCCCACCGGTACATACTCGTCCTTTGCATCCGTCTGCGCGTGGCAGGCGTGCGCAATCTGATGTCCATCCACCGCCCAGACCGCACGATCTTTCAGTTCAGGGAACGCACCCAGCCAGTCGCGCTGCGCGAGATAACGGGTGAAGATCTCGTACGAGCGCGTGGCGACTTCCGCAACCATCATGCCGCGACGTTTCGAGTGCAGGGCGTCGAACCAGGTGCTGCGCGCCAGTTCCTCCCCGCGGTCCTGCCGAGCCTGCAAAAAGTCGCGGCCGGAATCGCATTGGCCCAGGACACGCTGGATGCCCGAGCGCAGGAACTGCTCATCGGTCAGCTCCAATGTATCGCGGCGATGCCGGCAGTGCTCGCGCACCAGCCGCAGCGCTGGTTCGAAAAACGACTCATCTACCGTGGTGAGGCCGCCCAATGGATCCATGTAGTTAACATGGCAATACAAACAGGAAGCGGCGAGCTCGATCTCGGTGAAAAACCGGCTCACAAACGACGTCTGCGGCAAATTTACTGGAGCTCCGGCCAAGGGTCGTAATCACCCTCGCGTGGCGACAAAACAAGCCTGCGTGCACGGCAGCTGCCAACCAAGCGATGCTGGCGAGCCTCAAAGTTTTTTGGCTGCAACCCATTGACCGTCTCCTCATCCGTTGGCGCGCTTCGCGATCACCTCTTCGAAAACACGAACCGAATCACGGTCTCCGTTTACCGCGCCCCGTGGCGCTCTCTCGGCTATACTCAATCGATGACTCGAGCCACATGCCGGACACAGATGGCGTTCGGCCCACTATGGCCTGCGCAAACGCGGCGAGAGCACGGCGCAAATCGGCTATCGCCACGGGCTTGACGAGGTGCGTGACGAAGCCCGCTGCCTGTGATCGCGCCACGTCCTCCTCCATGCCGTAGCCGCTGAGCGCGATGCCGCTGAGTTTGTAGGTCGAGCGTAGATGCGACATCAGTTCGATGCCCGTCCCGTCGGGCAGGCCGAGGTCGGAGATGACGAGATCGAAGGCGCCCGCCGCCGCCGCGACGCGCGCTGCGGTGGAATTAGCGGCGGTGACGACGTGGTGGCCGTCGCGTCGCAGTAGCATCGCCAGAGTCACGAGCGTGCTCTCGTGGTCCTCCACCACCAGCAGGTGCAGCGGCCTGACGGTCGCCACGGTTGGACGGGGCGCGGCGGCATCCGGCGAAGTATCCGGTGAAAGCGGCGTATCGCTCGCCAGCGGGCCCGAGTCGGGCGTGCTGGCGCCGGGGAGCTGCACCACGAACGTCGCGCCGCGATTTCGGCCGGCGCTTTGGGCACTGATGCGGCCGCCGTGCAGTTCCACCACCGAGCGTGCAATCGCGAGGCCGAGTCCCAGGCCGCCAAAATGGTGGCTGCCTGTGTTAGCGCCCTGCTCGAACGGCTGGAAAATTTGCGCGAGATGCGCTAGCTCGATGCCGATGCCGGTATCGGCCACCTCAACGTGCAGCCACGAAATGCCGGCGGGGCTGATCTCGTCGCGCGTCGTGAGGGTGATGGTCCCGCCGACGGGGGTGAACTTCACGGCATTGCGCAGGAGATTCCACACGACCTGCTGGAATCGCGCAGCGTCTACCTGCAGCGTGCTGTTCTTCGCGTTGAAGGCGCATTCGACGACGAGGCCCTTGTCGCGCGCGCTCTCGCGCACGATTTCGAGGGCGAGGCTGATAAGCGAGTGCGCGTCGCTCGGCTGGAGGCGGAGCCGCAGCTTGCCGCGCGAGATCGTCGTGAGATCCAGCAGGTCGTCAATGAGACGCGCCTCAAGCGCGATGTTGCGCTCCATCATACTAAGTTGCTCTCGCACTTCCGACGGCAGCCGATGGTCGTCGCGCAGGGCGGCCGCACTGAGCAACACGGGCGTGAGCGGCGTGCGCAGTTCGTGGCTGAGCGCGGCAAGGAAATCATCTTTCGCTTTAGAAGCGCGCGCCACTTCCTCCGTGGCGCGGCGCAGGGATTCCTCCCCCCGCTTGCGCTCGGTGATGTCCAAGTTCGTCCCCACCACCCATGCGGCCTGCCCGTGTTCATCGGTGCGCACCGTCTCAACGGATTCGATGTCGCGGACTTCGCCGTCTTCGCGGCGGCGGATCCGGAATTCGCGGCGGCTCTGCCCCCTGCGGCGCACGGTGTCCTGCACTATGCGCTCATTCTCCGCCAAATCCTCCGGTACCACGGTCCCGCTCCAGTCGCTGTATTGCACAAACCCATCGGCCCTAGGCGCAATGCCGTAGATGCGGAACATCTGCGCATCCCAATGAATCGCGCCCGTGCCCACGTTCCATTCCCAGATGCCCACTGCCGTCGCCTCGGTCGCCAGCCGCAGGCGCGTTTCGTTTTCCTGCACGAGGGCCGCAGTCCGCTTCGCCTCTTCGATGTCCGTGCTCGTGCCGATCCAAAGCTGCACCGTGCCTACGGCATCTTTGATCATGTCGGCGCGCGAGAGGAACCAGCGGTAGGTGCCTGCTTCGGTGCGCAGGCGATATTCGGTTTCAAAGGTCCGGGCTTCGGCGACCGCCTTTTGCCATAGCTCGCCGGTGCGTTCGCGGTCGTCGGGATGGATCATCTCGAGCCAGCCGTAACCGAGCGCCTCGGCGCATGATTGCCCGGTCGCGCTTACCCACTGTGGTCCCTGAAAAGTGCATGCTCCCTCGCTGGAGCACGCCCACACCAGTTGTGGCATCGCGGTCGCCAGGACGCGGAAGCGTTCCTCGCTATCGCGCACCGCTCGCTCGGCGTGCCGCTGATCTGTGATGTCCGTGTGGACGCCGACCCATTCGCGGATTCCCCCTTTGGAATCCAGCAACGGCTCGGCCCGGATGGAACACAGGCGCCACTGGCCATCATACCGGCGCACGCGGTGTTGGAATTCAAACGTCTGCTTTTCCGCGACGGCGAGTTTCCAAGCGGCGAGGGTCGGCTGCGCGTCTTCGGGATGCACGGCTTTCGACCAGCCGTAGCCTTGATAATCCTCCTGGAGCTGACCAGTGAACGCGCCCCAGCCGCGTTGCTCGCCCGTCATCTCTCCCTCGGCATTGTTGGTCCAGAGGATGTCGCTCACCGCGCCGATGGCCACGCGGAAACGTTCTTCGCTCGCGCGCAATTTTTCTGCCGCCTCCCGTTGCTCCGTGATGTCGCGCGAGACGGAGACAAACTGCAGGGCACCCGCTTCACCGGTATGCGACGGCGCGACGATCACGTCCCACCATTTCGGCGTTCCCTTCGCCGTCAGCGCGAAGGCTTGGAAACGCGCGGCCTCGCCGCCTTTCGCCCTCGCCAGCGCGGCCTGCACCGTGGCCTGCTCGGCCTCGGGCCAGACGCTGAGCCACGGCTGATCGCGCATCGCCTCGAAGTCGTCCACTTCCAAGAGGCAGCGCCCGTTTGCATTCATGAATTGCACGCGTCCCTCGCCGTCCAGCACCTTCACACAATCCGGGCTGCTCTCGAGCACCGTGCGGTTGAACTCCTCGCTCGCGCGCAGCCTTTCCTCGGCCACTTTCCGCTCGGTCACATCGGTGATGGTGCCGATCATTCGGAGGGGGCGGCCCTGCTCGTCGTAAACGGCCCGGCCTACGTTTGTCACCCAACGAACTTCGCCGTCCGGGCGGATGACGCGGAATTCACACTCATACTTCTTCCGCCGGTCCACCCCGTCCCGCACGGTGGCCCAGACCCGGTCCCGGTCGCCGAGGTGGATTAATCGGTCGAACCCGGAAGCGGTGCCGTCGAACTCGTCCTTCGCCAAGCCGTGGATGACGCAGCACTCAGGGGACCACGTCACCGCGTTGGTCGCCAAGTCCCAATCCCACATGCCCGTCGCCGCCGCTTCCATCGCCAGCCGCATTCGATGCTCGCTCGTCCGCAGTGCTTGTTCGGCCTGCTTGCGCGCGGTGATTTCCTGCACGACGCCATGCACGCCGACGACCCCGCCGCCCTCAGCGCGCACCGGAAAGTAGCTCACTAGCCAGTCGCGTTGCTCTTCGCTTCGCGGAGCGGTCGCGCCGTGGAGTTCTCGGTCCAGCACTGGCTGGCCCGTTTCCAAAACGCCGCGGAGCAGCGGCTCGGTTGCGGCGGCCAGTTCCGGGGTGAGCACCTCAGCCAAGGTCCGCCCGCGGTGCTGCGCCGCCGGCAGGCCGTTAAGTTTCGCCATGGCATCATTCACCCGCACGAAACGCAGGTCCGCGTCGAACTGGAAGAGCCCGGCCGGAGTGGTCGTATAAAGCGTGTCCATTTCGCGCACCTGCCGTGCGATCGTCTCCTCGGCCTGCTTCCGCGCGGTGATGTCCTGGATGACGCCCATCGTCCGCTCGGGGTGGCCGTCGGCATCGCGCAGCAGCTTGGCATTCACGTGGACCCAAATGATTTTCCCGTCCTTCCGCACGTAGCGTTTTTCGGCTTCATAACTTGGAATCTCCCCACGAAGAAACTGGCCAGCGACTTTGACATCGGCTGCGCGATCCTCCGCGAAGTCGAGGTCCAGCGCCGACATCCCCGCCAGCTCCCCGGCGGAGTAGCCGGTCATCGCGCAATACTTCGCATTCACGCGGATGAACCGCCCGGTCTTCGCCGAGACCTGCACCATGCCCACGGCGGATTGCTCGAAGATCACCCGGAACTCGGCCTCGCTCTCGCGCAGCTTTTCCTCCACCTGCCTCCGCTCGGAGATGTCGCGGACTACGGAAAGAATTATCCCCTCGCCGACGCTGCGGTCGCAGGTCCAGCTCACTTCTACGGGAAAGCGCGTGCCATCGCGCCGCACATGCACCGTCTCGAAACTGATCGGGACGTGCCGCACTGCTGCGATCTGCGCGGGAATCTCGTCCTGCGTCTCGGGCGCACCCACTTCGGCGATCGTTTTGGAAAGCAATTCCTCCCGGCTGTAGCCGTAGGCCGCCAGCGCGGCGGCATTGGCCTCGATGAGCACGCCATCCGGCCGGAAGAAAAGCAGGATGTCGCGGCCCTGCTTCAGCAGCAAGCGGTAGAGCTCATCCGCAGCCTCCGCTTTCCGGCGGGCGGTGGTCTCGATGGCGGTGCCGATGAGTTGGCGCACCGCACCGGCGGCATCGCGGGCGAAGACGGCATCGCGACTGTGAAACCAGTGCCATTCGCCTGCGCGGTCGCGCATCCGGTGCTCAAAGTCGGCGACCTCGTCATCGCGGAGCGCGCGCACCCGATCCAGGTGCGCGGGGAAGCGCGCCAAGTCGTCGGGATGCATGAGCGTCGGCGCGACCTTGTCACCCATAGCGGCGATTTCCTCCGCGCGGTAGCCGACCACGGAGGCTACGGTGCGATTGATGAAGACACTGCTTTGCTGCTCAAGGTCGAAGACGTGGACCACGCTGGGCGTCACCTCGATCAGACGTTGCAGGAAGTTTTCGCGCTTACCCGCGGCCTCCGCTCGTTGGAGTGCACTTCCGTCGGTGCCGCCGTCCATGCTCAATCCCTCCGCACGCAACGCTGCCTCGGCCTTTTCTAGCCGCGCCCGCAGTTCGGCGTTTTCCCCGCGGAGTTGTTCTTTTGTCGAAGTTTTGGAGATCATGGGATCTATGCGCGTCGTGCCTCCAGATCGTAACCCATTCGTCGCTCGCTCCGCGCGGCCCCGAATGCGAGCGCCGGCTGCCACGCGGGCGGCCGGCGCCGATAGTTGTCTTGATCACCGAGTGTCCGACGATTGGATCCCGCAAATACAACGCCGCAAAAAATCTCCCGCTTGACGCGTGGAGTGGTGCTGCGCCCCGAACGCTTTGGACTCTGATATCCCTGCGCGGACGCAGGTGAAAAGCACGTAACGATATCTTCTCTTGAAAGACGTATCATAAATTCAACCATGCACTGATCGCACCTAAATTGGGGAGCGAAGGCCAAGTGCGCCATCGCCAAAAGCCTTTGAAGTATCGCGGTGGCTAAAACTCATCGTAGAAAGAGAATACGAAATTTCCTGCGTCGGACATTATTGCAAGTAAATGTTCCGAAGAACGCCCGTCAGTTATCGCTGTCCCTTGCGCACAGCGCTCCGATTGCCGGTTGAATTGCCAAATGCTACGTAGAATCCCCCATGCCAGCGTATGTAACAGGGTGCTCTTTTCCTCGAGACGTTTGCCGGTGTTCCTGCCCCATGAGCAGGAAGAAGCGGATCGGTTCCAAGCCGACAAGACGAGCAACGATGCGACAAGTGGCCCTTGTATGCCGCCAATACCAAGGCGGCGTTTGACTTCGACGACCGACGGCACGCGTCGGAACTCTTTGGACTCGGGTAGAGCCTCGCCTCGGCTCTTTAACCAACGCGAAAGGTAGATCGCTGACGCGCGAGCCCGATGCCCACGTCTCGGAAATGGCCTCCTAGTCGAAGTTGAAGGCGAGAGCGGAGTTTCCGTGACACAAATCGCGGGGTGGAACAATCGATGAGATTGCAGTCGGGAACGGGTGTGTCATCGCGGAGGGCAGCGCCATAACCCCACTCCTCCTATGCAGCCCTTTTTCGATCGTCGCGAATTCCTCAAAGCGTCCGCAAGCCTGACGGTGTTGGCGACGGCCGCGTGGGCGGTTCCCGGCGTGCGCGCGGCTGAGCCAGTGCCGATGCCTGCACGCAATCCGCGGGATCGTTTCCGTCGTGTGGGTGGATCCAAGCTGAAGACCAGCTTGAATGCGTTTTCGTTCAACGACGCGCTGCTCGGTTCGAAGAATGGTCCGCCTGCCAGCATGACGCTATTCGACGTGCTGGAGTTCTGCGCGCAGCAGAACTTCGACGCGATTGATCCCACCGGCTACTACTTCCCCGGCTACCCGCAGGTGCCGAGCGACGACTACATTGCGAGGTTCAAGAAGCGCGCGTTCGAACTCGGCCTCGAGGTGAGTGGCACGGGCATCCGGAATGATTTCGCGTCGGCCGACAAGGCGGCGCGAGCGAAGGACGTTCAACTCGCGAAGGAGTGGATCGAAGTCGCCGCGAAGTTAGGAGCACCGGTGATCCGGGTGTTTGCCGGAGCCGAAACGGCCGGCGTGGATCGCGAGGAAATCTATAAATGGATGGCCGAGGACGTGCGCACGGTGGCGGAACACGGCAATAAGTTCGGCGTGATTGTAGGAGTGCAGAATCACAGTGATTTTCTGCGCACGGCCGAGCAGACGATCAAGCTGATAGAAATGATCGATTCTGAGTGGGTAGGGGTGATCCTGGATACGGGCAACTATCCTGGTGATCCCTACAACGAGATCGCGGCTGTGCTGCCGTACACCGTAAATTTCCAGGTGAAGGAGAGTCCGTTGGGCAAAGACAGCCCTGTGCGCTTCGACCTCGATCGCTTCGTCAAGATCGTGCGCGACGGTGGGTATCGTGGTTATCTTCCAATTGAAACCCTCGCAGTAAAAGGCGTGCCGTACGAACCGTTCAAGGTCATCCCACCGTTCCACGCCCAGCTCAGCGCCGCGATCAACCGCGCGTAGTTCGATGGAAAGGTAGCCTACCTTCGTCTGGCGGACCGCGGTACTCGTACGGCGTGCGATCGACGTGGAAGAGGGGGACCAATCGGCGCGCAAGCTGCGCCAATGGATGCGCGGCGTTTCATCCACCTGTGAGCAAGGTTCGCGCAAGATGCGACAAGGCCTGCGTAGCTGGGAGAGGCGGCCGGGATTAGGGTGGCTGCGCAAACCCCTCCCAATAAAATTCAACCCCGGTTCGCCATGCCAACCATTCTTTTACCCGTCGATTTCTCTGAAGTGACACGTGCGATCGTTGCTGCGGCCGCTGATCTGGCTCACGACGTTGAAGGCCGAATTTATTTACTCCATGTTGTCCCTCCATCGGAGATCGTCGGAACGGACCTGCTGCCGCTTGCAGGGGAGGTAATCCACGTATCGGCCGAGGCTGAACGGGAAGCCCGCCGTCGCCTGCAACGAATCAAGGCGCAACTCTCGAAAGCGAATCTTCCCGTTGAACTCAGCTGCGAGCGAGGCGAAGCCGTTCCTGCGATTCTCGCTTGCGCGAAGCGGATCGGCGCGCGCTACATTGTGCTCGGTTCACACGGCCACACGGCATTGTACGATCTGGTGGTCGGCAGCACCACCCATGGCGTACTCAAGAAGGCGTCGTGCCCCGTAGTGGTGGTTCCGGTACATGCCTTGTCCGCCAAACGCGGGTCACGATCGGTCGGACCCGAAGCGAGCGTTGGCCTTTGTCAGCCGACTCACGGCTCGCTCACACCTGCGCTGGCAAGGAAATAGCCGGTGATTTTTCCAGGCGCGATACTACGTCGGCGATCCATCAAACCCACTGGCAACCTCAAAACCACGCCAAGCCTCGTTGTTCGAGCGATTGCCGGTTGGATTTTGCTGCTGTGCGCCGCGGTCCTGAACGGATTTTTCCGCGAATGGCTGCTCGTGCCGCAGCTCGGCCCGCAGGTGGCGCATGTCGCGAGCTCGCTTTTGCTGTCAGCGCTCATCTTCGGAATCGGTTGGGCCATGTTGGATTGGCTCGACGTGGTATTCCGGTGGGAAGCCTGGCTGATGGGTTGTATCTGGTTGTTGCTTACGGTGACCTTCGAGTTTGGGTCCGGCTATTTTCTGCTGCATGCGTCATGGTCGAAAATGCTGGCCGACTACGATGTCGCCCATGGCCGGATCTGGATTCTCGTACTGATCACCACGGTGTGCACCCCTCGCTGTGTGCAGCGCTGGAAAGATTGAGGAACCGCCGCCGCCTACGACCTATCCGAGCTCTCGCCGACCATCTGGCTGCACGTGGCGCTTAGGTTGGCGAAAGGGCACGGGATGGTGGATCTGGTGGAACGCGCCGGCACGCTCCCGCAAGCTCGATCGTACGCTCACGAGTGCGGCCAAAAGATGCATGGTGAAAGCCAACGCGTGCGGAATGGCTGCGGCGTTCGGTGATATCTTCGGGATGGGCCGCTTCGTCACGTTCACCCCGAGCGCAGAACGGTCCAGGGTCAGTCAACAGATACTACCATGAAATCGAAACTATCAGAGCCGGCGATCGCCGTCGCGCCGACGGAAGACGAGATTCGAGACTACGCTCAACATCTCTACGAGCAGAGCGGATGCCAGCAGGGACACGATGTGGAAAATTGGTTGGAGGCCAAGGCATGCCTCGAAGCACATATACCGAAACACGAGACGCGCGCCCGTCTTCATCGGCAGCGGGATCGAAGGGTGATCGATTGCGTCGAGATCGCTGCGGTTGAAGTTCGCCGTCAATCCCTCAATCCAATGACGAGCCTCGAAAACCGTCGAGCGGGCGGGGTACTGCTGCGGGCGCCAAAGGAGAGCAGCACCAAGCGCTGAGCGTGGCGAAACCTGCGCCGTGTTCGCGTTCCATCGCCGCATCAAGCACGCGAGAACGTGTGCTTGATCGCGGTCGAGCCCGCCACGCTGACTCGCACGTTTCGCGACCCGCATCGCGACGCTGAGCAACCGGACGCAAGCACACCAGGAACGTGAAGCGAGGGTGTCATGAACGGATTTTTCCTCGATCGAACGGAAGCGGGCCAGCGGCTGGCGTGCCGCATGCACGAGTATCAGAATTGTCCCCACTTGGTTGTGCTGGGACTTCCGCGGGGTGGAATGCCCGTGGCAAGGGCCGTGGCAGCGGCCTTGCACACGTCGATGGACGCGCTGGTGGTTAGGAAGCTCGGACTGCCGTGTGCGGAGGAGGTGGCGATGGGAGCCATCGCTCCGGGCGGTGTCTGTGTTTTGGATGAAGATCTCATCGACGAGCTCGACATCGGTGGCGACGTCGTCAGCTCGGTGCGCCGGGTCGAAGCGGCGGAATTGGAGCGACGCAATCTCGTGTATCGGGACGGCGGACTGCCGCCGGACGTCGCCGGTAAGATCGTGGTGATCGTCGATGACGGAGTGGCCACGGGCGCGACGTGTGAGGCCGCGATCGTCTATTTGAAACGCGCGGGCGCCGCGAAGATCATCGTCGCGGCGCCGGTCATTTCAATGGAGGCATTTCGCAGGTTGCGTCCCATCGCCGACGACATTGTCGCCGTAGTGGTGCCTTCGCTCCTTCGCTCGGTTGGCGAGTGGTACACCCGCTTTCCTCAGATGAGCGATGCGGACGTTTGCGAGACGCTGCATCCCATCGAAAAGGGCAGGGAACGGTCGTTCGTCCCGGCATGAGACAGCGATCGAATACGTCGTCGGAAAATTGAGGTTTCCATGAATCTGTTGCACACCGAGCTGACCGTATCCCAGGCGATTTATCAGCGCCGTGCGGTGCGCCATTATGGATCACGAGAGGTGAGTCGTGACCTGGTGAAGCAGTTGCTCCATGCCGCCGTTCAGGCACCGAGCGCGATGAATCAACAACCGTGGCTGTTTGCCGTTTTCCACGGTCGCAAGCGTCTCCACCGCTATTCGGAAATGGCGAAGCGATACCTGATCGCCACCTATCCGACGGGGTTCTCACTGCACGGGCGCAGCCAGCTGTACGAGGATCAGGACTACGATGTATTTCACGGCGCGGGCACCGTGATCGTCATTTATGCGCAGCGTGGCTGGCTTCATCCCAATGAGGACTGCTGCCTGGCCGCGCAAAATCTGATGCTGAGTGCGTGCGCCCTGGGGCTCGCAACGTGTCCGATTGGGTTTGTGAGATCGTGGTTTGATTGGACGGAGACCAAGCGGGACCTCGGCGTGCCTGAGCACTATTCGGCGGTGTTCCCACTGACGGTCGGATATCCAGACGGATCAACTCCTGCACCGGCACGACGAGAGCCGGTGGTGGTCAGCTGGGGATGGGATGACGAACCGCAGGACGGTTTACCGGCCCGCCTTGATTGATCTGGAGTTATATTCATGCAGCCCGAGTTTGAGAAAAGCCGCCGTCCCTATCTGAAGCAGTCGGAACTTGGATTGGCCGACTTTTTGACTGGGACCGTCCACGAACGAAATCCGACGCTGAGTCATTCGTAACGCAGCTTTCAACTTTCGATCGGGGTCGCTCGACGATCGAGCCTGGTGCAACGGCAGGAATATCTCGAATCCTTTACCAGTTTCCGAATGAGATGGTGGGAGAGATCATCAATCGCACGGTTCACTGTTTTTGGTTGCTGGCAGCTGAGCCGGCAGAGGACGGGTATGCGACCTGGTTCGCCGCGTACGTTCGTAAGCGAAATTGGTTCACGCCGATTTACATGGCGATGATCTCACCGCTGCTGAAGCGAGTCATTTACCCCGCCATGCTGCGGGGCGCGGCGCAACGTTGAGAGGCATGGACACATTTGCTCGGAACGGAGCCACGCGTGGCGTCTTCCGGGACCAGCGGCGGTCTGGCAAACGCGGATCCGGCGGTGAGCGTGAGCGGCTCAGTCGCTACGAGACGTCCAGCACGCTGACTTCGGTGGTTCGGCCCGCAATGGTGAGCGCGTAACGGAGGGGAGACGATGCGTTGCCGCGTGAGGCACGCGTCGGAGCCGGCGGAACGGGCGCGGGCGTTCCGCGCTGCAACGCGGCGAGCTCGTGCGGAAACATGGCGTGAAGCACGCACATTTCGTCATTCACCGGCAGACCCTTGGCCGTGAGTTCCTGGCGCAGCGCTGGAAGACGCGGCGGCAATGCATCGGCGGGTCTCGACTGGATCGGGCGTTGTCCCGTTTTTTTCACGACGAGATCCAGTAGGACAGGATCGATCGGCCCGGGAGTGCGGCCATATTTCCCCAAGGCAATGTCCATCGCCGGCTGAGAGAGATTGGCCCAGCGCCCAAACTTCACGTTCAACATCGCCTGCGTGCCGACGATCTGGGAGGTCGGAGTCACGAGCGGGATCCACCCCAACGCAGCCCGCACGTAAGGAATCTCCGCCATGACCAACTGGAACTTTTCGTTCATGCCCTGCTCCTTCAGTTGCGTGCGGAAATTGGAAAGCATTCCGCCCGGCACTTGATAGCACAGGGTGTCGGAGTCGACACGCTCGTTGGCGGGCGACGTGAATTTCTGCAGGTCGTGGTAAACGCCTTCGAAGTACTCGCGCAGCGCTTGAAGTTTCGTCGCGTCAAATTTCGGACAACGTGGACTTCCCTCCAGGAGCGCGAGCATGCGCACGGTGTCAGGTTGCGAGGTGCCGTTGGCGAACGGCGCGATTGAGGTCTCGATTGCGTCGACGCCCGCCTCGACCGCCGCGACGTAAGCGGATGCGCCCAGCCCGGCCGTATCATGGACGTGCAGCGTGAGGGGAAGTCCCACGCGACGTTTCATCTGTTTCACGAGCTCATGCGCGATGCGCGGACAGAGGACGCCCGACATGTCTTTGATGCCGATGGAATGGCAGCCCATCTTTTCCAGTTCCAGTGCCATGTCGACGAACGTGGCGATCGTGTGGACCGGACTGGTCGTGTAGCAGACCTCACCTCGGGCATGTTTGCCCGCGGCGCGTACGGCCGTGATGGCGGTGGCCAGATTGCGCGTGTCGTTCAGAGCGTCGAAAATCCTGAACACATCCTGCCCGGCCGCAGCGGTGGCGCGGACGAATGCGGTCACCACGTCGTCGGGAAAGCTGGTGTACTGGACGATGTTCTGTCCGCGCAGAAGCATGATCTGCGGGGTGAGCGGCGCCACGCGTTTCAAGGCGCGGAGTCGATCGAATGGGTTTTCACCGAGGAAGCGGAGACAGGCGTCGATCGTCGCGCCGCCCCACGTTTCCAATCCGCCGAAGCCCATGCCGTCCAGAATGGGTGCTGCCGGGAGCATCTGCGCCGTCGTCATCCGCGTCGCGGCGAGCGATTGATGGCCGTCACGAAGAACGGTGTTGTTGAAAATGACGGGCGTCATAGGTGTAACGATTTGATGGTTACTCGAGCTCGCGCAGGAGGGTCACCTGGCTCGCATCGTAGGAATATGATCCGTAGTCGGTCGTAACGCGCAGCCGGCCTTGCAGATCGACGCCAGTGAACAAGCCAGTGAACGGCTGGACATGGCCATTCAAAGTGATGGAAACGAGGCGTGGCACCGACCAGTGACGGTTGAGATCCTCCAGAATGACCGAGAACTGATCCTGGCAAATCAGGGCGTGGGCGTGACGCAATGAGCGCAGAACGAGTTTAGCGACGTGCTCAAGCGGCCACTCGGCCGTCAGATCCGCGAGCCGGATACTCGTGTGGACCAGGGTGGGATCGATGCTCCCGGGCGAATTCGTCACATTCAGGCCGACGCCGATCACGGCGGTCTGGTCATTGAACCGCTCGACGAGCAAGCCGGCGAGCTTTCGGTGTCCGGCCATGATGTCGTTGGGCCAGCGTAAGTGTAGCGCGGGCGCATTCAGCTCTTTGAGGGCCATGAGGAGGGCCCAGCCGGCCGCGAGCGGTAGAATCGCCCACCGACTCCGGTCTCCGGGGCAGGGCACCACGGCGGAAAGCCAGAGGCCGCCGGTGTTCGACACCCACGTCCGGCCGGTGCGGCCGCGACCCGCGGTTTGCTCGGCGGCCTGAAGGGCATGCCACGGCGGAAAAAACGAAACGGCGGAGTTGGTCGAAGCGACGCGCTCGGTGCGGTGAACGGTCCAGCCTTCCGCCAAAGACACGCGCGACGGGGCGACGGGAAGTGACTCTGAGTTCATGAGCGCAAGTCTAGCGCAGAATCGCAGAGGGAACTCCGCATTCATTGCGAAGTCCTGAGCGGATGATGGCTCGGCTTCCCGGCCGGTGCGTTGCTGCGACGGCTACTCCCCGTCTCGAATCTCCGACAACTGGGGCCGGCGGAGCCGCTGGCGAACGCCGAGACAGATGACAAACAGGCCGGCCAGGGCCAGTAGTTGGCCGCCGAGTACGCCGACCCATCGCGCATTGCCGGTGAGCTGCGGCGCAACTCCGCGCGCGATAAATACGCCGACTACGGCGGTGCTCACTCCGAACAGCCAGAAACGGAAGTTCGCCCAAACATTCTTCATGGGGTGAGGAGCGGAACAATGGTCACGTAAATGCCGGTGAGAATTGCGGTGGTGATCACGCCGCTGATGTTGGCGCCCAAGGCCTCAGGCAGAATCACCGCATCGGGTGTCACCTTGGAGACCTCCTTTTGCGCGACTTTCGCAGTCGAAGGCACGCAACTTACGCCAGCAATACCGATGACGGGATTGATTTTCCGGCCACTGAAATAATAGGCCATGTACCCGCCACAGATTCCGCCGATGGCCGAGAGCAGGAGTGCGATGATGCCCAGGATCAGAAGAATGAGGACCTTGGGATTGAGGATAATCGAGGCTTCGCAGAGAACGCCGAGGAGCAGCCCCAGGAACAGCGTGGCCCCGTAGAGCACGGGCCCGTCGATGAACGCAACGAAGTAGCTGAGCCCCGCTTCCCGCACGGCGACGCCGACAAAGAGCGAGAGAAAGAGGGGAGCGGCCGAAGGGAAGAGCAGGCACAAGACGGTGCAGGCGACCACGGCGAAGGTCAGCTTTTCATCGGAGGTCACGCGGACAATTGGCTTCGCCGGCATTTTCAGGCCGATCAGCTTTTTTGGCACCAGGTAGCGGATCAGGTAAGGATACCCCCCGTACGTAAGACCCAAATACAGGTAGGCAACGACCGTGATTGGAACAAACAGATCCTTGGCGAGGGTGAGCGAGGTGAACAGCACCATGGGACCGTCGGCTCCGCCGACCATGGCGATCGATGCGGCTTCCCGATAATTCAGTCCCATCGCGACGGCGATGGGGAACGTGGCCACCGTGCCGAGCTCCGCACTGAGCGCGAGAAACATGCTGAGAAACGGTCGGGCGAGCACGAAGCCTACGTCCAGCAGAACGCCAATGCCCATGAAAACGAAGCAGGCGATCAATCCGTTGCTGAAGGCGAAGGTGTAGATGGGCTGCAGAAAATCCACCTGCAGCATGTACATGAGATTGTCCGTCTTCTGCACGAGCGGAGCCATCATCAAGGTGCCATGCGTGGCCGCACTGAGGCCGACTTGTCCATCGGTTGCGGCGGCGGCGGTGACCGGGTCAAGAAAGAGCACACCCGCGTTGACGGCCGACATGCCGAGACCCATCGGGATCATCAGGAGCGGTTCGAGCACGCCCTTTTTCCCAAGGTAGACGAGCAGCATACCCAGCAGCATGAGCCCGATGCGGCCCAGCAGGATGGGCCAGCTCGACGAGAACAGGGAGGTGAGGCCCTGAAAGATGTTCAGCAAATCGTGAAGGTGCATGCGGGTGGCTCGGTGGAACGCGTGCGGTGATCAGGGCGAACGCGGCGGGTTGAGGCGGCGTATGATAATAAAGAGGACGCGCATCAGGCCTGCGACGGCGAAGGAGATGAGGGCGGCGATGCTGAACATGACCAGTGCACTGAAGATCGCGGTTTTCATGATAGGTGTTCGAAGTGGAAGTTAAGCGAGATGGAGCAAGACCGAGCCCTCTTCGACGCCATCGCCGGGATTAACCAGGATGCGATCCACGCGGCCCGACTTTGGGGCGAAGATATAGGTGTTCATCTTCATCGCCTCGACGGTGGCGACCTGGCCGCCTTCGAGTACGTCGCTGCCCTGCGCGACGTCGATCGACACGACCTTGCCCGCAAGGGGACTCGTGATGTCACCGACCGAGGCGATGATTACGTCGCTTTTGCTGGTCAGAGCGGACGCCGCTGGCGCGTTCGTTCTGGACAACGGTGCAGGCACGGCTGCGGGGACCGAGGTCGGCGAGCCCTCGTCAAGAATTTCGACGAGGACGTCGTACGTCCTGCCTTCAATGGTTACGCGGAGCTTTTTCATGGAGGGAGAATTCAGAAGTGATCAGCGGATTTGATGGGAGGAGTAGATCTGGCGGCGGCCTTCGAGGGACCATTGCTGCATCAGCGTTTCGACGCTGGGTGGCTGGGCCGGTCGGATGGCGGTGATTTTCGCTCGCGCGCCGAGCGTGGTGGCGACCGCTGCTGCGATAATGGCAAGGGTCTGCGCGTCCGGAAAAGCTGTTGCGGAGGAGGCGTGCGCGGCCGCCGACTGTGCAGGGGCGGACACGGGATGCGTGGCCGCGAGCCAGAAGCCCACCTGGCGCACGATGAACATGAACACGCCAATGCCGGCCAGGATCGCGAGGAGAGCGAGCCACTGATTGCCAAACAGCGGCCGATGGTACTCGGCGAGAAAGAGTGGCAGAGGTGAACTCATAGCGGGATATTGCCGTGCTTCTTGGGCGGCCGGGTTTCGCGTTTGGAGAGAGAATTCCGCAGCGACATCGCCACGAGGCCGCGGGTTTGCGCGGGCTCGATCACGTCGTCGATCATCGCCTTGGCGGCGGCTTCGTACGGAGACGAGAACTTCTCGCGGTATTCAGCGGCGAGTTCGGCGGCCTTTTTCTTCGGATTGGACGCCGCCGCGATTTCTTTTTTATAGAGAACCCCGACCGCGCCTTCGGCACCCATGACGGCGATCTCGGCACAAGGCCACGCATACACCCTGTCAGCGCCCATGTCGCGACTGCACATTGCCAGATATGCGCCGCCATAGGCCTTGCGCATGATGACGGTGATCTTCGGTACGGTCGCGGCGGCGTACGCGAACAGCATTTTCGCGCCGTGTCGGATAATGCCGCCACGTTCCTGGGCGACTCCGGGCATGAAGCCGGGAACATCCACGAGCGTGACGAGTGGAATATTGAATACATTGCAGAAGCGAATGAACCGCGCGCCTTTGTCGGATGAATCAATGTCGAGTGTGCCGGCTTTGACTGCAGGTTGGTTGGCGATGACGCCGACGACGACCCCTTCGATCCGCCCAAAGCCGACCACGAGGTTCATCGCAAATTCCCGTTGAACTTCGAGAAAGTCTCCCTGGTCGACGAGCAGTGCGATGACTTTCAAGACGTCGAGCGGCGCTTTCGGATCATCCGGGACCAAGGCGTTCATGCGCTCGTCCAACGTGAGGACCACCGCCGGGGTGGGATGGTGCGGAGGATCCATGATGTTGTTGGACGGCAGAAAGCTGAGGAGCTTGCGCGCCAGATTGAAAGCGGCGGCATCATCTTCAGCGATGAAGTGAATGTTGCCCGAAATACTGGCATGCACCTCGGCGCTGCCGATTTCGTCCATGGTCGTCGTTTGCCCGGTCGCGGCTTTGATGACATCGGGGCCGCAGATAAACATTTGAGCGTTCCGCCTCGTCATGATAATGAAGTCGGTAAGCGCTGGCGAATACGCGGCGCCTCCGGCGCACGGGCCTGCGATGATCGAAATCTGCGGCACAACGCCTGAGAGCAGGACATTGCGGAAGAAGATTTGGCCATAGCCGGAAAGCGCTTCGTCGCCTTCCTGAATGCGGGCTCCACCGGAATCATTGATGCCGATGACCGGCATGCCTGATTCCATCGCGTACTCCATGAGATCACAGACCTTTTTGGAGTGAATGCGCCCGAGCGCGCCGCCGCCGACGGTGAAGTCGTGGCTGAAGCACGCGACGGGACGCCCGTCGATGTAACCAACCCCGGTGACGACGCCATCGCCGGGAAGGGATTTGGATTCGAGGCCGAACTGATGGCAGTCGTGCTGGGCGTGTCGGCCCGACTCCAGGAAGCTGCCGGGCTGGAAGAGCGCGTCGATGCGTTCGCGCGCGTTCAGCAGTCCTTTTTGTTTCCGGTCGGCAAGTTTCGCGGCGCCGCCTCCGGCGGCGGCGATGGCGCGACGTTCATGGAGTTGTTCGAGCAGAGCGGGTGAGATGGCCATGAGATGGATTTCCGAGGGCAAACCCTTACGAACTCGCGGGTGCGCAAAATTCGGTCAGCACGCCGTGCGTTGATTTTGGATGAAGAAATGCGACGAGCTTGCCGCCGGCGCCTGCGAAAGGGTGCTCGTGGATGAGTTTGCAGCCCGTATCCGCGGCGGCCTTGAGCTGCGCCGTGATGTCGCTCGTGCCGAACGCCACGTGGTGCACGCCTTCGCCATTCTTCTCGAGGAACCTGGCGATGGGGCTGTCGGGCGAGGTCGGCTCCAGCAGTTCGAGATGCGTTTCGCCGACCGTGAAGAACGCGGTACGCACTTTTTGCGATGGAACCTCTTCGCGGTGCTCGCAGGTCAAGCCGAGAGATTTCTCGTAATAGGGGATGGACTCGTCGAGTGAGCGAACGGCGATTCCCAAGTGGTCGATTTTTGTGAGCATGGCGCGGGAGACGGTGATGAATCTAGTGGAGCCAGTATGGCCCCACGGCGTCGTCCGCGCTTCGCACGAATTGTCGGGCTATAAGCATTCCTTGGCAAAATCTGCGGAGCCGGTTCAACGCGTGTCCGCTACTATGGCGGCATCGATTCACTCTTCCGCCATGACTGTCACTGACCTCCCTCTCGTCGACGCCGATTTGCTCAAGCTTCAACTCGCTCGTTGGCGAGCGGTGGTGGAAGCGGATCTCAAGGGTGCGCCTTTCGAAAAAAAGTTGATCACGAAAACGCCGGAAGGCGTCGCCTTGAAACCGCTCTATTCCCGGGCCGATCTCAGCGTGCTGAGCGATTTGTCGAGTGCACCCGGCGACGCCCCCTTTCTGAGAGGAATGCGGCCACTTGGATATCGATTACGTCCGTGGGAAGTGGCGCAGAGTATCCCGGCGGTCGGTGTGGACGAATTCAATCGCCTGCTCCTTCCGGCGCTGATGACCGGCCAGAACGCGGTAGTCCTCACGCCGGACAAAGCGGGCCGATGCGGACTCGATCCGGATGAAGCCGTCGCGACTGCGGTTGGGGAGAGCGGAGTTTCTGTGGCTGACGTGCAAGACCTGGCCTGCGCGCTCGCCGGCGTTGATCTGACGGCGGTGCCCGTGCACTTGCATGCCGGAGCTGATCCGGTGCCACTCGCCGCTTTGTACCTGGAACATGCCCGACGCGGTCAGGTTCGTTGGGCCGATCTGACGGGTAGCGTGACGGCTGATCCAATTGCGGAGTGGGTGAGCAACGGATGTCTTCCTGCGCCGCTTGACCGGCTTTTTGAATCGATGGCGATCTGGACTGGCTGGGCGGGTACGCACGAGCCGCGCGTGCAGACGATTGGAGTGAACGCCGCGCCGTGGTACGAGGCGGGCGGCACGAGCGTGCACGAGCTGGCTTTCGCCCTCGCGACGGCGGCAGAGTACGTTGCGGTGATGAGCGACCGCGGGATGAGCGTGGAGAGTACGGTCGCGCAGATGGCGTTCAGCTTTGCGATGGGTCCGCAGTTTTTTTCCGAGATCGCAAAATTGCGCGCCTTCCGGGCGTTGTGGACGCGGGTGGTCGTCGCGTTTGGCGCGGCTCCCGAAGCTGCGGCGAAAGCAACGGTCGGCGCCGTGACTGGATCGTGGAACAAGACGCTGCTCGACCCGCACGTGAATCTGTTGCGGGTCACTACTGAAGCGATGTCCGCGGTGTTGGGCGGCTGCGATCGACTGCACGTGACGGCGTACGACGAAGTTGCGGGACGTACGAGTGACATTTCGCGACGGATCGCCCGCAACGTTCACGTGCTGCTGGCGGAAGAATTCGGTTTGGCGGAGACGGCGGACCCCGCTGGCGGTTCGTGGTACCTCGAGACGCTGACCGATCAAACCGCCCGGGCAGCCTGGACGCTGTTTCAAGACATTGAGCGACGCGGGGGCATGTGCGCCGCGCTGCGGGCCGGCGTTCCGCAGGAATTGGTGAGCAACGCGGCGAAGGAGAAACGTGAGGGAATCAAGTCTCGTCGCATTCCGCTGCTTGGCACGAACGTGTTTCCGAACCTGCGGGAAAAGCCGCTCGCTCGCTCCCCGGTGGACGACGTTAAGCGCCAACGGAGTTTGGGCGACGCGATCCGGGCGAGACGCGGACAGGAGCCGAAGATGCCCGCCACGGCGCGCGATGCGACGTCGCGTTTCGACGCAGTGCTGGCTGCGGCGCGTGCCGGTGGAACGATCGGGCAGCTCAGCCGTATGATCAGAGGACCGCACGTTGAATGTGATCACATCACGCCGTTGACCGCCTGGCGCGCGGCGGAGGATTTCGAGGCGCTGAGAGCGCGGTCCGACGGAATCACGGCGAAGACCGGCCGCCGACCGCGGGTTTTCCTGGCGAAGATGGGTCCGCTTGCCCAACACAAGGCGCGGGCCGATTTTGCGGGAAGCTTTTTCGCCGTCGGCGGAATCGAAGTACAGGGAACGCGCAGCTATGCCACGCCGGAGGAGGCGGCCGACGCGGCGTGTGGCGCGGAGGCTTCGGTGGTTTGCCTGTGTTCGACGGACGAAACCTATCCGGTGTTGGTACCGGCATTCGCGAAAGCGGTACGTACTCTCAAACCGGAGACGATCATCGTGCTCGCTGGGCGCCCGGCTAACGTCGAGTTGGTGAATTCGTACACCGCAGCTGGGATCGATGAATTCATTCACCTGCGAACGGACGTACCTGCGGTGCTGAACGAACTGCTCCGTCGATGGGAGGGCCACCAATGAACAACCGACCGGATTTCAGCCAGCTGGCGTATGACGGCTTCTCTTTTGCGCCGACGCAGGTCGCCGGGGTTCCGGCAGTCGCGCCGTGGGAAACATACGAGCAAATACCCGTGAAGCGGGTGTTCACCGCCGCGGATTTGCCGCCACATGATGAACTCGATACGATGCCCGGCCTGCCGCCGTACACGCGCGGACCGTATGCCACGATGTATGTGAGCAAGCCGTGGACGGTGCGACAGTATGCCGGATTCTCGACGGCACAGGAGTCGAATGCATTCTATAAGCGTAATCTTGCCGCGGGGCAGGCGGGGCTGTCCATCGCCTTCGATCTTGCGACCCACCGTGGGTACGACAGCGATCATCCGCGGGTCGTTGGCGACGTTGGCAAGGCAGGCGTGGCGATTGATTCAGTCGTCGACATGCAGACCCTGTTTGACGGCATCCCGCTCGATAAGGTGTCGGTGTCGATGACGATGAATGGCGCAGTTCTGCCGATACTGGCGTTCTATATCTGCGCAGCGCTCGAACAGGGCGCGGCGTTGGCCGATCTCTCGGGTACGATTCAAAACGACATTCTGAAAGAGTTCATGGTGCGGAATACGTACATTTATCCGCCGGCGCCATCGATGCGGATCATCGCCGACATCTTTACCTACACCTCGAAGCGAATGCCGAAGTTCAACTCGATTTCGATCTCCGGTTATCACATGCAGGAAGCCGGCGCGACGGCGGATCTGGAACTCGCTTACACGCTGGCGGACGGGCTGGAATATTTGCGGACCGGGGTGGCAGCGGGATTGGACGTGGATGCGTTTGCGCCGCGTCTTTCGTTCTTCTGGGCCGTGGGGAAAAACTTCTTCATGGAGGTGGCGAAAATGCGCGCAGCCCGGACGCTCTGGTCGGAGATCGTAGCGCGGTTCGAGCCGAAGAATCCGAAATCCGGCGTGCTGCGAACCCATGCACAAACTTCAGGGTGGTCACTGACCGAGCAGGATCCGTTCAACAACGTCGCGCGGACCTGCGTCGAAGCGCTGGCGGCTGCGTGTGGTCATACCCAATCTTTACATACGAACGCCCTCGACGAGGCCATTGCGCTGCCGACGGATTTTTCTGCTCGAATCGCCCGTAACACCCAGCTGCATCTGCAGCTGGAAACCGGGATCTGTCGGGTCGTGGATCCGTGGGGTGGGAGTTACTATGTCGAGTATCTCACGCATGAATTGGTTGAGAAGGCGCGCGAGCACCTGGATGAAATTGAAAAGTTAGGCGGCATGACGAAGGCAATCGAGTCCGGCCTCCCCAAGCTTCGGATCGAGGAAGCGGCCGCGCGACGTCAGGCCAGGATCGATGCCGGAAAGGAAACGGTGGTCGGTTTGAACAAGTACCGACTCGGCACCGAGGCAGCCATGGATATTCTCGAAGTGGACAACACCGCGGTCCGGCTGGCGCAGACGAAGCGACTCGCCGAGTTGCGCGCGTCGCGTGACGAAGTGAGCTGTCGCGCCGCGTTGGATGCGATCACCGCGTGTGCCCGATCAGGAGACGGGAACCTGCTTGAACTCGCGGTCTTTGCGGCACAGGCGCGCGCGACGCTCGGCGAAATATCAGATGCCCTGGAAGTCGTCTACGGGCGGTATCAAGCGCAGATCCGCTCAATATCCGGAGTCTACAGCAGAGAATTTGGAGGAGGACCCATCATGAACGAGATTCAGCAGAAGATTGGCACGTTTGAGAAACTCGAGGGTCGCAGGCCGCGCCTCCTGATTGCGAAGCTCGGTCAGGACGGCCACGATCGGGGCGCCAAGGTGGTGGCAACCGCGTTGGCCGATCTTGGATTCGACATCGACATTGGGCCGCTTTTCCAAACTCCTGAGGAAGCGGCGAAGCAGGCGGTCGAAAATGACGTTCATGCGGTGGCGATGAGTTCGCTGGCCGCGGGTCACAAGACCTTGTTGCCCCAATTGCGGGAGGAGCTGAAGAAACTTGGACGCGAGGATATTCTCATCATTTGTGGCGGAGTGATTCCGGCGCAGGACTACGATTATCTCCTGGCGAATGGCGCGAGCGCGATCTTTGGACCCGGTACGGTGATCCCAAAAGCAGCGGTGATCATGCTCGATCTCCTGCTGGAGCGGCTCAACGAGGCAGCCCGCAAGCCTTAGGCTCGTCGCATCGAATCCGTGGATATGCAGAAGAAACTCGTTCGCCCCCATGAAGCCCTCGCAATCGTTGACGCCGTCCGTAGCGGACCGAGACCCGCGGCCCGACTCTGGCCAGAAATGCCTTCCTCCGACTGCAACCCACCACGGTTGCCCGCAACCGCGCCCTGATTGGGTACCGGTTGACGCCGGTCCCGAGTTTGCCACCTGGGTCTTGCAGGGAACTCGTCCGTCGGCGGCACCGCGCAAGGCCGCGGCAAAACCGCGCCGGACCCTCTCGTTGCAGGACTATAAACAAGGAGTGTTGAACCGTGACCCGATGGTCCTTGGACGTGCGATCAGCCTGATCGAGAGCAATGCCTCGGCGCACCAGGAAATGGCCCAGAAACTTTTGACGGAGCTACTGCCGCACGCGGGCAATTCCTCGCGCATTGGGATCACCGGCATTCCGGGAGTCGGCAAGAGTACGTTCATCGAGCGGTTGGGTTGCGATGTGGTGCAGCGCGGTCATCGCGTCGCGGTGTTGGCGGTCGACCCCACCAGCAGTATCTCGGGTGGAAGCATTTTGGCGGATAAGACGCGCATGGAAAAACTCAGCCGTTCGTCGGACGCGTTCATCCGGCCGTCGCCGTCCGGCGGTTCACTCGGCGGCGTGGCCCGCAAAACCCGCGAAGCCATTGTGGTCTGTGAGGCCGCGGGGTTCGACGTGGTGATGGTTGAAACGGTCGGCGTGGGGCAAAACGAAATTGCCGTGCGATCGATGACGGATTTTTTCCTCGTGCTCATGATCGCCGGCGCAGGCGACGAATTCCAAGGGATCAAGAAAGGAGTGATCGAACTCGCCGACGCGCTGGTAATCAACAAAGCCGACGGCGAGAACTGCGGCCGATCGCGTGCCACGCAGGCTGAGATGCAACAAGTCCTGCGTTATCTGCAGCGGCCGACGGACGGGTGGGAGACGCCAGCCCTGCTCGCTTCGGCACTCACCGGAGACGGAGTGTCCGAGGTGTGGCGGGCGACCGAGGCGTTTTTCACGAGCGTACGGAGCAGCGGTGTATTACAAGCGCGGCGACGAACCCAGGCCGTGGAGTGGACCCACGCGCTGGTAGGCGAGGGTCTGCGCAGTCGATTTTATGCGTCGGAGCAGGTGCGCCAGCGCTTGCCGGTGATTGAACAAGCGGTCGCCAGCGGGACGCTGCCGGCGACCGCGGCGGCGTTGGAGTTGTTGAGCCTTGGTTAGACGTGTGGACTCAAATGGCGCGAGGGCGCGTCGTTGTCGGATTCTGGTCGGCGGATGTTGACTCGGACGTGGTCGTGTGGGCATTGGAAACGCCCCTGTTGTGCTGGCTACGACTTAGAGGAACAGCCAGCCGCCCAAGGCCAGAATGGGAAAGAGGATCGGCAAACTGAAACGGACGATGTAGTCGAAAAATGTCGGGGTGCGGACGCCGCTGCTTTCCGCGATGGATTTCACCATGAAGTTCGGCCCATTGCCGATGTAGGTCATGGCGCCGAAGAACACCGAGCCGAGACTCACCGCAACGATCAGCGCAGCGTTCTGCGGCATGTTGCGCATGACGGCCAGGGTGGCACGCTCGTCATGGGCGGAGCTGAACGGCCGGGGATCGGCCTTGGAGGCGGTCGCTTCGGCGAGGCGCAGGAAGGTCGCGTAGGTGGGCGCGTTGTCGAGCACGGCTGACAGGCTGCCGGAAGAGAGGTAATAGGCCAGGGGTTTGCGGACGCGAAGCTGTTCTCCGTGTTGGTCGATGTAGCTGAGGGCCGGCATCATCGTCGCGAAGATTCCAGCGAAAAGAAATGCGACCTCTTTGAGTGGACCGAGACTGAATCGGTTTTGCTGATGCGCCACTTTGGGCGTGAACGCATACGACGCAGCGGCGGCGGCGAGCATGATGATTTCTCTGATGTAGTAGTGATCCGGTGCGAACACCGCTCCGATGATCAAAGCCAGGAAAAGAAAGTTGATCGCACCATCGAGACGCACGCCTTCGGACGGACGGACAATCTCTGCCCTGATCTGCGGGGGCGTGCGTTTGAAGCTGCGTAGATCGAAGCAATAGAATGCGACGAGCAGGGCCACCAGCGTGAACAACCATTGCGCCAGCACGTGCTGGATGAGCCAGAAGAACGGGATGCCACGAAGGTAGCCGATGAAAAGCGGTGGGTCTCCGATCGGCGTCAGAGCACCTCCGACATTCGAGATGACAAAAATAAAGAACACGACGTGGTAGCCGCTGCAGCGCAGCTCGTTCATGCGGATCCAGGGTCGAATCATGACCATGGATGCGCCGGTCGTTCCAATTATGTTGGCGGTCAAAGCACCGATGGCGAGAAACACGACGTTCGCGAGCGGAGTAGCCTCGTCGCGAACGCGAATGTGAATTCCGCCGGCGACCACGAAGAGCGATCCGATGAGTGAGATGAACGCAACATACTCACGGAGCGTGTGACCGATCGCTATGGCGCCGTGATCGACGCCGACGAGGTAGTAGATCACGACTGCGAGTCCGAGGCCGATCGCGATGTGGGCGTAGAATCGATCCCAGATGCCCTTCACCCGAGGCGCGGCCAGCGGCATGACGGCGATGAGCAGCAGCAGCAGCGCAAAAGGCCCAACGGCGAGGAGCGATGCTTCGGTGGACGTAGTCATAAGGCGGTGACAAGCTGAAGCGAGAGGAGCGAGGGCGAGCGGTACCAATCTAGCGAAACGCGTGGTCTGATTCTGTGCATGGACTGGCAGTGATGCCGCGCCGATTGACTAAATTTCATCGCTACGCCTTTCCGGACGGATTTGTGATGGCCTTGGCGACTCCGTCCAAGCTCCCCGGCTGCTGAGGGCGAAAATCCGCGGACAGTGTGTCCAGGACAACCGGGCGAGATCGCGCGCGGTGCCGTTGCGGACTGAAAACTTCCGCTGTGTTTCCCTTATGCTTGACGCATACCCAGTAAATTCCAGTCTTCCCGCTCCTCAGTCGCTTCGTGACATTTGTTCTTTCCCAACCGTTCGCGTCGTCGGTCTCTTTTTGATGAGAGATTTGTTGGTGACGTAGGATGTTTGGGGGTCAGCAAATGGGCCACTTCAAGTGGCGATAGTGGTTAAGGCCAGATAGCTCAGTTGGTAGAGCAGAGGACTGAAAATCCTCGTGTCCTCGGTTCGATTCCGAGTCTGGCCACCATTTTTCCGCTGTGCGCGAGAGCGGGTCGGTTGATGCCGAAATTGATTTTCGCGCTGCTGACAGGAAACGCAGTCCCTCGAACGTGGGCGTAAAAAAAGCCGCCCGGCGGACCGGGCAGCTTGAGAGGTGATGAAGTCGCTTGAGGCTTACTTCCGACGAGCGATGTAGCTCATGCCGAGGAGACCAAGGGCCAGAAGAACAACGGTAGAGCCGCCGTCCGGAACTTTCTTGGTCATCGGCGTGAAGGCGACCCAGTGGGAGAGGCCAGCGCCCTGTCCGAAGTTCGTGGAAAGGTCGAACGCGTCGCCGCCGACGAACCAGACGTAGGACGTGTTGCCCAATTTCGCGAGAACGTAGGTGTAGCCCGACGGACCCGTGGTTGGAGGATCGTCAGGATAGTTGAGGGCGGTTGCGCCGACGACCGTTCCATTGAAGTCGAAAGCCTTCGTCACGTAATTATGGCCGGCGATCGAGGTGCTGGCGTTTGCGCCCAAGCCGAGCAAGTTGTTCACGTACACGACTTCAGCGGCGAGGCTGGCTGGCGATCCAGGGTCGATTGAACCAACGAGCCCACCGATTGCACCTCCCATGCCGGTATTACCAGCGAGGGTCAGGGTAACGGCTGACGCGGAGGAAACGAGGAGGACAGAAAGGCCAACGAGGGCCACGAGTTTACTGAACGGAGACTTCATAAACGGAATTGTTGAAGATAAGGATGATGTGCTGCCAGACGATGGCGTTTAGCAAACCGTGTTCCAAAGCTTGAAATCCTTTTGCGCTTTTCCTAACGCGC
Organism: Opitutus sp.; assembly: GCA_039928945.1. Lineage (GTDB taxonomy): Bacteria > Verrucomicrobiota > Verrucomicrobiia > Opitutales > Opitutaceae > Opitutus. Next base: position 26,808 of record JBDSSD010000004.1, on the reverse strand, counting down.
GGCTTTGCAACGGTATAAAAAACACAAAATTTTTGCAGCACTCTTGGTCAGCCTTGAAAACTGTAAGTTTTGCCAACGATTCGCATCCTAAGCTTACATAATGCCGGCGACTGACAATAGCTGACGTCCCCTACGACTCGGAATCACCCCGGCGCTCAGACCGTCGATCACGAGTGAGCTGCCCATTCTTAAGCCTCCGCGTTCGCCGATTTTGTAAGCGAGAATGACGAGAATTCGGCGGTCGGGAGACAAATTGAAGGGAGCCGGCTTTTCCACTCGACGCGCCCGATAGTGAACGCATTTCTCATTCGCATAGAAATGAGACGCACCCGAGTTGCTGTTTCCAAACCCGCCGAGCTCGCCCGGCAACGGGCCCTCATCCGAAATTTGATCGAGCAAACAGGCTGGGTGGCGACATCGGCAACCCCGCCTCTGAACCAGGTTCCCGTAGGCAGCCCGTTGACGTCGAACATCATACCTTTTCCCGTTTTGGTCGGACCGAACGTCGTTTCGTAAGCTGGAAAAAGTTATTCACAATTTGCCTCCAAGTGCAGGGAGGCGGGTCTGTGAATAATTATGAGATCGATATGGAAAGGCTCGATCAGCTTCGGTTTGGTCACCATCCCGATTGCCGTTTACCCCGCAACGTCGAGTCGAGAGAAGCTCTCATTCAACATGCTGCGCAAGAGCGACCTCAGTCCGATCCGGTTCAAGCGGGTGGCTGAGACCGACGGGAAAGAGGTGCCTTGGGAACAAATCGTGAAGGGCTATCAGTACGAAAAAGGGAAGTACGTCGTGTTCGAGGAGAAGGATTTCGACGCCGTCGAACTGGAGTCCACGGACACGGTCTCGATTCAGGACTTCGTCGACCTCGACCAGATCAACCCGATCTATTTTCACACGCCGTACTACCTTGAACCGCAAAAGGGCGGTAACGCCGCGTATTCGTTGCTTCGCGACGTCCTCGCCGAAACCGGCAAGGTGGGCATCGCAAAGGTCGCGATGCGGAACCGTGAACATCTGGCGGCCGTAAAAGCGCAAGGCCAACTGCTCGTCATGGAGCTGATGCACTTCGCCCAAGAAATTGCCTCGCCCGACGAAATCAAAGTGACGGCGGAAAAACCGATAGGCAGTCGCGAGAAGGAGATGGCAAAGACGCTCCTCAACCAGATGACCACCGATTGGGAGCCAGAGCGGTACAAGGACGAGTATGCCGATGCGGTGATGAAAATGATCGAGCAGAAGGCAAAGGCGGGCGGAAAAGAAGTCCCGGGGCAGAAGGCGCACGCTCCCCGTGCAACCAACGTTATCGATCTCGTACAGGTCCTGCAGGAAAGCCTGGCCGCGGCCAGCAAGACGAAGCCAGCGGCAGCCAAGAAGAAGAAGCGCAGCGCGAGCCATACGCGCGCGGCTTGAGCGTTCCAGTGCCCTTTCTCGGTCCGGGCGAACGACGCCCGCAGTCACCGTAGTGAACAGGGGCGGGTCCGACGGTGAAATGTGATCGTCAATCCCGCTTCGTAACCTCAGGACTACGAAGGCCTCAGAAACCTCCATTCATGAAAACAATCAATATCACCCCTGTTCTCGCCCGTTCTCTTCAAGCCCTCTTTAGCTTTGCCGCTTTCGCGTGCGCAACGCTCCCGGCCCACGCAGCGGATCTGAAGTTGCAGCCCATCGCGGATGCGCACGCCGCGCTTCCCGTGACCGCGAGCTTTGAAAAGAAAGCAACCGCGGGAGAGCGCGGCGGCCACTATTCGCTCAACCTGAAAAACACTTCGGACAAAACGCTGAAGGTTACGGTCGCGATTGTGGAAAGCGTTACGTCGCACGCGCGGCCAAAGAACCGCAGTGTACCCGAACACGCGTTGAAAGCGGGCGACAGCTGGTCGGTGGACGATCTCTCACCTTCCGACAAGGTGACCGTCACAGCCGAAGGATTCGCGCCGCTCGAGATGACGGTCAAGTAAGCGGGATCAAACGGATTTTCTTTCGGCTCTCGCTGCGGAAGCTGAGCTGGACCGGCCGAAGTCGCACCACCGGTGTGCTTCGGCCCTTTTTGTGTCCGATGGCTGGACGGCGCCAGCTCGTCGGGGCGGATCTCCTCCTTTGACGCATGGTCGACCGGGCCGGACGACTCGGGCGGTAAGAGGAGAGCGGCTCAAAGGGTCGAACGGTCGTTGTGTGTAGCTGACGAAGAGCCGGTGCTTTATCACCTAATCGTCAGTTCGATGCAGGAGTATTGGCTTTGAATCTGGAGAGCTACGGATTCATCGGCGACATGCACACCTGTGCACTTGTCGGATTGAACGGCTCGATTGACTGGCTTTGCCTGCCGCGGGCGGATTCGAACGCGGTGTTCGCGGCGTTGTTGGGCGAGGAGAAAAACGGCTGCTGGCGATTGACGCCGCAAGAGCCGATCATCCGCGCGAGCCATAGGTATCGGAAGGATACGCTCATTTTGGAAACGGAGTTCGAGACCGCTTCGGGTGTTGTCCGCGTGATCGACTGCATGGCGCCGACAGGGCCGAACCGTGACGTGCTGCGGGTCGTCGAGGGTTTTCGCGGCGAAGTCGCGATGACGATGTCCTTGATCATCCGCATGGATTACGGGCGAACAATTCCGTGGGTCCGACACGCGACCGGCGGAGGAGTGATGGCGGTGGCTGGACCGGACGCGCTGATTCTTCGGACTGCCGTCGAAACGTGTGGGGAAGATCTCTCCACCGTCGCGCGGTTTACCGTGAGGGCTGGCGAGCAGCACCCGTTTGTACTCACGTGGTTTCCTTCCCATCTGCCTCCGCCTGATCCCGTCGATCCGCACTACGTGCTCGCGCGGACGGAGCAATTCTGGCGGGAATGGACCTCCCGCTGCACGTACCAAGGAGAATGGCGTGACGCCGTTGTGCGATCCCTGATCACGCTCAAAGGCCTGACGTTTTCACCCACCGGCGGTATCCTCGCGGCGGCGACGACGTCCCTGCCCGAGTTCATTGGCGGAGTACGCAATTGGGACTACCGGTTTTGCTGGCTGCGCGATGCGACCTTCACGTTGTACTCTTTCATGGAAGCGGGCTACACGGAAGAAGCGGCGGCGTGGAGTGAATGGCTCTTGCGGGCAGTCGCCGGTGATCCAGCGCAACTGCAGATCATGTATGGCGCCGCGGGGGAACGCTCGTTGCCGGAGTTCGAACTGATGCATTTGCGCGGCTACGAAATTCCCGGCCGGTGCGGGTCGGCAATGCGGCGGCGGCGCAGTTTCAATTGGACGTCTATGGCGAGGTGTTGGACGCGCTGCATGTTGCCCGCAAGGTCGGGCTCCATCCGGGGGCTGAGTCCTGGAGCCTGCAACGCCATCTGGTGGATTTCGTGGTGCACCACTGGATGGAAGCTGACGAGGGGATTTGGGAAATTCGAGGGCCACGACGACACTTCACTCACTCCAAGATCATGGCGTGGGTGGCGCTCGATCGAGCGGTGCAGGCCGTCGAGCAATTCAAGCTGGCGGGAGACGTCGACTCCTGGCGAACGACTCGTCAGGCGATCCACGACGACGTGTGCGCCAAAGCCTTCAATGCGTCGGTCGGTGCCTTTACGCAGTACTATGGGTCCGAGTTGCTGGACGCGAGTGTGTTGATGATGCCGTTGGTGGTTTCCTGCCTGCGACGGACCTTCGCGTCGTCAGCACCGTTGAGGCAATCCAGCGCGAACTCGTGATCGACGGTCTCGTATACCGGTACCATCCGACGAAGTCGGTGGGTGTGGATGGGTTGCCGCCGGGCGAGGGCGCGTTTCTGCCGTGCTCGTTCTGGATGGTGGATTGTCTGTCGCTGATGGGTCGGAGGAAGGAAGCGAGAGACTTTTTCTAGCGGTTGCTTTCGTTGCGCAATGATCTCGGTTTGCTGGCGGAAGAATACGATCCGACGGCGCGTCGATTGGTAGGAAACTTTCCGCAGGCGTTTTCGCACATCGGGCTGATCAACACGGCCCAGAACCTCGCGCGCGACTGCGTCGGACCCGCGGAGTCGCGGAGTGAGCGGGTCGAAAGAGCCGAGGTGATTGGACGCCCAACTCCGCTCGCCCGTTGACGGTGGCGGTCTGCGCAGGCACAAAAAAACCGGCGGCAATTACGCCGCCGGTTGGAAACCGAATCGAGAGCCGTTAAGCGACTTTCTCGGGCTCCGCACTAATGTGCAGGATCTTGTAGCCACCGATGCTCTTGAAGTAGATCAGCAGCAGCAGGTAGATCACGGCCATCGTGGCGGGCAGGAATGCATCAGCGCGCAGCGTGCGACGATCACCCGCGATGCTGGCTTCGTGCACGGCTTTTTCGGTTGGGGTAAGGGCGGCGTAGGCGGTACTTGCATCGGCTCCAGATTTGTTGGCGGCGTCGCGGGCCGCGGCCAGCTTGTCGCTGACGGCGCCGAACTTCTTGCCGTCAAGACCATGAGCCTCGGAGAAGAACAGGAACTTGCTGGGCGTTTCCGATTTGTACTCGGCGAACGCGGCAGGATTGGCCTTCTGGAGTTCTTCCCCGGCAAAGCGATCCTTGGCATAACCGAGGCCTGGACCGCCAAGCATACCGGCTGAAAGCATTCCGATGCCGCCCATGATCGAGATGGCGACTGCGCCCGTACGGGGAAAACGATCGGCCGCGACACTGAGCATCGTGGGCCAGAAGAACGTCTTGCCGATGGCGTAAACCGCCAGAGCAACGAGCGCCATCGCGAACGAGTTGATGTGGCTGGTAAGCGTCAGACCGATACAGGCCAGGATTGCGCAGACGAGCAGGAGACCAATCGGGGAGAGCTTGGTCGTCTTTTGGATCCAGTGGGTGCAGAAGCGCAGGCCGAACATGATGCACGAGGTCCAGATGAAGATCCACTTGCCCTCTTGAGAGCTGAAGAGATTACCGGTGATGTTCTGGATCCAGCTATCCGTTCCGAGTTCAACTGAACCGATGATCATGTGCGTCACGAAAAGGACGAACAGCAGGAACGACCCGATCGAAAAACGCGTCATGATCCCGACCGTCAGCAAAAGTACGCCGGCGATGATCGTTGAGACCGTGGACGAAATTCCGAAGGCGCCCGCGAAGAACAGCGAGAGCAGGTAACATACGACGAGGGCACCGAGCAGTCCGACATCCTTGAACATGTCACCGAGGCTGAAGCCCTTCTCGGACGCTTCAGATTGCGGTGCTTTCTGGCCGAGGAACATCAGGCCGTAGATCACCGTCGGGATGAGGAAGAGGCTCAGCTGAATCTTCCAGCCGATGTGCAGCTTGTCGTCCAAGATCCAGCCCAGGATGGAACCCAAGGCGAGACCGGCCGGCCAGGCCGCGTGCAGGATGTTGAGGTAGTGGGCGCGAGCTTTGGGAAAGAGCGTGGCGACGAGGGGATTGGCGACCGCCTCCAGCGTTCCGTTCGCGATCGCGAAGATGAACGTGCCCCAGTAGAGCATGTTGTACGCATTGCCCGCGTTGGCGCTCAGCGTCACGAACGCGGAAAGTAGATGTAACACAAAAGCGGCTACAACCAGTTTGCCGTAGCCAACCTTATCCGCAATGACGCCGCCGATGATCACGCCGAAGCAGAATCCGGACAACCCAGTGCCCGCAATGGCGCCGAGTTGCGTGGCGTTGAAGCCGTATTGGCCGCCCCAGTTGTCGAGGATGCCGCCACGAATGGCAAAGCCGACCCCGGTTGCCAGGATCGCGGCGAAGCCGGCCCAGAGTAGTCGTTTGGCGTTCGGGACGATGCCCGAATCGATCTCATTGCTCATATAGATATATATTTTGGGTTACTAAGAAGCGGGACGATGCAGCGCGGACAGCGAGGTGTCGTCAATAAAACCTTACGGAAAAGGATGAGTGATGCGACGCGATTATTCCAGAGAGGATACGCCGGAATCCGCGAAAGCGGTTAAAATCGGGGATCTCCAGCTGGCCACCCGCGACAAGGTCGAAGCCCGTTGCAGTAGGGGCGTCCCTCGCGGACGCCCGAATTGGTCAAAGGACAAACGAAATTCGCGGGCGTCCGTGAAGGACGCCCCTACAGGGTGAACGCGGGCAGCTTGACGATCTTACCGCCGGCGAGGGCGGACTCGTGCGCGCAAAGCCCGACGCAGGTCCAATTGGCCGACTTCCGCGCATTGGGCATCGGATCCCGGTCCTCGAGCAATGCGGAGAGAAACTCGTGGGCGAGGTGGGGGTGTGAGCCGCCATGGCCAGCGCCTTGCACAAAGCTGAGGTGCGTCTTCTTGCCCAGGTCGTAGACGCCCTTCGTGGTGAACGGCCGAATACCTTTCGGCAGACGGTTGGCGTAGTCTGGCACCTGGATCTTTTTCGGAATCTTGTGCTCAGGAAGCTTGGCCGTGTGCAAAATATGCGGCTCGTGCTCAACGAGCGTCCATTCGAAGGATTTCTTGGAGCCGTACACATCGAGGGATTCGCGATACTGTCGCGCCGTATCGAACAAGGAACGGATGATGCGGGCTGAAAGGTCGGAGTCCTTGAACTTGATATGGGCGGTTTCAACGGCGAACGGCGATCCGTAGTTCTTGACGAGCTCCGGCCGGATGGTTCCTGAACCGAAACAAGACACGTATTCGGCGGTCGCATCCGTGAGCGCGAGCATCGGACCCACGCAGTGCGTCGCATACCACATGGGAGGGAGACCCGGCCAATAGTTGGGCCAGCCGTCCATGTCCTGCTGGTGACTGGCTTGGAGGAACTGAATTTTTCCGAGCTCTCCCTTATCGTAGAGTTCCTTGATGAAAAGATACTCCCGGGCGTACACCACGGTTTCCATCATCATGTACTTCAGTCCGGTCTTGCGGGTGAGCTCGACGATGCGACGGCAGTCCGCGATCGAGGTCGCCATGGGAACAGTACATGCCACGTGCTTGCCGGCCTGAAGGGCTTTGATCGTTTGAGCGGCATGATCAGGAATCGGCGTGTTGATGTGAACCGCGTCGATTTCCGGATCCTGCAGCATTTCATCGTAGCTGGTGTAGCCTTTATCGATGCCAAACGCCTTTTGAATTGTGCCGAGTTTCTTCGGATCGCGCTGATTCACCGCCACGAGATTCGCGTTCGGATGGGCCTGGTAAATCGGAATGAACTCGGCGCCGAATCCGAGACCGGCGATGGCGATATTGATTTTCTTGGTGCTCATGGAGGAAGTGGAATTATTTTGCCGCGGTAACGACGAGGGTGGCTTGCATGATTCTCCAATGACCCGGAAACGTGCAGATGATCGTGTACTGGCCAGGCTCGGTGGGAGCGACGAAGTCGAGTGAGAACGCCTCGCCCGGATTCACCAGCGGAGTGTTGAACAAGACATCGCCGGTAGCAGGGACGTAGTTTTTCCCCAGCGCGGTCGGATCGGATAGCATCGCGTCAGCCAGGGCGCCTACCTTGTCGATCGTGCCCGGTCGGATCACGACGGCGTTGTGCTGCATGTGATCAGTATTTTTGAAGACAAGCCTCGCCTTGCGACCCGCTGTGACCGTGAGCTCGCTGTGATCGTATTTCATCACATCGGGAACAACGCCCAGATTGAGAACCGCTAGGTTTGGGTCCGACGCTGCCGACTCGGTACCGCGTCCCGTTTGCTCCTGCAGATGCGCGAGTACGTGCGCGAGAGGACGCGCGATCGTCTGATCTGAGGGGCCCAGATCATTGAGCATGAGCTCGTCGAATTGCGCTGTTCCCGTGGTTGTCCCTCCACCGCCCAGCGAGGCCGCGATCGTGATCTCGGTTCGATCGCCGGTGTCGAAGTTGAGCGAGAAGCCGGACCAATCGGCCGTTCCGGTCATCGGCATGGAGGCAACGGGCTTCGGCTTTTGGATTTCAACGATGCTGACAAATGCGCCCTTGGCCGGCGCCACCGGCGTCACGGCTTCGGTTTTGACGGCGCCTCTGAACTGGTAGGCGTTGCCGGGCTTCACTTTGATTTTCTTGATCACCCGAACGTCCGCACCACCTGCGGACGCGGTGATGCGCAAGCTGTGATTTGAGTTCTGATACCCGCCGTCCACCACGGTGTGCTCGGCTTGTCCGGTCGTTGCGGCGAGTGACCAGTCCGCCGGCTGGGCCGCGCTCGACTGCTCAAAGTTGTCCACGATGGTCGGGACTCTGACGGCGGTACTTGCAACTTCCCTCGCGGCGGCGAGGTCCGCCGGCGTGGCGAGGGTGAGAAGTTTTCGTTGCGCTGAAGCCGCCATCTTTGCGGCGTCGACGGTCCAGCGATCGAGCTTCAAATCGGGAGCGGATAACGAGGTGTAGAGTGCTTGAGCGGCTTCGGGGACCTCAGGCGCATCAGCGAGCGCGAGCAAGGCGGCGAGTCGAACTTGCGGCTCGGCATCGTTCAACGCGCCGGCCTCGAGGAGTGATGCAACCGTTGTCGCAGTGTGCGGAAGGACCATCAGTGCATTGCGCCGCACGGCAGCTGAGGGATGACGCAACGCCGATGAAGCGGCGGCAAGTGCGGCGGGATCGGCATCGATTGCGTGCAGGCCGTGCAATGTCCAGAGGGCATGGACCGCGGATACGTTCAGCCCGATTTCGTCGACGCTCTGGTCCCGGACGAGTGCGATGAGGGCGGGTACGACATCTTTGCGTCCACGCTCGACGAGGAGGCGCTGCGCATGGCGGCGCCAAAACAGGTTATCGTTCTTCAACGTGTCGACGAGTTGCTGCGGCGTGGCGTTGGCGAGCGACATGGGCGCTGGCGCGGGTTTTGCGCCGTCGCCTTTCCACACAATGCGGTAGATGCGTCCGTGACGTTGGTCGCGCAGAGGATTGTCGTAGGCGTTGCCCTTGCCGTTCTCGAAACCCTTCGGCGTGGGATTGTGTTGAACGATGTAGTTGTACCAATCGATCACCCACACTGAGCCGTCGGGCCCGACTTCCGCCATGATTGGGGCGAACCATTCATCGTCGCTGTAAACCAGATTGGTGGGACTCTTCGAACGGAAATCCGCGCCCGACGCTTCGACGTTGAACTGGCCGACCAAGTGACCGGTGGGCTCGGTGACGAATGCCGTGCGATTCCAATACTCTTTCGGATACGCGCGCGCCGTATAGAAGGCGTGACCCGCCGCAGCGGTGTAGCCCCAGTGGACATCGACCTGGCGGACGCGACCGGTGAGCGGGAAAAACCGTGAGGTCTCTGCGATCCCGCCGAGTGTCTTGGGCTCAAGTCCTGCGGACGTGTAATAGCGGTTGGGAATCGGAAGGTAAACGCTCGGATTGTTATTGGCGGTTGAGCCAAACACCGTGCCGTCTTCGCGGATACCCAGCCCCCAGGTGTTGTTGTTGGTCGCACGGAGGAATTCGAGTTTTGAGCCGTCGGCCCGGAAACGATAGAAGCCCTGTTTGAAGGCGAGACGGTCGCCGGCGACGCTGCCATCGTAGCCCGAATATCCCACCATGCCCCAGATCCAGTTATCCAATCCGTACTCGAGGTTGTTAGGACCCGCGTGGGTATCGGTCCGGCCCCAGCCGGTGAAGAGCACCTCGCGCAGATCGGCGCGCCCGTCGCCATCGGTGTCCTTCAGAAAAAGTGTGCTGGGCATCTGATGCAAAATCACTCCGCCATTCGAGAAGGTGAAACTCGTTGGAATATTCAGGCCCTCAGCGAACACCGTGAACTTGTCCATGCGGCCGTCGTTGTTGGTGTCTTCACAGATGACCAGCCGATCGCGACCGGCCTCACCAGGGGCGAGCAGTCGATTCGGATAGTCGAGCGTCTCCGCAATCCAGAGACGGCCGCGCTCGTCCCATGCCATTGCAATGGGCTTCTTGATGTCCGGATCGGCCGCGACCAGCTGTAACTCGAAACCAGCAGGGACGACGATGTGCTTCATCGATTGCTCTGGAGAAAGCGGTTTCTGCATCTGCGGCCAGCTGCCGTCCCCCCGTGAGCGCTGCCCTGGTGGGTAATACGGGATGCCGTTTTGGCCAACGAGCTCGAGGCCGGGCATCTGCGGACGCTCGACCAAGGCGCCGGGAAGTTTTTGTCCCGCGGCGAAGCGGAGACCGCGTTCGACCAGTTCCTGAAAACCGGGATTGGACCAGGTGCGCTCGTCATGGCCCCACGCGGTATAGAACACACGTCCGAGTCCTTCGGTACGAACCCAGGTGTAGGGTTCATCCGCGCGGCGTTCGAGCACGGTGCGGTTCTGTTCGTTGTGATGACTGTGGACGTACGTCTCGTCCCAACTCTCGAAGCCGCCGAAGCCCTGCATGATCGGATTGTCGGGTGCGACGATGGTGGTCTTGAACACACCGGTGCCGTGGCTCTTGAACTGGCCACCGACCATGGACACGTACCGATCTGAATTGCGGAAGCAGTAACTCGCACAGTGGAGCGGGAAAAGTCCGCCGCCTTGGGTAACGTAGTCGGACAGCGCCTTGTCCTGTTCCGGCGAAATGTTGTCGATATTCGCGTAGATCAGCAGGGCATCGTAGCGTTTGAGGTTCTGCAGAGTGAGCGCGGACAGGTCCTCCGTGTACACCAATTGGATACCGCGGCTCATCAGCACGGGCCCGATGGAACGGAGCAGGGCGGCTGGCTGATGGTGGCCGTTGTCGCCGAGGAACAGCACCTTCAACATCGGCGCGGCGTTCGCGGAAAACGCGGACAGCGCGAGGACAAAGATGATGACGCTTCGGACGAGGTTGCGCCTAGACGAAACTGAAAATGAAGATGCAAACATAAGGAAATGGAAGGGGGAGACGGGAAACGAAACAGGTCCGGGCCGAACGTGGTCCGGACGTAGAGCCTCGAGTTTACGGCGAGGCCAATGGAACTTGGCTCGAGGTGCGGAGATAAGCCACGAGGTCCGCGACGTCGGATTCACTCATGCCTTGAAGCAAGCCGGGAGGCATGAGGGAAACTTCGTGCTGTTCCAGCGACTTGATGGTGTCGCGGGGCAGGGTGATCGTTTCGGCCTGGTTGATCAGCGTGACGGCGCTGGCGGTCTGGCGCTGAATGATTCCAGCTGCCGTCCGGCCGTCCTTCGTTTCAATGGTGGTGAGCAGATAGTCTTTGCCGATGACCGCATTGGGATCGAGGACGTTGACGAGCAGATAATCGAGGTCGGCCCGGTTGGATCCCGTAAGTTCCGGCCCGATACGACCGCCTTCGCCATAAAGCGTATGGCAGGTCGCGCAGGTTCGCGCAAACGTAGCGCGTCCTCGCGACGGATTCGCGGCTGCGAGTTTCTGCGGCGTGAGAATAGTCTTCCATCGGGCGATCTCCTGGCTAGTCCCTTCGGCGGATTCATGGACTACGCCGTGCGTTTCGGCGATGGCGTGGTCAATTTCCGGGTCCTTCAGCAGGTGAAGCTGACGAATCAACGGCGCATCGAAATCCGACGCGGGAATCTTGCCGGCCTTGCTGGCGGCCATCATGGCACGGGCGTAGGCCGGCCGGCCGCTGAGGAGTGAAAGCGCGGCGCGTTTTTCCTCCGGCGTGAACGTTGGGTAGGCGTCAATGATTGCTGCGGGCGTCGTCGCGATATCGTACGCGGCCAGACCACGGAGAGCATTCAACCGCAGCCCGGGTTCAGTGAGGAGTTTCTGGTAGACGGGCGTGAGCTGGAAATCATGCTTGTCGAGCAGGATCAGGAGCGCGGCTTGTCGGGCGCCGAGGGGAGCCAGCGGATCGAGAGCAAGCGTGCGTTTGGTCCAGACCACACTATTGTCTCCAAAGCGCGCGGCGAACGCGTCGGCTTTCGCCACAATGTCCGGCTCGGCGCTGGCGCTTAGCTTGTCGTAAACTGCCGGCCAGTCGCGAGGACGGGTCAGACCTTTTTTTCCCTCGGTCGAAGCCATGATGCTGTCGAGGATTTCGCGCTGATAGTTCGCATCGTTGGTGGATCCAAGCGCTGAAATAAGTCCGTCGATACCGACGTTGGCATTGCCTTTGCCGGAGGCGTTTGGAGCCTCATCGGCGAGCGCAACTTGTCGGCGGGTGAAAAGTCCGCGCACTTTCTCGAGCGGTGTTTTCGAGCCCAAGGCGAGTGCGCGGTTAGCGTCTGCCGGCACGAGGGGTTCGGCGGCGTACCAGACCATTTGCGGCAGGTTGTGGTCGTTCGCATCTTCGCCGTGCGTCAGGAGTCCTTCGACGATGGGCCACCGCTTCGCGACGGCGACGCGCTGTGCACCGGATGCCAGATAGAGGCGAACGGTCGGCGATTGATCGCTCTGCGCGAGTTTGGCCATCGCGGCGATAAGCGCAGCGCTGGGAGCTTTGTCTTCGCAGACGAGCTGGACGGTCCACGCGCGAAGCCGGGCCTCGGGACTCTGCAGCAGCTCGAGGGCGACCGCTTCGGTCAAGCCCTTCGTGACGTGGAGAGCCCACAGTGCGCGCAGTTGACGCGTCACGTCTTTCTGCTCGCGGATAAGTTTAACCAATGCGCTGTGCACCGCTGGATCTGGGCCGCGTTCCTGCAGAATCAGTCGCGAACGGCGAACGAACCACTCGTTCTTGTGCAATTGATTCTGCACGAGTTCGGCGCTCGAGGATTTGGCGAGATCGACGAGCACAGGCTTGGAGTCACCGTACGACAGCTTGTAGATGCGACCGTTCGTGCGGTCGTGGGGCTGCTGCTGATGGCAGGCGCGGGCATCATACCAATCCGAGTTGAAGATCGAACCGTCGGGGCCGAGTTCCAGGCGCAATCCGCGGAACCAACCGTCATTGGCCAGCATGAAATCCGGACCGTGGTGGCCGACGTATCCAGAACCCACCGGCTCGAGCAGATCGCGATTGATGCGATTGCCGAGGATGTTGTGCATGAAGATCGAGCCGCGGTACTCCGCCGGGAAGCTGTCACCGAGATAAATCAACGAACCGGCATGGGCGTGACCTCCGCCAAAATCACTGGTCTTGCCTTTCGAAAGCCGGGAGTCGGTCCAGCTCACGCCGCGATCGTAATGCACGTGATCGCCGATCGTTTTGATTTCTTCGTAGACGTACGGATAAAAGTGCGGGCCGGACTGGCGCTGATAGTATCCGCCTTGAATGACGTGATAAAGGTGAGGGATCACGCACGCCGTGACGAAGGCGTCACCGACGTCGTTGAAATCAAGGCCCCATTGATTGCTCATGCCTTCGGCGAACACTTCGAAGGTTTTCTTCGTGGGATGGTAGCGCCAGACACACGCGTTCAGGGGAATGCGCTCGCTGTCGGGTGCACCGGGGCGACCGACGTTCGACTGCGTGAAGACGCCCTGATTGCCGTAGAGCCAGCCGTCCGGTCCCCAGACGAAGCTGTTGAGCGTCTCGTGCAAATCGTCGTGACCCCAACCGTCGAGAATGACGCGCGGTGGACCGTCGGGAGTGTCGTCGCGGTTCTTGTCCGGGATGAACAGCAGATAAGGCGCGCTGCCGACCCAAACTCCACCGTGACCAACCGCGATGCCTGTGGCGAAGTTAAGCTGATCGTAGAAAACTTTGCTGGTGTTGAAGTGACCGTCGCCATCGGTGTCCTCGTACACCACGATGCGATCATGGCCGTAAGGCGACCAATCTGGATACGAGTAATTCTCCACCACCCAGAGTCGGCCGCGTTCGTCGATCGTAAACGCGATGGGCTGATGCACGTCGGGCTCGCCGGCGAACAGGGTGGAGCGGAAGCCCGGCGGCAGGGTCATGGCTTTGGCGGCCGCTTCTGGGCTCAGACCTGAACCGGGAGCGATGGGAAAACCGTCTTCTTGCGCGCTGACTCGCGGAGACGCGGCGCAGAACGCAACGAGGGCCAGGGGCAGAACGAAGCGTAAGCGGAGAGATTTTTTCGACATGGGGCGGGGAGCAGTGAAAACAAAACGAAGCGACGGGATAGCAGACAGACGAGCGACAGACGGGGTAATGCGTCGACTTCGTCTGAAGAGAAGAGGACGACGGGATGGGGGCAGTTTTACGAGGCTGACGGTAATTGAAACAGGAAAGCAGCGGTCAGAACAGGGATGTCGGGTAAACGGTGCGGCAGCATGGCAAGATTCGAAAAGCGAACGGGCGTGTGAGTCCCACCGGAGGCGGCGAGGGGAATCGACAGGCCAGCAGCATAACAGTTTCTACCGTCAGGTCCCATGAGACTTGACGCAATAATGATGAGATTTTTCACCGGAGGAGTAAACGACGATTTGCGAGCGAAATGACCGCCACTGTTCGCGCCGCCGAGCGAATCGCGGTTGATGTTTTGCGAACGCGTTGGCTGAGTACGCCTGGCCCCGTGTCAGCACTACGCATCATTCCACTTCGTCGGCGCAAGGTGGCGCTGCTGGTTGAGACCTCCAACGCCTACGCCCGGGGTCTGGTCCAAGGTGTTGTCCATTATGTACGCGATCACCGGCCTTGGTCATTTCAGATGATGGAGCAGGGGCGTGGCGATGATCCGCCGGCGTGGCTCTCGGATTGGGATGGAGATGGGGTCATCGCGCGCATTGAGACGCCGAGAATTGCCCGGGCGGTGGTGAAATGCGGACTACCGGCGGTCGACCTCAGCGCCGCGCGATTGGTGCCCACGCTGCCCTGGGTGGAAACAGATGATGCGGAGATTGCGCGTCTCGCTGCCGAGCACCTGATGGAACGTGGGTTCAAGCACTTCGGGTATTGCGGAGATGCGCGGTTCAACTGGGCGGTTTGGCGGGAAGGCTTTTTCTCCGATCAGCTCCGCAAGGTCGGTCATGAGTGCAACGCGTATCGGGGAGATCTTGCGCCGACAGATCCTGAAGCGCAGAGCCAGCATCTTTCGAAGTGGATCGCAGGTTTGCCCAAACCGGTGGGAATCATGGCGTGCTACGACCGACGCGGTCAGCAGGTCTTGGAGGCGTGTCGAAATGCCGGACTAGCCGTTCCAGACGAAGTCGCGGTGGTGGGAGTTGATAACGATGAGCTTCTCTGCGAGCTCGCCGCTCCGCCTCTCTCGAGCGTGATCCCGAATACGCATCGAACCGGCTATGAAGCGGCCGCGCTGCTCGATCGTATGATGGGCGGGAAAAAGGTATCGCCGAAAGCGCATCTCATCGCGCCGTTGGGCGTGGCGGCACGGCAATCCACCGATGTTCTCGCGATCGACGATCGCCAGGTCGCCGGCGCCGTTCGCTTTATTCGCGAGCATGCCTGTGAAGGCATCAACGTCTCCGATCTGTTGCGGCAGGTTCCGCTTTCCCGTCGCGTGTTGGAACAACGTTTCCAGCGATCACTGGGGCGGTCTCCGCACGAAGAGATATTGCACGTGCGCTTGAATCGGGTCCAACGGCTCCTCGCGGAGACGGACCTGCCGTTGTATCAGATCGCTGAACGCACCGGCTTCGAACACGTGGAATATCTCAGCGTGGCGTTCAAGCGCGAGGTCGGGAAAACGCCGCGCGAGTTCCGGAACGAAGCGAAGCACTAGCCTCTCGAACTTCGGACGAGGGAATTGGTTCACGAGGTAACGAGAGAGGCTCAAGGCCTCACCGTCCTCACTCGAGCGCGTAGCGGCTAAGTGCGCCGAAGCGCTGCAACCGTTGGTCACTGGTCGTCACGGCTGCGCCGATCTCTGGATGAGTTGTACAGAACGTGGCAATCTCGTCGTCGCGCCAAACGAAGAACGCCGTCGACAGCGCGTCCGACAAGGCTGCGGTGGGTGCAAGGGCCCAGACCCGTTCGGTTCTCGGTGGCGGTCGTCCCGCGCGGGGATCGATGAGGTGTTGACCTTTTACGGCGAGGCCCGAAGCGCTCAGCGCAATGTTCCGGAGCGTGAGCGAGTGCGGGAATGCATCGGCGCCAATTCCAATGGCCCAGCCGATGTGATTTGCGGGCGGTGCAAGCACAAGGGCGGTGCTGCCTCCGCTTTGGAGGCAGGCGGAGTGAATTTCCCACTCGGCCAGCAAGGCTCCCAGGCGGTCAACGGCGTAGCCTTTGCCGATGGCTCCCAAGTCGAGTTGAAGTCGTGGCACACGCGATGTGAGGGTATGCGTCGCCGGATCGAGCGTGAAGGGCGGAGCCTCGGGAGGCTGTGCGGCGGCGCGAGTGCTCGCGTAGGCGACGTCAAACGCATGATCGGTCGCTACACCGACCTCCGCCGCAAGGAGGAGACATTCCAGCGTGTCGTCTCCGATGATCACGCTTTCGCCTTCCGTCAGGCGATTGGCGCGTGAGATATCGCTCGATTCAACAAAACGGCTCAGCTCGCCTTCAAGTCGATCCAACTCGTGCCAGGCCGCGACTGCGGCCTGGCGGGCGTAGTCGACCGGATGATCCGCAATCGTGATGGCATACGACGTGGCCATCGCCTCGTGCTGAAATTCGAAGCACGTCATCGTCGAATCCGGCGGCGCACGCGCCAGAGGGTCGCCGCCGGTCTCCACCACAATTGACGCAAACCGAAATGCGCCTGTCCGCGGACGCGGGGGTGGTGACGAACGGGAAACTCGCCGACGCGAAAACCGGCGGCGGCCACGATTGCAGGCAGGAATGATTGCATGAGATCGATGGCGAACAATGCGGAGATCACTTCCCGGCGCATCGCCCGCAGCTGACAGCCACCGTCGTGTAACCGATCTCCTAGTACAGCGCGTCGCACCGCGTTGCCGAGGCGTGACATCATTCGCCGCAGAAAGGAATCGTGACGATCGACGCGCCAGCCGCAGGCGAGATCGAGTGCGTTTGACTCCACCGGCGCGAGGAGCGTCGGAAAGTCGCGCGGGTCGTTCTGGCCGTCGCCGTCCATCGTCAGGATGATTGCGCCTTGCGCTGCCTGCAGTCCGTCGAGCAACGCGCTGGCCTGGCCGAGATTCCTGGGGTGATGCAGAAGGCGAAGCTGCGGCCAACGCTGCATCGCGGTGGTCAGTTCTGTGGCGGTTTCATCCGTGCTCCCGTCGTTGACGACGATCATTTCAAACGGCGCCTCGCAGGACTGGAGAACGCTGACGGCGCTCGCCAGCAGCGGAACGATATTTCCGGCTTCGTTGAACACCGGTACGACGAGCGAGTAGCGCGGCGTCATGGGATCGGTGTAAACACGATCAGAGGAACATCCGGTCGCAGGCCAACCAGTGTTTCTCGGTAGTGCTGACGCATACGGGCGCGCACGGCGTCCGCCGCGGCCATGGAGCTGATGACCAAAGCTCCGTCGCAATCGGCAGGGGGTGACGCCCAGTAGCCGATTCGTGGCAAGCCGCGCAAGTACCATGGGAGCGGCCAATATTCCTCGCCGATCACCCGAACGGGCGCTGACGGTGATTCGTTCAAAGCGTTCTGTGTCAGCGCCCGGATCTTCAGCACATCGGGAGCACTGTGAACGTACGCGTACGGATTGCGGGCATCAGCGGGTCGGCTGAACGCGACCAGTTTTGTTTGCGCGAGCTGGGCCACCAAAACACCGAGCGCGACGGCAATTCGCATCCAAGTCCAAGGCAAAAGGGTCAAGGATCCAGCCGCAAGTACCGCGAAGCCCGGAACGAAATGGACGGCATGCCATGGCGTCTTGTACGGCGTCATGGACAGTGCAATCGTGATGATCAGCGTGTACACGGCTGCCTGGCGAAGGCGCACGTTTGCGCGGCGCGTGAACGCCACCACGAGACCCATGACGGTGAGAAAGGAGAAGGCCACCTGTTGCCACAGGATGCCGCCTTCGCGGTGCCAGCCGAAAAGCCAAAGGTAGTACCACCACGGTTTTTCGTGGCCCGACTCTCCGGTGGCACGTTCGGCGGCAGGGCCGTACACTGAAAGGGCGTCCCGCAATCCGCTCCAGTGGGTGCCGAACGAAGAATAGAAAACGACGGCGACGACGAGAGCAGCCAGCACGCCCAAGGCGACGGCTGATCCCGGGCGCTTCGAGCCCAAAAGCATATCGCCCGCTGGCCGATCAGCCGACGCTGATGCCGCCAGCGCGACTTTCTTTGGCCGAAAGGCGAGAAAGGCGACGACTCCAGCCAATAGGAAGAGGGGCGCGCTCGCCTTGGTTGATTGCATCAGACCGACAGCTACACCGGCTGCGATTGCCCATCCGAGTTTTCGCTGCCGCGTCCATCGCGACGCGCACCAAAACGCACCCAGAGTAAAGGTGACGAGCAGCGTTTCCTGGATGAAATAGCGACTGTAGTAGACCGCCGGCGGCGACACGGCCAGGAAGGCCGCAGCGGCAATCGCGGGTCGTTGCCCGAGTGGTCGCGCGAGAAGTCCAAGGAAAATAACCCCGAGCGTCCCGAAAATCGCGGGCACGAGTCGGACCGTTGTTTCGGTCAGATCCGCCAGCGAATGTTCACCCCGAATCCATGCGATCGGCAGCGCGGCATAGTAAAGCGTGGGGCCGTGATGATCTTTTGGATCGAACGCATACCGGCCACTTTCCAACAACTCTCCCGTTTTGACCGCCTGATTTGCCTCGTCGGCGTGCATCGGCCGATGCGCAAGGTCGCTTGTGCGCAGCCACAATGCGGCGAGCGCAATCAGCACCAGCGGCAGCCAGCGGGGCACGGAAACGGGCATGAGGTGACTGAAGGGAAGAAACGCTGTGGCGACAAGCCGCTCAAACTAACCGCGGCCATGCCAGTGCCCGAATCGCGTGCGCGCCTGTCATCACGGTGTGACGCGGGATGGGTCCGCCGCTGGCCGCAACCAATCACGCGGTCCACTCGAGCAACTGCGCCCGCCTCTGACGCGATCTCCAAGTGGACACCGCGTGAGGAGGAGGGAGGAGCGAGTCGGATTTACTTTGCCGCCTGACCAAACACTTCCACTTCAACGTAGTGGTTGAGCTCGTCTGACGTGTTCCCGTTGCTGTACAGCCGGACGTAGCGACCGGTCGCTCCCTTCGCTTCAATCAATCGGCCTTCGTACGTTTCGATGTAAGCAAGATCACTTCCTTTGCCCAGCCCCGCGGAGTTGTCGTCGTCATTGTTGTAGACGGTCTTTACGTCCTTCTTGAACTCGGGGTCGTCTGAAACTTGAGCAATGACGTCGTGGTAAGCGCGGGCTTGCGAATGGAAGTGCCACACGACGATCGCGGCGATTTTGGCGGGAGCCTGGAGATCGATCTGCACCCACTGGACGCCTGGCCCGAACTCCACGTACGTGCCATCGTCACCTGCTTTATCCCCGTCAGTGATGAGACTGAGCTCGCCGATCACCGGAAGCGAGTCACTCGCCGTGACGGGCTTGCCTTTGGAAAGGTTCACCGTTCCGGCTGGCACCATCAAGTCGGGCCGACGACCGGGCCGCGCTTTTTCCAAATTAGGCAGCTTCAAGGGCCGTGGTGTCCCGACGAACAACGGGCGGGGAAGCTCGAGTTTAAGCGGCACTTCGTCCGCGGCGGACAGCGAGCCGGTGAGCGCGCCGAGACTGACGAGAAGAGCGAGGAGGTAACGTTTCATGTGGGAAGGAGAGGTGTTTGGTTGAGGACCTCGGCTGGGCGGAAGGTAAGCCGTTCAAGTCCGCGGAGCGAGCGAACGGCGATGTTTCCGACACGCAGACCCGCCGGCTGTTCAATGGCCGGGAGTTCGCGGCCACCGAGCCCGCGAGAGCGGCGAAATCAGGCGACGAAGTCGTTCGGAGCGAAGGTGAGCATTTTTTGCGCAGCGACCGCTTCGTTGACCTTGAGGACAGTGACGGCCGTCGCGAACGCGGAGTCGCCCGGGCAGTTCAGCGGCGTACCTTTGCGGATCGCGTCGAAGAAGTTCTCGAGGTGCGGCTGATGGATGGCTTTGTCGAGCGTGATGGGAATGTCCCAAGCGGAGAGCTCGGCCGTTTCGCGTACGTCCACGGTCGATGATTTCGACGGACCACCGAGTTTCGGCCGCGGTTTCTCCCACGGTTTGACGGGCGCCGGTGCGCCTTCGCCTGAGCCGGGTCGGGAAATGTAGTTCTTGTCGACCCACTGATCCCATTCGGGTGCGCGAGCTTCTCGGTACAACTTCGTGTACTTTGGATTTTCGGACATCTTCAACGCGCCCTCGTCGCCCATGAAGTATTCGTGGTACCCGCCGCCCGCGCTCGTCGTGGTCAGGACGCCGTAGTTGGCGCGGACCATTCCGGCAGCAGTGGAGAATTCATAAACAGCGGTCACGTTATCGTACCACTCGTGCGTCTTGTAGTAATCCGCGCCGCCGCCGGCGAGGACCGATCGGGGATTCACGCCGAGGACCCAATTGAAAACGTCAATCTGGTGTGCGCCCAAATCCGAGATGGGACCGCCGGCGTAGCGTTTGAACCAACGCCAATTCCGGAACTCATGCATGTTCGCGTAGCCGTACTGTTGCAGCTTCGCGTCGCTGAGCTTGTGCGCGGCGGGGAAACCCAAGTCGTCTGAAACCGCGCGGTTCCACTGCCCACTGGCGTTGGTGATCCGGCCGAGCAGATGGGCTTCGCGAATGAGGCGATCACGGGCATGCAGATAACGCGGATTGCTTCGCCGCTGGTGACCGATCTGCAGGAGTTTCTTTGTTTCGCGGGAGGTGGTGACCATGGAGCGGGCGCCTTCGACCGTGTTGGACATCAGCTTCTCGCAGTACACGTGTTTCCCGGCGCGCAGCGCGGCATTGGTGTGCTCGGCGTGCATGAAATCGGGCGTGGCGACGAGGACCGCATCGATGTCTTTGACCGTCGTGAGCAGCTCGCGGTAATCCTCGAACGGAACTGCTTCGTGACCGAACTTTTTGAGCAGCCGTTCTCCGTAGGTCCGATTGTAGGGCCAGATATCGCACACGGCCTTGAATCGGATGTTGGGAATCTTAAGGGCGGCGTTCAGGAGAACGCGTCCCTGTTCGCCGCAGCCAATCAGGGCCACGTTGAGCGTGTTGCTACCGCCGTCGGGAGCGGTGGCTGCGCGCGCGATGTAGGGTGCGGCAAGTGCGACGGCACCCAATTTCGCGCCTGATAGGAGGAAATTACGGCGCGTCAAAGAAAGGGGAGGAGTAGGTGAAGACATATCGACGGGAAGTGCTGGCACTCCGCCAGCAGGGAAGAGGAGAACGGCTGGAAGCGGCAGCGCGGACTAACAATCAGCTTTGTCGGCCCAGAGAACGAACCGGTTGTAGCGCACCAGTACAAGGGCTGCGGCGAAGAGTCCCACGTGAATTCCGAGCCAGGCAACGCCTTCGCTTTCCTGGACCGCCATGAGGCCGAACGAGAGTCCGACGTAAAGCAGCCCCGTGAGGATCAGAGTCAGTCGGGTTTTCAAGCCGAGCAGCAGCGCGATTCCAAAGATCGTGAGCAGATAGCCGAGCGTCAGCGCGAAGTTCTTGGTCGCCCACAGCGGCATGAACGAGGCACCGGTGATGCCCTGCGCCATGCGGGACATGTTTTCGTAGTAGTTGGCAAACGAGTAGGTGCCCTTCCCCTCGAACTTTTCGACGCCGGCCAGCAAGGTGCGAAGGCCGAGGAATAAACGGAGCAAGAGAAAGGCAGCCGTGTAATCACAGCGGCGGTTGGCAACAGGAGGTAGGTCACTCATAGAAAAAAGGAGAACGAGTTGAACGATACAGCCGTGCGGCTGAGGGAAACGGGTGAGTCGATCAAACGGGAGCGTTCGACCATTTGCTGGTGATCGGTGGACTGCGACAACCAAGGGGAACGCACGTACATCGGGGAAGAAAGAGTTTCCATTTCACGCGTCCTCTCTGGAGATGCAAGCGTGCGCTGCACCGGTGCCCACTTTAATATTTGCGGTGTGATCGCATGACTCCGTCGATTTGACGTGCGCGCTTCCCATTGCCTGACATCGTGCGGGAAGCTTTTCGTTATGCCCGAAGCCAACCCTTCCTCCGCGGCTGTCTCGCCGCGTCCTGCTGCGCCGACCGAGTTCAAAGACCGTGAAGCGTGGTTCACAGTTACGCCCGATCCCTGGGCGGAACTCACTTCGCTCGAGTACGGCGGCGACCGTACCTATGCGAGTACGGTATATCGGATGGTGGTCAATGCGTTGCCGGACCAACGTCCGGCGATGGAGGTCAAACTTCTCCAGGCTTTGAAGCATCCTCAGATCACGGTCGCCGGCCGGCAGTTTGTTTGCCGCATGTTAGGACTAATCGGCAGTTCGGCGTGTGTCGCCGACGTGGTTCCGTTACTCGGTAACGGGCGCGATGCTGACTTTGCTCGTGCGGCGTTGGATTCCATTTCTGATCCCGCAGTCAACGCCGCGTATCGGGCTGCGTTGAGCGATCACAAACTTACCGGTTCGGCGAAGATCGGGTTAATTGGAAGTATTGGCCTGCGGGGCGATCGCCAAGCGGTGGATGCACTCACCGCCATTGCAATGGATGCCAAGGAGGAGAAGGACGTTCGCGCTGCGTCGGAACGAGCGGTGGAGAAGATCTCGGGGGAGAAAGTATAACATGAAACCTCTTTCCATGGTTCCGGCGGTGCTGAGCCGGCGTCAATTTTTGCAACGCTCCGCGGTCGTCGGTACCGCTGTGATGCTGCCGACCATTTTGCCCTCACGTCTGTTCGGACAGAATGCGCCGAGCAATCAAATCACG
The DNA here is from genome assembly GCA_039928945.1 of Opitutus sp. GTDB lineage: Bacteria > Verrucomicrobiota > Verrucomicrobiia > Opitutales > Opitutaceae > Opitutus. The sequence continues at coordinate 4,331 of JBDSSD010000004.1, read as the reverse complement.
GTTGGGATCGTCGGAACCGGAAATATAGCCCAAGGGCATATGGACACGCTCCTCGGTTTTGGGGACGTGCGAATTGTCGCTGTATGTGACGTGGACCGCCGGCGGCGGGAAGCGGCGGCGGAGAAAATCAACACGTACTACGGCAATCGCGATTGCGCGGTGCTGGCTGATTTCCGCGAGCTGGCCCAGCGCCGTGGCGTGGATGCGATTTTCGTCTGTACGCCCGATAACTGGCACGCGCTCGTCGCGATTGAAGCCATTCGGAATGGCAAAGACGTGTACGTCGAGAAACCGCTGACCCTGACGATTCGTGAAGGTCGCGCACTGGTGAACGCAGCCCGCAAGCACGGTCGCATCGTGCAGACGGGTACACAGCAACGTTCGGCCAAACGCTTCCATGATACAGCGGAGTACATTCGCAACGGTGGTCTGGGAAAGCTGGAGCGGATCGACATCCTGATTCCCGCGAACAACAAATACGTGGGCGGCACCTGGCAGCCGGAAGCAGTTCCGGAGGGGCTCGATTGGGAGATGTGGCTCGGCCCCGCGCCTTGGGCGCCGTTCAACCGACACGCGTGTCACTATAACTTCCGGTTTATCCTCGATTATGCCGCCGGTCAGGTGACGAATTGGGGCGCGCATTACATCGACATCGCGCAGTGGGCGCTGGGTGCGGATAACTCAGGGCCGCTCGAGGTCGAGGGCCACGGGGAGTTTCCGACCACGGGTCTTTTTACCACCGCGACGAAAGTCGATTTCTCCTGCCGCTATGCCGGCGGCGAATCGTTGCGGTGTCATACTCGCTATGACGGCGTGTCGGATGGTAACGTGCGGTTCTTCGGCGATCGCGGCTGGATCGACGTTTCACGGAGTACCAGCAGCGCATCGAATCCAGAGTTTCTGAAGGAAGTGGCGGCACGGACCGGGAGCCTGAAGCTGCCGTCGAGCAAGAATCATCACGACGATTTCTTTCAGAGCATGCGGACGCGACAGCTCCCGATCTCTGACGTCGAAATCGGTCATCGCACAACGACGGTCTGCAATCTGGGCAACATTGCCATGTTGCTGGACCGGAAAGTGACGTGGGATCCGACCAAGGAAGAATTCGTCAACGATGATCTAGCGAATCGAATGCGGCAGCGGTCGATGCGCGGTCCGTGGTCGTTGGTTTAAGGCCCGCACGCCGGGACTGACGCCCGAAAACCAGCTCGGTTCGCTTTCACGGTTCTGATCGATCACGGCGCTCGTCCGTGATCGATGTGGTGCGCGACGCTGTCGTCGTCAGGTCAGCAACGACTTCAAATCAGCCAACGAAAGTTTCGCCGCGGCTGCGTCACTGGCTTCGAAAACACCCGCGAGCAGCGCACGCTTCTCCTCCTGCAGTGCGAGGACTTTTTCTTCAACGGTGCCGCTCGCGATCAGCTTGTAGCTCGTCACCACGCGGGTTTGTCCAATGCGATGGGCGCGATCAGTCGCTTGCGCCTCAACGGCAGGATTCCACCAAGGATCGAAATGCACGACCGTGTCCGCTCCAGTAAGATTCAGGCCCGTTCCGCCGGCTTTGAGGGAAATCAGAAATATGGGTATGTCCGGTGACGACTGGAACCGATCCACCTCAACCTGCCGGGCGCGGGGTGTCATCGTGCCGTCGAGGTAACAATGCGCGATCTCCTGCGACTGGAGTTCCTCCTGGAGCAGCCTGAGCAGCGAGGTGAACTGTGAGAACACCAGGATGCGGTGATTGTCGTCGACTGACTCGGCGAGTAGCTCCCGGAACGCTTCAAGTTTCGCGGAGTCGTTGTAGGCCGGCGCGAGCTTCTTTCCATCTTCAACGTCGGAGTTCGCAGCATGCTTGTTCGATTCGATCAGACGTGGATCACAGCAAATCTGCCGGAGCCGGAGCAGCTGGGTAAGTGCCGCGAAGCGGAGGCTGGCTTCGCTCGCGCCGGAAGCGGCGAGATCGAGAAACTCCCGCTCGGTGCGTTGCTGCGTTTCGTGATACAACTTGGACTGGGCAGGTGTGAGTTCGCACCAAAGGGTTTGCTCAAGTTTCGCGGGCAGCTCGGGAGCGACCGCCTGCTTCGTTCGCCGCAGGATGTACGGCGCAGTCTGGGCGCGCAGTCGCTCATCGATCCAGGCGCGGTCCTCGCCCCGCATCCCCGGAGGAACTTTGTCCAGATACCCCGGCATCAAGAACTCAAAGAGCGAGCGCAGATCTTCGAGCGAGTTTTCGAGCGGTGTGCCCGTGAGCAAGAAGCGCCCTCGCGCCTTCAACGCCCGCAACGATTGAGCATTCTGCGACCGCCGGTTTTTGATGTGCTGAGCTTCGTCCGCGATGACGCAGGCGAATTCCACGTATTCGAAAAGGGTGCGATCGCGCGTCAGGGTCCCGTAACTGGTCACGACTAAATCGTACGCACTAAAAGCCTCGGCCGCCGCAAGACGCCGCTCGCCGTGATGCACAAACAGTCGGAGTTCCGGTGCAAACCGGGCGGCTTCACGCCGCCAGTTTTCAACCAGCGAGGCGGGACAAACCACCAGCGATGCGGAGGGAAACGCGAATGCGGCGCGGAGCGGGGCTCCTGGAGCTGACGAACCGTTTGCGATCGCGGCGCCGAGGGACGGAACCCGACGTTCGGTCGCTGATCGAGCGGGACTGAGTGGGCCTGCTCCGTTCGATTTCAAAGCGGTGAGGAGGCCGATCGCCTGTAACGTTTTCCCGAGACCCATCTCGTCCGCCAAAATGCCGCCGAGCTCGTGCCGGAAGAGGTGCCAGAGCCACGCGATGCCTAGTTTTTGATAGGGGCGGAGTAGCGCCTCCAGCTCGAGGGCGAGTGGAACCCGGGGAAGAGCCGAGAGATTTCGCAGAGCATCCGTACGGGCACGCCACGCCTCGGGCGGTTGGAAATGCGGAGCAATTTCTTCCAGCAACGCTTGGGCAGCCACGGCGCGCGCTGAACTCACCGCGTGGGTGCGACGCGTTGCCAGCCCGCCGGCGCCGGGAGCGTCGCCGCCGAGCGCGCGCTGCGTGGCATCTAGCTTCTGCAGTTTGTCGGCGGCGAGCAGGTACACCTTACCATCGCTTTCGATGTAGCCGCGGTTGCTGGACACCGCTGACCGGATTTGATTTTCGTCCGCGGCTCCCGCCTTGAGGGCGAGCGTCAGGTTGAAACCGTTCCGGGCTTCCGTGGCGTCACACACGATCTCGGCGTCACGCAGATGAGCCGTATTTTTTTCGAAGTTCGGTGTGAACTCGGCATCGAGGTTCTTCAGTCGGCTGAGGTGCGTGGCGAGGAAGTTCAACGTCTTGTGCCGATCGCGCAGCCACCAACGTCGCGTCGAAGGATCGAGAGTGAAGCCGGCGGTTTTCACGAGGTCGGCGAGTGAGTCGTAGGTGCTGGCTTCGCGTGACGGCAGGCTGATCGCGAGGTAATGTTCAGAACCATCAACGGTCAGGCGTGCGCGGCCTGACGGGCCCGGCCTTGGCGGAGACGTTGCGCCTGAGCTGTCACTGCGCAACGCAGTAGAACCGCTTGAGGGCTGTGGAGTACTCGACTTCGACGCCGGACCCGCCGCTTTAAGGAAGATCGAAACGCCTGAAAGTCCGTCGTCGTGCCAGGTGATCGGCGCAGCCGGTCCGTTCAGCCAAAAGAAAACGGGTCGATCGCGGAGCGCGGCGATCAAGTCTCGGAGCTGAGCACGCTTGAGCTGGAGAAATTTGGGAGGAGTTGCGGTGCCGGCCCAGCGCTGAAGCAACGCGAGGGCGGGCAAAAGCTCCGGGACCAGCGGCGCGTTGAGATCGAGCTCCACCTTCAACGCGATGGCGTCACGGGGCGCGGCAGCGGCGAGGTTGGGCGGCAGGAAAAGGCGAAGCATGTTGCGTGACGGGAAGTTTCCGGGAATAAAGCGAACGCAAAGCAACTCTGAAAACCAAGCATGAGTTCCGAAGTTTTTACGCAATTGGTCGATGCGCACTACCTGCCGCTCTACCGATTTGCGCTCAGTCTCGCGAAGAATTCCGCCGACGCGGGGGATCTTGTGCAGCAAACTTTTTTTATCTGGGCCACCAAAGGCCATGGCCTGCGTGAGATGACGAAAGCAAAGTCGTGGTTGTTTACGACGTTGTACCGGGAGTTTTTGCGGGGACGCCGTCGGGACGCGCGAGCCACCTCGATCGAAGACCTCACTCCGGCGGAAGCCGATGTCGCGGCGGAGGAAGTGGACCGCGTGGCACGAATGGATGCTGCTTCCGTGGTAGTGGCGCTGCAGTCGGTCGATGACGTATTTCGGGCTCCGCTCACGCTGTTTTATCTCGAGGATTTGTCCTACCA
>JBDSSD010000003.1:0-86438 GCA_039928945.1 Opitutus sp. | reverse complement strand
CACGCGTATCGCGACGCGCGCACCCAACCGGGCCTCAAGCGCCTCGCCAATACGCGCGCCGCACTCGAACGCATTTATGCCGCCACCGGAATCGCGAACGTCTTCTACAACTCGAGCCTTCAACTCGCCGAGACCGTCGCGAGTTGTCCCGCGATTGAGGACCTCGCCACCCGATGTCTCTTTCTCCCGGATTTTTTCAACTTCCTGCTTTCCGGCCGCATGGAGAACGAGTTCACCATGGCGAGCACCACGCAATTGATCGACGTGCATTCGACGGATTGGTCGCGACCCACCCTCGATTATTTCCGCATTCCGGCTCAATGGTTTACCCAGCCGGTGCTGGCCGGAACCAAGCTTGGGCGGGTCAAAAACTTGCCGGCGCTTAAACTAGCCCAAGTCATCGTGGTGCCCGGCCATGACACGGCGGCCGCGTACGATGCGATGCCGGCCGATCCGGCCGGAGGCGATTTGTTCATCAGCGCCGGGACCTGGTCGCTCGTCGGCTTTGAACGTGATCAACCGGTGCTCGGACACGAAGCCCTGACCGCGCGGATATCGAACGAACGCATCGGTGATGGCCGCTATCGCCCGCTCACCAACGTGATTGGGCTCTGGTTGTTGGAGCAAACGCTGAAGGAGTTTGCCGCGCGTCCACGCACGGATGCGGAATGGGCGAAGTTGATCAAAGCAGCCGAGAAACTCCCTGCGCCAGCGATGTTGCTGGACGTCGCCGACCCGGCCTTTGGAAATCCCGCGTCCATGCGCGCCGCAATCGACGCCCAACTGAAGAAAAAACGCGTCGCTCCGCCGAAAAACCTCGCGGGCTATACTCGCTTGATTTGCGCATCGCTCGGCCGCGGCCACGCCGAAGCCATGCGGACTTTCGAGCGACTCTCAGGTCGTCCATTTAAACGTATTTTGATTGTCGGCGGCGGATCAAAAAACCGGCTGCTCTGCCAGGCGACCGCAGATGCCGCCCAATTGCCCGTGGTCTCATTTGCGCTCGAAGGCACGGCCGTGGGCAACATCGCCAGTCAGTTAATCGCGCTCGGCGCCGTGAAGAATCTCCGGACGTTTCGGGAGCACCTCTCCCGCAATCTGAAACAAACTGTCTACCAGCCCCACCGCTCGCGGTAAACCGTCACCTTCGTAGGCAGCGCGCTCGCGCGCGCTCCGAAACCTTTCTCGTTCACGATCCATTCAATCCCCGGAGCGTCCGCAAGCGGACTGCCTACATAATCTTACTTCCTTTCATGCCCTCCCCAAAAAAAATCACCGCTGCCTACCGCCTCGCGCACGAAGCTTACGCTGAACTCGGCGTCGATGCCGAAGCCGCCATCGAGCGCGCGCTGCGCGTCCCCATTTCCTTGCATTGCTGGCAGGCGGACGATGTCCGCGGTCTCGAAACGCCGAAAACCGCGGTGGACTCGGGCGGCATCATGTCGACCGGCGGCTATCCCGGCCGGGCGCGCAATGGTGATGAGATGCGGACGGATCTCGATCAGGTGCTCAAGCTTCTCCCGGGCGCGCAACGCCTGAATCTCCACGCGTTCTACGCGGAAACCGGTAGCGAAGCGGTCGACCGCGACGCCCTGACCCCCGCGCATTTCGATGGCTGGCTGGCCTGGGCCAAGGAGCACCAGATCGGACTGGATTTCAATCCGACCTACTTCGCCCACCCGCACGCCACGTCGGGGTTCACCTTGTCGAGTGCGGATCGCGGGATTCGGAAATTCTGGATCGATCACGGCCGGGCGTGTCGCGTCATCGCCCAGCACTTCGCCAGGAAACTGGGTTCACCTTGCGTGATCAACCACTGGATACCCGACGGCACCAAGGATTCGCCGGCGGACCGCTGGGGCCCGCGCGCTCGACTCACGGAGTCGTTGGACGCAGTGCTTAAGGACGCGAAAGTCGACCGCCGTCAGTGTGTCGACGCCGTCGAAGGAAAGCTTTTCGGCTTGGGCAGCGAAGACTACGTGGTGGGCTCCCATGAGTTCTACTACGCCTATGCACAGAGCCGAAAGGTCGTGCCCTGTCTCGATCTTGGTCATTATCACCCCACCGAGTCGGTCGCCGACAAGGTCTCGGCCCTGATGCAGTTCCATCCGAAGGTGCTGCTGCACACCAGCCGACCCGTGCGCTGGGACAGCGACCACGTTGTGATTCTCGATGATCCGGTGCGCGCGCTGTTTGCGGAAATTGCGCGTGGAAACGCATTCGACCGGGTGTACGTCGCGCTCGACTTCTTTGATGCCTCGATCAACCGCATCGCGGCCTACGTGGTGGGCGCGCGAGCGACACGGCAGGCGATTCTGTTGGGGCTGCTCGATCCTTCGAAAGCGTTGAAAGACGCGGACGCGGGTGGTCGAGGCCACGTGCGACTCGCCTTGATGGAAAACGCGAAGGCGATGCCATGGGGCGCCGTCTGGAATGAACTTTGCGCCCGCGCCAACGTGCCGGTCGGCGCCGATTGGCTGGACGACGTTACGCGGTATGAAAAAGCCGTGCTGTCGAAGCGCTCCTAAACCGTAACAATGCAGATAAAAGGTAGGGCGAAGCGTCCCCGCCGAGCTTTGATCGAGCGCGGCTCACCCGGAGGGTTCGCCCTACCGATCGGTCACCGTCCATTTTGGATTTAGCCTCCGGGGGTTCCTCAACTGCATGCTTACGGCTAAGTGGTTTGAAGTTTTGACGCCTTCCACCAGCCGACGAGCGGTTCACTTTCACGCGCCGCTGCCGACGAGCTCGGCGCGTTAAAACTCGATTCCTTTCTCCTTTCCCCAGCTCACTCGCTCCACTTGACCAACATGACTTCGAACCCGTCGCTCGCCCAACAACTCGTTGATGCTGTCACTCTGCTCGTGCCGAACTTCCTCGAGGATCCGATCGATCGCGAGATGTCGAAGGGGAGCGCCGCCCTGGCGGTCATTGACGCTTCGGGTCGAATGCATGGCCAAATTTTCGGCGGGCATAGCGCGAAAGCGCGCTGGTGCTTCGGCATCGCGAATCGAAAGGTGATGCAGGTGTGGACCACCGGCTACGCGACGGGGCGGTTTGAGGAGCTGGTTTTTTCGGGCCAACTTGACGACTCGCCGTTTGGCATCGAACGACCTGACTTCATCGGCTGGCAGGGCGGAGTCCCGCTCATGACCGACGACGGAGCTTTGGTGGCGGCAGCGTTTTCCGGGTTTCGCGGAGTGAAAGACATCGAGATCATCGTGCGCGCAGCGGACTCGATCGCAGGGCTATCGGTGAACCGCGCAAAAATGTAAGTTGTTCGCGTCCGAAGGCGGCAGCGCCAGCCGCTGATGTTGAGTTTGAGCGACTACGCCGGTTTGAGAGCCCGCAACTTCTGCACAGTCGTTCGCAATCGCCGCATAGCCGTTTGGCGATTCAGGACTAGACTGTGCCCATGAAAACGGTCCTTACCCCGCTCGATTTCTCCGACGTCAGCGATGCCGTCGTGCAAGCCGCCGCAACGCTGGCGCGTGCGATTCAAGGCCGGCTCGTTCTGCTCACCGTTGTTCAGCCGCCCGTCTTTACGGCCGAGTACTCCATCGTGATGGACAACATCGCTGAGATCACGGCGATCGGTGAACGTTCCGCCAGCAACCGGCTTGAAGCAATCCAAGCCGATCTGCAGCGCGATGGCCTCACGGTCGACACCGTCCAGTACAGCGGCGCGCCCATCGCTCACATCATTGATGAAGCGAACAAGTTCGACGCCGACTACATTGTGATGGGCTCCCATGGGCACACGGCCTTCTACGATTTGCTGGTTGGCAGCACCACCCACGGCGTGCTGAAACGAGCGAAATGTCCGGTCGTCATCGTTCCACCCCAAGAGCAGACGAAGAAGACGACGGTTCGCTGAACGGTTGCGGTCATCGGCGGACGGGGGGCCGGGCCTGCTCGGCCTGACGTAGGAAATTCGACGATGGATGACTACGCGGTCCGGTGACGCCGGGTAAAGTAGCGAGGTGCGCACGGCACGTCCGAACGCAAAACGATCCCCGGTACGTCCGCATGGACGGCACAGCCGAACGAATCGGCCCACGACGAATCCCCTACCTGCTTCGTCTCGTGGCAACCAAAGCCGCCGTTGGAGTCTGTAGTGTGGCCAAGCAATACGCCGGCGACTGCTCGATCCCACCCAATACCATGAATGCACGTGATCTCGACCCCGTCGCGCAGGCATTGGTGGCACCGGGCAAGGGATTGCTCGCCGCCGATGAGAGCGGAGCCACGATCGGCAAGCGCTTCGCCAGCATCGGTACGTTTTCGACGGAAGCCACGCGCCGTGATTATCGCGAACTACTTTTCACCACACCGGGGCTGAACGAATTCATCAGCGGGGTCATTCTCTTCGACGAAACCCTGCGACAGACCACCACGGATGGCACCCGGCTGATAGATCTGATCCTCACGGCAGGAATGATACCCGGCATCAAGGTCGATAAAGGAACGAAACCGCTGGTGGGATTTCCCGGGGATCTCATCACGGAGGGATTGGACGGTTTACGCGAGCGACTCACTGAATACCGCCAGCTCGGCGCGCGTTTCACGAAGTGGCGCGCGGTGATCGCGGTCGGCACCAACAACGTACCGAGCCTCACGGCGCTGAAAGATAACGCGGCCGCGCTCGCCCGGTTCGCGGCGGAAAGCCAGCTGGCGGGGCTGGTTCCCATTGTTGAACCGGAGGTCTTGATGGACGGCAGCCATTCAATCGAACGTCACGCCGAGATCACCGGTCTGACTCTGCAGCTGGTCTTCCAGGCACTGGCGGAACATCGCGTTCGTCTCGAAGCGATGTTGCTCAAACCGAACATGATTCTGCCGGGGACTGACCACCCGCGGTCGGCGACGATCGCCGAAGTGGCGGACGCGACCTTGCGTTGTCTACGTCGCCATGTGCCCGCAGCTGTGCCGGGGATTGTGTTTCTTTCGGGCGGTCAATCCGAGGTGCGCGCCACAGAGCACCTCAACGCGATGAACAAAATAGACTCCACGCCCTGGCAGTTGAGCTTCTCTTACGGACGAGCGTTGCAAGCACCTGTGTTGGCCCGCTGGCGCGGGAAACCGGAAAACGTTTCCGCCGCCCAAGCGGTCCTACTGCACCGCGCCAGGTGCAACGCACTCGCCCGGAGCGGCAAATACTCGAGCGACAAAGAAAAATCCGTCCCCATCGCCGCTCCCCTTCGCCCGACCCACTCCTCTTCACGGCCGTAGCGGGTGCACGATCGATACGCGAATCGTCGCCCTAACGACGTGAACGGCGCAGCAAACGGCCACCGGCTCCGGCGCGCGCAAAGCGAGAGCGCTCGCTTCACGTTTAATTGCCGCCCGAAGCTTCGCCGGGTTGCGCGACTGCCCCGGGCTTCCAATCCGGCGACGGCACATGCGCTTCCTGCATCGCTTTTACCGCGCGGGCCACGATGTCGGGATGCTGCGCTGCGAGATCGTGCTGCTCGCCGAGATCGGTCTTCAAATTGTAGAGCTCGATCGGCCCCGAGATCATCGGACTACGCACGGCCTTCCACTGGCCCATGCGCACCGCTTGCGCGGATGCGCCTTCAAAAAACTCCCAATAGAGGTACTTCGCTTCAGGGGCCGTTGACGACTTTCCCTGAAGGAGGGAGAGGAAACTGACGCTGTCCGTGTTCACCGGCTGTTTCTGTCCCACCAACTCTGCGAAGGTCGCCATGAAATCGCCGAAGTATCCAATATGGTCCGACGTCGCTCCCGCCGGAGTGTGTCCGGGCCAGCGCACAATCAACGGCTCGCGAATCCCGCCTTCGTAGACGTCGCGCTTGATGCCGCGAAGTGACCCCGAAGACTTGAAGAACGCAGGGTCGTTGCCTCCCTCTTGGTGCGGGCCGTTGTCAGAGGTGAAAATGAAGATCGTATTCTCTTCCAGACCGAGCGCTTTCAGCTCCGCCATGAGTCGCCCGACCTGCGCATCGAGCCGCGTGACCATGGCCGCGTAACCTTTCGACGGTTTGGACCACGGCTCGCTGGCATACGGGCCGTAATCCGGCACCTCCATACCGTCTGCTTTCGCTTCGCCGTTCGCGTGCGGCAAGGTGGTCGCGAAATAGAGGAAGAACGGTGACGCACGATGCTCCCGCACGAATTTCACCGCATCATCGGCCATCAGATCGGCGCTATAATCCACTTTGACGGACGCAACGCCCTGCCCGAAACGCCCCGGATTGGGGACGACGTTCCGCAGCGGAACCCGCTCCTCATTGCGGACCAGGTAAGTGGGATAGTAGTTATGCGCCATCGTCTGGTCGACGTAGCCGAAGAAGTAGTCGAAGCCTTTCTTCAGCGGATAGCCGGTGGACCCTTCCTTGCCCAATCCCCATTTCCCGATGACGCCCGTCGCGTACCCGGCGGATTTCAGCACCTGCGCAATCGTGGTCTCGTCGGCGCGCAAATCGATCTTCGCATTGCCGCGGATCGTGGTGTGTCCGGTGTGCTGGCCGGTCAGTAACACGTTCCGAGAAGGCGCACACACGGGTGCGCCGGCATAAAACTGGGTAAAGCGCAGGCCTTCGGCCGCGAGTCGATCGAGGTGGGGCGTCTTGATCAGCTTCTGCCCATAACAACCGAGGTCTCCGAAGCCGAGATCATCGGCCAAAACAAAAATGATATTGGGTCGAGCCGTCTGGTCGGTCCCCGGCGCCGCGTGCACGGACGTGGATCGCGCCAGCGCGAGAACGAGGAGCAACCCCGTTAACAAGCGACGGACAAGCAGCAGGCAGGTACGGGGATGGGGCATGGTGGAAAAGAAGTTAAAAAGTGGTGCTGAATCTGCGCGCGTCGCGCAGCAATGGACAACGGTGGGGCCATTTCAACCTGAGACCTATTTGGCGCGAACGCACCGAAAGCCGACGTGATTGCTACCGGTATCCGCGGCGCCTTTGCCGCGCGAGCCCACCATGTATCGGGTGCAGTACTGGTCAGTGCACAGAAACGAGCCGCCGCGCTGCACGCGTTTCGGCATGCCCGGTTCCTGCGGATCGAAGCTGTCGCCTTGCGCCGGACCTTGCGGGTTGTCGATCGCCTGGTCTCCCGCGACATTCACCTGCTGAGCGTAGGTATCAGGCCGATACCAATCGCTGCACCATTCCCAAACGTTCCCGGCCAGATCCTTCAGTCCATAACCATTGGCGGGGAAGCGACCCACCGGCGACGTTCGCACGAAACCGTCACCCGCTGAATTCTCGTTCGGAAAATGTCCCTGCCAGGTGTTCGCCATCCAGCGGCCCGAAGGATTGAGTTCGTTGCCCCACGTGTAGCGCTGACTCGCCTGCCCTCCACGCGCGGCGAATTCCCACTCGGCTTCCGTCGGCAGCCGCTTGCCCGCCCAACGCGCGTAGGCTTCCGCATCCGCATACGCCACGTGAACGACCGGTTCCTGTTCCCGGCCAGCGATCGAGCTCTGCGGGCCTTCCGGATGACGCCAATTCGCGCCCGGAACATACCGCCACCACTGCAACGCATCGTCCAACGGCACTGCCGCTGCTGGCGGCACGAACACCACCGCTCCCGGCACCAGCAACTCGGCGGGAGCACCCGGGAAATCCTCCGCGCGTGGCGTCATTTCGGCGACCGTGACATAACGCGTCTCGGCCACGAAACGCGCATACGCCTCGTTCGTCACCTCCGTCACATCCATCCAAAACCCGTTCACCGTCACGCGATGAATGGGACGCGCATCCTCCATCGTTTCGTTACCGCCACAGATTTCCTGCGTCGGATCAGTCGTGCCCATCAAGAATTCGCCTCCGGGAACCCAGGCCATTCCAGGCGGAGCATCGGTTGACGGGTCAGCCGTCGACTCGGCCGCCACCGCACGTGCTTCGACAGCTTCCACCGGCGCTGCGTCGGTGAACTGAAAGCCAACTGCGCCGAAGCTGATCAGAGCAACGCCGACCACGCGTTCACGGATCGTAGTTCGCCGACGCCACCCTAGAGGCCACAAAGTCATCCGCATAGCTTATCATCTCCTGACGGGGAGCAAGGCCGGCGTAAGCGAAATCGCGTTCTCTCAACCAGCCCAGCCAACCCGAGCGACTGGTCCGACCGCTACGCTGCGCTTTCGCGGGCTCTGAACGCGCGTCGCATCCCGGTGGTCACCAAGGCCAAGGTGAGCAACGAATTGATCGGCATGAGTGCGGCGGCAACCAGCGGGTTCATCCGTCCGGCGACGGCGAGACCAACCGCCAGCGCGTTATAACCGATCGAGAAAATCAAGACCGTCATCTGCGTACGGCGGCGAATGGCATCCACCGCGAACAGCGCACGCAGACCACCAATGCCTCGGCCGAGATAATAAAAGTCCGCTTTGCGTTCGAGCACGCCGCGGTGGATCACCGGTGTGCCACGACACAGCGCCTGATCGAACGCGAGGCTGTCGTTCGCTCCATCGCCCAGCATCATCGCATCGTCCGCGCCGTGCGTTTCCAGCCACGAGGCCTTCTCTTGCGGCGAGAGCTGACCAACCGCGTCCTCCGGCCTCAATCCCAACTCTGCCGCGAGGGTGGCAACCTTTTCCTTGCGGTCGCCGCTCAAAATAAACGCGGCATATCCGTCCTCACGCAGCGCGTCCAATTCCGATCGAGCATCCGACCGGACGGTGTCCGCGAAACGAAACACCGCCACGACGTCACCCGCACAGGCAAACACGGTATCCTCCCCTTCGTTACCGTCGCGCCAACCCGCCCGGCCAAGCGTCCACCCATTCCATTCCACGCCGCAGCCGACGGTCTCCTGAACCGTTGCCTCGGTTGGCACGTCACAACCTGTCGATTGAATCGCCCCAACAGCTCCCGCTGCGGTCGCCGGCCGCGCGAGCAGGTTCTCCAGCAAGCATTGGCTGATGGGATGCGGGTTATCGCGGACGAGCGTCAGCAGAGCTTCGCGTGCCACGGGTGCGAGCGCATCGATCGCGCCCGGATTCTGCAGGACCGGTGTCTCCAGCGTGAGCGTACCGGTTTTGTCGAAGACCAGCTTGCGCACGCGGGCGAGTTTCGTCCAGAGATCGCCCTCGCGCACGAAGACGCCACGCCGTCGCAGGGCGACCGTCGCCATTTCATCCGCCAGCGGGAACGCGAGTGCGACGGCACACGGGCAGGAAACGACGAGGACCGCCGTCACCACACTCCAGGTACGAAGCGCATCCGCCGTGACAATCCACCAGCCAAGGCCCGACGCCGCCGCCACGACGAGAATCCCGAGCAGATAGCCGCGAACGATGCGTTCAAGAAACCCGTGACGCTCACCGGCGCGTTCACCCGGCTGAAGCAGCTGCGCGAGCAGTGATTCGTTCCACGCCTGCAACGTCGCAAGTCGCAGATCTGTTCGCCCAATATTCACCGCACCAGCGGGCACGCGTTGATGCACGCGATAGATATGGGGTTCGGCCTCACCGTTGATCGACGCCAATGAGAACGTCGCGTCGGTTGCTTCCAACCGCGACTCGACGGGCAGGGTCTGGCCGACCGCCAGCATCAGCACCTGGCCAGCTTTCAACTGCTCCGGCGTAAGTTGCGTTCCGTCCGCGAGCCGAACGCGTTGCGGCTTGGGCTGCTGACTGAGCAGCCGGCGTCGATTGCGTTCCACCGCCGCGACCTGCGCCCAGCGGCCGACCAGCATGAGAAGGATGAAGGTCGAAACGAAATCAAAGTAGACGAATTTCTCCTCGCCCGCGATCCAGCCATACAGCGAGCCGACGTACGCACCCACAATTCCGATCGCGATCGGCAGATCGATGTGCATCGCGCGTTCGCGCAGGGCGTTCAGGGCGCGGCTCAGAAAGTATAGACCCCCGACGAGAAAACTCAGCGTGCCGAAGCCGAGCGACAACAGACCGAAGAGTCCCGCCCACTCAAACGTCTTCTCCATCCCGAAGTACACGGGCAGCGAGAAGAGCATTACATTCATCGCGAACGCTGCGCACAGCCCGATGCGCTTGACCAAACCGCGGCTCTCCGGCTCGGCGGGCGCCTCACCCGCAACTCCGGCCAGATAACCAAACGCCTGCAACTTCCGCGCAAAGTCAGCGGCGGAAAATTCTCCGCGCACCCACCGGAGCCGCATGGACCCGTACTGCGCGTTGACGTTGATATGTCGGGCGCCCGGGAGTTGCTGGAAAACGCGCTCGATCAGCCACACGCATCCGGCACAGGAGATCCCCTGCACGTCGAGCGTCAGCTCCGGGATCCCGACTTTGCCGCCGACCGTGGTCGCCGCTCGATGCGTCGGTTCGTCCGACGCCGGCGTGGATGCTTCTGCTTCACGCTGGGCCGCCTCAAGCCACGCGTAATCACGCGCTTGAAAAACCGCGGCATCTGCCGGCGCGGTGATCTCGTCTTTTATTTTGTAATACCCGGCAAGCCCATGTTCGTGAACGAGGCGGTACACGTACGTGCAACCGGCGCAGCAAAATCCGCTGGACCGCATCCGATCGTCGATCAAGGACGCGCCGCAGTGGCGGCAGGAGTTCGCCACCGCGGCAACAGGATCGGGCGATTCGAGGATGGTCGCACTCATCTTAGAAGCAGACGAAGTTAGACGGATCCGGACCCGGGAAGCCGAGCGTCGCGCGCAGTCGCCAGCCGATCACCGCCGCCGTGGTCAAGGCCAAGGCGACGCGCGTCCGGCTCATCCACAGCGGCGAAAGTCGCTGACGCACCCAGTGAAACTGCGTTTGCGCCACCCAGAGCAACGGCACCGTGCCGAGTCCGAATGCCAGCATGAACTCCACTCCGTGGCGGGACGATCCGGACAACAACGCCAGAGAGACGACGAAATACAGCGGCCCGCACGGCAGCAGCGGCGTGGCCAAACCGAGCGCGGCGGCAGCTTGGACGCGCGAGCGGCCACGCATCCAGGCCTGAAGTTTCCAGGTGATCCGACCGAGCACCGGGATTTTGGGTAAATGCCGATCCCACCGCAGCGCGAGCGCGACAAAACACAGCACCAGGACCCAAGGGAAAAATCGAAGCGCCGATTGGGACACCCAGGTCAACGGCAGCCGCCCCAACCCACCTGCCACGGCTCCAAGAATCGCGTATCCAGTCAGGCGGCACAGGTGGTAGACCGTGCTGACGGTCTGGGGATCTTCGGCCGGACGTCCGGCCGCGCCTCGGACGGGCATCAATCCACATGCGAGGGGCCCGCACATGCCGGCACAGTGCAGGCTGGTGACGAGTCCCGCCACAAAGGCGGCAGCCGGTGAGTTGATGGCGGCAAGTTCCATGACTAGTGCGAGCGCGTCGCCAGCGGCACTTCCTGCACTTTGTTTTTCGAAGCGAGCGTGATCCACGCGGTCCACACCCCGAGTTGAAGAATGAAAGCGGCCACCACCCACCACCACAGTCGGGACGGCTTCGCTGATGATGGGCGCACGGCCGAGGCAACATCTTGCTCAACAGGCGCAGCGGCGCAGCCAACTTCGTGGAGTCGGAAGCGGTAGACCTCCCCCTTCTCCGTTTCCGAGAAGACCGTTACATGCTCGACCCCGACGCGGCGCTTGAGCGTGTTCATTTGTTTTTTGCCTCCTCTTCTTCCCGCAAGAGCCGCGCTTCCGGGCCGAGAAACTCGACGTCACGCGCAAGCTGATACTGGCCAGCGGCGTCTTTGACACTCACTTTGAACTCGAAGGGTCCCACGTACTCGCGGCGGGGTTGCTGCAACACCAGTGGCTGCACGAGTTCGCCCAGTGGCCCCACTTCGACCGCGTCGACGAGTCCACTTTGCTGAACACCGGCCGGCGCGTGGTCGATGTGAACCTGGAATCGGACAGCTGTGCTCCGTTTGTTGACGATGCGAACGAGGAATTGGTTTCGGACGCTCACGTCGTCGATGATGTACGGAGCGCCCGTCATCCGGGTGATACCGAAGTTCGCCGGCTTCACCGTTGAGAGGGCCCACGCTGCCACGCTCGCCCCGATCAAAAGCAGCACTCCGTAAAGGTACGTGCGCGGCCGCAGCCACTTGGTCTTCCCGCCCGTAAAAGCCCGCTGCGAGTCGTAGCGGATCAGCCCACGCGGACGTTCGAGCCGCACCATGACTTCATCACACGCGTCGATGCACGCGGTGCAGCCAATACACTCCATCTGCAGCCCCTGTCGGATATCAATGCCCGTAGGACAAACCTGGACGCAGCGGCTGCACGCCACGCAATCGCCTCTGGCAGGCGCGCTCGTCACGCTCTGAGCTACGTCGCGGGTAAGGGGCTGGCTGACAGCTTGGGACCGAGGGCCCCGTGGTTCGCCCCGTTTGGCATCGTAGCCAATCACGAGCGAGTGATCGTCGATGAGCGCTGACTGGATGCGACCGTACGGACAGATCACAATGCAGAGCTGCTCGCGGAACCACGCGAAGTTGAAGTACAGAATCCCGGTGGCGATCGCGATGAAGCCGAACGCGCTCCAATGCTCGACCGGCGCAGCGCTGATCATCGCGTACACTTCCGGCAGAGAAACAAAATAGGCGAGAAACAGGTGCGTGATGATGGCGGACACGAGCACGTACAAGGCGTGCTTGATGACGCGTTTGATGACCTTCTCCGCCGAGATCGGCGCCTGGTCGAGGCGGCGTCGGTTGACGGCATCACCGTCAATCCAGCGCTCGATGCGGCGATAAACGTGGTCGAGAAACACCGTCTGGGGACAAGCCCAGCCACACCACACGCGTCCCAGGAGAGCGGTTACGAAGAACAGTGAAAAGCCCACGCCCGTGATCACAAAGAACATCAGCCAGAGATCCTGCGCGGCGAGGGTGATGCCGAACAGATGGAACCGCCGCTCCGCCACATCGATGAAGACAGCCGGGAAACCGTTGATCTTGATCCACGGCAGCGACAGGTAAAACGCGATCAGCCCGAGCGCGGAGATCTGGCGCGCCGCGGTGTAACGGCCACGCGTGTCCGCGGGGAACAGAAACTTTCTCGATCCATCCGACCGGATGGTCGTGACGGCATTGCGAGACGGGAGATCAGAAACCGGCGCGGCCATGAAATGTTAGACGAAGAGGAAGGGTGTGCAGTGTCGCGCCCGCGCGTGTGGCGAGAGAGGCGCAGCGGGCGGAGAACCCAAACTTTCATTGGACCGCGGCGACAACGGGTGGAGTGAGGAGCACAGATTCTCCTTCCTGATGTTTACTTAGGATATAAGCGGTGACATCGGAGATTTTTTTCGCGCCGAGCACGGGACCCCAGGTGGGCATGCCCTTTGCAATGACGCCCTTCATCACCGTGTCGTAAACCTCGGTCGGCTTGCCGCCGTGCACCCACGTCGTATCGGTTAAATCAGGACCAATCGCGGCGATGTTTTCGCTCTTGCCGCGCAGGCTGGCGAGATGGCAGGCGACGCAATTGGCCACGAACGTGGCCTCGCCCGCGCTCACAAACGCGGGATTGCGGCTCATTTTCCACAAGCTCGCGTCGTCCAGCTTCGCGAAGGAAAGCCGCTCCGTTTCGATCTGCGCCATCGCGGCATCAACGACCTGCGGGCCGGTCAGGCCAACATGGAGCCATTCATAGTAGGACCAATAGCCGACCCAGAACAACATGGTCAGGTACAGCGTGTAGAGCCACCAGTTCGGCAGACGTTTGTCGTATTCTTGAATGCCGTCGAACACATGCGGACGGACGGGATCTTCGGGCGGAGGAGTTTTCATCGCGCAGATGCAGGGTGTCAGGGTCCTCAGACGACGCGTGACGCATGCGCCGTCGCAGGCGCCGTTTCAGTGGCGGTCGACGGAGGAATCGCACGGGGCGTGGGAGTTGCGAAGGGCAGATTCTCCAGGAAATTCAGCTGCTTCGGACGCATGCGCAGGGCGCGCCAGGCAAACGCGACGTAGATCGACGACGCGGTGATGAACGCGACGATTGTGACCAAGGCGGTGGAATTTTCGAGGACGAGGCGGCGGAACATGGTGATGAAGGGGGAAATGTAACGACGTACTTATTCGCGCGTCGCGACTTTGCCGGTCGCGGGGTGGGTGACTTCCTCGAACGTGCCGAGGTGCTGCAGGTAGGCGATCAGCGCCACGATCTCTTTCTCGGGCGCAACATAGGCGCCGGCGGTGCGCAAATCGGCCGCAATGCCCTTCGCCTGTTCCGCCACCCGCTCGTTGATCTGTTCCGGGGTCCAGTTGGGATACGGGACGCCCAAGGTGCGTTGAACGGAAATCTTTTGCGCCAGCGTCGCCGTGTTCAGGTCATTCTTCAGCAGCCACGGGTAATCTGGCATGTTGGAACCGACGGAGATGGACCGCGGATCTTCCATATGTCGCAGGTGCCAGACGTTTGGATACTTGCCACCGATGCGGGCAAGATCCGGTCCCGTCCGCTTGGAACCCCATTGGTAAGGATGATCGTAAATCGATTCGCCGAGACGCGAGTAGTCACCGTAGCGGAGAACATCCGGAACAAGCGTACGGATCATCTGCGAATGACAATTGTAGCAGCCTTCACGGATGTAGATGTCCCGTCCGGCGAGTTCGAGCGCGGTGTACGGGATCTGGCGACGATCCTCCAAATTCGTGGCGTTGTGCGCCACCACGGTGGAGATGATTTGAATCAGTCCTCCCGCAACCACCGCGATGAAGGTCAGAATCGTGAAGGGGGCGGTGTTGACGAGGAGTCGATCGTACCAATTTGCCCATGCTTTGCCGCGTGACTGCCAGTGCGAATAGGTGAATACGACGCACATGATCGTGCCGACGATGCCCACGATGCTCAGCGTTTCGTTGCCGAACATCCACGCACAGGCGAAGGCGACCCCCGAGACGGTGAACAGGACCGGCGGATTGATGAACGTACCGAGGACACCCACGGTCTCGCGAACTTCCGGGGCCTCTTCGTCCGCGAAGACTTCAACCGTGCCATTGACCGGTTGGGCGTGCCGGATCGTGCGCCACATGTTGTAGGCGAGGATCAGAAAACCGGCCAGGTAGAGAGCACCGCCGACGACCCGCATGAGCATCATGGGTCGGATCGAGTTCAGCGTATCTAGAAAATTCGGGTACGTGAGCACCGTCCCGTGCTCACTCGTCGAATTCAGCATCAGTCCCTGCGTGATGCCGCTCGTCCACATCGCCGCGACGTAGAGCAGAATGCCCACTGTCCCGAGCCAGAAGTGGAGATTCGCCAGGCCGACAGAGTGGAGCGGCTTGTTCCACAACCGCGGCAACAGCCAGTAAATCATGCCGGCCGCCATGAACCCGTTCCAGCCGAGCGCACCCGCGTGGACGTGGCCGATGATCCAGTCGGTGTAGTGGCCGAGGGCATTGACCGACTTGATGGAGAGCAAAGGCCCCTCGAACGTGGCCATGCCATAGAACGTCACGGCGGCTGCGAAAAACTTGAGCACGGGATCAGTTCGCAGCTTGTGCCACGCGCCGCGCAACGTGAGCAGGCCGTTGAGCATGCCGCCCCATGATGGCGCCCAAAGCATGAGTGAAAACGTCATGCCGAGGGTCTGCAGCCAGCCGGGCAATGACGTATTCAACAAATGGTGAGGCCCGGCCCAAATGTAGACGAACACCAGCGACCAGAAATGCACCACCGACAACCGGTACGAATAGACCGGACGTTCGGCCGCCTTCGGCACGAAGTAGTACATGATGCCCAAAATCGGGGTCGTCAGAAAGAACGCGACGGCGTTGTGCCCGTACCACCACTGCACCAGGCCGTCCTGCACGCCACCGAACACCGGATAACTGTGCGTGAGGCTCGTCGGCAGCGAAAGGTGGTTAACGATGTAGAGCATCGCCACGGTGATGATCGTCGCGATGTAGAACCAGATGGCGACGTACAGGCTCGGCTCACGACGACGTGCGAGCGTCCAGAAGAAGTTCACGCCAAAGACGACCCAGATCAGCGCGACGGCGATGTTGATCGGCCAGATCAGCTCGGCGTATTCTTTTCCGCGGGTGAGCCCGAGGGGCAGCGTGATGGCCGCGGCAACGATGATCGCCTGCCAGCCCCAAAAATGCAGCTGCGAGAGAAAATCGCTCGCGAGTCGCGCCTTGACGAGGCGTTGCGTCGAGTAATACACGCCGGCAAACATCATGTTGCCGACGAACGCAAAGATCACCGCGTTGGTGTGAAGTGGTCGGAGCCGACCAAACGTCAACCAGGCGGTGTTGAAATTGATCTGCCAGAAATTTAACTGCGTGGCGATGAGCACGCCGACCAGCATGCCGACGATGCCCCAGATCAGGGTGGCGAGCAGGAATTGCCGGACTACTTTGTCGTTAAATTCGATCGTGATTTTTTGCGAAGCCATTGGGCGGGAGCAGCGGGAAACGTTGGGGCGTCGCGTCAGTCAGCGTGGCGGAGGCAGCCGGCGCAGGGCGCGCGGCGGCCCGTCCGACAGCCACAGTCATCGTCGTGAGCTGCGTGCGCGACGCGGACCGGCACGAGGCGCGGCGTCTCGTCGGCCAGTGGCAGCAACGAATCGCGTTCAGCGCTGCTCAACCGGCCGCGCGCATGTTCCCGAAGGAAGAAAACGATGAAGGTGAAAACGAGGCAGAGACTGATCGTGAGGGTAAGAGGAACGACGGCCATGATGTTGGGTGAGATGAAAGTTAGTTTTTTCCCGTGCTCGTGAGCTGGGTCGAAGCACGCGTGGGACGACGGCGGGGATTCGGCGCCGCGGCGTGGCGGTGGCAGAGCAATTGCTTCGCAGCCAGCCAGTGACTGAGGTCCTGACCCTCGGGTCGGCCATTTTCCAGCCAGAGCAGGTACGCGGCGTGTTGGATCTCGGCCTCCGTGGGCTCCGGGGCAGCGTAAGGTGAATTGGTTTTCATGATGAGGGGAGTGAACGATTCAGCTTTAGCTTAAAGCGGCCGACGCCGCTTCGCTCCGCGGGCCTTGCCGCGTGCTGCGCATTAATTGCCGCGTTCGATCATGCGGCGTAGGGCAGATGGCTCCGGGCGGCGGCCTGGCTCGTCTGGGTGCCATGCAAGTGATCGCGGTAGCTCGAGGGCGACTGACCTTCGATCCGCCGGAAAACGCGATTGAACTGGGACAGCGATTGAAAACCCGCCTCGTAGGCCGCCTCGCTGACGCGCACTTGTGGATTCAAGAGCAGCTGCTTGGTCTGCTCCACCCGCGCGCGCGCCACGTAATCCGTGAACGTCACGCCCGTGGCGGCCTTGAAGACCTTGCAAAAATAGAAAGCGCTCATGTTCGCCGCGTGCGCGACCTGCTCGAGCGAGATCGCTTCCCCGAGGTTTTGCGCGATGAAGGCACGCGCCTTCGTGACCGCTGGCGGCTCGGAGGACGTTTGCTTGATCATCAGCTCGTTCGAAACGAGTGCGAGATGATGGGCGAAGCTGGCCAGCAACCGGAGCACCGCGCCGTAACGCGCTTTGGTGAGCACCCGCGTTTCAAAATACGCCGTGCGCAGGGTGGCAACGTCCGCGACGGCTTTCCACTGTTCCATCTCCGCCATCGCGGCGGCAAAACTCTTTTCTGTCGGCGGCCGCAACAGCACCTGGCCCGTTTGAAGGTACCCGAGGGTACGATCACCGAGACGAATCGGGACGACCGATTCGTTGAGTCCGGCGAAACATTGCAGAGTGGTTGGCTCGCTCACGGTCTCGCGTTCGACTCGTGCCTGAAGTTGCAGGCAGGCCGAACACGTCTGGTTCGCGCCACCCATCAGGGCGCAGAATGAAGCAATCTTCTTTGATCCATGCAGGGGCGGCTGAAACGAGCCGACCGGTCGCAGCACCAACGGCAGGCCCGTGGCGGTCTGGAACGCGTCCTGATAATCGCGAAAGAGCTGGGACTGCTGGAGACGCGTGACCACGTCCGCAGTACGGTCGTGCGCGTGGTCGGTGGGGACTGGGGCGGTAAGAGACGCATTCATTGCGGAGCCAGAATACCCGCTAATGGCTCCGCCGATAATTGGAGGTGCGGCCACATCGCACTAAAGGAATTCCTTAGATGAGGGTCCCCGTCAGGTCAGGTGCCCTCGATGAGTGATGGAGAGCAGACGGGGAATGGCCTCACGCAACGGGCGCAACGGACGCGAAGATCTTAACCTTTCACGCCGACACCCGAGCGGACGTCTCCGGTAGACCTGCCTACCCGATGGCTCGTCGCGCCCGTCCTCGTAGCCCGCTGCGGGAGCAGCGGGATAGTCGATCAGCCCTTGGTGGAGGGCGGTGGCTCGGCACGAGCGGAGTTTGCGGCGCTTGCGCTGTGTGCGGTGCAAGGCAATCGTCTGTCAGTAATGCCGCTGAATCGACCTGTGGAAAGGGACCGACAGACGTTGGAGAAGGATCTACTCTCTACGCTCAAGGAATTGCGTGACGTCAAGGCGGCGCTGGATGAGCACTCGATCGTCGCGATCACTGATCCCCGCGGCAAAATCACCTACATCAACGACAAATTCTGCGCGATCTCGAAGTATTCGCGGGAAGAGCTCCTCGGTCAGGATCATCGGATCATCAACTCGGGCCATCATCCCAAGGAATTTTTTCACGATCTCTGGGGCAAGATTGGCCGCGGCGAAGTCTGGCATGGAGAGATCAAGAATCGCGCGAAGGACGGGTCGTTTTACTGGGTCGACACGACGATCTATCCGTTCCTCTCGGAAGCGAACAAGCCGGTCCAATACGTCGCCATCCGCACTGACATCACCCAGCGCAAGTCCGATGAGGCCGCGCTGCTGAATCTCGCTTCCGAGCTCGCAGAAAAGAACAAGGAGCTCGAGGCCATCGTCTACACCGTCTCCCACGACTTGCGCTCGCCGCTGGTCAACGTCCAAGGCTTCGGCAAGCAACTCCAGCGCGCCTGCGAATCAATTCGCACGGCAGCCGTGGCCGCCGGCGAGTCTGGCAGCGTGCCGTATTCGGTTTTGAAGCAACCCGTGGAGGTGGCCATTCCTCAAGCGCTTCGCTTCATCAATGCCGGCGTGAATAAAATGGAGTCGCTCCTCGCCGGTCTCCTGCGGTATTCGCGGCTCGGACGCGTCGCGCTGAACATTCGGCCGCTGAATATCAACGGGATGCTGGCCGAGATCGTGGCGGCGATGAAGTTTCAGCTCGATGAAGCCAAAGCAGAAGTCCACGTCGATCTTCTGCCCACCTGTTTCGGCGACAGCGTGCAAACCAGCCAGGTTTTCGCCAACCTGCTCGACAACGCACTGAAGTACCGGTCGCCCGACCGTCCGTTACGAGTGAACATCTCCGCGACGGTGGAAGACCGACAGACCATCTATCGCGTTGCGGACAACGGCATTGGCATTGTCCCGGAACACCAGATCAAAGTCTTCGAGATTTTTCACCGTCTCAACCCCGACACTACGAGTGGCGAAGGCTTGGGTCTGACCATCGCTCAGCGCGTGCTCGAGCGGCAGAAGGGGCGGATTTGGGTGGAGAGCCAGCCCGGCGAAGGCTCGACCTTTTATGTTTCATTGCCTGCCGTGAGCGTTCAGGCCTGATTTGCGTATGTCCGAATCGAATGCCCCCACGATCCTGATCGTCGACGACGACGAAGGTCATGCCATCCTCATTCGAGAAAACCTCGAAGCAGCCGGATTGACGAATCGCATGGAGCATTTTCGCGACGGGCAGGCCATTCTGGATTTCTTCGCGACTCGCCCGACTGGCGCGCATGAAACGTATCTCATCCTGCTGGACATCCGAATGCCAAAGGTGGACGGGATCGAGGTGTTGCGGCGGCTGAAACACGACAGGGATCTGTGCAAGCTGCCGGTGATCATGCTCACGACGACGGACGACGCGCGGGAGGTGGAACGCTGCTACGCCCTCGGCTGCAACGTCTACATTCAAAAGCCGGTCGATTACGAGCGGTTCGCCGAGGCGATTCGCCGGCTCGGTCTGTTTGTTTCCATGGTGTTGCTGCCTGAGTTGATCAGCTGAGCGGGGCGGACTTCGGTCGGCTCCGAATCTCACCCGTGCCTCCACCCGCCCCGCGCAATCGAACCATTCTCGTCGTTGATGACGACGAGGGCTTGTTGATTCTGATGGCGGAAGCGTTGCGGTCGGACGCGTTCGAGGTCGTCACCGCCAACTCCGCGAAAACGGCACGGCAAGCGTTGGGCGAAGGCGCACCGGATCTGATGATCCTCGATCTGAAATTGCAGGACGCGGAAGGCTCCGCGCTCGTCGCGAGCCTGCAAGGTGAAGGCACCCTCGTTCCTTTCATCATCGTGACGGGCCAGGGCGACGAGAAGGTCGCGGTGCAGGTCATGAAGCAGGGCGCGTTGGACTACGTGATGAAGGATACCGGCCTGCTCGATTGGCTGCCTGCGGTGGTGAAACGCGCGTTGTCCACCATCGACCAGGGAGCTGCCCTAAAAGCCGCACAGGCTGAACACGTCCGACTCGAACGCGAAATCCTGGACCTGACCGAGCGCGAGCGCCACACGATCGGAGCTGATCTGCACGACAACCTGGGCCAGCGGCTCACTGCGCTCGAGTTGATGTGCGCCACCTTGAAGGAAGACGCCCGGGCGCAACCGGCGCTCGCCAAACGACTCGATGCGATGGGCGGAATGCTGCGGGAGGCGATTGCGCAAACGCGCGCGCTCGCCCGTGGTCTCGTGCCCGTGGGCAGCCATCCGGATGATCTGCAAAATGGTCTGACCGAACTCGCTGAACAAACGACGAACGCCGGACGAGTGATCTGCCACTTTGAATGCGCTGAACCCGTCACCCTCCCCGATGCGTTTATCGCCGGTCACCTCTACCGAATTGCACAGGAGGCGGTGAACAACGCGCAGAAGCACGCCCGTGCGTCCAAGATCATCATTCGACTGTTCAAAACCTTCGACGAACTGGTCTTGGAAGTTTCGGATAACGGCGCCGGTCTGCCGAAGGCGGCACCGAAACGAGGTATTGGGCTCGGCGTGATGCGACACCGGTCGAGCGCGATCGGCGCAGAGCTCACCATCGACTCGAAACGCGGCGGAGGCGTAGCGGTGCGTTGCGTTCTTCCCCTGACGAAATGAGCTGGCCGCTGATCATCGTGATGCTCGCATGAAGGCTGCCGCAAAAAAGACTCCGCCATCCAGTTCGACGGCCATGCCGCCGTCCCGAAAGCGGATCCTGCTCGTCGATGATCATCCGTTCATGCGGGCGGGCCTCGCTGGTTTGATCGACCGTCAACCGGACCTTGTGATTTGTGGTGAAGCGGGCAATCCGATCGAGGCGTTCCACGCGCTGAAGAAAGGCCAACCGGACCTCGTGTTGACCGATTTGACGATGCCCGGCCGAAGCGGACTGGAGTTCATCAAAGACCTGCAGGCGGCCGAACCGACGCTGATCATTCTGGTGATGTCGATGCATGATGAAGTCGTGCACGCGGAACGCGCCCTGCGCGCGGGAGCCCGCGGGTACATCATGAAAGAAGCGGGCGGCGAAAACTTATTGGCAGCCATCCGACAGGTGTTGCGCGGCGAAGTCTACGTGAGCCCGCGGATGTCGGCCCGAATCCTCGAAGGCCTTTCCGGTACGCGCCCGCGATCGTCGTCGCCGATCGAGAAGCTGACGGATCGCGAATTCGAAATCTTCCAGCTGATCGGCCAGGGCAAAAGCACGCGCGATATTGCCGCCCAACTGAACTTGAGCACGAAGACGGTCGACGTTCATCGCAGCCACATCAAAGAGAAGCTGGAGCTGAACGACGTCACCGCGCTCATCCGCCACGCGGTCCGCTGGGTGGAAACGCAGGGCACGTCATCGTAAGCGCGGTCGTGCCGTTGGTGGGGATGCGACTAGGATCGATGCTTCGGAGACCACGGATTACACGGAGAACACGGATCTGAAGGATGGATCCACTCGGCCTGATCCGTGAGAATCCGTGCGATCCGTGGTAAAAGTTCGTGGCTTCCGTTTCCAAGAATCCAAGAAGATTTGGATATCGCGGATTTCGCGGATGAACGCGGATCAAACCCGCGGATAAATACTGGAGGCCGGGTCGATCGGGTTTTTATCTGCGTCGTTCCGCGAAATCCGCGGTCAACGATTCATTGTCGGCGACAAACGAGCTCAAGCCAACGGAGACCACGGATTACACGGATGGGCACGGATTCGGAGGGCGCGGGCTTCGGAGTTTTCGCCGCTGTGACGTGGCACGTAGGTGAGATCGTCTTCAATCACGGCAATCCATGGCTAAGATGTGTACACCAAGGCGTGCGCACGCTTCAACAATTCGCGCGCAGCTGGTTTCAGCCATTTCGCCATACTGAGGCATGCAAGCACAACTGCTTTGCGCACTCCGCGCCCAGCACGCTCAAATCCATCAGCGATGGAAGGAGCTGTTGCACGTCGAGCCGATCTCGACGCCTCTCGCGAACCCTGACGCGTTGGAACATCTCATCGATTGGAGTCTGCAGGAAATCTTTCGGGCCCTCGGTACCCTCGCAGGGCGTCGTCGCGCCAGCCCTACCGCCGCGATCGGATCGAAACCGGTGTGTCCCTGCGGCCGCAATCCCTTGCTCACTTACTTTGCAGCCGGAGAACAGGCCGTTCGCCAGGCCATGATTCTCGTCCAGTCGGCGACGGTGCTCCATCCGTTTGAACGCGACGCTTCGATGGCCGAGGTGAATTTCGTGCTGGCACAGCTCGCCCGGCGCGAGATCGAGGCCTTCTGCGGCGTTTGCCAGCATCGCCTGGATCCAACGCCCGCGCATGCCCTCACCGCATCGCCGGCCGATGTCGCGTATGCCGCCGCTCCGCATTAGCGCTGCGGTCAGGCGTTGGGAGCCGCTGCCAGCAACTTGGCGCCGCGCCCTAATCTCGTACAGAGCCGATTCACGCGCCTTCCAGCAGATGGATGAAACGCGTTCGCAGCGCATCCACATTGAGGATGCGCAATTGGCTCCCTTTCACCTTGAGGAGATCCAATTCATTCAGCCGCGCGAACGTGCGGGAAAGCGACTCACTGCTCGTACCGAGTTCCGCCGCAAGCACCCGCTTCGTCATTCCGAGCTCAATCGTGAACTCACCCTGCCGATCGCGGGGACAGCGCTTCACGAGCCAGTTGATGACCCGCGTCTCGACGTCCTTCATCGTCAGGTCTTCCACCAGGCCGACGAGGACGCGTAGATGCTGACTCATCGAGCCCAGCATTCTTAGCCCTAACTCGGGTCGCTGGGCGAGCAACCCGAGAAACGGCCCTTTCGGCACGACAACGACACTCGACGATTCGACCGCGCGCGCATTTGCCGGATACCCGTGCTCGACGGCGAGTGACGCTTCGGCGAGCGACTCACCGGCGCGGAATACATAAATCACCTGTTCTTTTCCGGCTGCACTGACCCGGTGAACATTGATCGCGCCTTTCTGAACCACATAAAATCCTTCCGATGGTTCTCCCTCCCGAAACAGGTATCCGCCTTTCGGAATATTCCGGAGCAGCGAGAATCCGGCAATCGACTCGAGATCCGGAGCGGCCAGGCCCGAGAACAACTGACACGAACGCAACGTTCCCGTGAGGGCTGAGGTACGGAATGCAAAAACGTCGACCGGCACCCGATCATCCAATCAGCCCACACGGACTCGTCGCGCAAAAAATTTTCGGCTGCTATCCTGGCTCAGCCCCGCCATCCGGCGACTACAGCATCTTCCCTGCAACCGGATCGATCAGCTTGAGCCGGAGCGCAAAGGTATGAGCGATGCTTGCAGCTGCATCCTTCGCGCGCTGGGCACGAATGCCGGAGAAATGACGATCCACGTTGCCGCGAAACAATTCGAGCCACCGTACAAAGTGCTCTCGCTGCACCGGCAGCACGGTGTGCGGCGGAAATGGCGACCCGGAATAGCCGGGCTGTGCAAGAATGAGATTATTCCAGAACGCGTACATCCTGGGCAGATGCTGCGCCCAATCCACGTGCGCGAAGTCACTGAAGATTGGATTCAGCAGATCGTCCTGGCGAACGCTCTCGTAAAATTTGTCCACGAGCAGCCGAACGTCACTTTCGTTTTCAATGTCCTTCATCGCTCAAAGTCGGCCCGCCAAACCATGAAGCAAGGCGCGTCTGACATTAAATTTTCACCCGGAGATTTCATCGTTGGTCATTCAGCAGGCACGGGCTCTCGGCCTTGGACCCGCTTGAACAAGGTTTCCCAAGCCGCATCTCCCCGCCGCTGCGGGCGGGCAGAGAATCCTTCCGATTGCAGTTTTTCAATCAGCGGAGACGGCAGAAAGGGCGTGATCACGAGCAGAGCCTCACCCACAGCGAGCGCACTCGTCGCCGTTATGATCTGCTCGAACGGGCTGCCACCGGCCGCGATTTGCGGGCGAACGTCCAGTTGTTGGATTTTGGGGAGACTCGGCTTCATGAGTTAATGTGAGCGCTCAACGCGGGCCGCTATGCACGTTTGAGGGTGTCAACTGGGCTACGGCTGCGACTAACTCCGAGACATCGCCCTGCAAGCCGGCCCGCTGATGCGCGATTTCGCCTTCAGCATTCAAGACGGTGATTAGATTCGAGTGGGCGAATTGTCCTCGCGCGTCCTGTTTGAACTTCACCCCGAGCAGCATCGCGAGATCCTGCACGTTGGCGGCATCCGCTCTGATCAGGGTCCAATGATCATCCAGACCGTACCGATTACGGTACGCGTGCAAGGCGGCGACGGTATCCCGTTCTGAGTCGAAGGTGACGAGCAGGAACGCGGTGTTGGCCCGAACCTCGGCCGGAAGTGCGGTGCGCACGCGTTGCATGTCGCTCACGATCATCGGGCAGGCGTATTCGCACTGCGCAAAAAACATCGCGACGACGACCGGTCGTCCGCGAAACGCCGCGAGCTGCAACGTCACGCCATGATCCGTCGTCCACGTCGAGTTGAGTTGATAAAGCGAGCGCCCCGACAAGGCCGAACTCGTCGTTGCCGTCGCCACAGCCTCCGCTTTGGCACAGCACGCGAGCACCTGAACTTCCTTCGCCGCGCAACACGCCGGTGGAGGCGCGTCAGCGCGAGCGACCAGGGCCGCGATTGTCACAGTGAATAGTAAGCTGAGTATCGTTTTCATGGAGCCGTGGCGGTAAGCCGTTCAGGGGAAAGTTCAATCGATTGGGCACAACGGAAGCCGAGGTTCGGCACGACGTAACTGGCGCGCAGCGAACTGCGCAGGCCAGCCCGCATGAAGGCCGGATAGTTTTCCAAATCACGCGCGCCGGCTGCTCCCGCACCACAAAAGAGCGTGCGCTCCAACCCGGTGTCCGCGCGGGATTCGCCCGTCACCAGCACGGTGTTGAAATCATCCACCCACTCCCAGACCAGCGTCAGCAAGTCACGCACGCCAAATACATTCGGACGACCGCTGCCAGCAGCCGGCAACGTTGCCGCGGTGGGTTGCGCAAACCAAGCCATCGCGGCGGCTCGAAATCCCGGCTCAGTCCGGCCATCCACCTGAGCGAAGCCGGCCGCCGCGGCCCTCTCCCACTCCGCGGTGCTGGGTAGCCGCTTGCCGTGGGCGGCGGCGAAGGCGCGTGCGGCGAACCAGGATACACGCACGACCGGCGCATCTGGGGGCAGGCGCGGCCCGAGCTCAAGGTCCCCGGCCCAGTCGGCGAGATAGCCAACATCCGCAAACAGCGGACTGACCTGTGACCGGCGCCACCGAGGATTCGCGCGCACGAATTCGAGAAACTCGGCATTCGTGACGGGCCGCACATCCAGCTTGAAGGCCGGGACGGTCACCCGTTCCGGTTCATCCTTCCCGCGGAGGATCGGTTCGTAGATTCCGCCAGGAATGATCGCCATGGCCTCGGCCGTTTCCGCGCTCGTCGTCGCGCCACGGACCGCAGCCGCGACGAGAAGCAGGATGACGAGAATGGAAGTGCGACGGAACACGGCGACGAATCGTTCGGGTTACGGATTATCTGAACGCGCGCGCTTCACGTCATCCGGTGAAACGGTGCCGCCTTTGTTGCCCCAGGAGTTCAACACGTACGTCACCACATCCGCGATTTCGGTTTCGTTCAGCTGGGCCTGCGGCGGCATGATGTTGTTGTAGCTCTTCCCATTTACCGTGATCGGGCCGCTCAGTCCCTTCATCACGATGCGAACGGCGCGATCCTTGTCGGCGTTGAGAAAGTCGGACGCAGCCAGCGGCGGAAACACGCCGGGGATGCCCTCGCCTGTCGCGAGATGGCAGGCAAAGCACGTTGTAAGGAACACCTTGTTGCCGCGTTCCATCTGGATCTCTTTCGTGATCGCGCCGATTTGCGGACTCTTGGCGATGACATCGGCGCGCTTTTCCACCAACGCCGCCTCACGTTTGCTCGCGGCCGATCCGGCATCCGAGGCCTGCCCCAGATACACCTCGTCCACTTCCTTGCCGGAGTAGATCACCGGCGTCTCCGGCCCCGTTACCTTCAACATGCCAAGTGCGCCTTTGTTGAACGCGCGCGTCAACGAATGATCCACGAGCACGAAGGTCCCCGGCACCTCCACCTTGAACTCGACGATCGTCGAGCCGCCCGCCGGCACCATCGTGGTCTGCACGTTCTCCTGCACGAATTTCATTCCACCTTCCGTATGAACGCGGTCGAAGATCTCGCCGATGATGTGGAACGATGACGTCAGGTTTGGACCACCGACGCCGAAATAGATTCGCACGGACTCGCCGACCTTCGCCTGCAGTGCCTTGTCACCGACGAGCGAACCCACCGCGCCGTTAAAAACGATGTAGGTTGGATTTTCGTCCACCGCTTTGACGTTATCAAAGATCTGCAAGCCCGGTTCGCCATTCCGGCCCTGAGTGTAGATGTCGCCCTGCATCACGTAGTACTCGCGGTCTGCCGGGGTCCAACCTCCCTTCGGCTGCACGAAGATCAGACCGTACATGCCGTTCGAAATATGCATCGGCACGGGCGCCGTGGCGCAGTGATAAACGTACAAGCCCGAACGCAACGCCGTGAACGTGAACTTCGAGGAATGTCCCGGCGCGGTGAACGTCGACGCCGCGCCGCCGCCTGGTCCGGTGACCGCGTGCAGATCGATGTTATGCGGCATCTTCGAGTTCGGGTGGTTATTCAGATGAAACTCGACGACGTCGCCCTCGCGGACGCGGATGAACATGCCGGGGACTTCACCGCCAAAGGTCCAAAACGTATAGTCGACTCCGTCGGCCAATCGCTTCGTCACCTCGGACACCTCGAGGTTGACGATCACTTTCGCGGGCTGCGTGCGGGTGATCATCGGCGGCACGAGCGGCGCATGCGTCAGGACCGCTGTTTCGACGGGCAGGTTTGCCGCGAGTGGAGCGGCGCCCGAGGCTGCGACGGCCGCGTCTTCACCCCGGAGCAGGCTGCAGGCAAGAGCGAGAACGGTCACGACGATGCAGCGAGGGAGAACCAATGGGGAGGTATTCATGATTTGAATGAGCGGTTGCGATCACTTTACCGTCACTTTGCCTCGGGCGCCTTGACGCGGATCAAGGAAAGCACGCAAACCAAACTCGACGGCGGCACGGGAGGGGTAAGTGCCATGCCATCACCATCGCACCTTGACCGCAGATAGCTACCCCCGGCGCTGCGCGAATCGTGCCGTTTCCTCCCGACCGGTTGCGATCACACCTGAGTGACGCCCCATCCTTCGGGTGAGAGGTCGGCACCACACCAAACCGGCTCAAAGACGATTCCCGCTCGGCCAGGCTAAAGGCGGCAGGCGAATCCTGCCACGAGAACGTAAGCGATGCCGAGCAACGCCTCGGCCATGCCGACCATACGCGCCTTCCACGTACATCTCAGCACCAGCGCTACAACCAGCGGCACGATCAACAGGCTCAGCAGACTGCCGGTGAGGGAAGCGACGAGGTGGAGCACGGTAAGTGCATAGAGCGCGGCGACCGCGACCGCCGACACAAGTAATGCGCGGCCCGCGCACCACGTGCCGGTTTTGCGGGCGCGCAGGATAGCTCTGACGCCGACCACCGCTGGCAGGACGCGCGCCAGCATCACAAGCGCAGCTGCGATTGCGATGGAGGCCGATCCATCATGGATGGCCACGAACGCGGCAGGGAGTGAGCCGAACGCCGCCGCGCCTGCAATCTCGGCCGCTTCCGCGCGCCCGTGATTATTGAGATCGAAAAATAGAAAGATCGCTCCGGCTAAAAACGTCGGGACCAGCCAGATCGTCCAACGCGTGCCGCTGTCAACCAAAGCCAGGGAGAACGCCACCAACGCAACGGTCGCGCAAAGTGCCAGTGCGGTAACCGCATCGTCGCGCCGCGTGAGATCGTGTTCCTGCAGGGCGATTCGAAGGGGTCGACGGGCAAAAAATCCTGCGATCACGGCAACCGCGAGCCACGCGCCTCCGATGGACGGCGCGATAATTAAACCAAGCGCGACCGGCTCCAACGCGAGCGACCAACTGCCGTGCTCTTTCGGCATCATGAGATCCGGAAAGCGCCAGATGGTCGGCCGGGTACCCAAATTTGCGATCGTCGACATGCTGGTACCTTACTCTGCTCCGCCCGCGTCCGCCTTGATCTGAATCAAACTTTCGCCGTCAGGAATGAGTCGAACGCTAAGCCGATCTCGACGCCGCGTGTGCCGACGAATGATGCAGGCGATCCCGATACGTGCTGGGGGACTCGCCCGCGACCCGGCGAAACACGCGATTGAATTGGGACAGCGACTGAAATCCTGCGGCGTACGCGGCCTCGCTCACGCGCTTGTTCGGATCCAGCAACTGATTCTTGACCGACTCAACCCGGACGCGGGCGAGATAATCGGTGAACGTCATGCCGGTGGCCTTCTTGAAGCTCTTGCAAAAATAGAACGCGCTCATGTTCACCGAATGCGCCACGACGTTGAGCGAAAGCTCCTCCGCATGATGTTCGAGGATGTAGCCGCGTGCTTTCGCAATCGATGGTTTTTCCGTCGTGGCGGCTTCGACCATCAATTGATTGCTGACCGTCGAGAGATGCTGGGCGAAGATCGTCAGCAGCCGCACAATCGACTCGTACTGCTTCTTCGTTACGACCCGCGTCTCAAAGTACGTTTCTTCCAGTCGCTTTAGGTCCACATCGGTGCCGAGTCGGTTCAATTCACGCACCGTCTTGGCGAACTCCGCCTTGCGAGGCTCGTGCAGCAGGATCTGTCCGGTCTGGAGGAACGCGACCAGGTTCTCACCGACGCACACGGGCACGGCGGAATCACATAGTCCGGCGAAGCACATCAGCGTCTTGGGCTCGAGCCGCGCTTCATCTTCCACCCGACGCTGCTGTTGCAGGCAGGCAGCGCACGAGTGATTCGAGCCCGCCATCATCGCGCAAAACGCGCTCTCCTTCGGGTCGCCGTGATGCGGCAGATCGAAGGCCTCGATCGGCCGCAGCGCGATGGGCAAGCCGGTCGTGTCGCGAAAGGCCCTTTCGTAGTCGCGGTAAATCTGGGATCGCCGCAGTTGCGCCACCAGCGTGCGACTCTGAGCGGCCGTGATGCTCGGGGAGCTCATGGAATGAAGCGATTTATGCAGCGGCGGGCTGCGGGGGTGGGAAGTGGCGCGCTCGCACGAGCTCACGACCGAGCTCCGCGCGGAAGTCAGGATGCGCAATGGAGAGCAATGCCTCGCTACGCTCACGCAGCGACTTCCCGTGAAGATTCACTGCACCGTACTCTGTCACGACCCAATGCACATGCCCACGCGTGGTCACGACGCCGGCGCCGCTGTTCAGCTGCACCACCAGCCGGGAAATCGTTCCACCCGAGGCCGTCGAAGGCAGCGCGATGATCGGCTTGCCGCCACGCGACAGGGCGGCGCCGCGAATAAAATCCATCTGGCCGCCGATCCCGGAAAAGATTTTGTGCCCGATCGAATCCGCACACACCTGGCCCGTCAGGTCGATCTGAATGGCGGAATTGATCGCCACGACCTTCGGGTTCTTGCGAATCACCGACGTATCGTTGGTCCAATCACACGGGTAAAAGGCGACCAGCGGATTATCGTGCACGAAGTCGAAAAGTCGACGGGTGCCGTTGATGAAGCTCGTGACAATGCGGCCGACGCCAACCGCCTTCAGGCGATTCGTCACCGCACCGGACTCCACCAAGTCCACGACGCGGTCCGAGAACATCTCCGTGTGGATGCCGAGATCGTGTTTGTTGTGCAGTCGCGCGAGCACCGCGTCGGGGATGCCGCCGATGCCCATCTGCAGCGTGGAACCATCCTCGACCAAATCCGCGACCAGCTCGCCGATGCGCGCCTCGACCGCCGTTTCAGGTTCAAGGTGATGTTCCACCAGAGGCCGATCGGTTGCGACAAACGCGTGAATGCGTTCGAGCGGCAGCACGTTGTTGCCATGCGTGCGCGGCATCTGCTCGTTGATTTCCGCGATGACGAGCCGGGCCGTTTCGGCGGCGGCTTTCGCGGCATCGCATGATGTGCCGAGCGAACACAGACCGTGCGCATCCGGCGGTGACACTTGCAGCACGGCGACATCGAGCTTCACCGCCCCGTCGAGGAACAAGCCCGGGATGTCAGAAAGAAAAATGGGGACGAAATCGGCGCGACTTTCGGCAATGGCCTGACGCAAAGGCGCTCCCGTGAAGAGCGAGATCGACCGAAATTCATTTTCCCGCCCGCGTGCGGCGAACGGCGCCGGTCCGGCAGTGTGCAGGTGATACAACCGAACGTCGGCCAGGTCGCGACGATGGCAGAGCGCCTCAACGAGCGGCGCCGGTGTGGCACACGCTCCGTGCAAGAATACATTTGTTCCGCTGCAGATCACCGACACGGCATCGGTCGCACTGACAGCGCGGGATTTCCAATCGAGCGGCATGGTAAGGAGGGAGTTGAGACCAAGCCTGATCTGCAGCGTAAACGGTGAAAGCACCGACCCTGCGCACCGGCTGTGAACCCCCGCGCATTTTTTGCACCGGTCTTCGAGCCCGGCTCGATTGCTTGTCGCGCGAGCCACGGCGCCGCTGCGGAAACGGAGCGGAGCGCCTCTTCAACTCTTCAAGTAACACGGCGCGTTCCGTTCATTGATTCTGCCAACGCAGTCGTGAAAGCAAGCCATCCAGCAAACCGTGATGCGTTGAAGCAACCGGATCGAGGGCGCGCGAGTCCGACAGAAAATCCTGCACGCAAGCAGGACCACACAGCGTCAGCTGGGTCCCGTGTTGATACAGGTGACAGGCGCGTTCGCGCGCCACTCGGGTACCGCAGACCGTGCAAACCTCACAGCCATTCAGTTCCTCGCTCATACGGACAGCTTCGCCCAAAAATGGCCGAACCGCTGCGCGCGGGATGTCGAGAGCCACGCATCCTTTGTTCGGTCCGTGAGCGATCGATTTACCGTTCGAGCAAGGAATGCACAGCCTCCGGCAACGCGTGCGATGCGCGCTCTTGGGCGAGGAGTACGATGCTCGCATGACAACGAATCAGCCCGTTCGCATGCCGACTGCTTTGGCCGTGCCGCTGATGCCGCTCGCGCCTGTGCCCCGGTCTGGGCCAAGCGCCTGCCGTTATGACTGCGGGCGACAACCGCGCAGCGTGATCATGATCGCCGCCTGCATTTCGGCCAGTCTCCACGTCGCCGTCCTGTTCGGCGTCGGACACACGAAGAAAAAAGTCGTCACCGCCGGCGACGACAACGTGATCGCGCTGAATCTTCAGTTCGAAGAAATCAAGGAGCTGGACGATCCAGAGCCAGTCGTGGCGGACGACCCGGGCGAGAAGCCAGATCCAGGCGTGCTGGTGCCGATGCTCGCCGACTTTCCGCAAGTCCCACAACCGAGCGACTTCGTGCAGCAGGTCGACTTTGCCTCGTTGGTCGAGCGGCCGGATCTGAGCACAGCTAATCTTACCGTAGTCCCAGAACACATTGGCCGCGGACAAAAAATCGGCGAGGGCTTGGGGGCCGTGTTCAATCTGGCGGATCTCGACCGCGCGCCGACCCCCGTGTTGCAGACCGCGCCCATTCCGCCGGCCTATATCAAACGCGAAGGCGCGGTGGTGACCGTGCGTGTCGAGTTTATCGTGACCGCCGACGGCCGCGTGGTGAACGCCTACGCCTCGTCGAGCACGGATGCGCGGTACGAGGACGCCGCTGCGATCGGAGTTTCAAAATGGAAATTCAAGCCCGGCATGAAGGCCGGCCGTAAGGTGAATACCCGCATGGCCGTCCCGATCTTATTCAAACCGCTTCCTGCAGAAACCTGAGGCTATTCCCCGCATGCCCACTCCCGCTTCCTCAACCCGTGTCGCGATTTTAGGCGCCGGAATAACCGGTCTCACCGCCACGTGGCGTCTGCACCAGGCTGGTCTAAAAGTGACGGTGTTCGAAAAATCCGGACACGTGGGCGGCGCGATCGGCGCGGTTCGCTCCGATGGATGGCTGCACGAACGCGGCCCCAACTCCCTGCTCGAAGGGTCAGCGCAGGTGACATCGTTGATCGATTCACTCGGGCTGACGTCGCGGAAGCTCTATGCGGCATCCGCGGCCAAGCGGCGTTATGTGATTCGTAACGGTCGCCTGGTTCCCCTGCCGTCCACTCCTTTCGGTTTCATTGGGACGCCACTTTTTTCGTGGCGGGCAAAGTTCGGTCTGCTCGGCGAACCGTGGCGCCCACGCAGTCGCCCGATGGACGAGGAAACGGTGGCGGAGTTCGTGGTCCGTCGGTTGGGTCAGGAATTCCTCGACTACGCGATCAATCCGTTTGTCGGCGGCGTTTACGCGGGCGATCCCGCGCGCCTTTCAGTGCGACACGCCTTTCCCAAGCTTCACGCCCTCGAGCAGGAGCACGGCTCGCTGATTCGCGGCGCCATTCGTCGTCGCAACAGCAGCGGTGGACCGAAGGGACAAATGTTTTCGTTCCCCCTTGGACTGGGAGAACTTCCGGGCGCCATCGGCAACCGTCTCGGCGACGCGATTCGGCTCCGACACGCGGTGCTGGGGATTCGACGACGCACAGATGACTGGCAGATCACGTATGAGATCAACGGCGAACAGCGCGTTGAATCGTTCGACGCGGTGGTGTGCGCATTGCCCGCGAACGGCCTCGCGGCTTTGACCTTTGACGGGGTACCTGCGGCCAAAGAGCTGACGAACCTGTCGGCCATCGAACAACCTCCGGTGGCTTCGATCTTCATGGGCTATCGTCGAGAGGACGTGTCGCATCCGCTGGATGGATTCGGCCTCCTCGCTCCCGCGGTGGAGCAGCGCAACATTTTGGGTACCCTATTTTCCAGCACGCTGTTTCCTGGTCGCGCGCCCAACGGTTTCGTCGGGCTCACCAGCTTCGTCGGCGGCATGCGAAATCCCGCGCTCATTCAGCTCGACGACGCAGCTCTGGTTGCACTCGTGCACAAGGAACTCTGTCACCTGCTCGGCGCGCGCGCTGCTCCAGTCTACACGCACGTGCAACGCTGCCCACGGGCGATCCCCCAATACGCGGTAGGCTATCAGCATTTTCATCGAATCATGTCGCAGCTCGAGGCCTCAGCCCCTGGGCTGTTCATCGGCGGCAACTGCCGCGACGGGATTTCGTTGAGCAACTGCATCGCTTCCGGAGAACGGCTCGCCAGCGCGGTGCTCCGTGGCTTGACCCAGACGGTCCCGGCAACGCAGCTGAATCATGTCTCACGGCCTTGATGTTACGTATTACGTAACATTGTCGAACGGCCCTAGCACGAGCAATCGGTGCCGTCTCCAACAACCCAACACGTCACCTAGCAACACCTGCGACACGCTCCCGGTGACGGTTCATCACGGCACGCGTCCCGCACTTCACGATGACCGTCTTTTGAAGACGCGCCCCAGTCAGAGGGCGCATCCCGTCACTACATCTTCCAGCTCTGCAGCGCGCGGACATAATTCGCGCGCTCAAAGGCCGACGGATCACTGCACCGTTCATGGTTCAGCAGACCCCGGAATTGGCTAAGATCGACGTAACCGTGTTCACGCATCCAATGCTCCAGTCCATCGCGCAATGAGCCAAGCGCGAGCGGTCCGTGTTTCAGCAAAATGGAGACGAGCTGGACGGCGTGAGCGCCCGTCAAAATCGCCTTGATCACGCCTTCCCCGGTGTGCACTCCCCCATTCGCACAGAGCGAGCCGCGCAGCAGCGGCGACAAAATCGCGAGCCAGCGTAACCGCAGCAACAGTTCGCCGGTCTCCGACAACCTCAGCCATGGCTGCACCTCCAAGTCATCGATGTTGATGTCCGGTTGATAGAATCGGTTGAACAATACCATGCCGCCCGCGCCAGCGAGTTCGAGTGCCACCGCCAATTGTGCGACCGACGTGTGGAACGGCGACAGTTTCGCCGCCACTGGAATCGTCACGATCGCACCGAGCTCGCCCACAATCCGGATGATCTCGGTCTCAATCTGATCGGCCGCGACGGCCGGATCCGTGACCACTTGGTACAAGTTCAACTCGATCGCATCGGCCCCTGCGGATTGCAGCTTCTTCGCGAAGTCGATCCAGCCTCCGATGTGATGCCCGTTGAGTGAGGCGATCACCGGGATGGAGAGGGCTCGCTTGAGCCGCTCCAACTGCCGCAGGTACTCCTTCGGTGAAAATTGATACTCGGCGTAAGTTGACCAACCGCCGGCGCCCGACAGGTGGATCGGCTGCGTGCGCGACGATCGAGTGACATCTGAAATCTGCTCTCCAAAGAGCGAGCGCATCACAACGGCCGACGCGCCGGCATCCTGCAAACGGCGAGCGCCATCGACGTGATCGCAAAAGGGTGACGCGCCGACAATAAAGGGGCTCGAAAGCTCAAGTCCGAGGTAATCTGTGGCCAGGTTCATGGCGCAGGAGGGGTTCAGCAGACTATGCCAAAACGAGCAGCCCCCCGCTGCGCACCGCTTGGTATTCAGCACGCAACCGTTGCGCAGGTCGAATGACGTCCAGCGTCAGTTCACTTCGTCTGGATGATACAGCACCAAGGCAAACGCAACGAGCAGCGGCAGACAAAGCGCCGCCACCACCACGGGGTTACTGCGGGCACCGAAATGCCCGGCAACGACCCACGTAATCACTTCGCCGATCAGAATGGTCATCACGGTTGCACTGACCAAACCGGAGGTTCCGATGGTATTCAGGATTTTCATATGCAAAAGGACGGTGTGCCTGGCGAGGCCTTCGTCGGACAGATGCAGGAGGTTGCACTCAAATGGTCCGGGAGTGTTGCGACGTTCCCGTCGTCAACAACGGGTCGAACCGCATCGCAACGACCCGCAGGAGCGGAACACCTCGCGTCGTGATTTCGATGGATGCGGGCGTGCGAATCAGGATTCCGTCGGCTTCCAATTCAGCGAGCGAGTCCAACTCTGCGGCGTAAGTAGCGGCGAAATCCACGCCCAGCGCGCGGCTCATCGCGGCGAAGTCCAATCGACGATCACACATGATGCGCATGATGATCGTGCGGCGCCGCTGATCCTCCTCGGTCAGCCGCAGTCCGCGCTCGATGGGAAGCTCCCCAGCATCCAGAGCCGCGCGCCAGGCCGGCAGGGTTTTGGCATTCTGCCGATACGTTCCGGCCGTCGAGGAAATTGACGAGATCCCAAAGGAGTACAGCGACGCTCCGCCCCGCGTGCTATAACCCTGGAAATTTCGATGCATCGTCCCCTCGCGCTGGGCGACCGCCAGCTCGTCCTCGGGCTTGGCAAAATGGTCGAGTCCAACGTCGATGTAACCGGCGGCCGTCAGCTTCGTGTGAGCAACAGCGAACATCGCGAGCTTCTCTTCCGAATTCGGCAGCTGCTCGCGATCATCGAAAATCTTTTGAGCCGGTTTGATCCATGGCACGTGAGCGTAGCTAAAGACAGAGAGCCGGTCCGGATCGAGTGAGAGCACGTCATCCACGGTCTGCGCGAACGATTCCGGTGTTTGCAGCGGAAGACCGTAGATCAAATCCACGTTGATCGACTTGAACCCATTCGCTCTCAGCCACTCGAAGGCTTGCTGGTTGACGGACTGCGGTTGAATCCGGTGAACCGCCAGTTGCACCCGTGGATTGGTGTCCTGCACGCCCAACGACGCGCGGTTGGCACCGATTTCGCGCAACGCGACGACGTGATCGAGCGAAAGGCGGCGGGGATCGATTTCGACACTGAACTCACAATCGGCCGCTCGATGGGGGAAAATTTCGCTAAGGATTGCACCCAGGCGACGCAGCTCGTCCGGTGGAAAAAACGTCGGCGTGCCGCCACCCAGATGAATCTGAGTGATGGGCCGCTGCCGGTCCATCCGCGCCGCTGTGAGCCGCATCTCGCGTTCCAGATCATCCAGGTATTCTGCCGCCGCTCCCCGGCGACGCGTGATGACGGTCGTACAGCCGCAGAACCAGCAGCGGGTTTCACAGAAGGGCAGATGGAAATAGAGCGAGATGGGTTCCGCGCCCGGTTGGTTGTCTTGGACGATTGCCGCCTCCAACTCCCCGGGCGTGGATTCGACCGCGAATTTCGTCGCCGGGGGGTACGACGTATAGCGAGGGCCCGGCACCGAATAT
Source organism: Opitutus sp. (assembly GCA_039928945.1). Classification (GTDB taxonomy): domain Bacteria; phylum Verrucomicrobiota; class Verrucomicrobiia; order Opitutales; family Opitutaceae; genus Opitutus. Next base: position 49,959 of record JBDSSD010000003.1, on the reverse strand, counting down.
TTGCGAATGAGGGCGAGATCGAGCGAGTCGGTGCTCGGTGAGAGAGGATCAGACGGAGCGATCATGCGGGTGAGCAGCGAGTGTCGCACGTGGCGCATTTATTGGCTCCGCGTTGCTTGCTCTGCGCGCCGCAAACTTTGCGGGCCTCAGAGACGAACGTGGGGCGCGGCATCATGCAGATCGATTCATCGCGACTGCGACTGGAGCACTCGTGGTAGGGCGAGGCGTCCCGCCGAGCCGGGATCGCAGGTCCCCTCGAATGGGTTCGCGTGAACCGGCTCACCGGGGACGGTTCGCCCTACCGTCTGCGACCGGACCGAAGCGGACTGTCACTCCACCGTCGCAGGTGAGCGTGAACCGGCTCACCGGGGACGGTTCGCCCTACCATCCGCGACCGGACCGAAGCGGACTGTCACTCCACCGTCGCAGGTGAGTAAAGGTCGATCACCGGAGCGCAATGCCGCTTGTGCTTGCGCACGCCGGCCGCCGCCGTGACCGCCCGCTCGAGTTTTCCGACGACGGCATTGATCGCTACCTCGGGTTCGTCGGCGAACGCATGGGCCACAAAATCAATTCCCCGCGTTTCCGCCGTCGCCGAAATCACGAACCGAGGAGCCAGGCCATGCGGCGTTTCGCGCCGCAGGTGAAACCGGATGTGTCCAATGCGGGGCGTTTCGTGCCGACGGAGTTTTGCGACTTTGGCTTCAGCATGGGCAATGAGTTCAGCGGAAGAGCTGAATCCTTCGGCGGAAACAATGACCTTGGGATCAGTGGGGTTCATCGATGAGTTGAGTTGGGGTTGTACGGAGCAGAGGAAAATCTGGGCTGCGGCGGTTGGGATCGGCAGGCTGAGAGCAGCCTTCGATTCAGTCTTCGCCGCGTTGCACGTCGGGGTCGGGATTGATCGGCATCAGTGTAGCGCGAACCGGGGACGGTCGCTCCGCGTCAATTGTCAGGCGCTGTGTGTAGATTGTTGCAGCGCAGACATCATCGCGACGGTCCAGCCTCGTGCAGCACGTGGCGTTCGCTCGCTCCACTGAACCTGGCGAGCAACATGCGGTGCTTACTGACGGGCGTCCGTTCGGTTTGAGCGTAGGACGCAACTTTGCTGAGTGCGCTCGTCGTGTGGGCTCGAACCTGCACCAAGGCCCGGCGAACCTCAGCCAGTTCACCCTCGTCCCGTGCCAGCTCATACCGCTGTGCCGTGCGTTCAACTTCCGCCGCCTCGGCGTTGACTCCGCCTGACCCATCGTCTGCTCGCTCCACGAGCTCCGCTCGGCTGGCCTCGCAGAGTCCGACGAGAATCTCCTCCAGGTGCACCAAACTGTTTTCGTCCCAGCGGAGCGCCGTCGAGGCACCCTTCAATGACGGATTGGAATCACTGGCCGTGAACGGCTGTTCCTTCCGTGGGATAAGGCCCGAAACTGCAAGATCTAAATCCCGGTTCGCGGGTTGGAGTCTCATGTCATCAGCATGACCGAGGAACCGTCCACCTGCTGTGCGCTCATTGGCGAGACGTGCTCGGTTTTTGGCGCAGCGATTCGGCCGGCGGGCCTTCGATCAGATCCGCGCACTCCGCCATCTCCCGTACGGCACCGACCCGACCGCGATGATCACCAATTGAGTCACCACGAATGCGATCAACCACCAAAACGCGGCGTCCATGAAGCCGTAGCTATGAAGGCCGATGCCCAGCATGTTGACGCCAAACCAGCTCCACGCGGTGACGACATTGCCAAAAACGGCCAGCATCGCGAGGCCGCGTTGTTTCACGATCCCACCCCAGCGAGCGTGGAGCAGAATCGAGTTCCACATCACGATCAGCAGCGCCCCGTTTTCCTTCGGATCCCACCCCCAAAACCGGCCCCAGGATTGATCCGCCCAGATGCCACCCAACACCGTTCCAATCAGACTGAACAGCGTCGCGAAACAAATGATACCGTAAATCATCTTCGCCAGGGCTTCCCCCGTTTTCGGATCCAGCGACCGCGTCAACGTCCCACGCAAGATGTAGATGATCGCGAGAAACCCCGCGAGGAAGGTCGCCGAATATCCGATCGCAATCGTCACGACATGGGTCGCGAGCCAGAAGTTGGAATCAAGCACCGCCCGCATCATCTCGAGCGTATCGCCCGCGAGCGCCAGATGGTGCGCGATCAGCAACGTGGCGAAGCCGATTAAGCCGGCCGCCGCGCTCCCGATCGCATTGCGGTAAAAATATTCGAGCACCAGGCAGAGCGCGACGGCCGCCCAACCCACAAAGAGCGCCGATGAGTAAAGATTTGTTACCGGGGGCCGGCCTTCGAGCCACATGCGAATCACGATCCCGCCGGTCGCGACAACGAAGGCGACTCCGATCAGGGCGAACGCGATTGGCTGCAAGCTCCGCGGCCATTTCAACCAGGACGAGACTGCGATCAAAAACGCGATCACGTACAAACTCATGCTGGCATAGAAGGGCTGCGCGGAATTGAACCGCGCCTCGACGGTGCACTTGCGAGTCAGCTTCGGCCACGCCGCGTTGCTCTGTTCATCCAATTCGCGAACGGCGCGGTTAAAGAGTTCCGGTTCCTGCGCCAGCCAGGCTCTGCCCACTCGCGCGAAGCCTTGACCGAAGACCGAAGGCCGGCCGTCGGCGAGACTCTCCGTCCACGCCGCTCCGGCCGTTTTCCAGTCCAGCAACGTTCCGCCCGGTGCCGGCGGGATCGGCCTCAAGTAGCTGAAGGTGTCCATCGACGAGAATTCGCGCCCGAGGTCCAACACGCGTTTCGCCATCTCCGAATCGTGCAACGCATCTGTTCGCTTCGATTGCAGCACCGCGGCCGCAGCCGGGAAATCCCGCTCCACCGCAGCCAGCCGGTCGAGGAAATCACCGCTACCGGGAGCAACGAATGTACTTTGGAGCCGTTGATAGACCATCACGTTATCCCGCAACTGCACCACCGCCCGCTGAAACGGCGAACGGACGGCGGATTCAGTGTCGTCCGCCAGCTTCGCCTGCCGGTCAAGCTCACCGAGATGGCTCAGCATCTGGTGCGCCGAAAATCGCTTGCGGCCCGCGCCGTCCTCCGGCGCAAATCCGAGCAGCGCGAGTACGTCCGGATTCACGATCTCGAAGACCTGATAGCCGTCGGCCACCGTTGGCCGATAGAACACGTCCAGTAACCATTCAGCGGGCGTGAGCGACTGACCGGGTGCGATCGTCACGCGTTGATGACCCTGCAACATCAACAGCGTACTCCGGGCAACCGTATCGAGGGGCTTGATGCGTCCGTTGACCAACGTTGGCTGGCGGCCGAACGCCGTCACGTCGTACTCCCCCGGGTTGCCCGGCGAACGCCACATTAAGGCCACGGTGGCCAGAGCAACGAGGGCGATGGCGCGCGAAAGATTCATGTTCATGGGCGGACGCCGCGTGGCGCGATGACTGCGGAAGCCACCGGCACCGAGCCAACGGCGGGCGACGGACGGGGAAGTTGCGAGGTTGCGGAGCTGGAATTGCGCAACTGGGCGCTCCGTTTTCGGATAAACCCAAAGAGATGCATGCCAAATTGCAGACTCAGCCCCAGGCTCATCAGCGCACAGGCGATGTAGGGCAAAATCCACGACGGGTTGCGGACGACCTGCAGAATCGTGGTGCGATCGTTATTTTCAAAACCGGCCTGGTAGACCGTCACGCCCGCATACCGCAGCGGGCTGTTCATGTAGATCAATACATCGCGATCGTCGTGGCCGTTCGGCGTTTTCAACCGAAGGCTGCTGGAGAAATTCTTCGGAATCTCGGTGCCGGGGTAGCGATCGTGGCTGAACTTCAGCAGCGTCAGCGAAAACGGCTGATACGCGCGCGTGGGGCGCATCGCGATCTTCCAGGTGCGCCCCATATAAGAGAACTCCTGTGGCATCACGATCTGCGTCGAGACCAGGAAAACGCCCACCGATTTGTCGGACCCCACGATCTCCACAAACGCGGTCGGCGTATTGCTTTCATTGGGCCGGTAGGTCACCGGCTGCGGAATCGCGACAATCGTTTCACCAAAACCCGCTGTGGCTTGATTGACTGCTTCCGGCGGGGCAGCCGTCGTCCGCGCCTGAAGCATCGAATTCGGATAGTAGGTCTTCGGGACGACGCGAAACGGCAGCTTGGGATGTTGAATCGAGGCCTTTTTCGCTACGACGCCCTCGGGAATCGCGACCACCTGGTCGAACGTCGCATCCGAGGTATCAATCACCACCAGCTCATTGTCGCGGTAACTCTCGCCGTAATTTTTGGTTTCCCGGTCGGAGAGCCGCATATGATAATCGCGCTGCCATAGGCCCGACAGCAACTCGCCGACCAGCAGCAGAATCAGGCCGGAATGGGCGAGCTGGATCCCGAATTTGCGCCAGGTAAACGCGAACCGATAAACGTGCGCGGCAATCAGGTTCAGCAGCACCAGTCCGCCAATAAGGTAACCGCCTGGAAATACCGGCACAGCAAAACGGCCGACGGGTGCGTAGATGATGAACGAATGAAAATACTTTTGCTGCACCGCCCAGGTACCGAGGTTCACTTGATCCAGCGTAGCCGCAAAGATGAGCAGCATGCCCAACAGCAGCAGCGTCACCGTCAGCCGAAGTGAAACGAAGAGGTCGCGAACCGATCGAAGCAGAGAGATCATGGCGTGGACGCACCCGCGGGTTTCAATGTGGTCAGGAAATTAAGGAAAGCCGGTTTCTCAGCGGCGACGGTTGCGTCGGGCCCGAGTAATTTGAAGAACCAGGTCGCGCCGCCGAACGGGACCATCGCACCGAGCAGCCGCGTGGGCGCCGCACCGGAAACGCTCGCGAGCTCGACCCATCCCACCTTGAGCCCGTTCTCGTCGCGACGCGTGATCGCCGAGGCAACTTCCGCATCGGTCAAGGGAGCGAGTTGAAGCTGCCCACGCCAACGGTTCACGTTCGCACTTTCGCCGCCGACGTCGCCGGGAAACGCCGTGATCGATAGATCAGCGACCGAGCCATCGGCGCCCGTGATCGAGTAGCTGCCCTTGCGCATCGCTCCGGGGGACTTGGTCTGCCAGTGAGCGGGAGCAGTCCAGGAAAGGCCCGCACCGCTTGCGGTGGCGACCGGTGTACCAGACATTGGGCCAGCGGCCACCGGAACCGCGGAGACCTCGGCGCGTGCAGCAGGTGGAGTCTCCGCTTTTGGGTCCGTTTCCTTCGGCACGCGGTACGCGACGACCTCCTGATCACGGCAGGACGAGAGGAACAGCACGAGCAGGGCGGAAGTGACAGGAAAAAGGAAACGGTTCATGAATGCGCCGCCCAGCGACAGCAGGGAGCGATGGCAGTTTGCCAGATGACCCGACCGATCCGCTCCGCATTTCTTGCGCAGCTCGCAGCGCGGCTTGTGAGTAGCCGGTGGCAAAGGCCGATCGACAACGCCGTTCTCGAGGACGAGGCGCTCTGGTGAGACGTGTCGTGGAACCTCTTGGCGGACTCGCGAGCACCTCGCTGCGATCAACTTGGACCAAGTGAACAACGCAAGGGTTGCGCTCTGGTCAGCAAGCCATGCGGAGCGGACGGAGCGCGTTTACGGTACTCTCGTTGAGCAGCATTCCGCACTCTCTATGAAACCCACCACCACCCTTCTGATTACCGCCGCTTTGTTCGTAGGATCCGCCGTCAGCCGTGCCGCTCCCGTGGCTGAAAATTGGGAGAACCACTGCACTAAATGCCATGGGGATGATGGCAAGGGGCAGACCAAAGCCGGAAAGAAGCTCCATTTGAAAGACTATACGGACGCAAAGGCGCAGGCCGAGATGAAGGACGACGACATGGTCAAAGCGATCGCCGCGGGGATCAACGACAAGGCCGGCAAGGAGAAGATGAAGGCGTACAAGGATGAATTGTCCGCGGACGAGATCACCGAGCTGGTGGCGTACGTTCGCAAGTTCAAGGCCTGACGCACCAAGCGAGTTTGCTAGCAGCGCACGTCGCGCCGCGTGGCAGAGTTGTTCGAAGTCTCCTTGAGTTCAACGACTCCCCTCGCGGCCGGGCCGCCTCCCTATTTCCAGCACCATGCCCGACACCCCCTCGCCTCCCCCCGCCTCGCAGACGGGACCACTTCCCCGGTCCGATCTTAATAATTGGATCAGCGCGATCGGGGCCGTGGTGGCCATCGGAGCGCTGTTCTCGTTTGCGCTGCTCGCGTGGATGGACTTCACGCAAGGAGACAAGAATCCGTATCTAGGCATCTTCACCTACATTGTCGCGCCGGGATTTCTGATCGCGGGCATCCTGCTTATTGCCTTCGGCGCCTGGGCCCAGCGGCGTTGGGCGATCAAACACGCCGCGACCAAACCGGACAAGTGGCGGTTGAATTTCGCCGATGCGAAGCAACGTCGCCGGTTGATTCTCTTTGGGACCGGCGCAGTGGCCTTTCTTTTGCTAAGCGCGTTTGGCAGCTATCAGACATACCACTACTCGGAGTCCGTCCAATTTTGCGGACAGGTCTGCCACTCGGCAATGAACCCCGAGTTCGTGACGTACCAACGTGGCGCCCACGCCCGGGTGGATTGTGTTGAATGCCACGTTGGCTCAGGCCCGCAGTGGTTCATCAAGGCCAAGATCAACGGCACGCATCAGCTCATCGCGTACACGCTGGACAACTACAAGCGACCGATCGGCACGCCCGTGAAGAATCTTCGTCCGGCACGTGACACCTGTGAGCAGTGCCACTGGCCGGAAAAGTTTCGCGGCAATATCGAGATCAATTTCGCCCATTACCTGTCGGACAAAAAGAATACACCATATGAAGCGCGCCTGCTGCTTCACGTGAACAAGAGTCCCTCAGGTCCATCGGCCGGCGGTATTCACTGGCATGTCAGCGATACCGAACGCGTGGAGTATTTCGCCGCCGATGAGAAGCGGCAGGAGATCCCGTGGATGCGCGTGACGAACCTGAAAGATCAAAGTGTGCACGTTTTCCGGACTGAGGCGTTCAAAGGCGAACCCCCAGCGGATCAGATCCGCGTGATGGACTGCATGGATTGCCACAATCGACCAGCGCACGTTTTCCCCACCGCCAACGACGCCGTGGAGAAAGCTCTCACGGCCGGCACGCTCAGCACCAAATTAGCCAATATCAAGCGCGTCGCGGTGCAGGCGATGACGCAAAAGGACATTACCACGGACGCGGTCGCGCCCCAGAAAATCGCCGAATTCATCCGCACGAAGTATGCGGACCCAGCGCTCGCCACCGAGCTTCCGAATGCGATCGCCCAAGTCCAATCGATCTTCACTGCGACCATTTTCCCTGAACGCAAAGCCGACTGGCGGGTGTATCCGAACAATATTGGACACAAGGACTGGCCCGGCTGTTTCCGCTGTCATGACAACAAGCACGTCAGCAGTTCCGGAAAATCGCCACGCTCGAGCGATTGTACTTCCTGCCACACGCTCGTGTCACAAGGCAAAGGTCCCGCCCTCGAGACGCTCTCGGCGAAAGGCCTGGAATTCGTTCATCCAGACGGCGAACTCGATGCTGACCTGACGTGCAGCGATTGCCACAACGGCGGGATTCAGAAGTAGCGTGGCAGATGCTCGTGCAAGAGGCGCGCATTGATCATCGAGCCGCGAGCATCCTTGGATCCGCCTGGACTGCCCATTCGGCTCCGGCCTGCGGATACAGCAAGGATGACGCATCGCTTGTACGGGCAGGCCCGTTTCCGCCAACCCTTGCGCCAATGTTGCCAAGGCATGCGCAGCCTAGGCGCCGATATTAATCCAGAATCACCGTCGAAGATACAGCCACTCTCTTCACCCCTAACCACACTTCACCATGCTTTCGCGCCTCAGCCGGTTTAAGACCACACTTCTTTTCGGAGGCACTGCCCTGTGGGGATTGATGCTCATCTCGTGCGTGATGGTTAATCGCACAGTCATCATGCCCCCGCATGTTCCGGGCGCCACCTTCGTCGGCTCCAAGGAGTGCGTCCAATGTCACGAATCGATTACGAGCAGCTTCCATGATGCTACTCATGCGAAGCTCCTGGCACCGGGCGACAACGCCAAGAACATCGGCTGCGAATCCTGCCATGGTCCGGGCAGCATCCACTCAAAGAAGGGCAGCGGTCATACAAACATCATCAATCCGGCCAAGAATCCGGAAACCTGCTTCCAGTGTCACTTGGACAAGCGCGGCGAGTTTGCCCTGCCGCACGCTCACCCGATGGACAAGGTCAACTGCAGCGACTGTCACAATCCGCATGAAGGTGACGCCATCATTTCCGGTGGCACGCAACTCGCGGGCGCCAATGAGACCTGCTTCAAGTGTCACAGCGCTCAACGCGGGCCATACGTCTTCGAACACGAGGCCCTCCGCGAAAACTGCACCACGTGCCATAGTCCGCACGGCTCGGTGAACGACAAGATGCTGAAGGCGCGCAACCAAACGCTCTGCCTACAGTGCCACTTCCAACAGCAGACCGTTACCGGCCAGTTGTTGATCGGCGGGCGAGACCACGCCTCCTTCGTTCAACGCGGTACTTGCTGGAGCGCCGGCTGCCACGAGGCCGTCCACGGCTCACACGTTAATTCCTCACTCCGCTTTTAAACCCGAATCTAGGCCCCGCCATGCAAAGTCTATGCTCTCGCGCCCTCTGGGCGACCTTGCTCCTCCCTGCGGCGCTCGCTGCCGCTGATGTCACCACCGAAGGCACGTTGACGGTCGGCGGTGGTGGTGCGCTGCTCAAAGGCGATCGCGCCGCTTACCAGCAACTCTACCAACATAAGATGTCCGGCTTCGGGGGCATCGAGGAGTATCTCCTCACCCGTGAATCCAAGGAGTCGCTCTTCAAGTTCGAGGCCCGCATCCTCCCTGGCGATGGCGACTACAAGCTCGCCGCTCGCTGGGAAAAACCTGAGAAGGTCTACGTCGATGCGGGATTCCGCCAGTATCGGGTTTTCTATGACGGCACGGGCGGACTGTTCCGGCCGACCAACACCGCGCTCCGTGTGTACAACGAGGATTTCGCCGTCACCCGCACTTCGGCGTGGGTCGAGCTCGGCGCTTACCTGCCCCACGAGTCGTTGTTGAGATTTCGGTATGAGTTGAACATGCGCGAAGGCGAAAAGGGTTCCACGCACTGGGGTGACACGAACCTCGTCGGTGCACGTTATGCCACCCGCAATTTGGTGCCAACGTTCTACGAACTCGACGAGGTGACCCATATCTTCTCCCTCGATCTCGGCAACGACACCAATCCGCAGGCGAAGTGGAACATTGGAGCGCGTTATTCCGAAACCGAGCTCAACAACAAGCGTAACTCCCGGCGCCGGCCGAATGAATCCGCCGATCGCATCGTGACGACCAAGGACGAGACGAAGACGGATATTTTCGCCGCCCACGGTTACTATTCCCGCGTCGTGAACGAAAAGCTCACCGTCTCGGGTGGGGCGCTCATCACCGACCTCGATTCCAAACTTGGAGGCAGCCGCATCTACGGACAAACTTACGATCCCATCTTCGATCCCGCTTACCTCCGGCGCCAGCAACGCGATGAAGGCTTCTACAATCTGGAGGGCGACTCGGATCTCACGCAGACGGTCCTTAACCTGAACGCCGTTTACCAGGCCACGAAGGATATTTCGATTCGCCCCAGCGTGCGGTTTGAAAACCTGCGGCAGAAGACGATGTCCGAATTCATCGAGAGCAACATCGGCGCGGGGCCGGCGTTCGCGGCTATTCTCGAAGAAGTTGAAGCCGAGAACCGCAAGGAATGGGACGAGTTCGCTCAATCCTTCGAGCTGCGTTACACCGGCAAACCCAACTGGACGTTCAACGTTGAAGGAAACTGGGTTCAAGGCAGCGGCAACATTGAGGAAGAGCGCATGCTGGACACCGGTGTGGTCACGATTGATCGCGACACCGAAAACTCCCGCGGCAGCCAGAAGTACTCCGCCAAGGCCAACTGGTACGCCAAACCAGGTCTCACCTTTGCTGCTCAGTACTACTACAAGGCGAACACGAACGACTATGACGCCGTACGCGACAACACGCCGGCAGGTAGCGCCGATCGCTATCCCGCTTACATCACCGAGCAGGACTTCAAGACCCACGATCTCAACTTCCGAATGTCCTGGCGCCCGATGGCTCTGCTTAGCCTTGTCACGCGCTACGACTATCAGGTCTCCAAGATCAACAGTCAGGAAGCCGGCCTCAGCTCAGTGGAAAGTTCGAAGATGACGTCGCACATCCTGAGCGAAAGCATCACTTGGACGCCGGTAAATCGCCTGTTCCTCGCGGCCAGCGTGAACGTGACGTACGATCAGCTCGCCACTCCCGCGTACGCGTTCGTATTGAACTCAGATAACAACTACGTGAACGGCACCCTCGGTGGCGGGTATGCGCTGAGCAAACTCGACGATTTGTATTTGGATTACTCATTCTTCCGCTCCAACAACTTCGTCGACAACTCTGCGCTTTCGCTGCCTTACGGCGCCGATCAGAAGCAACAAGGCGCGTATCTCACCTGGGTCCGGCGTCAAACCGCCCAGCTGGTATACACCGTCAAGTACGGTTACGTCACGAACCGGGACGTCACTTCAGGGTACCGCAACGACTTCGATGCGCACGTGATCTACGCGAAAGTGCAGTACCACTTCTAGTCAGGGGCAGTTTGCTCACCGCGCATACATCCCGTCTCGTTAACGGAGCCCGTGCAATCGTAAGGAACTTTGGTTACCCCCGCCGGTCGCGTGCAGTTGGGTGTGCGTGGCCGGCACATTTTTTTGATGACTCTGCCGCTCTGTCAATTGCCCCCCGGTCGCATGGGACGGGTGCATACCTTGTCCGGCGACGCCGGATTCTGCCAGCGCGTGCGGGAGTTGGGCTTCGGCGAATCCGCACTCGTGACCAAAGTAAGCGGACGCGGCCCGTTCGTCTGTCAGGTAAACGGAACCCGCTTTGCGCTCGGCCACGACGTCGCCGCGCAGATCCTAGTGCTGCCACTTTCTCCGTCGCCGTTGGGGTCCTGACTTTTAGTAGCGCGTCAGGCCGAATCCTTCGGCGACGTTGCTCACGGATTGCCTCACGCAAACGGCGTAACGCATCCAGCGGGTTGCCGTGTCATCGGGAGCATCCGGCGAGCGGCCCGACGTAACTACGCCGTGCGACTTCGCATTTCCGCCACGGCCTTTGCGTGAGGCAATCCGGCGACGAACCGGACCAAACACCGAGTGACTCGCCCAAGCACGACAGCGGCCTGACGCTGTGTGTATCACCGTGGCTTCTCGTGAACCGCCAGCTACGCACCGAAATTGACAAGATCTGCGCAGCCCGTCGGCGCACGAAATGGCATCATCGTGCTCGCGCCCCACCCTCCGCGCTACACCTCCTTCCCGGCCATGCCCCTCACCCTGCCCACCCCCAATTTTGTCACGTGTGATGCCAACGAAGCTGTGGCTTCCGTTGCGTATCGTCTCAATGAACTGATCGCCATTTATCCAATCACGCCGTCGTCCACGATGGCGGAGACGTGCGATGAATGGGCCGCCGCCGGCCGACCAAATCTTTGGGGTCAGGTCCCGCGCATTGTGGAGATGCAATCTGAAGGAGGAGTCGCAGGCGCGGTCCACGGCGGACTGCTTGGAGGCGCACTGACCACCACGTTCACGGCTTCGCAGGGTCTCCTGCTGATGATCCCGAACCTGTACAAAATCGCGGGGGAACTGCTGCCGTTCACAATGCATGTGAGTGCGCGGGCGCTTGCGGCTCAAGGTCTCTCGATCTTCGGCGATCATCAGGACGTGATGGCCTGCCGCGCCACCGGCTGCGCCCTGCTGTGCAGCAATTCAGGCCAGGAGGCCCATGATCTCGCACTGATTGCTCACGTCGCCAGCTATCGGTCGCGCATTCCTTTCATTCACTTCTTCGATGGGTTTCGCACGTCGCACGAAGTCTCCAAACTTGCTGTACTCTCCGATGAAGATCTCCGGAACGTGATCGATGAGCAGGATCTCGCATCGTTTCGCGCCCGGGCGATGACGCCGGACAAGCCCACCTTGCGAGGCACGGCGCAAAACCCTGACGTCTATTTCCAGGGCCGTGAAGCCGTGAACCGCTTCTACGACGCTCTGCCCGACATCGTTCAGTCGACCATGGACCGTTTCGCGAAAGTAAGCGGGCGTCGTTACCATCTGTTCGAGTATCACGGGCATCCTGAGGCCGAGCGGGTGGTCATCGCCATGGGCAGCAGCATCGAAACCATCAGCGAAACCGTCGACTGGCTCGTCGCGCGCGGCGAAAAAGTCGGCGTCATTGCCGTACGGCTTTTTCTCCCGTTTCACTGGAAGTCGTTTCTGGCCGTGTTGCCGAAAACGGTGAAGGCGATCGCGGTCCTGGACCGCACGAAGGAGCCAGGATCCCTCGGCGAGCCGCTCTACCTGAATGTCGTGACGGCTCTCTGCGAAGCCCGTTCCGCTCTGGCCGGGTCAGCGCGCGTCATCGGTGGCAGATATGGCCTCGGCTCGAAAGAATTTACGCCGGGCATGGTGCGCGCCGTGTATCACCACCTCGGACAATGGGAACCGAGGAATCACTTTACGGTGGGTATCCTCGATGATGTGACGGGGACATCGCTGCCGTTTGACCCTGAGTTCAACCTCGAGGCGCCGGATGTCCGCCGCTGCGTGTTCGTCGGCCTCGGCGCCGACGGAACGGTCGGAGCGAACAAGAACTCCATCAAAATCATCGGCGAACAGACCGCCAATTTTGCCCAAGGGTACTTCGTTTATGATTCGAAGAAGTCGGGTTCGATGACCACGTCGCACCTGCGCTTCGGTCCCCGTCCCATCCGAGCGCCCTACCTCATTCGCCAAGCCGACTTTGTCGCGTGCAGCCAGTTTGGATTTGTCGGCCGAACCGATGTCCTGCGTTACGCCGCCGTTGGTGCCACCATCCTGCTCAACTCGCCGCATCGCGCTGAGGACACGTGGAAGAAGCTGCCCCGCGAATGGCAGAATGCGCTGGTCGCAAAGAAGCTTCGGCTGTTTGTCATCGACGCCACCCAGGTTGCACAAGCGAGCGGCATGGGCCGCCGCACCAACACAGTGCTGCAAACCTGCTTTTTCGCCTTGTCCGGCGTGTTGCCTCAAACGGACGCCATCAAACAAATCAAGAAAGCGATCGAGAAAACCTACGGCAAAAAAGGAGATCTCATCGTCAAGACCAACTACGCTGCAGTGGACGCGGCTTTGGCGGGACTGCATGAGGTGAAAATCCCGCTCGACGTCGATCCGAGTGCGATTGGCACCGTTCCGCCCTCGTACCGCGGCGCACCTAGGTTCGTTGAGGAGGTCACGGCCCGGTTGCTCGCGGAGGAAGGGGACCTCATGCCCGTGAGCGCAATGCCACTCGATGGGTGCTGGCCGACGGGTACCGCTCGCTTTGAAAAGAGAAATATCGCGCTCGAGATTCCAGGGTGGGACGCGTCGATCTGCATTCAATGCAACAAGTGCGTCCTCGTTTGCCCCCACGCTGCGATCCGGGCCAAGTTCTTTGATCCAACGGAGCTCGAGGAGGCGCCAGTGGATTTTCTGTCCGCTGCCTTCCGCTCCAATGAGTTCCCTGGTCAGCGGTACACGATCCAAGTAGCGCCGGAAGATTGCACCGGTTGTTCACTTTGCGTGCAGGTCTGTCCGGCCAAGGATAAAACCAATCCCCGGCACAAGGCGATCGACATGGTCCCGCAGCCGCCACGCCTCGCCAGTGAGAAGGCGAATTGGGATTTCTTCCTGCAGCTGCCTGATCCGGACCGCGCCAAGCTCGACGCGAGTACAGTCAAGGGCACGCAGTTCATGGCTCCGTTGTTTGAATTCTCCGGCGCGTGCGCTGGCTGTGGCGAAACGCCGTACCTCAAACTTCTCACCCAGCTCGTGGGCGATCGTTTGCTCGTCGCGAACGCCACCGGCTGTTCCTCCATCTACGGGGGAAATCTACCGACGACACCCTATTGCTCGAATCGACAGGGCCGAGGCCCGACGTGGGCGAATTCACTTTTTGAAGACAACGCCGAATTTGGGCTGGGCTTGCACCTGGCCGTTGAGCAACGGTCACGAACCGCCCGCGAGTTCCTCACTCGGCTGATGCCGCGCGTGGGTCCGGATTTGGCGCAAGCGCTTCTCACTGCCGACCAAAGCACCGAGGCCGGCATCGCCGAGCAGCGCGCTCGTGTCCTCGTGTTGCGCGCCGCGCTAGGCCGGTTCGACGATGCCGATTCTCGCCGACTGACGGCGCTCGCCGACGACTTGGTCAAGAAGTCCGTCTGGATCGTTGGCGGTGATGGCTGGGCCTATGATATCGGATACGGCGGGCTTGATCATGTGCTCGCCTCGGGCGCCAACGTGAAGGTGCTGGTGCTCGATACGGAAGTGTATTCCAACACGGGCGGCCAGGCCTCCAAGTCCACGCCGTTAAGCGCAGTCGCGAAGTTTGCGTCAGGCGGCAAAAGCACGGCGAAGAAGGACCTCGCCCTGATCGCGATGCAGTACGGCCACGTCTACGTCGCCCGCGTCGCGTTTGGCGCGAAGGACAATCAGACCATCATGGCGATGCGCGAAGCCGAGAGCTACAACGGGCCCGCGCTGGTCATTGCCTACTCGCACTGCATCGCGCACGGGTTCCCGCTGCACCTCGGCCTGGAGCAGCAGAAACTCGCGGTGGATTCAGGTTATTGGCCGCTCTTCCGATTTGACCCACGGCTCGCCGCCAAAGGCGAGAATCCGCTCAAGCTCGATTCGGGTCCGCCCAAGATCGATCTCGCGAAATTCACCGCGAACGAAACCCGCTTTGGAATTCTCAAAAACGTCGCGCCAGCCCGCGCGTCCGAGCTCGCCGTGGAAGCGCAGGCACAGGTTCACCGCCATTACTCGCTCTATCAAAAGCTGGCCGCACCTAACGCGACCGCTGTGCCCCATCCAACGTCCCCGTCTGCCGCGGACGGAACCCCACCCCTAAAACCGGCCGCCCACGCGAATAACCAGGCAGCCCCCACGTCATGAACGTCGAAACCACCTACCTCGGACTTAAACTCGCCAACCCGCTCGTCATTGGCGCGTCGCCGTTCTCCGACAACGTCCACGTCGCGTGTCAGCTGCAGGATGCGGGTGCATCCGCAATCGTGATGCGGTCGTTGTTCGAAGAGCAGATCGACGCCGAGCAACGCAACCTGATGTACAGCGTGGAAACCGCGGCGGAGAGCAACTCCGAGGCCACCTCGTACTTCCCGGCCTTCTCTGAATATCAGCTCACGCCCGATCGTTATCTTCGGCAGATCGAAGACCTGCGGGCGGCGCTGACGATACCCGTCATCGCCTCGTTGAACGGCTGTCGGCCTGGCGGCTGGACCGATTACGCCACGCGGATGGAGTCGGCCGGCGCAAGTGCGATCGAGTTGAACCTCTATCAACTTGCCTCCGATCCGGCGTTGGACGCGAACGCGGTTGAAGCCATGATGATCGACACGGTCGGACTGGTGGCGACCGCGGTGCACATTCCCGTGTCGGTGAAGCTCTCGCCGTTCCACACCTCGCCAGTCCAGTTCGCCTTAACGCTGGAAGCGGCCGGTGCGGCGGGAGTGGTCTTGTTCAATCGCTTCTATCAGCCGGATTTCGATATCGAGGAACTGGACGTCGCTCCGCAGCTAAAGCTCTCGGATCCGTCCGAACTGCTGCTCCGGTTGCGCTGGCTGGCCATTGTTTCGCCCTACCTGAAGGGCTCGATGGCCGCGACGGGCGGTATTCACAGCTCCGACGATGTGATCAAAGCAATCCTGGCGGGTGCACATACGGTTCAAATGGTTTCCGTTTTGCTCAAGCATGGCCCGCGGCTCCTCGGCACGCTCCTTCACGGCTTGCGAAGCTGGATGGAGCGACACGGCTATCGCAGCGTGGACGAGTTCCGGGGAGCGATGAACCTGCGTCGCTGTCCGGATCCTGCTGCGTTCGAGCGGGCGAACTATCAACGCATTCTGCAAAGCTGGCGGGTGTAGGCGGGATTTCGTTCCGCCGAGCTTCGTTGCCCGTGCCTTCGCCGCCGACACCCAATTCCAAGTACAGCTGGCTGACCATTCCGCGCGCAGCGCCGCCGAAACGCAGCGCCACGGAACGCGTCGCTGACTTCCTCGAAATCTACGCCCATTATGATGAGGCGGCCGTGCGCGAGCAGGCGAGTCGCTGCATCCAATGTCCCGCCCCGCTCTGCGTCCAGGGCTGCCCGCTTCAAAATCGCATCCCCGAGTGGCTGGACCTCGCAGCGCAGGGTAAATTCATCGAGGCCGCCGCGGTGTCACGATCCACGAGCAATCTGCCAGAGATCTGCTCGCGCGTTTGTCCGCAGGAACGATTGTGCGAAGGCGCCTGCATTCTCAACACCAAGACCGACCCGGTCGCGATCGGGGCCGTCGAGCGGTTTATCAATGACTACGCCTTTGATCACGGGGCGGTAGAAGTTTCTCAGGCTCCGCCGAACGGAATAGACGTCGCCGTGATCGGTTCCGGCCCTGGTGGGTTGGCGTGTGCTGATCAACTGATGCAGCTCGGCTATCAGGTCACCCTTTTCGAATCCCTGCTTCTGCCCGGAGGGTTGCTCGTCAATGGCATCCCCGCGTTCAAGCTCGAGAAACACCTGGTCGAGCGTCGCATCGAACTTTTGGCGACACACGGGGTGACGTTTCGACTCGGGGTGCGCGTCGGCTGGGATGTCACGTTGGCAGAACTGAGGCGGGATTTTCGCGCGATCTTCCTCGGTGTGGGCGCACAGCGTGCGAAGCCACTCGAAATTCCGGGAGGAGAATTACGCGGAATTTATCCGGCCCTTCCGTTTCTGATCGAGAAAAACGTCGGGTCCGTTGTTTCAGACACGCCGCCAGTTGACGTGGTCGGGAAGCGCGTGGCGGTCTTTGGTGGCGGGGACACCGCGATGGATTGCCTGCGTACGGCGTTGCGCTGCGGTGCGCGTGAAGCCGTCTGCATTTACCGTCGCGATCTCGCGAACATGCCCGGCAGCCGAAAAGAATACGCGAACGCACTCGAAGAGGGCGCGCGCTTCGAATTCCTCGTCAATCCGAGCGAGATCGTGGGCGCGGACGGCGCCGTTGCTGCGGTGCGCTGCGTACGAATGGAACTGGGCGCGCCGGACGCGACCGGCCGCCGAAAGCCGCGGCCTGTGGTCGGCACCGAGTTCGAGATTGCAGCGGATGTTTTGCTCGTCGCTTACGGCTTCGATCCCGTTCCGTTTCCGCCGGAGAGTGAATTTGCGCAACTCGTCACGAACAGTTGGGGCGGCGTGTCCACCGACGAGAATCAAATGACCAGTCTGGCCGGTGTCTTCGCCGGCGGAGATTCCGTGCGCGGACCGAGCCTCGTCGTGCACGCGGTCCGCGACGGGCGCAAAGCCGCCCAAGGCATGCATCGCTATCTGCAGAATCCGCCCACCGGAACGCCGGCGCCAGGAACCTGAGTTGAGGTTCCGTCTTATATCCGACCCAGCAGCAGTGACGGCCAGATGCCGAGCACCACGAGTACCGCGGCAGCCCCGAGCAGTGCGAAGACCGCAACGGCCGGTGTGGCGATCCGCGCGCTTCGATCAGCGGCGGGTTCCGTGACGAGCGCCTGTTTCAAAACGAGCAGGTAATAATACAACGCCACGGCACTCAGCGCGATGGCCAGGAACGTCAGCCAACCCGCTGGACCTGCTACTCCACCCAGCTTCAGCGCGGCGGCGAACACTACGAATTTCCCGAAAAATCCCGCTAACGGCGGAATGCCCGCAAGTGACAGCACGAAAACCGCGAGGCAACCCGCCAGAACAGGCGAACGGCGATACAATCCCGCCAGATCCGTGACTTTGTCACACGGCCCCGTTCGCTCGATCATCGCGATGACGCCGAATACGCCCACCGTGGCGAACGCATAGGTGGTGGCATAGTACAAGAGCGGCGCCGGGCCCGACCGGCCTGCTGCCATGACACCCAGGAGCAGAGCCCCCGCGTGCGCGATCGCCGAATACGCGAAAAGCCGACGAACATTGCCCTGCGCTAGCGCGCCGATGTTTCCAAGCAGCAACGAGAGGAGTGACACCACGGCGGCGGCGGGCAGCCAACCGGGGGAACCAACACCGGACGACACGCTGCCGGCCGCACCACCCAGACCAGACCAGAGCAGTCGATAGAAGAGCGTGAAGCCGGCGAGTTTCGAAGCGGACGCGACCAGCGCGGCGGAAAGGGTCGGAGCCCCTTCATACACGTCCGGAGCCCACAGATGAAACGGAGCCGCGGCCGATTTGAAACCAAATGCGATCAGAACCATCACCAGCGCGACCGAGAGCAGCGGGCTTTGCGCCTGGGCCGCCAGGCTCGAGGCGATGTGCGGCAACTCGATCGATCCGGTCAGTCCGTAGATCAGACTGAAGCCGAACAAGAGGAACGCCGCCGCCATCCCGCCGAAGAGAAAATATTTCAACGCCGCCTCGGCCGACGCGGCCCGTTTCTTGTCATATCCTGCCAATACGTACAGCGAAAGGCTCGCGAGCTCCAGCGCCAGGAAGGCCAGCAGCAGCTGCTGCGCTACGGCCATCAATAGAAAACCCATCGTGGCGAAGAGCAGGATGGCGAGATATTCGACCGGATGGCGGGGACACCGTGCGGCGGTCACGAGACAGAGCGTCAACAGCAGCAAGGCGAGAAGGCCGAGCCGCGCGACCACCGCAACCGCATCGAACATGAAGACCTGACCAAAGGTGGCGCCGCGCGCCCCAAAACTCCACACGTGGATCATCGCGGTCACGGTGGCGAGAGCCCCGATGAAGGCTGCGAGCCGCATTCGATCCGCACTTGAGCGCTGACGAAAAACGGTAAGATCCAGCCCCAGCATCAGCAGGGCTCCGATCAGCAACGACGTCTCCGGCCGCAACGCACGAAACAGTTCACTATAGTCAACGTTCATGGCGCACCTCCTTTGAGGACGTGCTGAAAGAGCGATGATTGCAGCGCAGGATTAATCAAGTTCAGCAACAGATCAGGCTTGAGCCCGATGAGAACAGTGGCGCCGACGAGAAGCAGAGCGCCCGCTTTCTCCGGCAACGAAATCGGCCGATAAGGGGCCGGAGCAGAATCAGTCCTCACGGGATCGAGTCCACCGGTTGACGCGCGTCCTTCGATCGTCGCTCCGGTCGAACCAAAGAACGCGAGTTGAATCGCCCTCAACGTGAACGCGGCTGCAACCAAGATACCCAGCGCGGCGAACAGGGCCCATTTCGGCGAGGTCTGCCAGGCACCAATGAGGATGGTCAGTTCTGCCGGAAAACCGCTAAACCCGGGCATTCCCATCGACGCGAGTCCTGCGATCACGAATACCGCGGCCGCAAACGGCAGATGCCGATGGAGCGGCAGTCTCTGCAGCTCGACCAATTTCCGCGTGCGAGTTCGCTCGTAAACCATGCGACCGACCACCGCAAAAAGGAGGCCGGCGACCACACCATGTGAAAACATCTGCAAGACGGCACCACTCACCGCTTGCACGTTCGCCGCCGCCAGCCCCAGCAGCACGAATCCCATGTGGCTCACACTCGAGTAGCCGATCACGAACTTGAAGTCATCCTGCACCAACGCCACCAGGCCGGCATAGAGGATGCCGATGATCGCAAGCCACGCGATGGTCGGCTGCCAGAATTGGAAGCCGGCGGCAAAGAGTGGCATCGCGACCCGCAGACAGCCGTAGGCGCCGAGCTTCATCACTACGCCGGCGAGCAGCATCGATGCGGCGGTCGGCGCAGCAACGTGGCCCGTCGGGGCCCACGTGTGAAACGGAAATAATCCGGCCAGGATAGCAAACCCGAGGAAGACGAGACCGAACATGCCGATCTGCTCACCGCGCGAAAACTGCGCCGCGGCGGCAGCCAGGTCTCCGAGCGCGAAGCTGTGCGCACCCCCGGCCGCGTAGGCCCATAAAAGCCCGGCGAGCACGAGCGCGCTCCCGGCGAACGAATACAGCACGAGCTTCATCGCGGCGTATTCGCGATTCCCCGAACCCCACTTCGCGATCAGGAAGTATTTCGGGACGATCGCGATTTCATAGAACACGAAGAGCGTGAACGCATCGGCGCTCAAGAAAACGCCGTAAACGCCGCCGATCAGCGCCAGGAAAAGCGCGAAGAATTCGCCGGTGCGTTCCTCGATATTCCACGAAAATAAAATTCCCGCCACCGCAGCGAGTCCGGTCAGCAGAATCAGGGTGAGGCTGATTCCGTCGGCCGCCAAATAGTAGTGGATTCCGATCTCCGGCACCCACGGAAGATCAATCAACGTCTGCAGTCCCGCTGCCGGCACAAACTGAACCGCGGCGACGAGAGAAATTCCCCAAGCCACGCAGGCGGTGACCAGAGCGATTACTCGCGCCGTGGCCGGCGACCGCGCTCCGCCGATTAGGGCCAGGAGCGCCCCAATAAATGAGACATAGATCGCGTAAGGCAGAGCGTTCATCTGACCGGTCGAATGAAATTGAACAGCGACCGGATCGGCCGCGTTGAAAGGTACGAACTGGCGCCGCCGGCCTGTGGGTGCGCAGAGGCGGGCGCAGTTTTCCGCGCCGGGCGCATCTCTCGCGTTGCTCTACGACTTCGGTTCGTGACGGTTTCCGATTTCATGGCGAAGCAAGTGATCGGGCCCACATGGTAACCAGCGGATTGAACCATCCCGTGAGCAGCTGAGGCATCACGCCAAAGACCAGCATCAGAACCACGAGAGGTGCCATGGTGAGGACCTCCACGGCCCGGAGATCACGAAACGGGTTAGTGGTCGACTCGTGGCGTGCGGGACCGTGAAAGACCTGCTGCCAAAACGTCAGGAGGAAATAGGCGGTCGCGAAAAGGCCAAGGCACGCCACCACGGCCGCCCAAGGGGCCAGTCCCCACACGCCCCGAAAGATCAAAAACTCGCCCACGAATCCGTTGAGACCCGGAAGCCCGAGGGACGAAAACATCGCGACGCCGCACAGTCCGGCAAACAACGGCGCGGATGATCTCACGCCACCAAAATCATTGATTCCGCGGTGGCCGCTTCGACGTGACTCCAGCACGCCAATGCAGAAGAACAGCGCTGCCGCGGAGAGTCCGTGATTAAACGCCTGCAGGAGCGCACCGCTCAGCGCCGCCGCCGCGGCAGCCGGATTCGAGTGGGCCGCGGACGCACCACAGACGGCGAACAGCGCGAGCAAGCAGTAACTCACGTGATTGACTGACGAGTACGCTACCATGCGTTTGAGGTCAGTCTGCCTCATCGCCGCAAACGCGCCGAGGACGACGCCTCCAAGCGCCAGCCACAGCAACCACGGTGCCGCGGCGTGCAGCTGAGCCGGGAAGAGCGGCCAGAGGATTCGGAGGAACCCATACACACCCATTTTCGACATCACGCCGGTCAGGAACATCGACGCGCCCGTGGGGGCTTCGGCATAAGTCGAGGGCAACCACGTGTGAAAGGGAAACAAAGGAACTTTGACGGCTAGCCCAAGGAATACTCCGAGGAATACCGCCTTCGGCCAAACGCCGCCCAACGCGCTGAGGTTTTCTGCAAGCGCGCCGTCCGCGCCGATCTGAGCGAGGGCGGTGAAATCCAGCGTGCCGGTCGCAACGTAGATGGCGGCGAAGGCGAGCAGCATGAAGGCGCTTCCGCCGATCGTGTAGATGACAAACTGATACGCAGCTCGAGCCGCGTCAGGCCCGCCCCAGAGTTTCACCAGGAAAAAGGCTGGCACCAGGCTGAGCTCCCAAAAGAGAAACCAGTGAAAGAAATCGAGCGCCAGAAACACGCCCAGCGCGGCTCCTTGCAAAATCAGGAACAGCAAACCGAAGAAGCGCGGCTCCCGCTCTTGCCGCCACGATGCCAGCAATCCCGCGGGGGCGATGAGCCCGGTGAGTGCGACCAGGATCAGGCTGAGCCCGTCAAGTCCCAGGTGGTAGTGGACGTTTAGGGCTGGGATCCACGGATGATTCTCAGCGAACTGATAGTTCGTATTTTGAGGGTCGAACGCCCCCAACGCAGCAAGCGTCAGGCCGAGCGTTGAGAGACTGAACACCAGAGCGACGATCCGACTCGCTCGCGCACTGAGCCCCGGGAGCAGCCCGAGGACGAGCGCACCGAGCCATGGCGCGAAGACGATCGTGGATAGGAGCGGGAACGAGCTCATCCGGTGACACTCGTGATTTCAGCCAGTCTTCGTTGGGCGCTCATCGAGCACCTCCGGATAGAACCAGTATTACCAACACGACGAAGCCAAGGGCGAGGACGCGAAGATATCCATGCGTCTCGCCGGTCTGGGCGCGGGAGTACGACTTCCCGGCGGCACGAATCCGTTCGCTCACCGAATTGAACCCCGAGTTCAACGCGTTCTCGTCGGTCGCGCGATTGATGTTTCCGGTCAACTCGCCCAACCAACCAATCGCGCTGACGAAACCTCCGATGATGAACCGGTCAAAGCCGTCTGCGAGAATCGCCATGATCGAATTGAGTCGGCCGACGGTTGCGGCGTAAAACGCGTCAAACTTCATCCGTTCGGCAAGGAACCGAAACAGCCGAGGCGCGAGGCGGCCAAGCGCGTCGGGCGCCGTGTCGAGGCTCCGGACCCGCCGACCGTAGAGGAACCATCCGCTTCCAATTCCGACGGCGACCAGAAGAATCGAAACGCCCATCAAAGCGCCACCTGCGAAGATCGAGGTTGATTCGATCCTCACGCCGGTGAGCACGGACTGGAGCCACGGCCAGGCGGGCGTTCCGATGAAGCCAAGCGCGATGGCACAAACCGCCAGGACGACCAACGGTACGGTCATCACCCGCGAGTTCTCATGCGCATGCTCCGCTGCAGCTGAACGCGATCGGCCGAAGAATGTTTCCGCCATTAAACGGGTCATGTAAAACGCCGTGAGCACGACCGCCATCAAACCCACCGCAAACGGGACCACTGAGCCGTCCCATTCATGCGCGGCGTGCAGAATCGACTCTTTACTCCAGAACCCGGAAAACAAAAACGGCACGCCGCAAAGAGCCATCATACCGATCCCAAAAGTGACGAACGTCGTCCTCATCGAACCACGCAAGCCACCTAGTTTGCGAATGTCCTGCTCATGATGCGACGCGTGGATCACGGATCCGGCTCCAAGGAAAAGCAGCGCCTTGAAGAACGCATGAGTGAGCAGATGGAAAATCGCCGCGACCCAGGAGCCCACGCCAATCGCGAGCATCATATAGCCGAGCTGCGAGACCGTCGAAAACGCCAGGATTCGCTTCAGATCGTTTTGCGCGACGGCGATGCACGCGCCCATCAACGCGGTGATCGCTCCCACGTAGGCCACGACGGTGAGCGCGTGGACGGGCACACTGGCGAACGCCTGATCGGCGGACATCAGCGGGTACACGCGGGCCATAAGAAACACACCGGCGGCCACCATCGTCGCGGCGTGGATTAACGCGGAGACGGGCGTTGGTCCCTCCATCGCGTCCGGCAGCCAGACATGCAGTGGAAACTGGCCTGACTTGCCGGCAGCGCCGCAGAAGAGCAACAGACCAATTGCAGTGGAAACCGCCAGCCCGCCGATGGTTGTCTGCACGGCCAGCATTGAGAGCACTGACGATTCCAGCACGCCATGGCCGCCGTCGAAAAACAGCAACGTACCGCTGCGATCGTAGAGCCAAATCAGCCCCAGCAGAAATCCGAGGTCGCCGATGCGGGTCGTGATAAAAGCCTTCTTCGCTGCGGCAGCCGCCTCGGGTTTGTGGAACCAGAATCCAATAAGGAGATACGACGCCACGCCGACGAGCTCCCAACAGATAAAGAGGAGGAGCAGACTGTTCGCCACGAGTAGGCCCAACATGGCCGCCGCGAAGAAGCTCAGATAGCCGAAGAACTGCTTAAAATTCGCGTCCTCCTTCAAGTACCCGAGGCTGAAGATGAAGATGAGACTGCTGACAAAGCTCACCATCACGCACATCACTGCGGTGAGCGGGTCGAGCAGCCATCCCAGCTCCACTCGGCTGTCACCAACGTCGAACCAGCCGAAGTTGAAGGTTTGGTGGAGTGCCGGGTTTGCGAGAGCGAGCCGGAGCGCGAACGTGGAGAAGACGAACGCAGCGATCATCGCCGCGATCGCAATGCCAGCAGAAACCCGGCGATTTTGGCGCGGAACCGAGAAACTGATCGCGGCAGCGAGCAGCGGACAAGCCGGGATCACCCAGAGATGCTGGACCGCGAAGTTCATGGCCGCGCCCCCGCTCCGTGGCGTCCGGTCTTCGATGCGAAATTCATCGGTGACATCGGGGCATCATCCGCGCAGCTGCGTAGCGTCCTGCAGCCGGATATTTTTTTGGTGGCGATAAATTGCGATCACGAGAGCAAGCCCCACCGCCGCCTCGGCTGCCGCAACGGCGATGGCAAAGATCACGAAGATCACGCCCGTGCTCGCTGCGGGCGAAGGACTGAAGCGCCAGAACGCGATGAAATTCAAATTCGCGGCATTGAGCATCAGCTCGACGCCGAGAAGCACCAAAATGGTGTTGCTCCGCGATAGCGCGCCGGCGAGGCCGATACAAAAGAGGGCGCTCGAAAACAACAGACACAGCTGCAGTGGCGTGACGTTCACGGTGCGTCTTCCTCCGACTCTCGCGGTTCCGTTGCGGCGATGACCACTGCACCCAGCAACGCGACCGTTAGGATGAGCCCAATCACGAGGAGCGCAGCGGCGTGCGAACCCATTAGTCCCGTCCCAATTTGCTGTACGCTGATCGTGGATGCGCCGCCCTTGCGAGCCGGCAGCTGCGTCGAAAGAACGGCAAACGCCACCAGTCCGAAGGCTAATCCAGCAACAATGAACGCGGAGAAGGCCCGGCCCAACGACTCTGGAATGAGGGTGGCGTCTTCGCGGGATCGCCGGGTGAGCAGGACCGCAAAGAGTACGACCATCGAGACAGCACCGACATAAATCAGCATCTGGGCGAAGGCGACAAACTCAGCGCCTGCCCAAAGATAGAACGCGGCAATGCCGGCCCAGGTCCCAATCAACAACAGTACGCTGTGGATCAAGTTCCGCCGTGACATTGCGACGACCGCGGTCGCAAGCGTCACGAGAACGATCAGGATGAGCGGGATCACGAGAACCGCACCTCTCGGTTGATTGAGACTTCAGCTCGCATAACGATACGTGCGGGGCGCGATGCCCGCGCTGAGGGTTCGACCGAGGAGAACGAAGGGACCGATCACGATCGCGGTGGCAATGAGCCAGCGAACGAGCTGCATGGCTCCGGGCCAGTCTGCGCTGAGCGCCCAAAAGGCGGTCGTGCCCAGGTTGATCAAGGCTAGCGGCACCAGAAATTTCCACGCGAACCGGGTGAGCTGATCCATGCGCAAGCGGGGAAGGGTCGCTCGAATCCAGATAAACGCGACCAGCAGCGAGAGCAGCTTGATCGCGAACCAGACGTACGACGGAATCACGTTGAGCAACGGCAATGGAGCATGCCATCCGCCGAGAAAGAGCGTGACGGCCATGCCACTGAGCGCAGTCATCCCGAAGTACTCGGCCATGAAGAACAGGGCGTATTTGAATCCGCTATACTCCGTGAGATGACCGGCGATCAACTCGCTCTCCGCCTCCGGCAGATCGAAGGGGGAACGGTTAGACTCCGCGAGTGCCGCGACGAAGAAGATGACAAAGCCGGCGAAGCCCCATGGCGTGAGGACAAACCAGTGCGGAACCCAGCCCCCGGTATAACCGGCTTGGGCCTCCACGATGCGCGTGGTCGAAAGTGTTCCCGCGAGCATCACGACCGGAACCCAGGAGAGGAGCAGCGGCAACTCGTAGCTGATGAGCTGCGCCAGAGCGCGCATCGCGGCGAGGAGCGAGTATTTATTGTGACTGGCCCAGCCCGCCATGAACACGGCGAGTTCGGTGGCGGCTCCAGCGGCGAAGAAGTACAGTACCGACGCATCGAGTTCGACGGGGACCAAATACCGGCCGTACGGAATGACGGCGAACGCCAGAATCGAAAATGCCAGCAGGGCGACGGGCGCGATGAAATGGAGCACATGATCAGCCGCGGTGGGCACGATGTCCTCCTTGGTCAGCATTTTGATCGCGTCGGCAAACGGCTGCAGAACTCCACCCCAGCCCGTGCGGTTGGGGCCGGGACGATTTTGCACGCGCCCAAGGATCTTGCGCTCGGCCAGAGTCAGGAAAGCGAACAGCAACCCAAAGACCGCCAGAATGAGCGCGATACTAATGAGATGATTGAGCAGCCAGCGCCATGGTTCAGGCACCCACCCTGTAGCGTAGTCGCGCAGCATCAGCGGCGCACGCTCGAGCCAGGAATCGGGGGAAGAGCCGATCGCGGCAGACGAACTCGGCGCCAGCACGGTTCCCCACCCGTTCGATGATGTCAGGGTGCCGGGAAGCGACGGCACACTCATGCGGTGGATTTCGGCGTCTGGGCTTCCGCGCTGGGCGCGGCGAGCGGCTGGGGTGGCGGCGTGGACGCCGCAATGGTAGGACCAGAGGGGGAAGCGGAAGCCGGTTTCGCAGTCGCGCTAGCAGCGGCTTTTGCTGCAGCAGCGGCCTTTGCGGCTTTTTCCGCTGCGAGGCGGGCATCTACTTCGGCTGCTTCTGTAGGATGGAGTGCGTGGAAGTAGCTGTTCGGCTTGGCGAGATCCTCGCGGTTGAGGAGGAGCGACTCGAAACGATTGGTCGTCGCGATTTCGAACTCCTGATCCATTTTGATCGCATCGAACGGGCAGACTTCGACGCAAATCTGACAGCTCATGCACACGGACGTGTCGATGTCGAAAATCGCTGGATACAACTGGAGCTTCCCGGACGCATCCGGTTTCTTGTCACGACTCTTCTCGATGTAGATGCATTGCGGAGGACATTCCTTTTCGCAGATCTGGCACGCGACGCAGCGCAGTGTACCCATCGGATCGGTCGCGTTTTCCGAGACGAGGAACGGAAAATTCCGGTATGCCTCCGGCAGCTTTGGTTTTACCTCGGGATACTCGACGGTGGTGTAGCGTGCAGGATCATGGAAGGACCCGACGAAGTTCTTCGCCGTAACTGCGAGCCCTTGAAGTATTCCAGTTCCAAGCATGTTCGAAAGTTAAGTGGAGCTTACCCGGTCAATCCGGATGCAACGTATCCCGGCCGGCGCGAAATTGCGCGGCCGGCAAGTTGATCGATGGCGGGGCCGCCCGCGTAGTTGTGAGCAGGGTTCATCGATCAACCTCTCCGAGCACGATGTCGACACTGCCCAAGATGATGACGGCGTCTGCGACGGTGTGACCGAGGCAGAGATCTTCGAGGATCGTGAGGTTGACGAACGACGGTGCACGCACGCGGTAGCGGTAGGGATTGGGGCTGCCATCACTGATTAAGTAGAAGCCGATCTCGCCTTTTGGTCCTTCGATCCGGCCATAGGCCTCGCCTGCTTTCGGCCGGAAGCCGCGCAACTTTGCTTTCGGATCCATGATCGGGCCCGATGGAATTCCGCCCAGCGCCTGCTGCAAAATTGAAATCGATTCGCGCATCTCCAGCACGCGGACCATGTAGCGATCGTAAACGTCGCCATGGTCGCCGAGCGGAACCCGGAAGTTGAAACGTGGGTACACGCCGTACGCATCAACTTTGCGCAAGTCGTGATTGACGCCAGACGCCCGCAGCATCGGGCCAGTAACGCCGGCGTTCACCGCGAGCGAGGAAGAGAGCCGTCCCACGCCTTGGGTGCGAGCCATCACGATTTCGTTCCCCGTGAGGAGAGCTTCATACTCGTCCAGGAATGCGCCGTAGCCATCGGTCAGCTTTTGGGCTGCGGCAAGCCATTCGCTTGAAGGGTCAACGCGGCATCCGCCGAAGCGCTGATAGTTGCACATCATGCGCGAGCCACTGAGCGATTCGAAGAGATCGAGAATCTTTTCCCGCTCGCGGAACGCGTACATCAGTGGCGTGCCGCTGCACCCGCAGTCCTGCATCAAAAATCCCGCAAGGCAGGTGTGATTCAGCAAGCGCGTGAGTTCTGCGAGAATGACCCGCACGTACTCAGCGCGCTCCGGCACAATCTGCCCGGAAAGTTTCTCGACGGCGAGGGCGTAAGCCCAATTGTTCGTCATCGACGAGAGGTAATCCAGTCGGTCGGTGTACGGCATCGAACCTAGATAGCTGACCTTCTCGCCCAACTTCTCGTGATTACGATGCAAGTACCCGAATACCGGTTTGAGCTTCACGATGCGTTCACCGTCCAGCGTGACGATCATTCGAAACACACCATGGGTCGACGGATGGTGCGGTCCCATCGAAACCTCGAGAAGATCGCCGTGAAATTCATCGTTCACGGGACGAACGCGCGAGGCGCCCGCCGCTGCGAGCGGAGAAGTATCGGAGCCAAACGGCAGGAGGTCGGAAACACTCATGGATTGGGAGCGCCTCCATTGTGGACGACGACGTCTGCTGCGGCAGGCGGAGCGATCGTCGGATAGTGTTTCTTCGCCTTTTCCAAAACCTCTCCGTGGGGGGTGGGCTCCCACTCGTAATCATCGGGTTCGACGTAGTCCCGCCGCATCGGATGGCCCTGAAATCCGTCCCACATCAAAATGCGACGCAAGTCCGGATGGCCGTCGAAGATCACGCCGAACAAATCGTAGACTTCGCGCTCCTGAAATTCGCAAGACCGCCAGACGGGCGTGAGTGACGGCAGGGAAACGGCATCGCTGCGGTTTCCCGTGCGCAGCCGCAAGATAACAGGACCGTGCTTCAGCGCGACGGAGTAGAGATGATAGACCACCTCAAGGCAGCCAGGTTGGATGCGTTTCGTTTTTTGCTCAACGATCTTGGCGGGCCCGCCGGCCGGATCTGCGACCGTCGTTCGGACCGTGTCGACCACTTCTTTGTCGGGCCAGTCAATGCCGGTCACGTTTGAGCAACTGTCGAGTTGGAGTGATCGTTCGTCTCGCAGCCACCCGGCGATGTCGCGCGCGTGCGGCGCTGGCAACAGCAAGGACGTTTGTGCGGACGGAGACGGATTCGCAACGATCGCAATGTCGGCGCCAGGAAACCGGACGAGCAAGCGATCGCGAATCTGTTCGGCGGTTTCCATGCGAGGTTCAGCCAAGATCGTCCGGGGGCACGGAAGCGGCGCGAAGCGTACACGGAAGTTGGCAGGAGGACAGATAACGGCTCATGGCGCTTCCTTGCGCACGAGTGTGGGCGCCGACCAGATCGCGGGATTGTGCGGCGGTTCAAGATCGTGCTCGCCGAATTCAGGAACGTCGCAATCGCAGGACTGGTCAGAACGCAGGTGTCGCGGCGCGTCAGGACCGGCGATGGCTTGGCCACGGATTTTCTGCTGCAGCTGAACCAGCCCGTTCAGCAACGCCTCGGGCCGCGGGGGACAACCGGGAATATAGATGTCGACGGGGATAAACCGATCGATGCCCTTCAACACATTGTACCCCTGTTTGAACGGTCCACCTGAAATGGCGCAGGCGCCCATCGCGATGCAGTACTTTGGTTCCGGCATCTGATTCCAGAGGCGGACGACCTGCGGAGCCATTTTCTTCGTCACTGTGCCTGACACGATGAGGAGATCAGCCTGCCGCGGTGACGGCCGAAACACTTCCGAGCCGAAGCGCGCGATATCGAACTTCGCCATTGAGGCGGCAATCATCTCGATTGCACAGCAGGCGAGACCGAAATTGAGCGGCCAGATCGAGTGGCTACGGCCCCAATTGTAGAGCTCCTCCATGCTGGTCAGCAGGATTCCATGCCGACGGAGATCGTCGCGCTGTTCGGCGGTGATGATGGTCGCGTCGTTCATGTCCATTCGAGGTGTCCGCGATGCCATGCCCAGACGAGTCCCTCGGCTAACAACAAGATGAAGACGAGCATCACGATCAGGGCACCCGCAGAAAGTCCGGTGAAAGCGACGGCAAACGGGAGCAGGAAAACCAGCTCGACGTCAAAGATCAGGAACAGAATGGCATACAGGTAGTAATGGGCCTTAAACTGAATCCATGAATCGCCGCTTGAGGCGACGCCGCATTCATAAACGTCGTTCTTCTCGCGGCTCGGTTTCGCTGGTTGAAAAAAACGAAACCATAAACGCGCCACGGTGAGCGTGGTGAGGGGAAAGGCGACGGCCACAACGAGGAATAGCGCGAGGAACGCATAGGGGTGGTCGTTCATGGAGAAAGCGCGGTCATCATGCCAAAAGCGACTCAGCTTGGCTCGATGTTCCTTGGTGTAAGCTGCGCATTTCTTGTTTTGGAACGCAAGCCGGAGCCGTTGCTGTGCGCGTTTTGTCAACCAAACCGAGGGGACTCTCGCTCAAAGGTTCAACTCGGATGCGGACAAGTTGAACGTCTCGTCGCAAGGAGCGCGGGACCGAACGCACGCGATAGAACGGGAGACATTCCCAGCTGACATGTTGGGAAACGGCCCCGTGGTGAGGCCGATCGGTGTGCGCTAAGCGTCAGTCTGCGGCTCGCCGACAGAGAGCCCCATGGAAGCAACATTCAAATGGCTACGGAACCCAACTTGCCCGCTCCCGATTTTGTTGGAGGTAATCGAGGCCGCTCCAACTGCGACATGTCGGGCCGATGGCACGAGCGAGTGACGAGGACCTTTCTTGACCCGCTATTTCGGGCGGCGATCGTCCTCGGGGTTGGTTTGGGAGGTTTCATCGACGGGATCGTGCTGCACCAGGTTCTCGGATGGCATCACCTCATCTGCACAACAAGCACGTGCCAGCCGGATCATCAAATTTTGGGCATCCATCATGTCCGACCGGAGAGCCTGCATTGGATCTGGGACGATCTCCTGTTTCTAGGCTTGGCCATTGCGCTTATCGTTTTCGGCTGCTGGCAAGCGGTCCGAGAGGACGCGCATCAACTTCGTGATACGCAGCGGTCGTGAGCACTCCGACAAGAGGGCGCGAATCGAGGCTAGAACGCGCGCTTGTAACAGATTGATCGGCGGGATTGGTTCAACCGCAGCGAGCGGCGCCGGCCGATTGACCTTCGACAGAATGTTCGGAGGACGCGGAATGACTAACGGTAGGGCGCGGCGAGTCGGACAACTAAGCCAAGAGATGTTCGGCTTCCGCGCGCGTTTCGACCGTCAGCATCTTGAGGCCTCTCCGATAGTGGAAAAGCGACATGATGCTCAGGCCGATATCTTTGGTGCGATCGGGAATAATCCGCACGACGAGCTTCACTCCATGATCACGGACGAGCTCCATGTTTTGTTCGATGTACGGCACGCAATCGAAGTCCATGTTTACGAGGTCGGTGAGATCTACGCACAACGTAAACTCTGGGCGCAAGGCCTCGAGAGCCTTCATCGAGTCCGCCCGATACTGGATCAAATCGGCGGACGTGACATTGCCGGCGAAAGTTATCCGCAAGATGTTCCGCTGTCCGTCAGCGGTAATCTGAACTGGTGTACTCGCGCTCATCGTAGTCAAAGCGCACGAACTTCGACGAAGAGTTCGGGCGACGCGAGCGTTCGATTTGTAGTACCGACTTCATCTCAAATAATCGCCGTTAGCACCCGACCGATTTCGAGATCAACGTCCTCCACAATCCGCTTCACATCGTGAGACGGCCATTTCTCGTTCAACGATCTTTCCATCAGCTGGAGCAGGCCGGCGCAATCATTCGCGTGAATGAGGGCCATCTGACCTCGGAGTCGATGCGCAAGAAGGGCGGCGGGAATCGGTTCCGCCCGCCATATATCCATTAGCCTGGTTTGTGCGCTACGCACATCTGCGACGAAAGAATCGAGGATTCCCGGTCGCTCGGTGAGTGCGGAAAGAGCTGAAACATCGATTGAAATCTCCTGATGACTTCTTTTCGTCCCCCCACGTGGAGCAAAAGTGCATTGCTCGAAAGCGGCACACAGTTTGGCGAAGTCGATCGGTTTACTAACGAAAGACGAAGCACCAGCAGCGAGGCATTCAGCGCGTTTGTTGGTGGTGGAATAAGCGCTCAGTACAATAACGGGCGGCAGGCCCTCTGATTGGCGGACGCTTTTCATCTGCTGCAGCAGCTCGGCGCCATCCATGTCCGGCAAGAGCCAATCCATCAGGATAACATCGAAGGTCTGATCGCGTGCGGCAGTGAGCGCTGCCTGACCGGTTTCAGCCCAAACCTGAGAAATGCCGATCTTCGCCAGATAATGTCCGAGCACCAGCCGGTTATACGGCTCGTCCTCGATTGCGAGTGCCCGAAAACCCTCGAACCGAGACAAACTCACGGCTTCGGGTATTCGCATTTCCGTTACGGTCGGAAACTCTGCTTCAAACGAGAACGTGGTGCGACCCTCCGAACTGGTCACGCCCACCGTTCCTCCCAGTGCCAGCGCCAGCTTCTTCGAGAGAGCCAAGCCCAGACCTGTGCCGTGCGCTTTCGTTTCCCTGGCACGTCGTCCCCGCGTCAGCGCCGTGAAGAGAGTTGAAATTTCCTCCTCGTCCAGAGTTGGGCCGGTACTAATCACCGCAAACGACACGCGAGCCACACCGGGACGAACCTCATCACAGGTGAGCGTCACGTTTCCACCTGGTGGCACTCCGTACTTCATCGCATTGCCGACGTAGTTGGAGACGATTTGACGAATCTTACCACCATCACACTTGATAAAGACGCTGGTCGAAGGCAGCTGAGTGAGCATCACCTTCGTTCCAGTGATGTCATAGGTGGCACAGGTGGTTTTCAACAGGTCGATCAAATCGACTTCATCGCTCGTTACCGTGATACTGTCTGATTCGATCCTGCTAAAATCTAAAACGTCATCCATCGTGGCGCCGAGTTGTTCAGTGCACGCCTCGAGGGTGGACAGGAGGAACCTGGACCGTTCGTTGGTCTCGTTTTCGCGCAGCATATTGACGATGCCGGTGATGCCGTTCAGCGGATTCCGAATCTCATGGTTGATGCTCGCCAGGAAACGATCCTTCGCCGTGCTCGCCTGACGCAGCTCCTCATTGTGGATGATCGCGATTCTTTCCAATCGCTCCGCCGCTTTCCGGCAAAGTGTCTCGAGCAATTCCGTGTCCAAGTTGGTCAATGCACGCCGGTCCCGGCGTCGACCGACTACAAGGATACCGAAGGGAGCATTCGGGCGTGAGCCAACCGGGAAAGCAATCTCGAGCGATTCGGAGATTAATAGATCGCGAGCACGTTGTTCTTCGGGCGTGTGGTGAAAGTCATTCCGACGATCGATCTGTGGGACTCCAGCGACCGAAAAGCATTTCATCAACGGCGAGTCAGCGGCCAAAACAGTTGACCAAGCTCGATCCGCCGTGGAGCGGGTTGACGTAGCCCGAATTCTCGCGTCGCCGCCGACAATTGCGATGGCAATGGCACTCAAGTTGAGCTGTTCCGCGACCAAAGCGGTCGTGTCGTCGAGCAGCGTCTGCGCGTTATCCCAGTCAACGGGGGATTCGACAAATGCGATCACCTTGTCCTGGTACTCGAAATGATCACCAAGCACCCCAAGCTGCAGCCGGCCGGTCAAAGCACCAAAGAGCTTTGGAAAGAACTGTGCTGTGACCATCACGCTGACTAGGAGGACAGCAAGCGACGCAATGACTCCGTTTTCCGTATAAGTACTGGGAAAGATGACCCTGGCCGAGAGCATCAGCGCACAGGCGATTCCGCCCATGAAGAAAAACCGGAGAACGGTCGCCGCATGTCTGCTCATCGACACGCGAACGTCGAGTAGCTGCTCGCTCAGCACGCTATAACCCACAAGGAAAGCGTAGATGGCGGAGCCTAACGTACCCCAGCTTATGATGCGCGCGCTGGTACCTGGATAATGGTCAAAACCCAAGACCGGCAACATGTCATGGATTCCACTCACGAAGAGTAAGGCCACTGCAATCAGCAGCACTTTTGCGGACCGCCGGAATGAAGGCGGGACGGTGTTCTTGAATTTCACCAACGCCGACAACGTGCCGTATGCAGCAATCGGATACACGACGCCGCAGAACACCCAAAATGCTGGGCCTGCAGTGGGCCGGTACCGCCCGAAGTGGGGTCGAACCTCCGCGATCAAATTGGGGCTGAAATCCAACACCAGAAAGACCAGGGCGACAGCATAACCAGCCCTGACCTTCCATCGGGTACCGACTTTACTCGCGGTTTCTACTGCGAAGTGGTAGAACGCAGCGGGTAAGATAAAGATCGCGACTAGATTCAGCCTGACACGAAAAAGTGCCTCAGACGGATCTTCAATATGCGAGAGCATATAGGTTCCGAAATTCCACCACGCAATCCCTGCCCCCAATACAAAAAATATCCGATTCTGCCGTCGCCGTGGATTTATAAAAAAAACGAAACCCGCCAGAGCAAGGTTGATCAGACCCGATGAGAGAGGGACAAGGTAGAAGTTGTGATGCATGGTGGGGAGGCCAGCTCATCTGACATTGCGGCTCTCACTTCCGGTTGCGAGCAGGCCCGTTACCTAATCCAAGGTATGGGTGCAGATTCAGCTAACGGCGAACGTGCAGCCGCTCAGGTACCGCAAAACCTCGCTGCAAGGCGTATGACTGGAGCTCCGTCGCGTTGTGTAGACCCAGCCTAGACATCAGATTGCGTCGGTGAGTTTGGACCGTACTCGCCGATATGCCCAGCAACGCAGCCGCTTCGGAATTCGAAAGTCCTTTGCCCAATAACCGAAGAAGCTCCTGTTCCCGATCCGAAAGGAGCTTGGAAAAGTGGTTCGCATCCACTCGAAACCTGGCGTTCATCTCGGCGACCGCTCCGCTCACAAAGCGCCCTCCAGCCGCAACCCGCTCAATCGCGGTGATCAAGACTTCGATCGGCTCCGTCTTATGCACGAAGCCTTCCAAATTGGCCTGCAGCGCAAGAGAGAGAAGATATTCCGTTGAAACTGAGGTCAGCCAGATCAACTTAAGATTCGGAGCGACCTCCTTCAACGAGGGAAGGAAATCGAACGCCTGCTCGTCGCCAAGATTCAAATCCAAAAGCCCGATATCGGCGGTGCGTAAAGAGCGCACATCACCGAGCGCTGCACGGCCGGAACAAAATGCGCCCATCAATTTTACCGGCAGCCTTTCTGCAATCGAAGCAAACACGCTCTGTTGGACCATGCGTTGGTCCTCGATCATCACGATTCGGATCATACAGCCAGAGATGTTGTTAATCCACATCGAAGCTCAGTGCTAATCAATCGAAATCCGCAGGTGCTGCCACGACGAGTACAACGACATGTGCCCTGCATTCTAGCGCTGCAGCTACGAACCAGCTCGGACAAATCGCCTGAGACAAATTTGGGATGCGTTCAAGAACACAGAGCCGACGGCAAACACCCCAAACTCATGTAAGTCCTCGCCAAACGTCCAACGAGCCACCACGTTGAATACGCCCCTTTAAAAGTTGTCTCGCGCCAAAGTTGCTCGCGCGCGGTCCCCGTTCAGCCCCCCTTAACTCCATGGTAAGCCCCAACTCTCCGGACTCGGCCGGCAGCTCTGACGTCAACGCGATCGCTCCTCGATCACTTCACGATGTCGTCATTCGCCTCGCTGGCGATTCTCAAGACGGCATTCAAACGATCGGCGGATTCCTCGCCCGCCTCGCCGGGCGAAGCGATCAGGATGTCATGACCTACATGACGATCCCGTCCACCATCTCCGGTGGTCCGTCCATCTTCCAAGTGCGAATGGGCACGGGCGATATCCTCTCGTCAGGCGATCGAGCCGACATGCTGGTGGCGTTTTATCAACATAGCTACGAGGGGCACGTGAGCTCGTTGCGCGCCGGTGGCGTACTGCTGTACGACGCCGATCACGTGACGCCGCATGCCGATGACAGTCGGTTCACTGCCATCGCCGTGCCGATTTCATCGGCCACCGTCGAGGCCGTAGGTGGGGCCGGAAAAGACCGCGGCAAAAACATCTTCGTTCTCGGCCTCTTGGCGCGCATCTTCGACCTCGATGTCAGCAAGCTTGCCGCGTTAGTCAAAGAACGGTTCGGCGGCAAAAGCGAAGACGTCCTCCGCAACGCGATGCTCGCGTTCGACGCAGGCTACGCCTGGCCTCAAAACAACCTCCGCGATATTTTCTACCGTTTCGAAGCTGCCGATCGCGCAACCGCCTCGGGTCGACCCCAAGTTACCATGGATGGTAATATGGCGCTCACTTACGGGCTGCTCACCGGTGGCGTTCGTCATGGCGCGGGCTATCCCATCACCCCGTGGTCCTCGATCATGGAAATGCTCCGAAGCGAGCTCCCAAAATACGGCGGCTTGTTTGTGCAGTGCGAAGACGAGATCGCCGCGATCTCGACCGCGCTAGGGTTCTCCTACACCGGCCATCTCGCCGTAACCGGCAGCGCTGGCCCCGGTCTGTCGTTGAAAATGGAGGCACTGGGGTGGGCAACCATGGCGGAGATGCCCGTCATCGTGATCAATGTGCAGCGGGGCGGTCCGTCGACCGGCATGCCAACGAACGTTGAACAGAGCGATTTGATGCAGGCCATCTACGGCAGCCATGGCGATACTCCGCGGGTCGTTCTTGCGCCGAAAAATGTCGAAGACTGTTTCTATGTGGGAATCGAGGCGGCACGGATCGCGCGCGAATACAGTACGCCCGTTCTTATCTTGACCGACCAAGGTCTCTCTTCGCGTATTGAAGCCTTCGACGAACCCGATTTGGCCAAACTGATGGTCGATCCCCGCCCGGATCTCTCGCCACGTGGCATAGAATACAAGCCGTACCCGCTGGATCGCATCACACGTCATGCTCCCGCGGGTACGCGTCTCGAGGCGGGCAAATATCCCACCGTTACGGGCCTTGAACATGATGAGCTGGGACACCCCACTGGCAGTCCAGCTCTGCACATGAAAATGACGGCCAAACGCCGTGAGAAAATCAAGGCGCTCGCCGCCACCCTGCCAGCGCCGGAATTCAACGGCGACTCCGCCGGCGAGGCTTTGCTCGTTACCTGGGGCTCGAGCTGGGGGCCCGGTCGAGAGGCCCTGACACGCATCCGCAGCGCAGGGGTGAAGGCCGCCCACCTCCACTTGCGCCATCTGCATCCGCTTCCTCACGGACTCGAAGACACGTTCTCGCGCTTCCACAAGATCGTGGTGATGGAACTCAATGATGAAGGCCTCTACGGGTTCGGCCAAATGGCGATGATGCTACGCGCTCGGTATGCGAACCCGGCGATTGTGAGCGTCACAAAAACGGATGGTCTCACGTTCAAAGTCAGCGAGATCGTTTCCGGCGTCGCGCGCCATCTTGAGAGCCATGCTCTTGATGCGAGCTTGGGCGCGGCTTCAGAGAGTAGCCTCGCCCGGCGCTAAGCTCGCGCACATCCCAACTTCGTTTTCATAACCTCACTTCGTCCGATGTCTTCCACTGCTCTCGCCCCTGCACCCGCTCCCGGCACCCCACTGACAAAAAAGGCCTTAACCGCAGACCATCCGACCTGGTGTCCAGGATGTGGAGACTTCGCGGTGCTCGCCTCGTTCTACCGGGTTCTCGAACGACTCAACTATCCGCACGAGAAGATCGTGACGTTCGCCGGCATCGGTTGCTCGTCGCGATTCCCCTACTTCGTCAACACGCACGGTGGGCACTACCTTCACGGGCGCTCTCTGCCATTTGCTGCCGGTATCAGTCTCGGCAACGATGACCTTCACGTCTTCACGTTCGGCGGCGACGGCGATGGATTCTCCATTGGCGGGAATCACCTCGTGCACACCGCTCGTAAAAACGTGAATCTCACGTACGTGATCATGGACAATTTCGTCTACGGGCTCACGAAAAAGCAGACCTCCCCCACTTCGCCGGTGGGCTTTAAATCCAAAACGGATCCCACGGGCGCAATGGATCAGCCGATCAATCCGATGCGAACCCTGCTCAACAGCGGTGCCACGTTCGTCGCGCGAAGTCACGCGACACAGGTAAATCACATGATCGAGATGATGACGCGCGCCGCAAAACACCAAGGCTTCTCCGTGGTGGAAATCCTTTCCGAGTGCGTTGAGTTTTTCCCCGGTGCGTTCGACGGTGGAAATCCACGGAAAGGTGGAGCTTTCAAGTTGATCGAGGAAAAGAAACATGACGGCTCGCCCGAAGACGCGACCCGACACGATGTCACGGACGAAGTCGCTGCCTTCAAACTAGCGCAAGAATCCTGGCCTGGATCGTTCGGTGTGTTCTACGAAACATCCCGGCCGACGAAAAACCAACTCGAAGCTGATCTCATCACAAAGGCGCGAGAAAAAACCAAGGGCGCGTCGGATCTGGCTTTGTTGCAGGCGTCGTTCGCGCGCCTGCGTTAAACACGCACGCCGGGAGGTCCATGGTGACCCGGCACCCGCGCTTTAGCTGAGATGGCCTTACCTCGGCGCGGCACCGCTAAACGAACTCCAGTTCTCTGCCCCTACCTTAGCTGCTGCGATATAGCTGTTTACATGGTGGCGCGCTAGCCATGCCTCGCTGGTACCGCCCCAAGTGGTCTACCGGCCAGGCGATTCCAGCTTAAGGAAGTTCACGGCGCATCGATAGATGATAGGCTGACGCTGCAGTCGGCAGTCATGTCGACTACGCCCACACACTACGAGATCCTTCAGGTGCCTCCGGATGCTCCGGATGAGACGATTCGCGCGGCGTTCAAATCATTGGCCCTCGTTTTCCATCCGGATCGAAATCCTAACTCGACCGAATCTCACCGCCAGATGCAGGCACTGAACGCTGCGTTCAAAGTGCTGGGCGATCCGCGCCGTCGCGCTGCTTACGATGCGGCGTTGTCGGCGAAATCCGGAATCGGCACGAGATCGATTCAAACGCTTCGCGCGATTGGCGGCCGTATTGCTGATCGTTATACAGCACCCTCCGGCGGGCGTGACCTTCCGAAGGAGCATCTCGTCCGTAAAAGCTCCGGCTGGATCATACCCGTAACGTTCATCGTCATGATCAGCTGGCTTGTATTCCCCGTTCGAAAGCCGCCGATGCAGGTCATCTATCCGACGGCCGCCGCCCCCACGGTCAGTCAAACCTACGTACGACCCAGTTCTGCACCCAACGGTCAGCCTTGGCCAACCGAACCCACGGAACTCACCGCTCCCACGGCTGCTCCCCGTGTCGGCCAGTCCGAAGTCTTGGTGGATAACTCTCAAAACTCGACGGACGCCTTGGCTAACCTGATCCGCGTCGAGGGCGATCAGTCGGTACTCGCGCGAAAAGTTTATCTCCCTGCATTCACTTCCTACCGGTGCCAACACGT
The DNA here is from genome assembly GCA_039928945.1 of Opitutus sp. Taxonomy (GTDB): domain Bacteria; phylum Verrucomicrobiota; class Verrucomicrobiia; order Opitutales; family Opitutaceae; genus Opitutus. Next base: position 10,644 of record JBDSSD010000003.1, on the reverse strand, counting down.
TGAAGCGGGGCGGTACAAGGTTGAATACCACGACCTGAAGTCGGGTGCCATGAAACACTCTGCGGAGTTTGAACTTTTGGAGACCTCGACAAGCCATTCTGAAATGAAGATCAGCCTGCTCGCGGTTCACGACTCCACGTTTCCGTAATCGCCAGCTGAAAGACGGGGGCACCGGTAGCGAGATTCGCGTCGCCTACTGGACCGTCAGCTGCAATCCGCCATATCTCTCGACGCATTCATGTCGCAGCGTCCCACCGCGCTAATGAAGTTTGCACCAGAGCAGAAGCGGCGTTCATCATCGTTCAGCAGCATGAAATCGAGCGCACGTCTGTTCATCGTTGTCATAGCTCTGCTGCTTTCATTCCGCGGGCCAGCTAACGCCGCCCAGCCGTCATCCAACGAGTTTTTCGCAATGGACACCATTGCGAATGGCGAGCCCGCTGCCGTTGCGCGCATGCTCAAGGATTTGGGCTATGATGGCATCGGAGGCGGATTGGACGAAGCCACGCCCGCAGCGATCGCAAGCGTTGGGCTGAAGTTATACACGGCTTACCACGTGATCACTCTCGTGGCGGGACAAGAGGTGGTGAGCGTTCCGATCAAACGCTGGCTCGAAGCACGTCACTTCGCCGGATCCGCACTTTGGCTTGCTATCGAGCGGGTCAGCACAGGCGAAACGTCTAATCGCGCTGCCACCTATCCCGCCAATGAAGCCGTAGTGATCACACAAATTCGCGAGCTTGCCGCCCAAGCGGGAGCAGCGGGCAAATCCATCTCCTTGTATCCGCACACCGGTTATTGGCTCGAGCATTTCGATGACGCGGTGCAACTCGTCGAAAAGATCGATCGGCCCAATGTCAGTGTTACCTTCAATCTCTGTCATTGGTTGAAAACGGAAGGCTCCACGCGCGATCCGCTCCCGCTGCTGCGCGCCGCTCTGCCACATCTCGCGTTCGTCACGATCAACGGTTCGGATTCGGGAAATACGCAAAAGATGGATTGGGACCAACTCATTCAGCCGCTGGGTGCCGGTTCTTATGATGTTGCAACGTTCGTTCGGCGTCTGCGTGGCGCGGGTTATCACGGACCCTTTGGTTTTCAGGGCTACGGTATCAAAGGAGACGCACATTCCGTGCTCGCACGCACGATGTCTGCATGGCGTCGCATCTCGGCCTTATCGCCTGCGTCCAACGAGCAAGTCTTTAGAGCTTACTGTTTACCTTCCCAGAGCGGCAGCCACGGTTTGGCCAACTCGGCGGTTTCGATTGCATTGAGCGCCCACTGAATGCTGGCAACGCCGTGTAACTGCCAGCCGACCGGCTCGCCCAGGAACGCGGGGTCAGTGACTGGACGCAGGAGATTCGGACCGCGTACGACTTTTGGCTGCGCCCGTGGAGGGAGCTTTTCTCCGATAAGTTTTTGCCACGCGAGTCGGCCGAGTTCGGGACTTTGCTTCGCGTAAGCCGCATAGGCCAGCATCCGCGGTGCGGTCATTTGGCTGCCGGTGACCTCTCGCCCGATGAACTCACACGTGTCGGCCCATGCTCGCCAGAAATCTGGCACGTCATACATGGGCTGCATCTCGAACATATTTTCAGGTCCGCCAAAGATCATATCGAAATAGCGACCGCCGGTGAATTTCCCACCCTTGCTATCCGCCGCCATCGCTTTCATGTCCGCCACCACAAGGTCTCGCCACGCCGTGTTTCCCGTGCGCTGCCATTCGACCGTCCAATTCATCGCATAGCAGAGCCACTCCAAGTCGAACTGGGAAATTACCGCACGCGGGCTCGTAGATCTCGCCGCGAATGCTGTTGGTCGCGCCGCCTCGAGTTTTCCGTCTAGCCGCACCCCACTCTCGGCCGTCGGCACATAGTGCGAGCCGTTAAATGGTTTCGTCACCTCGTACGTTCGATCGGCGTCAACCTGTTCGTGGAGCAAATCTCCCACACGTTCGTCCGCAGCCAGAAAATAATAGAACTGCTTCAAACCAGCATGGCTAACTCGCGGCTGCTTCGCGCCGTCGCCCCAATGATTCACATTGTGACGCGATCCCAACGGCGCGAATGGCCCAACGTGAAACACGTCCACTTCACTGGTGTGACGCGTCATCGCCTCCGCGAATCGGTACAGGTCGGCGCGTCCGGTGCGCAGGAACGAATACCACAAAAGCATATCGGGCATCAGCTCAGTATTCACCCATGCCCAGCCCCCAACATCGTAGCGCCACTCGTGTCGGCCGAAATCGTAGTTGTGCATGATGTCGCCGAAATCCCAGAAGCCGTACCACGAGCGTTCATCGACTTGCCCTTTGTAGTAGTCCACGAGGCCTTGCACCTGGTGCTCCAGCCAATCGAGCGCAGGCGTGGAATGATCAGGCAAACTCCAGCGACCAAAAACCTGAAGTTGATGGTAATACTCTGGCGCACACACCAGCTGCGGAGTCTCCTCGGACTCTCGGGCCATCGCCGCGAGCTGCGCGTCCGTTGGAATCGCTCCAAACGCCCACAGCGTTAGATCCGAGGTATTGGCAATGCCGTGCGCCTCACCCCAGCCCGGCTTCCAATCCTCGTAGTTCACACTCAACCCATGCGGAGCATCGTCATAGCGCCGCAAATCCATCGCCGGCGCATCGGGTGACCACAGCCAGACTCGCACCTCCCCAGCTTCCTTCGCACCACCGAGTAATTCGATCGAAGCCGGATTCTTCTGCCAGAAATGTTTCAGTCCCACTGCAATTCCGCCGGAAACGTCGCCCATCACCGCGAAGCCGTGGGCGCGGTGTCCGTCCGTTACGTGTAACCACGATGCGGATGCGGCCGCGGTCCGTTTGGAGATCGTGAAATTGTTCGGTCCGAGCTGCGTCAGCTTCGCATCAGACCAAACCGGAACCGTGAGCAGCGCATTCCGTGCCTGCGCCGTCAACGCCGCCAGATCCGGCACGCGCTCCCCGGCGAGATGCGCTGGATACAGCGTCGCGATCTCGGCCCCAGCCTGCGGCCGATAGCCGGGGAGCATCCGTACCGGCTGCGCCCACACGCCTTCGCCGTCACCGACAAATCGCAGGTGTCGATTGTGCAATTCCTCCTTGAACGGCACCGTAAAAGCGACGCCAAGGCTCTTGATGAAGTCCTTGTTCCCATCGCCATCAAAGACGAACGAGTGCACCAGCCGAACTGGTGCAGTACCCGCATAAAAGTACAGTCGAACGGTGAACGGCAACAGCTCACGGTTGGAGCCTTTGAACGCATGGACACCTTCTAGCTTCACGACGGCACGGATCGGCCCCGTCTGTTCTACAGACACACGGTCCACGCGGCTGCCCAGCGGCTCCTCCCGCAGGATACCATCACTCTCAAAGTGCGCGCGATCTTCGAGTGAAGCGATCAGGCGTCCGTTCCTTGCCACGACGCGCTCGCCTATCGAGAGCGACTCGAACAAGTTCATGCCTGTTCTGTTGATACGACACCGCAGGCCGCCGGTATCGATCTCGATCGAGTCCGTCGTTTCTGTGACGGTTACCGCCGCCGTTACACCGACGCTCGGCCCGGACCTCAGGGTGAGCGGTCCTTTGACACTGCTGTCTGCCGAAATCGCGTGACCCGACCACTTCACCGAGCCATCCGGCCATCGCGCGAGCGGCCAACTTTGGACGGGCACAGATCGACCGTCGGCGGCTTTAAGTACGAGCGAATCGGTCGCACTCACTTTGCCCTTCGGCCAAGGCACTCCCCAAGTCACACTTTGAAGCGAGGCCGGCGGTGCTCCGTCGAGCCAGTTCAGGGAAACCGACGTTCCGCTTGCTTGACGGTCTGCTGCAAACGCGGCCGACGAGACCAGGAAGCAAGCCGTCGAGACCACGAGGCACACCAGCCGAATTTGAAACGTCATGAGTTGGAATCCCGTTCATCCGCACCTCCTTGTTGGCTTCACTGACGTGAAACCCGGGGCGTGGGAAGGGTGACGGTGCACGGCGAGGGAAGTTGCGGACCTCAGGCCTCTGAAGCGCACCTTACCGTGCGGACAGTCCAATCGCCCCACTTACACTCACCGGCGACACTTCGCCTCCCTCGCGTTGTAATTCTGAACTTCGAGTTATTGCGGCGAGGCCGCAGGAAACTCGTACAACGTGTAGAATGCCTCAAATCCCGGTCCGCTCACGCCCCACAAATCCTGCCCGGCCACCGAAATTTGGTAAACGCGCGCGGTCTGGTCGGGATGAATCGCGGGCTGTTCGGTTTTCGCCAATGATATCCGCACCGACGTGTGATCGCCGCCCACCTTCACCTGCGTGATCTGTTCGTCGTGCTCATCAAGTTCCGGCGAACCGTACTCGGGCGCATCACGGTAAACCCACGACTTGATCTTTACCGCGGGCCGAACCGCTGCGTCGGATAAGTCGACCGGGATTGGAGTAGTGAAACGAACTTCGAATCCACCAGGAACCGCAGACACGTGGTGAATGGCTGGCGGAACCGTTTTTCCGTCTCACGTCAGTCTCTGCAGGCTCGCCACCCGACCGCCCTTCGCCTGCCAGCCCCTCCCTGTTTGACCGAGCAGCAGACTGCCGTCTGGAAGGAAGAACGGCCGCATCACTCCGGACTGAAGATCCGCGGCATACGGAATCGCCACTCCCTGTTCGTGAGCGCCGACCTTTTCCGTGATGACTCTGATCAAATCCGATTGGGTTTGGTCGCCGATAAACATCTGACCAGCAAACGGGCCAAACTTCCCACCTGTCGTATCCCACGCGGGATTACCGGGTGAATTGGCCAGCCGGTTCTGTGGTAAAAGGATGACCGGTTGCTCGCGTTGATCTTTCACTTTCTCCCACGCGATCTCTGGCGACGACGGCGTCATTCCCGCTCGATCCACCAACCCCGCGGGGTGTCCATAAAATGCACCCTGCTTGACGAGGAACACCTTCGAGGTCCCGACGTATTCGCCTTGGTTGTCGGCGTACCAAAGTCGCCCATCCGGTGCGATGCCCAGACCCGCCGGACTTCGCATGCCGCTTGCCCACGGTTCGAAGCCGCCTTTCGCGGGTACTCGTGCGGCCCATCCACGGAAACCTCCTCCCGTTCCCATGTATTTACCGTTGGCCCGGTATTCATAGTCCACCTGGCCCGCGTCATCCAAGTTGAGCGTAATGAAATAGTCTCCGTTCGAATCCTTCACCGGGCCATGCAGGTACGAGTGATAATTCCCATGATAGGTGAACGCATCAGTCATCGTCTCGAAACGATCGGCCAGACCGTCGCCATCCGTGTCGGTGATTCGAGTGAGTTCCGCCTTCTGACCCGCTACGAGACGCAAGCCGTGCTCATCTTCGACCTGTACTCCCAAGCTATCAAACAATCCTTCGGCAAACAGATGCCACTCTCCTTTAACCAGCCGCCAAATTCCCGCCGTGCGCGTCGCGATGACGAGGGTGCCGTCAGGCGCAACCGCAAGACCGAGCGGCTCGAACAACTGATCGCGACCAAAATTATCTTTAGGTCCAAGATACGTTTCAGACGAATACCCCTTCGGCAGCGTTGCGCTCGACTGCTCGGTGACGAGTGGCTGGCTGCGGTAGTTGAACGTCGAGACCGCGGGCCGCCACGGCTTCGCGACTATCGTGAGTTTCCCCTGCACGATCTCCCCAACGTGTTTGCCCGCTGGCAGCGTCCAACGCCCCTGGCTCACCTCCCCCGCACTCACCTTGATCCCGCTCAAGACCGACTCGTTGAGCACAAACGATTGCGCCGCCGCCAGGTCACCGTCGACAATCAACCGAACATCGCCCGTATCCAAGAACTCGTGGCGCACGGCTATCGTGTTATTCGCGACTCGGTATTTGAACGTGGGCGCCGCCAGCGGATCGGTCGAATTGCGATCATAGCCTAGAAACTGCGCCCCGACGTCTGCCACGCGTTGGAGATGATCCCGCGGGCTGTTCAACGCCTGGCGTATCGTCTCTCCGTCGAGAAGCTTTGCGTCTTTGAAGGCGAAATCGATCGGCTCATTGTGCGCATTCAACGGCGCCAGCAAGACACCGGTTTTGCCGAGCTCGATTTCGCGAGTTTCGAATCCTGGTTTGAACCCTTGACCGCCCCGATTCAGATACTCGCCGGTGGCATCAATGAATCCGCCCTGCCAAATCTTCGCGATTGCGAGCACGCGCGGGTCGAAACTGTAATTAATGCCGTTCGGCTGCCCGACATGAATCGCGCGGCCAGACACGCCGTCCATCGGTCCGCGCTGAATTCTCACGGTGCTATTCACCAACAGCTGCAATCGATCCGTCATCGGATCGTAATTTTTCGGCCCGTTCTGTTCGACCAGTCGGATCACGGGCCCTTGCCTGGCCGGCTCATTGAGCGTTGCAAGGAACGATCCGATCGCGTCGATCTGAGCGTCGCTCAGCACCGTCGGGGCATACGGTGGCATGATCGGTTGAAATGGCTGTCCTGTCGTCGGGCCACGTTCGGCGATCGCCAACTCCTCCTGCGGGGTCCGCACGCTTCGTTGAAGATAGCCTCGATCTGCTTTGACGGTGAATCGATGTCCCTCGCTGCCTGCGATAACGCGGTCCCGCGGCTCGAGCGCAAACAACCCGTAAAGATTGGGGCCCGTTTTGACGGCTGGGTCATCGGCCTGAATCGCGTGACACTCTACGCATCCGAGTCCGCGAAACAGATCTTCTCCCTGCTTCACGAAATCGATGAGTTTGGCTGTATTTGTCGCCGCGCCGCTCTTCTGCGGCACGAGTACCGCCTCAAACTCTGCGCGTCGAATCGAGAAGTTGCGAATCGCCATGCTGCCGGCGTCCACCGAGAGGGTTGTAGGTCCTCCGGCGTCATCCCAACCGAACTCCGTGCCTTGGGAGCGGCCGGCCAGAACGGTGTTCGACTGCACGACCTTGCCATTGATCACCACTTGGAGGATCAGCGCGTTTTGCGTTTGGTTGCCCGCTTCATCGAAGCGCGGAGCACGAAACTTCACCTCTACGGTCTGCCAGCTTCCCGGCTCGCCCGCTGCTGGCGTTAACGCCGGCGCAACCCCTCCCGTGCCCTTTGCCGACTTGGTTTCCTGAAGCGCGCCCAGTTGGCCCATGTTCTGGGCGCCCAGTTCGATCTTGTAACGGCCTTCTAAATACACGCCCGCCCGCGCCTCGGGCGTGAGCAGGAATTCAAAATGAATCACAGAGTCGCCGGTGTACGCATGCGTTCGAAGTTGGGGTCCCTGGCCCGGCGACCCGGTAAAGTATAACAACGGTCCCGTTGGAGACGGGCTAACTTGGAATCGCCCGTCGGACCCAACCGACGCCGACTCTGCACGCGCCCACGCCGCGTTTGCTTCGAACCAGCTTGAAATGTCGTTAGTTGGCTGGGCGAGGGAACGGAGCGGCGTGGCGTTGACCAGTGCGAACGTCAGGATCCAGAGCAAATTCTTCATGAGTTCAGGGATGCCTGAAGAAAGTACCGACCGGCCGCCGTGTCCAATTTGAAGCTGGCTCAAGCGCCTGCATAAATCCCCACAATCTTCACCCTATGCCGCGAAGTCGTACGCTCGTGAGGCAACACCGTGCTGATGCCGAACGCATTCTACCCAACCGAACGCGCCCAAACTGACCGTGCCGTTCGTCACTAAACCACCAAACCAACGCTGGTTTTCAGCCCTACTTGATCGGCTCAACGCCTGGATCTTTGATGGTCAGCTTGTAGACAGCCTTCGAATCCGGGATCGCTACCATGCTTGGATCAATGCCTTCACGCGGCACAATGATGGGCATTCTCGATCCCAGTTTTGGGGCCACGGTGCGGTGCGCAATCGGAGTGTAACCGGACATCACCGGAGCATTGGCAAATATCCGCTCACCGACCAACTGCTTGGTGTATTCCGTCAATGAAAGTGCAGGCAGCTCAACTTTCATGGCGGAGAACGAGAGTCCAGGAACGTCTGGCGCAGCCATCGCCAGCGCGGGTAAAGCTGCGAACAAGGCAAGTAGGCGTGTTTTCATGGCGCGAAGGCGGGGTTGGAGAAAGCGCGTGGAATATGTGGCCATGGCTCGTCCGAATCCACTGCGAAATCTAAGCCCTCCCTTCGTTCCCCGCGCTGCACGTAGAACGAGCGCCTCGTCGTGGCGCGTTTCGCGATCTCAGAGTTGAAGCGAAAACGGCCGTTCAAGGGGAACCGCAGCCGCGGTTTGCCTTTGCACCGGGTCGTTTAGCTTTCGGAATGGCTGCCGCTCGTTCTCCGCGCCCAACTCCGACGGTTTCTAAACCATCACGGCAGCCGCTCACCAACGCGGACATTGCGTCAACGCTCCTACGACTTGCGCAGTTGCTCAGCGCCAAGGGAGAAAATCCGTTTAAGGTGAAAGCCTATCGGCGCGCGGCCGAATCGATCGCGGCAGCCGGCGAAAGCATGCAGGAACTGGTATTGCGCGATGCCGATCTCACGCAGCTGCCCGGAATCGGCAAAGGCATCAGTGGCGCCATTCGGGAAATCGTGACCAGCGGAGAGCTCGCCACGCTCCAAGCGCTGCGCTCGGAGGTCTCACCCGAGTTGGCCGCCATCAGCGACTATCCAAAACTCGACCCGAACCGTGTTCTTCAAATCTACAAAAAGCTCGGCATTACCTCGGTTCCTGAACTCAAAGCCAGGCTCGAAAGCGGCGAGCTCGGCGCAAAACTCGGCGCCCGGCTCGAGCAACACGTGCGACAGGCGCTCGTGCCGCAGCATGATTTGCTTCTGGTCGACGCCGACGAACTCGCTGCGTCCATCCGCAAATTTCTCCTCGATCACTGCGGCGTTAAGCGCGTCGAGATCACCGGCGAAGTTCGGCGCCGGGTCGAAGTCGTCGGCAGCCTTTCATTGGTCGTGGAGACCGCCGATTTCGCATCCGTCGTCCGCAAGTTCGGTCGCTTCGGTGGCCACGCGAACCTGCTCCATCAATCCGATCACCACGCGACATTCCAACTTTCCTCGGGTCCGACGGTGAAGCTGGACGGGAACTCGGGCCGGACTTGGGGCACGGCACTGATAGAGGCCACCGGCTCCGACGCTCACCTTGAGCTCTTGCAGGACAGAAATCCTCCCTGGTCGAAGTTGGTCGGCGTCCATGGAATGGTGACTTCGGAAACGGCCGCGTATCGAAAGCTTGGATTACCGTTCATCGCTCCCGAGCTCCGCGAAGGCCGGGACGAAATTGCACTCGCCGGCCAAGGAAAGCTGCCCGAGCTGATCAGCATTGAAGATATCGCCGGCGAACTCCACGCCCACTCCACGTCGAGTGACGGTGCTCACACGATTGAGCAGATGGTCGCCGGTGCTCGCAAACGCGGATACAAGTACCTGGGCATCACCGATCATTCGCGAAGCCTGAAGATTGCCGGCGGGGTGAGCACCGATGATCTGTGGACTCAAATCCGCGTTATCGACCAGGTCAACGCATCGCTGCGCGGGTTTCGAATTCTCAAGTCCGCGGAGGTCGACATCTTGAGTGACGGTACGCTCGATTATCCGGACGATCTCCTGCGTGAATTGGATTACACCGTTTGCTCGATCCATTCCCGATTTGCTCTGCGCAAGCAGGAGCAGACCGAGCGAATCCTTCGGGCCATGGACAATCCCTATTTTTCGATTCTCGGCCATGCCACCGGTCGCCTGCTGCTTAAACGACCCGGCTACGAGATCGATTTACCCCGCATCATCGAACATGCGCGCGCTCGCGGGTGCTGCTTCGAAATCAACGCGAGCCCGGACCGACTTGATCTGTCGGCCGAACACGCTCGTCTCGTGCGAGACGCTGGCGTCAAAATCGCAATCTGCACCGACGCCCATAGCGTGCGCGAATTTGATTACATACGCTGTGGTATCGATCAGGCGCGGCGCGCTGGTTTGGAGAAGGCCGACGTTTTAAACACCCGTTCCTGGCCAGAGCTCGAAACCCTGCTCAAATCCCGTTGAAATGGGGACGCCGTGATTTACCGGGCCATTCGCATCAGCGGATCAGCGCCGGGCCAGCTGACGTATCCTGCAGGTCGGAGGTCAGCCGATCTACATCAACGACCGTGTACCGAACACTGAACATCCAAAGCGCACCCACCACCACGATCATGAACACGGCCAGTTCGAGTGCCGTCTGCCGGACAAGCCAACGCGGAGGCACCCCCTTGGAAGCACGCTCTTCGCATCCTGAAGAGGAGAGGCCGCGTGAGGCGGCGGAAGGACGAGAGCTGGTTTGCATGGTGATGACGACCCCTACAATCCGCATCCCACGCTGAGCCAAATTGAAGGCCGGCCGATGAACCGGAGGATCGCGGATCGGAGTTCAGACGTGCGCCGCGCCGGGAGGTTTCACCCGACTTGCATTACACGACGGTTGACACGCACGATTTCCCGACCTGCGGTGAGATTCGATGCGCACCGGCGTGCCGCGGGTAGCCGTCACATCGCTGTACCCGCACCACGTCGCCGACGTTCAACAAAAAGCCTGCCACCCCTATCGGGCAGCAGGCTTTTGTAAATTGGCGTCCCCACGGGGATTCGAACCGCCAATTGCTCGACAACACAACTCGTTCGTTAACCGAATATTTGTATTGTTATAAGTGAGATAGAACAACCAATAAAGTATAAATAGATATAACAAAATCA
>JBDSSD010000002.1:0-47163 GCA_039928945.1 Opitutus sp. | reverse complement strand
TCGATCGTGAAGCCGGATTTTCCGGGCACGTCAAATGCTGGCCGGCTGCGTGATCCACGATGCTGGTTGATCCATCGAGCGTCACGCGACAGCTTCCCGCGACAATTCCATCCGCTCGGTTCGCGTTGAGGGTAGGGCGAGTCCTCCGGACGAGCCGTGCTCGGTAGTACGCGTCGGAAGGCTCGTCCGGAGGACTCGCCCTACCGGTTATCGATCCTTTACAGGAACGAGCAGATGTATTCGCAAATCCCGCTGGCGACTTCGATCGTGAAGCCGGATTTTCCGGGCACGTCAAAATGCTGGCCGGCTGCGTAATCCACGATGCTGGTTGATCCATCGAGCGTAACGCGACAGCTCCCTGCGACGATTTCCATCCGCTCGGGGGCGCCCGTCCCGAAGTGGAACGAGCCGGGATAAATCAGCCCGAGGGTTTTCTTCGACGCGTCTGCCGCGAGCACGGTGTGGCTGACGACTTTCCCGTCGAAGTAGACGTTGGCTTTGGTGATGACGGTGACGTTGGCGAACTGGAGCGGCAAGGTAGACATGATGTGCCAGCTTTCCGCTGGGCTGCGCTGTGGGCAAGTCTCGTTGCGCGTGAGGCGTGTCCTACGACTTGCGGCGTAAACCTGGGGCCATCAGCGTCGCGCGATGGCTCATTCCGTGGCGGAACATCTGCAGGTGAAGATCGAGGATTACGACCGTTTCATTCGAACGGTGATTCCGCACTACGACGAAATGCGAGCGGTGCAGCTAAGCCTGCTCGCGAGCTGCCTGCCGGCCGACGCACGCGTGCTGGATTTGGGTGGGGGCACGGGTGCGCTCGCGGCCGCGGTGGCGGAGCGGTTCCCCCGCGCGAGCATCGAGATTTGGGATACAGACCCAGCGATGCTGGCGACCGCAAGAAGCCGTTGCGCGCCGTTCGAGCCGCGGATTCGCTTTGTCGAACAATCATTCGACGGCCCTCTGCCCGCGTGTGACGCGGTGGTGGCGTGCATTGCGTTGCACCACGTGAAGGACATGACGCGCAAAGGCCGAATCTACGCCAATATCGCACACGCCCTGCGGCCCGGCGGGATCTTCGCCAACGCGGATTGTGTGATGACCGCTATTCCTCCGGTGCGCGACGCGGCGTTCGCCGAGTGGGCCGCGTTCATGGCGACTAACGGCGCAACGCCTGACCAAATTCGTCAGCACTTCGCGAACTGGGCGACGGAGGATTATTATCCGCCGGTCGCGACGGAAATGCGGCTCTTGCAGGAGGCGGGGTTTCCGGAGCCCGACTGTTTCTGGCGAAAAGCCCCGTTCACCGTCTTCGGCGGCGTGAAGTAATTTCGAGCTATGCCGAGGCCAGACAGCGGACGGCCATCTCGCGCATGACCTCTTCCTGCTCATGCGGTCGCTGGATAATCGCCTCAAACGCCGAAATGAACTCCTGCTGATTGTCGATCAGCCGGCGGAGAGAGGGAAGCTTTGCGCTCCCGGCGAGTTTTCCGACGTACCACGGGTTTTGAGTGAAGAGATTGTACGAGCTCTTCTCCGTCGCACCGACGAAATGCGACGCGTAGGTGGCCGCTGCTTTCGGCAAGCCATCCAAACCTCGCGGGCCAACCCGAACCTCACCCGCATCAACCAGGGCTCGGACCTGGAGCAGGATGCGATTGCGATTTTGCAGCGCGGCAAGGATCGGACGCGTGGCGTTGGGCTCGGCGAAGAACTGCCGCTGCAGTGCGGCGAGCGTCCATTTTAGATCTCCGCTAAAGAACGCTTCGGCTGCCTCAAAGAAGTCTCCCTCCGCCACGTTGGGCGTAAGTTCGGCGACGTGAGCCTCCTCGATTCGTTCTCCCTCGTCCACGTAGTTGGCGAGCTTGTGCACTTCCGCCACGAGCAACCGTGTGTTCGCGCCTACTTTGGCGAGCAAGAGCCCGACGGCGTCAGGTGCGAAAGTGGCGCCGAGACTTTTGGCTTCGGCGAGCACGACGCCCTCGAGCGCCGAACCGTCGCCGGCGTCACCTCCCACGAGTGTAAAGTCAGCGTTCTTCTCGCACCATTTGGGAAACGCGCGCCGCCGGTCGATCGGAGAAGCCGTGATGAGCACGGCGGTCTCCGCCGGATTGATTGTCGTCAATATCTCCTGGAGATCCGTGACCAACTTCAAGGTACTTTCCGCGCGGCCCGTCACGGTGTCGGCGAAAAAATTCACGTCCTTCAACCAAACAATCCGGCGGGCGCCAAACATGGATACGGTCTGCACGGACTCGCGGAAACGATTCACGGTCGTCTCCACTTCGCCGACGTTGGCGGCAAAACCGCTTAATACCTCCCGCGAAAATTCGTCAGGGACTTCGACCGCGAGAGCCGCGAAACGCTCCGCTCCGACCCGGCCGACCAGAAAATCGTCCACACCGCAGATGAAGGTGAAATTTTTTGCGGAATCCGCCATGAGGATCTCGGTTTCACACGAAGGAGGGCTCGTGCGCACGCTTAAAATCGGCGGTCGGGCGCTCGGGCAAAAATTCGAGCGAGAGGTGAGTGGAGGATTGTCATCGGGGAGAACCGGAGGAATATCTTGGGGTGCCGCAGATCGGCCGCCGTACTATTGCTGATGAGAATACTCCCCTGGATTCGTAACGCGACTGGCCGTCGGGATGGCGGGCTGCTCTGGTTCGTAGGATTATTTGCGACGGTCGCGCTGCTCACGCGGATCGCTTTGTTGGTCAAGGCCTGGCCCGTGGTGAGCGTCGATTCGAGTTTGCTGGCGGCGTTCGCCATTGGATTGGTCTACGATATGGGAGCGGCGCTGTTGTTCGCGTTGCCGCTCGCGTTCCTGCTGATCATCTTGCCAGCGAAGTTTTTTCAGCGGCGCTGGGGCCAGAGCGCGGCTTACGCCAGCCTGCTTTTTGCGTTTTTCCTGATGCTGTTCGGAGGCGTCGCCGAATGGCTGTTTTGGGATGAGTTTGGCGTGCGGTTCAACTTCATCGCCGTCGACTACCTCGTTTACACGCAGGAGGTCGTGAAGAACATTCAGGAGTCCTATCCGTTATCTCTGATCTTTGGCGGGCTGGGAGCGGCGGCGATAGTGGGCGGAGTGCTGCTCTGGCGAACGAGGCTCCTTGACCGTTGGTTTGCGGCAAAACCTGAAACACTCCGGCAACGAGCGCTGGCGGGTGGGGTTTGGATCGTCGTGGCGGTGGCGGTCGGCCTGTTGCTTGATTCCGAGCAGGAGCCGAAGTTTGCGAATAACTACAATCGTGAACTCGGGAAGGATGGCGTGTGGTCGTTTGTGGCCGCGTTCCGGGCCAACCATCTCGATTACGACGAGTTCTATTCGACGGTCGGGATCGATGAGGCGTTTAAAACCATCCGGGCGGAACTGGCGATCGATCACAGCCTGCCGCTGTCGGCCGAGCCGCACGACACCCTGCGATTTGTGCGGTCGGAAGGCGAGGAGCTGCATCCGAATGTCATTCAAATCACGGTTGAGAGCCTGAGCGCCGATTTTCTGAGCATCTTCAACCGGGCGTCGCGTCTGATGCCGAACGTGGAAGCGATCGCCGCGAAGAGCCTCGTGTTCGACCAGCTCTATGCGACGGGTACGCGCACGGACCGGGGCATGGAAGCGTTGACGCTGGCGCTTCCGCCGACGCCGGGACGTTCCTTGGTGAAACGTCCGCACAACGAAAATCTGTTCACGCTGGGCTCGGTCTTCCGTAGCCGCGGTTATGATACGGCGTTTATCTACGGCGGTTACGGGTATTTCGACAACATGAACTATTTCTTCGGCCACAACGGCTATCGCGTGGTCGATCGCACCGGGGTGCGGAAGGAGGACATTACGTTCGCGAATGCCTGGGGCGCCTGTGACGGAGATCTCTTTCGCTGGACGACGCAGCAAGCGGACGCGGCGGCGGCGGCGGGCAAGCCCTTTCATTTCTTCGTCATGACGACGTCGAATCACCGGCCGTTTACGTACCCCGACGGCAAGATCGACCTGCCCTCGAAGATTTCCGGCCGGGCGGGCGCGGTGAAGTACACGGATTTCGCGATTGGCGAATTTTTGCGGGAGGCGGAGTCCAAGCCGTGGTTTAAGAACACGGTGTTTGTGATTGTCGCGGATCACTGTGCGTCGGTGGCGGGCAAGTCCGCTCTGCCGGTGCAAAATTATCACATCCCGCTGATCATTTACGCGCCCGGCGGCCAGATTGCACCCGGCCATGTGAAGGAGTTGATGAGCCAGGTGGATTACGCGCCTACCTTGCTGGGCTTGCTGAACTGGAGCTACGCGAGCCGTTTTTATGGTTGGGACGTGCGAAAAGTGAGTGGCCACGGGCGAGCCTTGATTGGAAACTACCAGAAGTTAGGATTCTACAAGCAGGGTGGACTGAGCGTGCTGTCGCCGGTGCGGAATTCTGCCGAGTTCACCTTCGATCCGACGACGTTTGAGCTCACGGCGCGGGCCCCGATTTACACGGATAAGACGGTCGCCTATTACCAGACCGCGAATTACCTCTACAAAAATGGACTGTACCGTGAGGTAAGTACGGACGAGCAGATCCGATATGCTCGCGAGGATAAGATCAGCATGTCTCGCCAGGGCTCACCTTGAATTGAGCACCACGGCATGGGCCCTATGATTCTCGGCGTCGGGGCCCTTGATGCTGGTCGCCGCATCAACAAAACGCGAAAGGAACGCGGTCGGCCTTTTTCCTGGCGCACCGGGGGCACCGCCCCGCCCGGTCTATTTCGTCAAACCGTACACCAGCACCTTCATGGTTCCGGGAATCATCTTGGGGCGACCTCCCGTTTCGGCGGGTGAAAAGGTGGCCGCGGCGAGGTACAATTTGTGAGTCTCAGGATCGACCGTCATTGTGCGCGCGCTCCGCTGCGTGGTGAGCGTTTGGATCACCGTGAAGGTGTCGGGCGTATCCTCATGCGCGATCGTGACGGTCCCGTCCGCTCCATTTGAGGTGAACGCGAGTTGGGTCACGGGATCAAAGGCCGCCGCGTCGATGCCTTTGCCGGCCGGAATGGTGGCGACAACATGTCCGTCCGTGCTGTCGAGCACCATGAGCTTCGCATTGCTGCATCCGACGAAGAGCCGGTGGTGATCCAAATCGATCGCCAGGCCTGAGGGTTCTTCGCCTTCGCCGATCCGCCAACGCTGAACCACGGCATGCGTTTTGTCGTCGATCGCCACGACCTCGTTGGTGTCTTCGATATTGTTGTAGATTCGACCGGCAACGGGATCGAGCTGCCCGAACTCCGGCTTTCCGCCCAGGGGGATTGTCGTGATCGGACCGCCCGTTTTGGCGTCGAACACCGTGACGGAATTGCCGCGTCCATTGAATGCATACACCTCGAGGTGTTCCGGATCATAGAGAATCGCATCGGGATTCTGCCCGGTCTCTACTTTCGAGCGCGTCTCCAGGGTGGCGAGGTTCACGATGCCGACTTTGTTTTCCCGGCCATTACTGGTGAAACCCAAGCCAAGTCCGGGAGCGACCGCGATGCCGTGGACGCCCGGAGTGTCGGCAATATCGCCGAGCACGGTGTCCGTGCGGGTATCGATGATTACAACCTTCGTCGCGTGCGCGACGTACAATCGGTGCAGATCCGGTTGAACGGAGAGATAGTCCCAACCGCCTTCGCCGGAGATCGGAATTTCCGCGAGGCGTTCATAATGCTCCGCCGCTGGAGAAGAAACGGCCGCGAGGACACCGAGAGCGAGAGCGACAGGAAGGGTGGGCATGGCGGGAAAAAACCGGCGGGTGAAGAATGCGGGTGACTCTACTGCGGATGGATTATGGCAACATTACCCACCCCGATGGCGGCGGTGATTTCTTTTCGAGGAGACCGAGGAAGAGCGAGACGGAAAACAATTCGATGAGGTTCGTCCAGCGAAGCGGTCAGGCTCCCGCCCAGCATCTCGGCAAAGTTGCGGGCCAGCGATAGCCCGAGGCCGAAATGCTGCCCACCCGTTCGGGCAAGGTCCTTTCGCCAAAAGCGATCGAAGATTTTTGCAACGTCGTCGGGGTGCAGTTCATCCGTGGTGTTCCCAAGACAAAAGACGGTTTCTGCAGCCGTTTCGTGGAGAACCAAGGTCAACGCTCCGCCCGGCGGGGTATATTCAACGGCATTCTCGCACAAGTTCACCAGAATCGAACGCAGCAGCGCGGGATCAGCCCATGCTTGAACCGAAGAAAGGCCGAGTGACACCCGAAGCCCGCGGGCGGCGGCTCGCGCTTCGCATGCGCGCCACAAATTGTCGATGAAGGGAGCCAGCGCGAAACCTTCACGGTGCACCGTTTGCTGGCCCTGCTCACCGCGCCCCAGAGCGAGAATATGGGTCACTAGCGCCTCCATTTGACGCGCGATCGCGAGCGTTTCCGTATCCGTGGCGGGGTCACGGGCGTGGGGCCATTTGAGGGCGCATTCGGCCAGACTGCGGAGTTCGGAGACCGGCGTGCGGAGTTCATGGGCGAGGTCCGCGCTAAATCGACGCTCGCGCTCAAACGACGCCTCCAGCCGTCCGAGCAGTTCGTTCCACCGCGCCGCGATCGGTTGGAGTTCGGCGGGGAGTTCAGTACTCGGAAAGCGTGTGGCCAGTGAACTGGCGTCAATCGCGGTGGCCTGGCGCCCCAACTCTTCGAGCGGTTTCAATCCCCGTTTTAAGACACGAGGGATGACCCAAAGCGTCGCAAGCACCAGCACAGCTCCGGATGCGGCGGAAATGCCAAGGAGCCGCCAAAGCGTTTCATCGAGATCTTCACGATCGGAGGCGACGACCAATTGAACCAGCGGCATCGCGTTCCGCGTGCGTCCGTCCGTGGGTTTTGGTTGGAACTTCAGGCCAACGGCGCGCCCGCGGTGTCCGTTGGGGAGAACCAGATTCCACCGTTTCGGTTTGCCCAACGGTCCGCTGCGGAGGGGTAGATCCTGCCCTCGGGCCAGGGATTCGGAGCGGGCCAGTGGCCGTCCATCCGCGTCCCAGACTTCAACGAAGTAGCTGGCGTAGTCGTCGTCGAATCCTTGGAAAAAATGATCGTTGAAGGTGAGGCTTACGGTGTCGCCAAACGGTGCGGTCAATCCGCTCACGGCCAGAGCCCTCGCATCGAGAAGGTCGTCAAATTCCTCTGTGGTGGCGTCCCGCGCAGCAAAGTACAGCACGATGAGGCCACCGCTGAGCAGCAGAATAATCACACCGACCAGATCGCGCTTGAGCTGGTGCCGGATGGATTTCATCGGAGAGCAGAAACGGGTGCGGCCGGCTCGAGTACGTAACCCAGTCCGCGCCGGGTATGGATCAGCGGGACGTTGCTGCACACGGCGAGTTTCTTGCGTAACATGCACACAGCGGAGTCCACGACATTGCTCATCGGATCGATCTGGCCCTCGTAAATGCGTTCCTCGATTTCGGTGCGTGAGACCGTGTGGCCGCGACGCCGCGCCAAGTATTCGAGCAAAACATACTCGCGCGCCGTAAGATCGATGGGTTGTCCGCCCCGGCGAACGTTACGGCCCACCAGGTCGATTTCGAGATCGCCGATTTGCAGTCGCGCCTGGCCCGTGCCAAAGGCGCGACGGCACAACGCCTCAACGCGGGCGAGCAATTCCTCGAGGGCGAAAGGCTTGATCAGATAGTCGTCGGCGCCGGCGCGAAGTCCCTGGACGCGATCTGGCACGGTATCGCGAGCAGTGAGCAACAGCACGCGGACGGTGCGTTGTTGCCGGCGCAATTCGGCAAGCAAGGAGAGGCCGTCACGCTTGGGCAGCATGACGTCGAGGATGAGCACATCATAATCGTGCTCGAGCGCGCGCCAGAGGCCTTCTTCTCCATCGGAGGCCACATCGACCGTGTAGCCGGAGTTACGAAGAGCTGTGCCCAGGCTGCGCTGGAGCCGGAATGAGTCTTCGACGATCAGGACACGCATGGAACACGGGGCTGCCTCACAGTATGACCATCGCACATTATGCCAACATGACGGCGAGCGCGAAACACCGGGGTTTGGCTGACGCGGAATGGGAGGATGGATTCTTGGACGGTAATCTTGGCGTAATGCGGACAGCGTAGTTTGAAATGCTTCGCCCTCCACGATGATTTTGCCCACTTCTTTCCCTTCTTTTCGATCCCGCCAAAAACATGCGGCCGCATCGTTCATGGCGGCAATGGTGCAGCGCGGCGCCGTGTTCGCAGCCCTACTGCTGCTCGGGGAGGCGTCCAAGGCGCAGGAAGGAGCGGTCGGTGTTCCGCCGCCGATCGAGTCGGACATTCGAAAGATCGAGGGTATTTTTGGCAGCGATCTGCCTACTACCGAACGCAAGGGTTCGGTGCGCCTGATCGTGCACCCGCATTTTGGTGACCTCACGAATCGCGATTATATCCGTGTGCTCACGGGGTTGCGGATGGGCGTAACCGATCACTTGGAACTGTTCACCGGCGTGGAGCCGTATATCGACCACGGGCTTAAGCGCACCTCGCCCGGCACGGGGATTGGCGACGTGCGATTTGGCGGCAAGTACGGCCTCGGTGAGAGTTTGATCCCGGGCTACGAAACCAGCGTGGGTCTCAATTTGTTTTTCCCGGTGGGACATCCGCCGGTCGGAATGACAAATGGCCGCAACGAGTATTCACCGTACTTTGTGATTGGTAAACGCATCTCTTCTCATCCTGGTCTCACGCTTTTTCGAAATACGGGCGTAAACTTCCTGCAGAACACGTCGATTCCGGGCAGCTTCGAACGGAATACGCCTCACAGCAGTTCGCTCTCGATCACGCCGGGCATTGTCTACACGCGCTATCCTTTTCACTACACGCTGGAGCTCACTTACGAGACCACCTCCCTGATCGGCGAGGGCAGCCAGCAGTTTGTTACCGTGCGACCCGGCATCGCGTGGGATCTGCCGCCCAAACTAAAATTTCACTCAAAAGGCCGGGTGACCATTGCTGCGGGCCTCCACGTCACGTTCGGGCCGGACGGCACGTCGACCGGCGGCGGAGGCAAACTTCGCGCAGAGTTTGGCATCTCGCGCTGGTTCCGACGCGACGCCAAGGATACAGGTTTGCCCGAGACCCGTCGTGATTCTTCGTTGCGCCGCTAGCGTATTCCTGTCGCAACCACACGGGCCGGAATCCTTTTGGTGGGACGGGTTCGCGTCTCCCGGAATGGATCGCCGGCCGCTGGTCGTTGCCACGTCAGACATCACTCACACCTCCGAATGAAGATCGCCCTACTGTGCGTTTCAGTTTGGCCGCGGCTCGCTCGAACGGGGTGGGGGATCGCGATTCTTGGGCTCGCGGGCGGATGTGAAACCTATCGTTCCCAACCGCTCACACGTGCTGCGGTGGAGCAAGCGCTGGAGACACCGTCACTCGCCATCGTGCGGATGGATGCTCCGAAGTTGAATCACCGGCTCGTTCGGGCCGTGGCGATCAATGGCCGTGACGGCTTCACGCCCGAGGAAATCGCGGTCATGACAGTGATCGCCAGTCCGCAGTTACGCGCGTTGCGCGACCAGCGAGGCGTGGCGGAGGCACAAGTGATTCAAGCGGGTTTGTTGCCCAATCCGCAGCTCGGCTATTCGCTGGATCACCCGCACGGCAACAATGATCCGACGCTGGTCAATGGGATGGGCGCGGGCGTGAGTTGGGACGCGACCGCTCTGCTGGGCTATCGCAGCCGCGTCGCCGCCGCTCACGGCACGGTGCACGCCCTCGCGCTGGATATCGCGTGGCAGGAATGGCAGGCCGCGGAAACGGCGCGGCTCACCGCCTTGCGCGTGCTCTCGCTCGAAGAACGCCTGCCCTTCGCGCGCGAGACGGAAGCGGTGATGGCTGATGCGGTGGCGCTCGAGCGAAAGGCGCAGGCGCGTGGCTATCGCACGACGGTGGAACTCGCCGCAATGGTTGAGGTGTGGAACGGAGCGCAGGATGCGCGTTTCGCGCTTGAGCAGGAACTCACCACGCAACGGCTGGCGTTGAATTTGGCGCTCGGCCAACCGGCGATGAGCGAGGT
Source organism: Opitutus sp. (assembly GCA_039928945.1). GTDB lineage: Bacteria > Verrucomicrobiota > Verrucomicrobiia > Opitutales > Opitutaceae > Opitutus. Next base: position 37,153 of record JBDSSD010000002.1, on the reverse strand, counting down.
GAAATTGCGACCCGGTGCTGATTTTCCGGCATTGCCGACGGGACCCGAAGCGGCGGCGGGGCTGCTCGATGGTTTTGAAAAACGCCGGCTTGATCTCGTCGCGCTCACCCTCGGCTACGAAAGTGCGGAAGCCTCGCTCCGGACGGCGGTGCGGGCGCAATTTCCCAAGATTGGCCTGAGTCTTGGCCGGGCGCGTGACACGAGCGATGTGAAGACCCGGACCTTTGGCATCACGCTGGATTTGCCGGTGTTCGATCGCAGCCAGGGCGCGATCGCGGTCGGGGCGGCCACGCGCCGCCAACTATTCGACGATTACACCGCACGCGTGGCGGAGGCCCGCTCGGAGGTGGTGCAGATTCTGGCGAACATTGCCATCACACGAGAGCAGCTGCGGACGGTTGAAACGGGACTACCGGAGTGGGAGCAACTCGTCGTGGCGCTCGATCAAGCCATGAAAACCCGCAATACGGATGTGCAGGCGTGGCGCGACGCTCACGGCGCGCTTCTGGCTCGCCGGACGTTGCGCGCAAAATTGCGGCAGGACCTGCTCGAGTTGGGCGTCGGCCTCGAAATTGCCACTGGACTTCCCGATCTCACCCGTTCCGCCGCTCCTTGAATCATTCCGTCATGAAACGAATCCTCGTTATTCTCGTACTCCTGCTCGTGGCCGGTGGCGGTTGGTATTTGCTGAAAAATCGAAAGTCGGCAGAGGCTGAACCGTTTCCGGAAAAGCCCGTCGCGAAAGTGGAGACGCTCGTTCTCAAGGAAACGGGGATCGCGCAAACCTTGAATGTATTCGGTCTGGTGGCTTCTTCGCCGGCGGGCGAGCGGGTGATCACGGCGTCGTTCGAATGCGTGGTGCGAACGGTGGAAGTGGGCGTGGGCACACGCGTTTCAGCCGGGGAAGTTTTGCTGGAGATCGATCCCAGCCCTGAATCTCAGTTCGCGCTGCAGTCAGCGCGCAGCGCGCTTGCGCTGGCGGCCAAAGGTCTCGCCGCCACGCAAGAACGCTATGATCTCAAGCTCGCTACTCAGCAGGATCTGCTCACCGCGCAGCAAGCCGCCGATGACGCGCAGTTGAAGGTCGCCAGCTTCGAACGGCGTGGCCTCGGCGGCGACGGCAAGATCACCGCGCCCGCCACCGGCGTCGTGAGCAAGATCGACGTTTCTCGCGGTGGACTCGTGGCCGCCGGCACCCCACTCGCCGTGTTATCGACGGGCGGCGGACTCGAGGTGCGGTGCTCCATTGAAACCACCGAGTTGGATTCAATTAGGCCAGGCCTGCCGGTCGTCGTTCATTCGTCGAACCGGCCGGACGCTGCTTCGGTCACTACGACCTTGCGCAGCGTCGGCGCCGCGCTGGACGCCACCACGGGCTCGGCCGAAGCGCGCGCCTCACTTCCCGCCAACGCACCCCTGCTTCTCGGCGAACACGTTCGCGCGTCCATTGAGTTGAGAAAAAAAGATCATGTGCTGGTCGTCCCCCGTAGCGCGGTTTTGCCCGAAGCCGGCCGCCAGGTGCTCTTCACCGTGAAGGACGGAAAGGCGGTGAAGCACGATGTGAGCATCGGTATCGCCACGGACGAGGCCATCGAAGTGGCGGCGGCAGGACTGGTCGCGGGCGATCGGGTCGTAACGCTGGGCAACTATGAACTGGAGGATGGCATGGCCGTGCGTACGGTGAAAGCGGATGCGGACGCGGTGTCGAAAGCCGCGACGGAGGTCGGTCGGTGAATTTCGTGAGCTGGGTTCAATCGCACCGACGGTCGGTGTTGTTTCTGCTAGCGCTCCTCGCGCTGGGGGGATTCGCCGCCGCGTGGAAACTGCCCGTGGCCTTGTTTCCACATGTGGATTTTCCGCGAATTGTCGTGAGCCTGGACGCGGGCGACCGGCCCGCGGAACGGATGACGGTTGAGGTTACGATGCCCGTCGAGGCGGCCATCCGCTCAGTGCCGGGATTGCGCAACATCCGGTCCACTTCGAGTCGCGGAAGCGCGGAAATCTCCATCAACTTCGATTGGGGCGAGGACATGATTTCCGCGATGCTTCAGGTCGAGTCCGCCCTGAACCAGACGCTCTCGGCCCTGCCGGCCGGCACCAAGTTCGACGTGCGTCGAATGGATCCGACGGTATTTCCGACCGTGGCCTACTCGCTGACCTCCTCGAAGCAGTCGCTCACGGAGTTGCGCGATATTGCGTTCTATCAACTTCGCCCGGTGCTCTCGACGGTCGTCGGCGTGTCAAAAGTGGATGTCCTCGGAGGCACCCAGGCCGAATATCGTGTCATGGTGAATACGGGGCGGCTGCAGGCGCACGGGCTCACGCTGGAGGATGTCGCCAAGGCGCTCTCCTCGGCGAACACGATCAGTGCGGCTGGCCGGCTCGAGGATCATTACAAATTGTACCTCGCGCTCGTGGACACGCGCTTTACGGACGCCAAGGAGATCGGTGAAACCATCCTGGTTAAGAGCGCGACGGGTTTTCTGCGCGTCGCCGACGTGGCGACCGTCGAACTCACCACGGTACCGCAGTGGATTCGCGTGACCGCGGACGGGCGCGACGCCGTGATCCTCCAAGTTTTCCAACAACCGGATGCGAACACGGTTCAGATTGCGCGGGACGTTCAGGCGAAACTCAGCGGGTATCGCTCGCAACTCCCGGCCGACGTCAAAGTCGCGAACTGGTATGACCAGAGCGAATTGATCGGTGCATCGGCCAAAAGCGTGCGCGACGCGGTTTTGATCGGCGTGGTGCTGGCCGGAGCAGTGCTGATGCTGTTTTTGCGCAATGCCAAGATTACGCTGATTGCGATGCTGTGTGTGCCGGCGACCCTCGCGGCCACGGTGCTTTTGTTAAAATTGCTGCACAGCAGTTTCAACATCATGACGCTGGGCGGAATGGCGGCGGCCGTTGGGCTGATCATTGACGATGCGATCGTGATGGTGGAGCACATCGTGAGGCGGCTTCGCGAAAGTCCGCGGGACCACACGGGCCGGGTTTGGGCGGCCGCAGGCGAGTTCACCAAACCACTGCTAGGATCCTCTCTTTCGACGGTCATCATCTTCGCGCCACCGGCATTTCTGTCAGGTGTGACGGGGTCGTTTTTTAAGGCACTCTCTCTCACCATGGCGGCGAGTCTTGTCATCTCCTTCCTCATTGCGTGGCTCGCGGTGCCGATTCTGGCCGATCATTTCCTGGGCGAGAAGGACGCTCACCAGCCGGAGGGTGGACGGTTGACGCGCGCTGTGCACGGCGGATACGAGCGGATCATGCGCCGCGTGTTGGCGCGTCCCGCATTGGTCTTGCTCGGAATCGTGCCTCTGCTCGTCGCCGCTTATTTGTGTTATCGGCAGGTCGGAAGCGGCTTCATGCCGTCGACGGACGAAGGCGGATTCATTCTTGATTACGTGGCGGCGCCGGGAACTTCGCTGACCGAAACCGACCGACTGCTGCGTCAGCTTGAACAAATTCTGCAGGCAACGCCAGAGGTGCAAACCTACTCGCGGCGTACGGGCGTGCAGTTGGGCGGCGGGCTGACCGAGGCGAACCAAGGTGATTTTTTTGTGCGGCTGAAACCGCCCCCCCGGCGCGCGATCGACGAGGTGATGGACGACATTCGTGGTCAGATTGAGCGGAACGTGCCCGGGCTGGAAATCGAAATGGCGTTGTTGATGGAAGACTTGATTGGCGATCTGACGGCGGTTCCCCAGCCGATCGAAATCAAACTTTACGCTGACGACGGCGCGGTGCTCACGGAAACGGCGCCGCGGGTCGCTGGGGCGATCGGCACGGTGGCCGGCGTCGTCGATGTCAAAAGCGGGATCGTCCTTGCCGGCGATGCCCTGTCGATTCAAGTCGACCGCGCGAAAGCAGCCCAGGAAGGCATGGACCCGGAAACCATCACCCAGGCGATCAACGCACTGTTGAGCGGAGCGACGGCGGCCACCAGCGTGGAGAGTGGACCCAAGCTCATCGGTATCCGCGCATGGATACCGGAAGCGGCCCGGGGCAACGCGTCGTCGGTGGAAAATTTGCAGTTACGCGCTCCGGACGGACATTTTTTCCCGCTCCGACGGGTGGCCGCGGTGACCACGGTGACGGGGCAGCCACAGATTGTGCGGGACGATTTGAAACGGATGATTCCAGTCACCGGCCGAATTACCGGGCGCGATCTGGGGTCAACGATGCGCGACGTCCGGGCCGCGCTGGCCCGGCCGGGACTTCTGCCGCACGGAGTTTATTTCGCACTGGGGGGCACCTATGCGGAACAACAAAACGCGTTTGGGGGTTTGATGGCGGTGTTTGCCGGGGCCGTCGCACTGGTGTTTTTGCTCCTGTTGTTTCTCTACGAAAGTTTCGGCATCGCCCTCGCGATGCTCAGTTCCACGTTGCTCGCGCTCTCCGCGGTCACGATTGGCCTGTGGGCGACCGGCACCGAGCTGAATATTTCCTCCATGATGGGCATGACCATGATCGTCGGCATCGCCACGGAGGTGGCGATTTTCTACGTCTCGGAGCTGAACTCGCTCAGGCCGGAACACGCTTCGCGTGCGGCGCTCTTGCAAGCCGGCTTGAACCGCATGCGCCCGATCGCGATGACCACCTTCGCGGCCATTCTCGCGTTGCTGCCGCTCGCACTGGGAATCGGGGCGGGCTCCGCGATGCAGCAGCCGCTGGCGATCGCGATCATATCAGGACTGATTGTTCAACTTCCCGTGGTGCTGATCGTGCTGCCGGGATTGCTTTCGTTGGGCGCAAAAAACTCTCGGCCCGCCGCAGCGTCCGCATGACGCGACGCTCGACGGAATTGCTTGGTTCTCGCCATCCCTTCACGCGCTTCCGAATTTCCTTCACCCATGGAGACCGTCGTCACGCCGAATGTCCGAGTCGAACGCAGCGCCGCCTGGGGCGACCTTGCCCTGCTCGCGCTCGTCTTCGGAGTGCTCTATTTTTACGGACTCGGCGAAACGATGTTGGTGAACCCGGATGAGGGCCGCTACGCCGAGATTCCGCGGGAGATGCTCGCTTCGGATGATTTTGTAACACCCCGGCTGGATGGCGTGCTGTACTTCGAAAAACCGCCCTTGGTCTACTGGGCGGTGGCGGGCTTCCTTCGCGTCTTTGGTCCGAGCGAGCTGGCCATGCGGGCAGTGCCGGCGCTGTTCGCCCTTGCTGGAGTTTTGTGCACGTATGCCACGGCCCGACGTCTGTACGGCCGCCAAAGCGGGCTGGCCGCCTCCGTCGTTTTGGGTTCATCGCTGCTCTATTTTGCGCTCGGGCGAATACTGCTGCTCGACATGGCCGTATCCGTGCTGATGAGCGCCACCCTCTTCGGCTTCATTCTGGCGATCCGGGAACCAGCCGGGTCGCGACGTCGCTGGTTGTTTTATGGCCTTTATACGGGTGCCGCCCTCGCGACGCTCGCGAAGGGTTTGATCGGCTTTCTTCTGCCCGGCGCCATCATGTTTTTCTGGCTGGTGATTTTCAACCAGTGGAGACGACTCCGGCCCATGTACCTGCCGACGGGTGTGCTGCTCTTTCTCGCGATCGCGGCGCCGTGGCACCTGCTGGCGGCGCAGCGGAATCCAGGTTGGGCTCACTTCTATTTTATCCGCGAACATTGGGAGCGGTTCACGACGACTGAGCATGGCCGTTATCAACCGTGGTGGTATTTTTTGCCGGTCATTGCGGTGGGTTTGTTTCCCTGGGCGGGATGTGTCTGGCCGGCACTCAAGAAGGCGCTTTCCGGTGGCTGGTCTCAGCGAGGCCGCAACGCCGATGCCTGGTTTTTCATCACCTGGGCGCTGTTCGTGTTTTTATTTTTCAGCAAATCACAGTCGAAACTGATTCCCTATATCTTGCCGGTGTTTCCTCCACTGGCGGTTCTGATCGGCGATTGGCTGGCTGAAATCTGGCGGGCAAATTCGGCGCGGCACTTTCGCACCGCCCTTTGGATCTTTAGTGGAATTAGCGTGGTGCTCGGCGTCGCCGTGCTGGTGGTCCTATTTAAATCGGGGCTCGTCGCCGACGAAGCGAAACTGGCCACGATCCGGCCCAACGGACTGGTCGCGGCGATCACACTGTTGATTGGCGCGGTGCTGGCGCCGGCCTTGACGAGGAATGGACAACTTCGTTCAGGGATGGTCGCGCTCAGCGTGTCGGTTGGCGCGTTTTATATCATGTTGGGTGAAGCGCAGGACAAGATCGCGCGTCCGGGGACCAGGGAGCTGGCGCTGCGAGTGAAGAATGAAATGAAGCCGGGTGATCGCGTATATCATTACCACGATTTCTTTCATGACTTCACCTTTTATGCGGAGCGCACGGTAGGTACCGTGGAAGCGCCCGACACTGAACTGGAAATCTGGATCGATCCGGATGCGCAGGCGAGCGGACGTTTTATCGACGAAGCGGAGTTTCGCCGGCAATGGGAAGGACCCCGCCGGCTCTGGGTGGTCGCGCGGAAACGTACCGTGGACGGTAAACTTTTTGCAGAGGGGGGATTTCGTTATCATTTGCTTGGCGAAACCACAGCCCACTACCTCTTCAGCAATCAACCGTGACGCCGACCGCCGCTAACGCTTATCTGCCCCTCACCCGACCGACGATCGACGAAGAGACGATTGCTGGCGTTGCCGAAGTTTTGCGTTCGGGATGGCTTACGTCCGGACCGAAGGTGAAGGAACTTGAAGCGAAGCTCTCCGCGTACTGCGGGGGCCGACCCGTCCGCGTTTTCAATTCCGGCACCTGCACGATGGAGATCGCCTTACGCATCGCGGGGATCGGCGCGGATCACGAAGTGATCACCACACCTTTGTCCTGGGTCGCCACCAGCAACGTAATTCTGGAAGTCGGCGCGCGACCGGTCTTCGTCGAAATCGATCCGGTGACACGCAATTTGGATCTCGAGCGAATCGAAGCGGCGATCACGCCGGCCACGCGCGCAATCATCCCAGTTGATCTTGCCGGGCTGCCCGTAGATCGGGAACGGCTGTATGCGATCGCGCAGAAACACGGGTTGCGGGTGGTCGAAGACGCCGCCCAGTCATTTGGCAGCAACAGTGGCGGGCGCCGCATCGGTACCACCGGTGATTTTGTCTCGTTCAGTTTTCATCCCAACAAAAACATCACGACCATCGAAGGCGGAGCGCTGGTTATGAATGACGAGCGTGAAGCGAAGCTCGCCGAGCAGTACCGGTTGCAGGGCGTGGTGCGCAACGGATTCGATGGCATGGAAGTCGAAGTGGTGGGCGGGAAGTTCAATCTCACGGATGTGGCGGCGCGCGTCGGTCTCGGGCAATTGCCGCACCTCGAAACGTTCAACGCGAAGCGGCGCGAGTTGGTGCGCCACTATTTCGAATTGCTCACGGCGCCGGGGAAACTCGCGCTCGGTTTGGGTCTGCCGCCGGCTGATTTCACACAGACGAACTGGCACATGTTCCAGGTCGTGCTCCCAGAGGACCGGCTCGCGATCAAACGCGCTGACGTCATGGCGAAGCTGCACGCGCTGGGTATCGGCACGGGCGTTCACTATCCAGCGATCCACTTGTTTGCCGTTTACCGCCGACTCGGGTGGCGCGAAGGAAGCTTCCCGATCGCGGAACAGGTTTGCCGAAACATCCTGACGCTGCCGTTGTTTCCCACCATGACACGAGCGGACGTGGAGCGGGTGGTGGAAGCGCTGACGTCGGTGATCGCAGCGAATCTGAAATCATGAACGCGTTCCGTGTCTTGAAACCCAAGCGGCGCAGATTTTCCGACCCATGAGCGTTACTCCTCAAATCTCCGTGGTCATTCCGGTGTACAACGAGGAGCTCAATCTGCCGACGCTCTTCGCCCGACTTTATCCCGTGCTCGACGCGCTGGGGCGACCTTACGAAGTCATCTTCACGAATGACGGCAGCGCAGATCGTTCGATCGATTTGTTGCGCGCGCAGTTTGCGGCGCGGCCGGATGTGACGCGCGTGATCGATTTTAATGCGAACTATGGTCAGCACATGGCGATCATGGCGGCGTTCGAGCGCGTGCGAGGCGACATCATCGTTTCACTCGACGCCGATCTGCAGAATCCGCCCGAGGAGATTCCGAAGCTCCTGGAGAAGATCGATGCGGGCCACGACTATGTCGGGGGTTACCGGCTCAAGCGGCACGACACGTTTTTCCGGACGTATGCGTCGAAGCTGATTAACTTCGTGCGCAAGCAGACGACGAACATCGAGATGACGGATCAAGGCTGCATGTTGCGGGCGTACCGGAAGCCGATCATCGAGGCCATTGTGCGGAGTGGCGCGATCAACACATTCATCCCGGCGCTCGCGTACAGCTTCTCGGGCAACCCGGCCGAAGTCGGCGTTCAGCACGAGGAACGGCACGCCGGCGTATCCAATTATTCGCTCTATCAACTGATCCGGCTGAACTTCGATCTGATCACGGGCTTCTCGCTGGCGCCGCTGCAATATTTCACGATGTTCGCGCTCTGCTGCTCGGCTGGAAGCTTTGTGCTCGTGATCATTCTGGCGCTTCGCCGGTTGATCATCGGACCCGAGGAAGGCGGTTTGTTCACGCTGTTCGGGATCCTGTTTTTCCTGCTGAGCGTGACCATGGTGGGGATTGGTCTGATGGGCGAGTATGTCGGACGCACCTATCAAGTGGTGCGCGCGCGGCAGCGTTACTTTGTGAAACAGATTTTGGAGCAAGCGGAGTGAGCGCCGCAGGTAGCGCGGGTCTCTGACCCGCGTTGTTCAATTCGCTTTCGAACGAAGTCGGAACGCGGGTCAAAGACCCGCGCTACAGTCGAGATTCTCAGATTGCGCGGTGAGCCCCGTCGGGCAGGTTTACTCCTCTTTCACTCTGATGTCGCAACCTCGCATTCTTTTTTTCGGCTACAGCGAAGTCGGTTATGAAGGGCTATCCTTGCTCCTCGAACGCGGGGACAACGTGGTGGCGTTGATCACTCACGAGGATAACCCGAACGAGAAGATCTGGTTCAAAACGCCCGCGCAGGCCGCCCGCGAAAAAGAGATTCCGGTGTTCACGCCGGAGTCGGTGAATACACCGGAATGGCGGGAGAAGATCGCGGAGCTTCGACCCGATTTGATTTTGTCGGTGTACTACCGGCACATGATCGGCACGAAAATCCTCGCGTTGCCGCGCTTGGGTGCCTGGAACCTGCACGGTTCGTTGCTCCCGAAGTTCCGTGGACGCGCGCCAATCAATTGGGCGGTGCTGCAGGGCGAGTCGCGCATCGGAATGACGCTCCATCGCATGGTGAAGAGCGCCGACGCCGGTGCCGTCGTCGATCAGGAAGGCGTGGAGATTTCACCTCGGGATACGGCCGAGGAGGCGTTTCGAAAGGTATTGCCCTGTGCCCGACGGGTACTGGCCCGGCAGATGGATGCATTGCTGACGGGAACGGCGCACGAAACGCCGCAGGATGAAAGCCAGGTGACCTACTTCGGCGGACGAAAGCCGGAGGACGGCCGGATCAATTGGGCGCAGAGTAGCCGGCAGATTTTCAATCTCATCCGTGCCGTCACGGATCCGTATCCCGGCGCGTTCACGGAGATCCAGGGCGCGCGATTGATGGTGTGGTGGGCTGAGCCGGATATAGCAGCCGCGCGCAACCGCCGTGGATCCCCCGGAGAAGTCCTGTCGGTTTCGCCCCTGGTGGTGGCGACCGCAGATGGAGCGCTTGAACTCACGCGGACCGAGTGGCGTACAACAGCCGTGGCCTTGAAGCCGGGCGACGTTCTGACCTGAGGCGCGCCTCACGAGGAGCGGCCGCGCTGCAGGTGGCCGCGGGCGGTCCACGTCAACGGAAGCGTCACGTCTGATCACGGTGTGCTTCTTTCGTGTCATTTCGGGTTTTTCGTGGTTACTCCTCCACGCCCCATCCTCATTTCATGCCTCTCAAAGTTCTTATCCTCGGTGTTAACGGCTTTATCGGCAGCTCGCTCACGCGTGCGATCCTCACCCAGAAAGACTGGGAGGTGTACGGGATGGATATCGGGAGTCACAAACTCGAGGACAGCCTCGGCAAGCCACGCTTCAAGTTCGTCGAGGGTGATATCACGATCAATCGCGAGTACATCGAGTACCACGTGAAGAAGTGCGATGCGGTGATCCCGCTCGTGGCGATCGCGAATCCCATCCAGTACGTCAAAGATCCACTCCGGGTTTTCGAGTTGGATTTTGAGGCGAATCTGGCGGTCGTCAGACAGTGCGCGAAGTACAAGAAGCGGATCATTTTCCCGTCGACGTCTGAAGTGTACGGGATGAGCACGGACAAGCAGCTCGATGAATCGACCAGTTCGCTCGTGTACGGGCCGATTGAGCGTCAGCGCTGGATTTACGCCTGTTCCAAGCAACTGCTCGACCGGGTCATCTATGCGTACGGCGTGCGCGACAATGTCGATTACACGCTATTTCGTCCATTCAACTGGATCGGACCGAAGCTGGACGATGTGATGGAGCCGAAGGAAGGAAGCTCGCGGTTGTTCACCCAGTTTATCTCGAACGTGATTTTCAAAAAGCCGTTGCAACTCGTCGACGGTGGGCGGCAGAGCCGCTCGTTCACGTTTATTGATGACGGCGTTGATGCATTGTTGCGCATCATCGAGAACAAAAACGGCAAAGCTTCACGGCAGATTTTCAACATCGGAAATCCAAATAACGATGTCAGCGTGGCGCAGCTCGCGAAGCTGATCATTGCCGCGTTCAAGCGTTTCCCTGAGTATGCGGATCACGCGGCGAAAGCGCGCACGGTTGTCGTGCCCTCGGGCAAGTACTTCGGAAAATACTATCAGGATATCCAAAAGCGGGTGCCTTCGATTGTGAATGCGAAGAAATTGTTGGGCTGGACGCCGAAGGTGAATCTCGAACAGGCGATCAAGCGGACGCTGGATTATCACCTTGCGCATAAGGATTATCAATTGGAGTGACGCAGGGTGTAGGGGCGTCCCTTGTGGACGCCTGGTGCGCTTACCACTGCCAATCGGGCGTCCGCAAGGGACGCCCCTACGATCAATCAGTCCCATGCGTCCGGTCGTGACTTTTGCCTGATTCTTGCTGGATTGCGGACTCCACTCGCTGATGTCTCTCCGCCTCGCCCTTAAAGTTGATGTCGACACCGATCGCGGTACGCGAATCGGCGTGCCGAATCTGGTTGAGGATCTGCGCGCCATCGGCGCCCCGGCGTGCTTTTTGTTTTCACTTGGGCGGGATCATACGGGACGCGCGATCCGACGAATTTTTCGGCCCGGTTTTTTCAGCAAGGTGAGCCGCACCAGTGTGGTTCAAATCTACGGGCTCCGAACCTTGCTCAACGGGACGCTGCTGCCGGGGCCGCACATCGGGCAGCGCAATGCCGAGACGCTTCGCGCCGTCCGCGATGCCGGTTACGAGGTCGGCATCCACTGTTTCAATCATTACCGCTGGCAAGACTACCTACACACGATGTCCATCGAAGCGGTGCGGGCGGAGTTCATCGCGGCCCGCGCAGAGTTTCGTCGGATCTTCGGCCGCGAGGCGCGCACGGCGGGCGCGCCGGGCTGGCAAAGCAACGCGCGAAGCCGGCACGTCTATGATGAAGCGGGTCTGCTGTACGCCTCGGACACGCGCAATGGACGACCTTTTTTCCCGCGCATTCACGGCCGAATTTTCGACACGTTGGAAATCCCCACCACGCTGCCAACCTTCGATGAATTGATGGGGCGCCGTGAGTATCCGGACATCAAGATCGTGCCACACTATCTGTCGCTGCTGCGGTCGGATCGGGTGAACGTTCTGACCGTTCATGCGGAGATCGAAGGCATGGGACGGCGAACGTTGTTCCAGAACTTGCTCGAGGAATTTCGCAAGGCGGGGGTCGAATTCATCCGCATGGACGAGTATGCGCGCGAGGTTCTGGTGGATCGCTCAGCGGTACCCATCCGCAATCAGGTTTTTGCGGGCATCGACGGCCGGTCCGGGGAAGTGGCTTCGTCGAAGTAGCGCTTGATCGCGACGTGGCTTGGGTTAGTGCGGAACGGATCGTTGAACCACGAATGGACACTGATGGATACGAATGAAGGCGAAGAGAGGTGGTCGTGAGCTTACATGTGATTCGGATTTTTACCGCGGATTACGCGGAGCCTCGCGGATGGGACGCAGAAAGTAGCACTGCTGGTTTAGATCCGTGCCGATCGGTGCGATCCGTGGTCTCCGGTGGATCGGTTCGAACAGCAACCTTGCGACTTGCCGATGACACAGGTGTACGCGGGTGGTGGGGAGCGATCCCGCCCGGGCTCCCTGATCCCGCTCCTCCCGGAGCGGGCCACAAAAACGGCGACGCGGCCGAACTAACGCCGGTCGATGCGCGTCAGCATGTACGCGCCGACACTGAGCAGAATCAAATTCGGCGCCCAGAGCAGCAAATCCGGTCGATACTCCGGATGGCGGTCGAGCACCTTCACGGTCATGGTCATCACGTAATAGGTGAGCGTGAGACCGACAGCCACGGCGAAGTTGGCGGAGGTTTCCCGCCGGGAAACTTTGATCCCCAGTGGCACGCCAATGAGCGCGAGCGAGAGCACGGCCAGTGCGGTGTTGAATTTATCCTGATAAATGACCTCGAGTTTCATTCGCTCCATCACGGCCTTTTTCGCTTCCGGCGGATCCTTGGGGAGCGGCGTGGTCGCCAGTTTCTCCCGCGCCGCGAGCAGTTCGCTGTACGTGAGCCATTCCTGTTTGATGCGAGGGCCACTCGCCCGACCAAAGAAGCGATCCAGTGAGAGCGTGACGGGTTCAGACTTTTCAAACGAGCCCACGAGTTGGGCGTCGGTGAATGTTTCCGGACTCTTATCGGAGCGGGTTTCCACCTGGGCGTGAACCAACGTGAGGATCAGCGAGTTGGTGGAGTCGTCGTAGTCGAAACTGCCGGACTCAGCTCGGACCAGTCGCACGACGCGCCGATCTTTGTCGAGTTCCCACAGCCAAAAGTCATGCAGATCACCGCCCTCTTTCGATCCGACATAGACGACATAACCCGGGAAATCGCGGATAAACGTTTTGGGCACAATCATGCTGAGCGGGTTTGACCGCACAGCGGCGGCGAACGCCCGATGATATTCCACGCGCGTGGTCGGCATGGATTCAAAATTGAAATACAGCGCGACGATGGCGCCGAGCGTCGCGAGAAAAATCACCGGGCGTGTCACGCGCAGCATGCTGACGCCGGCCGCTCGCATCGCGGTGATTTCACTGTCGGCGGACAACCGGCCGAGCGTCAGCAAAACCCCCGTCAACATGCCCATTGGAAGGGCGTAGGTGATGGCGAAGGGGAGCAGCAGCAGAACAAGTCGGGTAAAAATACCTGCAGGCAGTTGACCGGCCAACACGTAAGGCAGGAGATCCTTCGCCACATTCGGCACGATCACGATAAATGTGAACAGCCCCACCGCCGCGAGGCAGGTGAAAAACACACTCTTGAAGATGTAGCGATCGAGGAGGGTCAAACGGCTGCCTTCACGTTCAACGCCCGAGGCGCGTGCGGCAAGGCGACATTGCAGCTATCCGCTTAGCTCGGGAGTCGAAGGTGAACTCCTCGCCTGGCGGGTCTGCTGGCGGTGAACGCCCGGTCGGGATCCACAGGTGCTAAGATTCCCAGCGAATCTGGTACCACCGGCGAGGTGGTCCGAAGCGATCCTCATTTCGGCGTGCATCGACCCATGGAAGATTTTGGCGTGGCCACGTCGTTACAACCGTCCCCGCCATTCGTGCCTACCGGCGGTGATCTTCTTTCGTCCGATGGACTGCGTCTTCATGAATTGAAGCCAGGCTCTCTGCCTGTTCAATCCCGCGGATCAGTCGATGAGAGCCGAGGGTGCATGTCGGTCGACGTGATCGCGCTGATCGCTTCAACCACGTTCGGCTCGAGTCGGGAGGATTTTTCCGCGGTTCAATTTTTGGATCGAATGCGGGAAGCGGACCTGACGACGCGCGAGGTCGATGAACGGCGAGGTTCCACATGAGCGAGATACTCGCAACGGGCGCCGGCACCTGCTCACGCAGTGTCCCGACCGCGAGCTGTGGCGACCTACGCGGGGCTCGCTCAAAGAAAAACGTCAGATCAGATTCCGGCGTATCGGTTCGCGCCGGTGCCCCGCGATACCCTGCGTCGTTGGTCGCACGGCCGGCAACGTCTCGAGCATCGCGCGCACCGGTTCCGCGAGCTTGCCGCGCTGCCACGCCACGAGCAGTTCGCAGGACGCGGCGGCATCTTTGAGCGGTCGGTAAACGACATCGGGTACGCGGGTCTTGGTGGCGTATTCGGGCAAGAGATCGACAGCGCCTTCCGCGACGATCGTGGCAAGCCCGTGGGCAAGACTTTCGGCCTGCACCACAAACTTGGGCCGGTAGTGCGCGCGTCGGCAAAGCTGTACGATCCATTGATTATGTCCGGGCATGTCGCGCTCGTTGACCCCGATAAAAACCTCGTGACGAAGATCCGTGAGCTTGACGCTCGATTGGGCGGCCAGCGGATGGGTGTCGGGCAAGGCGACAAAGACCGGCACGACCGCGATGGCGCGCACAAAGAATTCGCGGGAGAGCAGCGTTCGCGCATTGGCGAGAAGAGCCAGATCGATGGTTCCTTTGCGCAACGCCGCGATCAGTTCACCGGGAGAAAGATCAACCAGGCTCACCTTTACCTCGGCGTGCGTGCGGCGGAGAGCGGCCAAGGCCGGATGGAGATACTGAGCGGCGGCCGACCCCAGATAGCCGACGCGTAGTCGCGCGCTTTGGCCGCGCGCCGATTTCCGCGCATCGTCCAGTGCAGCGTCAAACTGCGTCAGGACCGGACGCATGCTGTCGAACAGGACGTGGCCTGCGGACGTGAGGGCGACACCGCTCGCGCTGCGTTCGAAAATCCGTCCACCCACTTCCTCTTCCAATGCGTGCACCTGACGCGTCAGAGTTGATTGCGAAACCCGGAGGTGTTCGGCCGCACGATTCAAACTACCGTTTTCCACGATCGAGAAGAAGCTGCGGAGGAGGGCCAGATTCACCGGCCCGAGGTTATGCGCGGCGCGCATGGCGGCAAGCCGCTCCTCGCAGTAGTGCGCGAACGGAATCGGTGTTACCTTCGCTGCATGAAAAACACCCCGACCGGACTCCACCACCTGACCGCCATCGCGACGGATCCGCAGCAGAACATCGATTTCTACGCCGGCCTGCTCGGTCTTCGGCTCGTGAAGAAGACGGTGAATTTCGACGACCCTTCCGCGTACCACCTGTACTACGGCGACGCTTCGGGCACGCCCGGCAGCATCATCACATTCTTCTATTGGCCGGGTGCTCCGCGCGGAGAGATTGGCCCCGGCCAGACCACGGCGATCACGTTTTCGGCGCCATCGTCGTCGCTCGATTTTTGGGCCAATCGGCTGCAGCGCCATGACGTTTCAGCGGAGCGTCACACGCGCTTCGGTGAAGAGGTGCTCGTCTTCGCAGATCCCGACGGCATCCCGGTCGAGATCGTCGCCGTGTCGGACGATACCCGGGAAGGCTGGACCGGAAGCGGCATCCCGGCAGACGCCGCGCTGCGCGGCATGCACACCGCTGAGCTCACGGTGCGGGACGCAGGTCCCACCGAACGGCTTCTGACGGAAGTCATGGGCTATCGCTTCGTTCGTCGCGATGGTGCGAGAGCGCGATTCGAGGCGGGGCCTGGCGGCTCGGGACGGTTTGCCGATGTGATCGCAGCGCCGCAGTCACCTCGGGGAACCTGCGGGGCCGGTACGATTCATCACATTGCGTACCGCATTGCGGACGACGACGCGCAGCTCCAGATGCAGGATACGCTCGCGCGATCGGGGTTTCCGGTGTCCGACGTGCGGGACCGCGACTACTTCCATTCCATCTACTATCGCGAGCGGGGCGGAATCTTGTTTGAAATCGCCACGGATGTTCCGGGCTTTGCCGTGGACGAACCGGCGGAATCGCTTGGCTCGGCCCTGAAACTGCCGAAGCAAATCGAACCCATGCGTTCGCGGATCGAAAAACTGCTGCCACCGCTTCAGGCCGCGCGGCAGTGTGCCTAAGCGGGCAATACATCACACAACGTTCAGTCCAAACTCTCTTCTCATGCACACCGCACAATCGACTTTGAAATTAGGCGAGCCACTCCGCACGGCGCGGGGTGCGCTCATTTTGATCCACGGGCGCGGTTCATCACCCGACGACATCGTGAGCCTGGCCGATTCGCTCAGCGTCGACGGTTTCGCTCTTCTTGCTCCTGCGGCCGAAGGCAACACGTGGTACCCGCAGCGTTTCTTTGTTCCTTTGGAACACAACGAGCCGTGGCTGTCGGCTGCACTCGCGACGATCGACGCGCTGGTGAACGAAGCGGTCAGCGCGGGAGTGCCGAAAGAGAAGATAGGACTGATCGGCTTTTCCCAAGGCGCGTGTCTGGCACTCGAGTACGCCAGCCGGACGGGAGGGAGATTCGGTTTCGTTGCTGGATTAAGTGGCGCGCTGATTGGTCCCGCGGGAACGGCCCGGCCGAAGGCAGATTTCAAACGGATGCCGGTGCTCCTTGGTTGCGCTGAGCGCGATCCTCATATCCCGCTCGAATTCGTCGAAGAGAGCGCGACGACGCTCAGTGCCACGAATGCAGACGTCACCAAGCAGATTTATCGTGGCGGAGCGCACACGGTCTTCCCGCAGGAGATTACGTGGTTGAACGAACAGTTGAACCGGTTCGCGGCGTCGTGAGTTGAAGGACGGAGCGATTGTGGATGGCAGCGCGCAGCGTGCGCTCGGTGATCAGACGTCTGTTCGTTAGCGGCTGACTTCCGGAGCGCGCGCAAGCGCGCTGGCCTACGTCGGCGATCACGGTGCTACTCGAAGACGCGGTCGCGTGGATTGATGAAGCACCAGCAGAGCGCGCCGCCGAGGAAGAGCCCGCCGATGGCGAGGACGGGAATATTCCAGTCGCCGGTTCGAGCGAGCAGGGCGGTTACGAGTGGGGGACAGAAGAAACTGCCGACTTGCCCGCTGGTGTTCATGGCGGCGCTGACCACGCCGACGTGCCGGCCACCAATGTCCAGGCACGTGCTCCACGTTGCGCCGAGGGTGAACATGGTCGAGGCGACCGCGAGGGAGATGAGCCCGATTGCGAGATGCGGATCGTGCGCGAACGAGGCGCCAATCATGGCAACGCCGGCCAGGAGGTTGCCAAGACCGGCTACGGACGCTCGTCCGAGTCGCAGGCCGAAACGGCGGACCGCCCAATCGGTCGAGACGCCACCGAACAAATCGCCCAGTACGCTTACGATGAGCGGCAGCCCCGCGAAAAAGCCGAGGGACAGTGCAGCGAAGCCGTGTTTCTCTTTCAGATACGTCGGCAGCCAGGTGATGCAGAAGTAGAAAGCGCAGCTATTCGGAATGTAGGAAAGGCACAGCGCTGCGGTCGTGCGATGACTGAGCAGTCGGCGCCAGTACGGCCAACCCTCATGCTTCGTGACCGGCTCGGCGCGGCTCGCGACAATCAGCGCCGTTTCGGCTGCGTTCACGGCCGGATGTTGCGAGGGATCGTCGCGAAACCAGCGATGCCATGCGAAAGCCCAGACAATCCCGGTCGAGCCGAAGAGGATGAAAACCGCGCGCCAGCCGACGACCGACGCAAGGGCGAGCGCGAGCATCGGCGTCAGTCCGCCCGCGAGGTGTGCGCCGCTGAAAAAAATTCCCTGCATGCGTCCACGCTCGGTCAGCGGAATCCAACGGGAGAAGGTGCGGGCGACGCACGGCCAGGCGCCAGCTTCTCCGGCGCCGAACAGAAACCGAATGACCACCAGGCTCGCGAAGCTGGACGCTGCGGCTGTCGCGATGGTGAAGGCTGACCACCATCCGACGATTCGCGTGAGTACGCGGCGGGTGCCGCTGCGGTCAGCCCACCAGGCGGTCGGAATTTCAAAGAGAGCATAGGCGAGGGCGAACGCGCTGTAGATCCAGCTCATCTGCGCCTTGGTCAGGCTTAGATCGCGCATGATGTCAGGCGCGAGTGTCGCAATGCACGCGCGGTCCAGGTACGTGACCATCGCCAGCGTCACGGCGAACGCGACCACGCGGTAACGGACGCGGGTTGGGCGATCGATGCCCTTGGATGAGAGGAGACTGGTCACAAGGGTTGGCTCGAGTTCATAGGGCGGTAAAACTCCTGAGTGAAATTACATTTTCGGTCGGGACGTAGCGGTGGCCACAGATCCGTTGAAAGCGCGTGGGGTCGTTTCCTGGCGAAGGGGCGATTCGCATGCGACACGACGACAAGCTACGAGACAGTGAAGGAGCGCAAGTGTTGAGCTCGCGAGCGCTCACGTTGAGCGTAGGAATCTTTCTTGCGTGCGTGGCGTCAGACCTGCGCCGCCGTTTACCCCGAATTACTCCTATGAAGTTTCCTCCCCTCGTTCACGTCAGTTGGCTCGGACTCGCCATCATGAGTCTTCACACGCCGGTGGCCGCACAGTCGGCGCCGTTGCCCAATGTCACCCTGGTGCCCTCGGAGACGATCACCTTGTGGCCGGGAAAGCCGCCGGGTGAAACGGTCGCGGTCGGAGTTGAGCATGTCGTTCCCGAACGTCCGCGACCGTTTGATCAGATCACCGACGTATCCGTGCCCACGCTGGCCGTGTGTCTGCCTCCGAAAGAGAAACGGACCGGGACCGCGATGTTGGTGCTCCCCGGCGGCGGACTGGAGCGTCTGGCGATCGAGCATGAAGGCTTTGAAGTCGCGGAATGGCTGAACGAACACGGCATCGCCGCGTTTATTCTGAAGTACCGTGTGCCGGCACGTGGGCCGGGCAAACCCTGGACCGTAGGATTACAGGATGCTCAACGCGCGATGGGCATCATTCGATCCCGCGCTGACGAGTGGGGGGTCGATCGGGATGCGATTGGCGCGATCGGATTTTCGGCGGGCGCGGCGATCAACGTTCCGCTTTCGCTCTTCACCACGCAACGCGAGTATGCGCCGATCGACGCGGCCGACGCGTTATCGTCCCGGCCTGATTTCAACATTGCGATGTACGGTGGCGGATTTGCGGACGTGAGCTCGAATCAGCTGCAGTCCGATCTGGTCGCACGGATCACGAAAGACACTCCGCCGATGTTCATCGTGCATGCGTTCGATGATGCTGCGCTGAGTTCAATCATTCTGATGAATGCTCTCAAACGCGCCAACGTCCCTTCCGAGCTGCATGTTTTCGCCGCGGGCGCGCATGGATTTGGGGTGCGGGACTCAGGATTGCCCGTGGGCCAGTGGCGCGAGTTGTTGCTGAGCTGGTTGCGCTGGCAGGGCTGGCTCGACGCGCGTTCGGTCCGAGCGTACGCGAATGCCTTTGTCGCCGAGCGCGAGCACGCGCCGGCAAAGCTTCAGCGGCTCTCGCAAGCTGCGCCCGAAGCTGACATGGAAGCGGCATTCGCCGCGCAACGGCGGATCGTGCGCCGTGCGCTGGAGAAAGGCGACGAAATCGTCGGCTACAAAGGAGCGTTCACGTCGTCTGCAGCGCAGGCGAGAATGCACGTGAAAGGACCGCTGCACGGCGTGCTGCTCAAAAGCGGGCGAGTGGAGGCGTCGAATTCCGACGTGATTACGGTCAAAGCGGACCAACCGATTTTGGTGGAAACGGAGTTGGGCTATGTGATGGCGGTGGACATGGGTTCCAAGCTGCGCGTGCCGGCGCAGGCGATGTCCGCGGTCGAGTCGATCAGACCGGTGATCGAATTGCCGGACGATTTCAGCGCGCGGATGGATGGCGGCGCAACGGGCCTCGACTCCGTGGCGATGAATGTCGGATCGCGCCGCTTTATTGTCGGCGCGGCGCTCGCGCCAAAGGTGATTGGAAATCCTGATACGGTGAAAGTCGCGCTGACGCTGGATGGTCAGGTGCTGCACTCAGGGGTCGGATCAGAAGTGGACGGCGGTCAGGCCACGAACTTGATGAAACTCATCAATCAAATCATCGACGAGGGACACGTCATTCATCGCGGTGACGTCATCATCTGCGGCTCATTGGGTGGGGCCAAGCCGGGCAAGCCAGGATCGTACGTCGCCGACTACGGCGCGGTCGGCGTGATCAAGTTTCGGATTCAGTGACGAGCTAACGGCCTGTGTGGATGGAGCGAGCGGCGCGGCACGAGACGCTCGTCGACCATGGCGATTTTGGACGCACCATTATTTCGCGAACGAGGCGGCTTGGGGTTTTGATCCGTGTCGATCCGTGAAATCCGCGGTCGGATCGAGATTCAGAGTTCCGCGTGGTCTCGTGCCTGTGGTCCCGCAGCGCTATCTTTGATTTTGATCGATCGATCTGAACATTCCATCCATCACGGATTTCACGGATGAGCACGGATGGGATTCGAAGCAGATCCCGCTTACGCCGGAAGCTCTTGGGCAACTTCTCATTGGTTTCGCAAGGAGCGTAGCGAGGAAGCAATCCGTCGGATGTTCTTGCTGGATTGCCGCAGTCGCGGGCGCTCCTCGCGATGACAGGTTCGTCAGGTCGTTTTCATACCGAATCCTGCGGCCGAGGCTTGAGGTTTGATCCGTGTCGATCCGTGAAATCCGCGGTCGGATCGGGATTGGGAGTTCGGCGCGTTTTTTCCCTGTGCTCCCGCACAGGGCTACGTTTGAAGTGAATACGAACATTCAATCCCACCACGGATTTCGCGGATGAACACGGATGGGAATCGAAACAGCTCCCGCTCGTGCTGGGAACGCTTGGCAAATTTCGCCGGGATTGGAGAAGCGTAGCGAAAGGCGCCTCTCGTGGTTTCAATCTGGCCACGCTGGAGCAACAACGACTTTGTCGTGCTCCAGCCACGATTCATCCCCTCAGGAAATGCCGCGTAACTTTTTCCAATTCGCGAGGCAGCGCTGGGCGGTTTCGAATTCCGAGAAGCGGCTGCCTTCCTGTTCCATGAGATAGCATTCAACGCCGCCGGTGGCCTCGACCGTCTTGATCAGCTCGGCCCAAGGCGTGACGCCTTCGGTGAAGATCACTTTGTAGCCCTTGCCTTGTTCGGCGGTGCCTGGCGCCCAGTCTTTGAGGTGAACGCTCTTGATGCGGCCGGGATTGGCTTTGATCCAGGCGATCGGATCTGCGCCTGCTTCCATGCACGTCCCCACATCCAGCTGAAGCACGAACTCCTTCGGTGTATTCGCGGCGAGGACATCCATGATGCGCTGGCCGCCGGGGAGCACGGCCCACTCGGCCTGGTGATTATGATAACCGGCGGAGAGACCGTGTGGCTGCAATTGGGTGACGGCGGTGGAGAGCTGGCCGCAGAGCTTCTTCCAGCCTTCGACGCCGTCCGTTCCTTTGGGCGCCATGGAAAGCACGATGTGGCGCGCACCGATGATTTGATTCAACTCGATCGCTTTCGCGATGCCTTCGCCGGCGGTGAACGACTCGAAATGGTTGTGCGTGGAATAACACCGGAGGCCGAGATCGTCAATCAGACTGCGGACATCCTTCGCGTAGGGCATGGTCCAACCGTAGTAGGGCGCGTAGAACTCAACGGCTTCGTAACCGATTTTCGCGACCTCGCGAAGCGTGCCGGGTAAATCGCGCGCGAGTTCACCGCGGACGGAGTAGAGCTCGAGACCGATCGGGATTTTCTTCGGGCCCTTCGACATCGGAATCGACGCGCTCGGTGAGTCAGCGGCGAGCGCGCGACCGACGATGGATTGTGCGAGAAGCGCCGCCACCGGAAGCATGCCGGTGAGAGCGACAAATTTACGGCGCGAAAGGGAGTGCAGCGAAGATTCGGGGAGGGGCATACCTGCAATGGGAGCGAGTAACGTTGCGGGAACAAGGCAAAATTGGCGCCCGAAAGGGACGAATCGTCGAGTTAGCAATCAGCGGCGCAGCACGAGTGACCCGACGCGGCGCTTATTTTTCTTTGACGAACTCGAGCAGATCGCCGGGCTGGCATTTTAGTTCCCGGCACAACGCTTCGAGGGTGCTGAACCGGACCGCCTTCGCCTTATTGGTTTTGAGGATCGATAGATTCGCGAGGGTGAGATCAACGCGCTCTGCGAGCTCGGTGAGCGAGATGCCGCGCTTTTCCATCATGGCCTCCAGATTAAGTTGGATCGGCATAGCGGTCAGACCGTGAGGTCGTTCTCGGTTTTTAGTGCGAGGCCCTGCCGGAAAGCCTGACCAAGCAGCAGGACAAGAAGACCGGTGACAACGCCCGCTTCGATGGGGAAACTTCCGCCAGTGGTGAGATTGAACTGGAGCAGTCCGTCTTTGGCGGCCTCGAGTCCCTTGATCGTCACGTGTTGCATGAAGTAACTCCCCATCACTCGCGCGGCGAAGAGCTGAACCAGGAAGCTGACGACGGCGTAGATGATGAGAATTAGACCGATCTTCCGAATCAGGCGAAGATTGGTGTCGGTGAAGATCTGACGTTGCTCGATGTTCGCACAGACCGTCCGAAGCGCGTTACACAACAGCCAGGTGAACGCCACCAGAACGCTGACCGACGGGAAAATGGTCCATCTCAAAGCGGAGATCAGGGCCGGGTCATTGCTCAACAAGTCTGCTTGAAACGGTCCGCGCAGTCCCGTGAGGACAATTGAACCGGGTCGGGCTTCCGCCACTTCGATGGTAATAGGATCCGCTTTTGCGCGCAGGGACACTTCGCCGATCGACACCATCAGCTTGGACTCCGGCGCAACCGATTTAAGCACGACGGGCCCGACGGTGAGCGCGAGAAACCAGAAGGCGCCAGCGATGAGGATAAGGGTGCGAGCGAGACCGAAATAGAAGCGAAGGCTTCGAGCGAGTTTAGGGAATAGTTTCATAATTGGGCGGAATTTAGATTATTGATAATCGATAAACTCAATTCGTCGCACGTCAAACATTATTTATCGTTTTTCGATAAACAGAGGAAGATTGGCGATCGTACAGCTTCCGTCGTCGAGCGGGTGAAAGGCGCCGCGCGACCTCGGGCTTCGACGGGACGGAGCCCATCCTCGCTCCGAGAGGTGTCGCCAGAGTTGCGCGAGCGGCGTAGGCAGACCAAGTTCGCGGAATGGCCCAACCGGAAGCACCTAAAATCATTTTCTCCATGCTGGGCGTCTCGAAGAAAATCGAGCGCAAGGAAATCCTCCGCGATATTTCGCTGTCGTTCTACTACGGCGCGAAGATCGGAGTGCTTGGACTGAATGGCTCGGGCAAGTCGTCGCTGCTGCGCATTCTTGCCGGTCGCGATACCGAGATCGATGGCCGCGTTCACTTTGAGCCGGGCTACGAAATCGGCATGCTGGAACAGGAGCCGCAACTCACTCCGGGTTCGACGGTGCGGGCGTGCGTGGAGGAAGGCGTCAAACATCTGACGGATCTGACCAGCGCCTACGATGCGACGTGGGACGAGTTGGGCGCCACGGACGATGAGGCGGAGAAAGAGAAGATCATGAACAAGCAGGGCGAGCTGCAGGAGAAAATCGATGCGTTGGGCGCGTGGGACGTGGGGCCGCAGGTGGAGATGGCAATGGAGGCGCTGCGCTGTCCGCCGGGCGATCAGGTCGTGGACAAACTTTCTGGTGGTGAACGGCGCCGAGTCGCACTTGCCCGGCTCTTGTTGAAGAAGCCAGCGATTTTGCTGCTGGATGAGCCGACGAACCATCTCGATGCCGAGAGCGTGAATTGGCTGGAACAACATCTCGCGCGCTACGAAGGCACAGTGATCGCGGTGACGCATGACCGGTATTTTCTCGATAATGTGGCGCAGTGGATTCTTGAGCTGTCGTACGGCCACGGGATTCCGTGGAAGGGCAATTACTCCTCGTGGCTGGAGCAGAAGCAGGCGCGGGCCGCGGTGGAGCAGCGGACGGAGGATCGCCGCCAAAAGGCCATGGCGCGTGAGCTCTTATGGATTCGTCAGTCCGCCAAGGCCCGAGTGGCAAAGTCGCAGGCGCGTATCACGGCGTATGAGACAATGCTGAAACAGAACGTCGCGGAAAAAGAGCGCGAGTTTGAAATCATGATTCCCCCCGGCCCGCGATTGGGCGCGCTGGTGGTGCAGGCGGAGAATCTCACCAAGAGCTACGGGGATAACGTCCTGTTTGAGGCGGTTAGTTTTTCACTCCCGCCCGGAGGAATCGTCGGGGTGATTGGCCCTAACGGCGCGGGCAAGACGACGATGTTTCGCCTCATCACGAACGCGGAAAAACCGGATGGAGGTTCATTGCGCGTCGGTGATTCGGTGAAAATCGCCCACGTCGACCAGTCGCGTGATTCGCTCCCGGATCAGGAAACCATCTGGCAGGCGATCAGTGGGGGCGAAGAAATCATGAAGCTGGGGAATCGCGAGGTGAACAGCCGCGCCTACTGTGCCCAATTCGGCTTCACAGGCGCGGATCAAAGCAAGAAGGTCGGCGTGCTTTCCGGCGGTGAACGCAATCGCGTGCATCTGGCCCGTCTGCTGAAAAGTGGCGCCAACCTGATCCTGCTCGACGAACCTACGAACGATCTTGATGTGAATTCCATTCGCGCGCTCGAGGAGGGCTTGGAGAATTTCGCCGGGTGCGCCGTGGTCGTCTCGCATGATCGATGGTTCCTGGACCGCGTGGCGACGCACATTCTTGCGTTTGAAGGCGACAGTTATGTCCACTGGTTCAACGGAAACTATTCGAGCTACCTCGAAGATTTCCGTCGCAGAAAAGGCAAGGAGGCGGATCAGCCGCACCGGATCAAGTACCGGAAGCTGACGCGGTGAACGACGCGCGGCCGAACGCGGCGCCACGTCGCATCGACGCGCTGGGATCTGATACTGAGTCGTGTAACGTGCTGCACGGCAGAGATGGCGACTTGCGCCGGGAATAGATCGGCGCACGGTGCGTCTTATCTTCATGAAAACGCTCTGTGCGCTGCTCATCACGTCACTCATCGCTCTTCCCATGACTCACGCTGCTCAAAACAAATCGACTGAATCCATCGTACTCGGAGGCGGCTGCTTCTGGTGCACCGAGGCTGCGTACGATCTGCTTCCGGGCGTGAAGGACGTCGTCAGCGGTTACGCCGGTGGCGACGAGGCGAATCCGACCTATGAGCAGGTGTGTGCCCATGCGACCGGGCACGCTGAAGTCATCCGGATCGATTACGATCCGGCAAAAGTTTCGCTCGACGCAGTCCTCGATTATTTCTGGGCCGTCCACAATCCCACGCAAGTTGGCGGACAGGGCAACGATCACGGGCCGCAGTACCGCTCCATCATTCTTTACGCGAACGATGCGCAGAAAATCGCCGCGGAGAAATCAAAAGCCAAAGCGCAGGAAACGTTTCGGGATCCAATCACCACGGTGATTGTACCGCTGAAAAAGTTCTGGGTCGCCGAAGGATATCACCAGGACTATTTCGCGAAGAACCCGGAAGCGGGGTATTGCTCGTACGTCATCGCGCCAAAAATTCGGAAGCTCGAGCACAAGCTGGACGCGGCGAAGAAGTAGTCGGTAGGAGGCGGTAGCATAGGTTGCGCGGTGTCGCGCAACGCATTGTGAGCAATTGTTCTTCGCGCCCACAGCTCGACCACCGTGCCGAGAACCACGGTTGAGTAATTCGTTCTGAAGGTGTTCATTTCGCCCGCTGCGTCGGACGCCGCCTTGTTCGCAACCTCAACCCCCACCACGGAAAGATTATGGCAACTTACATTCCCCTCATCAGCTCAGGTGCAGATGGTCCACTTGGCGTTCTGCATCTGCCTCGGTTTTGGCAGAAGGCGTCACTGGAAGCGCGCGGCGTGCTCGATTCACGCTATCCGGGCTGCGGCAAAGGCTACGATCAGATGACGCTGAACGCGCTCGGCCTCGACCGCGACAAAACGCTGGAGTACCTGCGGACGGCTCGGCCGACGTATCCGCAATTCGAAGCTTGGGTCAAAAAACAACCGGGGGTGAAACTGGACGCGGCCACGATTCAGCAACACAACGCCGCGGTGCGGGGCTATAATCATGATGACGAAACCCGGCGTGGCATTCTGAAGAACAATGGATTGCCGGAAGATGCCACAGCACCGAAGGACGCGATCCATCTCAACGACTTGGACAGCTGGCAGGAATTTCACGAGGCCGTGCTGAAGTAGTTCGATCGAGCACGCATGGCCTGCTCAAACACGATGGCGATCTGAACGTGGAGGGGACGACCTCGGCGGCGTCTATCGCCCGGGGAACGGACGACACGGAGGTCGTCCCTCCACACGAGCGCTGCGGTATTGTCGGTTCGACTGAGCCACTCGACGTTTTTGAGTAGCGGCCGGCTGGTGCGGTGGTTTCATTGCCCGCGATGTCGCGCGGCGAAACCCAGGCTCATGCTGAACTCAAGCGGCTATCGATCGCCTGGGCGCATGCGAACGGACTCGTTGTTTGTGCGGGCGAGGTGCGTGTGCCGAAAAGCGGCTATCGAGCAGATGTTGCGGCCTGCTCGCGCGGCGCTGAGCGGCGAACCGCCGTATTTGAATGCAAGCAAGCGCGGTCTGATCTGCTGAAAGACGCGCACGCCGAGGAGGCGACGCACCGGCGGTTGATTGAGCTGACGGAGCGTCGACGAACCTTGGAAGCGCTGTTCACCACCCATTGTCCTGATCTGCGGCGGGGTGATGCACTCTGGCCGGAGTTCGATACGTGGGATTTCTCTCGCTTGGAGCATCACGCTTATCGGGCAGTCCTGATGGAATTGGAGACGGTCCAGAGGTGTGTGATGCGCGGAACGAAATTTTCGCGGATGTTCCGGTGGCGATGCGCCGACTTCCTGTACCTGGTCGTGGCGGACGGGATTTTTGCCGAAGCAGAGATTCCAGCGGGCTGGGGGCTGCTCGTCCGGGCCGGCGACGAACTCAAGCTGGCGCGAGCGCCCGTGGCGCTCGACGCGGCGGAGACTCAACGATTGGCGCTGCTCGAATCGATTGCCCTCGCCGCCACTCGAAGTGCGGCGCGAGCGGCGGGCGTAAAGTGGGGCGGATTCGAAGCGAGGTTCGGCCGGAACGAATCGGAACTCGGACTTGAAGCCGCGAGTGGCTGACGCGGACGTCCGCGCCGACTTGAAACGTGGATGGTTACTTCGCGGCCACGCCGGCGGCGGCTTTGATCTCGTTGTACTGCACGGTGCGCGAAAGTTGGGCGGGCTTGTCGCCGTCGGGCAGAACCCGGGCTTCGACGCCGTCGATTTCGGCATAGCCGATCACGAGCGTGTTGACGCGGTGGCTGGTGACCGCGCGACCGGCGAGATTGAACTCCCGACCCTCGTTGAGCCAGAGCCGGCGCTCGGTCAGCCCCGTGAACCAACGCGTGCGGCCCAGACCCTTCGGATCATCCGCCTCAACGATGTCGGCCGGGATCCAGCCGTAGTGCGGAACAAAATACTCGGCCCAGCAGCGGTAGCCGGGATCCACGGCCTTGCCTTCATTGGCTTCGCGCAGCCGATAGCCCATTTGCAGCCGCGCCGGAATGCCGCGGGCGCGGGCCAAGGCGATGAACATGGAGTGCATGTCGGTGCAGCAACCACCGGCGTTCGTCATGCAATCACCGGCGTCGCCGACGCTGCACTTGGGTTTCGATGCGTCCTTGGAGTAATGATCCGCGTAGTCGGCCACGGCGTTCAACAGCAGCGATGCTTGCTTCGCGATGTTGGCTTCCTCGCCGCAGGTCTTCTTCGCCAATGCGGCGATCGCCGGGGAGACTTCCATGTGTGGCGCGTCCTGGCGGAGGTCGTCGGCGAACAGCTTCTGATCGCTTTTCGCAATCGAGCCGACTTGCGCGGGATCGATCTCAACGAAGACTGAACGTCGACGAATGAGGAACTCCACTTGAGTGGTCAGGGAACCGGCGCTCGGATTGGGAACTTCGACGAGCAGCACCCGATTGCCGTGGTCGGGCTCACGCACGATGCTCCATGTGCCCGGGGTGGATACGACGGACAAATCCAGCACGTCCTGGAATCGGTCGTCCTGCGGAATGGAGATCCACCATTTGACCGACTTGGTCCCGGCCGGAATCTCTGAAAGCGTGACGTTCTGTTGCACGCGATACGTGCGCGTCACGCTCTCTGGCACAGCGCCGGCGCGCGCGAGAGGGTTGAGGAAGAGGGCGAGCAGGACGAGCGGCAGGGTGGCGGATAGAGCTTTCATTGGTGCGGGCGGTCAGACGTTGGGGTGAATCGTGCGAGTTAAAGTTGCGTCACAGTTTCCAGTTAAGATCGACGCGGAAGCGTTTACCGTCTTGGGCGGTGGTGATCGCTTCGACCAGGAAAAGACGCGCCATGACGTTGATGTTTTTCGTGAACGCGTAGGCCGCGCGGAATTCGTGGCCCTTGATGTCGGTCACGTCGGATTGCGGACCTGAGCCGAAGCGAGCCCAGTCGTCCTGCGAGAACGACGCGTTCACGGCGAAGGTTTCGATGTGCGCATAATAGTAACCAAGCAGCCAGACCTTCGCGTTCTTCAGCTGGCCAAACTGCGCCGAGAGAACATAGCCGGTGGTTTCGTCGGCGTTGACGGAAGGTAAAGGAGTGGCATCAGCGGCGCTGTAGTTTTCGAAGTTCTCGATCACATCGATGCCGAGCGCGAGCGGGACTGCGCCCACCGGCGTGGACCATTGAGCGCTGAGAACGCCGATGAGGTAATCGCGTTCTCCATTTCGATTGCGGAGGAAGCGAGCGCCCGATTCGCCGTCGAACGAGTGGAGTCCTGCAGCGACGGTGAGTTGAGCGGGTTTGAGCGGAAGCGTGTACTTCAGCTGCCCGCCGATGAAGCGGCCGTTGAGATGGGTCGCACCGTCGGGCAGTGCGAATGCTCCGACCGTGGACGTCAGCGTGCCGTCTCCCTGTTTCGAATCGAACGTCGCGGCGACGCCCGTGGGAGTGACGTCTTCATCGAGGACCATTTCGTTCTGCTGCCAAAAGGGGAAGTTGTTGCGACCGCCCCAGACCGTGGCGGCTCCCGATTTGTACTGGACGTAGTAGCGATCGAGCGAACCTCCGAGATCGTCGCTGGGACCGTCGTTGGCGGTGAAGGTAAGATGAGGTGACTGCTGACTTTGATGATTGCCGGAGCGCAGACGTGCGCCGACGGACCATTCCTTGGAGAGCTTGTAGGTGAAACCAAGCCGGGCTCGGAGCCGCCCGCGCTCGCGATCGATGCGCGGAACTCCGGTGGCGGTGTCGGAATCCCAATCTGATTCGTAGCGCAACCGGAGATCCGCCGATACGCTCAGATTCGGGTTCTGATCGATGAGTGGAATACCGGTTGCGGCGCGAACGGCTGCGGTCGTGGCCCAAGCCAGCGCGGTGAAAACGATCACGGTTCGCGTCCGACGAGCGGCAACGTGCGCGCATGAATTTTTAGCCGGAGTTTGGGACATAAAGGGAGCCCGGGAGGAGGGCGGAACTCGCCTGGGGTGGGTTTAGACCGTGGAAACGACCGGCTCAGTGCAATTGGCGAGGGACGAAAGCGGGGTTTTCCGGGGTAGACGGCATTCGCCTTCGATTAGGTGGGCCTCACCGGCGGACGGCCGAACGGCTTGAGGAAAGATCGAGCCGGGCACTTGAGCCTCGAACGTTTTGGGATTCTCTTCGTCTCATGCCTGAAATTACACCACCGAACCCCGCGGATGCGGGACTCGAGATCGCCACTCGCTTTGTGCGCAGTCGAAACGTGCTGCAGGCGCGGGGGGATTTGGGGGATTTGTTCGTCGACTATTATCTTCATCTGCAGACGCACGGAATTCATCCGTCGCCGGAAGCGGATGCGTTGTTCAAGAGCGCGCTGGCGGCGTTCGTCTTGCATTGCGCATCGCGGCCGAAGAATGAGCTGACGGCCTGGACCATAAACTTCCAGAAGCCGCTGATTAATCTTTTTCTGACCGCGGACAACGACACCGGCGCGGTGGCGGGGCGCGTCTTCGAGGAGAACGTGAAGGAACTGCCGGAGAATATCTTTTACTCGGACGTGGTTCGCATCGGTCAGCCAAAGCGGCGCAGCGCGGTGAGTTTCGAAGGGGCCGACCCGATTCACGCAGCGGAGAAATTCTATGCGCAAAGCGAGCAGCGGCTTGCTCGCTACTTCTCGCTGGCGGAAGAGGAATTCGCTCTGATTACCGAACATCCCGATTCCGATTTGAACTGGTTGAAAGCGCTCACCGTCGAGCAGGTGCGAAATCTTGAACAGACGGAGACGCTGGTGCCCGTGGAGCGGCGGGTTTATCGCTGGCACTGTGGTTGCAATCAGGACCGGATGCTGGAGGTGTTGGCGCCGACGATGAGGCAGTCGCCCGAAGAGCTGTTTGGCGACGAGGAGAAAATCGAGATCAGGTGCCCTCGCTGTGGGGCTCGCTATTCGATTACGCGTGAAGCGATGGAAGCGTTCGTCGCGAAACCGTAGCGTGCGCAACCGTCTGGGTGTGTCCTTGCACGGTGCAGGTGCAGGCGCTCATCCTGACGGGCTGTCTGCATGAACGAAATCCTTCGCCACATTTGGAGCGGCCTCACGGAAGCCTCTCCGCTTGATCAGGCGAATCTCGTTCTCGGCATCGTGGGCGTCTGGCTGATGATTCGCCGGAACCTCTGGGCGTTTCCCGTCGGGTTGATTGCAGTGTCAGTGCAAGGTGTTCTGTTTTTCAAAACTCGCTTCTATGCGGATGCGACCTTGCAGCTCTTTTTCTTCGGTGCGCTCGCTTGGGGCTGGTGGCATTGGCTGCAGGGGCGGGCGGCGTCAGCGGAACTCCCGGTGAATCGATTGCGCAGCGTTGGCTGGCTCGTGACGCTCGCCGTCTCGGGTGCGGCGACCTTGATGTGGGCGCTGGCGCTGCGGCGGTGGACGGATGCCGTGATGCCGTGGCGCGATGCGTTCATCGCTGCATTTAGTGTGGCGGGTCAGGTGCTGCAGTCGCGGAAGACATTGGAAAACTGGCCGGTGTGGATCGTGGTCAACGGGGTGGCGGTGGTGTCGTACTGGCGGGCCGATCTCGCTTATACGGCTTTTCTTTATGCTGTTTATTTGGCCATGGCGGTGATCGGCTGGCGCCAATGGACGAAGGCGCTGAGGAGTCGCGCGGCAGGGGCGTGAGGTGAGCAACGGGATCTAACCACGAATGGACACAAATGGATGCGAAGACTTGAGGGGAGGGATGCGCGCTCGCGGGGGTAAGTCCGGTGATTACATGTCGGTCACTTGCTCAACGAGCAAAGGCACCTGCATTCCAACCGTGTTCATTCGGGTCCATTCGTGGTTCAATCTGATTCGGTTGCTAAATTTGGAGTTGCTGACGTTGGACGGGCGTCCGCAAGGGACGCCCCTACGAGGATGCTGGTGAACGCGATGAAAGATTTACCTCTCCGCATCGCGGTTTTTGGAACGGAGTCGACGGGGAAGACGATGCTCGCTCAAAGCCTCGCGAAGCAGTTCGGCGAGCCTTGGGCGCCCGAGTTCGTGCGCGAATTTTGGGACATTAAAAACGGCAAGATTCTCGGCAGCGATTTGGGCACGATCGCATTGGGACAGATGGCGAATGAAGATTTTGCCTGGTCGAAGGCGAAGCGAGTTGGCTTCTCGGATACGGAGCTGCTCACGAACGTGTTGTGGGCGGACCTTTTATTTCCCGGCGAATGTCCGCCCTGGGTTCGGGAGGAAGCAACGCGGCGCAGTCAGGCATTTTCGCTGTATCTGCTCTGCGAACCCGATGTGCCGTGGGCGCCCGATCCCCAGCGCGCGTTCCCGGACGAGGCGAGCCGCCAGAAGTGTGGTGAGCTGTGGCGCCAAACGCTGGTGACCCGGCGATTGCCGTTCGTCGAAATTCATGGCGCGTGGGCTGAGCGCGAAAGGACCGCATTCGAGGCGGTTGAGCGCGTGCTAGCGACGCGGAAAAACTAGACGGCCGCAGCGAGAATTTCGGTGAGCTGCGTTTCCGACAGGGGGAGCGGGTTCGCCTTCATGCTGCTCGCGTTCTTCGCTGCGGTTACGATGGAAGGAAAATCTGCGGCGCGAATGCCGTAGCTCGAGAGCGAGGGGATCGCGAGCGCCTGCACCAGCTCGCGGACCCAAGTCACCGCGTCGTTGGCCACGGCGTGTGGCCGCTCGGTTACGATACGGGCGATCTCGTCGAAGCGGGCAAGGACAGGATGGGTGGCCGACTGGTCGCGCAAGGCAGCGATATTGGCTTCCATCACATGGGGGAGAAGCGCAGCGCAAATGGCTCCGTGCGGTGCCGGAAACGTCCCACCGATGGGTCCCGCAAACCCGTGCACGGCGCCGAGACCTGCATTGGCGAGGGCGAGACCACCCATCAGACTCGCGAGTGACATGTCCTCGCGGGCCGCGACATTCCGACCGTCGTCGCAGGCGATCCGAAGAGAGCGGGCAGCCCGGCGAAGGCCGGCGATGCAGATCGCATCCGTCAGCGGGTTCGCGCGCGATGAAACATAAGGTTCGATCAGTTGAGTCAGAGCGTCGAGTCCGGTCGTGGCGGTGAGCTCTCGTGGAAGGTCGTAGGTCAGCTCAGGATCGATCAGCGCAACCCGCGGCAACAACTGCGGGCCTCGGAGGCTGACTTTGACGCGATGAGCGGGCGACGCGAGAACCGCGTTGCGAGTCACTTCCGCGCCGGTACCCGCCGTCGTCGGAATGAGAATACAAGGCGCGGCAGGGTGAGCGAGTGGTTGCGCACGACCAATCACTTCGAGGTAGTCCAGGAGGTCACCGTTGTTGGTAAGCAACGCGGCGATCGCCTTGGCGCTGTCGAGTACACTACCGCCGCCGAACCCAATGACGCAGTCACATCCGGCCTGCCGAGCGGCCGCGACGCCATCGGTGATGACGTCGAGGGTGGGCTCCGTGCGGATGGCGAACGTCGTGGTGACAAGGCCGGCGCCCGTGAGCGCTGCAACCAAGCCCTGGCTGCGGGAAAGGGTGGAGCCCGTGACGACGAGCGGGCGCTGCCCGAGGGGACGACAGATCGCGGCCGCTTGCGAAAGCACGCCTGCTCCTACGATGAGGCGGGTGGCGGTCGCGAATTCGAAATTCATCGTGTGGCCGTGCGCGGGCGGTTGTTCGAGCGAAACTTAGCGGTCTAAGTCCGCTGGGAACACGGTGCTGTATTTCACGCTCGATCGAGGGGCTGCCATCATGGGAGCGACGGTATCTCGCCAGAGCGCGTAGTGCGCAGTGCCTTTGTGCGCGGCGGGAGCTTCGGGCGTTCGGTAAGCTTCAATCAGCAGGAAGCGCGCGGGTTGATCCATCTCCTGCACGAGATCGAAGCGAGCGATTCCGGGCTCCAGGATGCTGGCTTGAGCGTTGGCGATGGTGGCGGCCTTGAACGCGGCGATGTTTTCAGGTTTCACTTCGATCTGAACATGAACGACGAGCATGGTGATGGGAGTTGAGGATTCCGGTTTCTAAGCGGCGTCTTTGACGCGGGCGCGAGACGGTACAGGTTTCAGCAACGGAGCGTTGAAGCAATCTCGGGTGCATGTGCTCGTCGGCGAGAAAATACCAGGCCAGCCTCGGCGTTGGTCCCGGCTGGTTTGGCGAACAACTTGCCGATGATTGCGGCTTGCCCGGGCGACGCACGCTGTTAACCCAAACCCACTCTCTCGATTCGAACACCCCAAATGAAAACACTCCTTCGTTTATTCTTTTTCACTGCCCTGGTCCTTTCCGCACTTTCTCCATGCGCGCGCGCCAAGGAGACAGGACCTCAACTCGGTCTGCAAACGTGGACCTGTCGCAACATGACTTTCGACGAAGTAGTCGCATTCGCCGATGCGCACCACATCAAGTACCTTCAACTGATCGCGAAGCATATTGATCCGAAGGGTCCGCGGGAGGAGACGCTCCGGAAGAAGGCGGTTTTAGCTCAACACGGGCTGGTCTGCTACACGTTCGGCGTGAACGGAACCTCGATGGACAAAGAGGATAACCGAAAGCTCTTCGAATTCGCCAAGCTGATGGACATCTCGATGATCGTCGTGGAACCGAAGGCGATGGGCGAGTGGGACAATCTCGAGCAGTTGGTCAAAGAGTACGACATCAAGCTCGCGATCCACAATCACGGCACCGGCACCGTTTATGGTGATCCGGCCACGGTCAAAGCCGTGCTGGCGGCACGCGATGCGCGCATCGGTGTTTGTCTCGATATCGGATGGGTCACGGCCGCTGGATTCGACGCCGCGAAGGTTTTCAAAGAGTACAACGGTCGCGTTTTTGACATGCACCTGAAGGACAAACGCATCGACAAATCGGGAGAGAAACCCGTCGTGTTGGACGTCGAAATCGGGACTGGTGAAGCGAACTACAAGGACCTGTTTACTGCGATCAAAGAGGCGAAATGGTCTGGCGTAATGGCGATTGAAACGGATAACGCAGGCTTCGCGGCTAACCCGAATCGACTGGTCGATGAAGCATCGGCGTTCTTCAAGACCAATGCTGCACACTAGTCGCCCAGACGGCAGCGGCTCCGGCTATATGCGCTGGCGAAGAGCTCATCCCCGGAGCGTGGAAATGACTCTGAGGGGATGAGCGACGCCATCATAGCGCAAGGAGCGGGCAGATACCTTGAGCGGTTTGGGGGAGTCGGTCGGTTGTGGGGACGCGAAGGATTGCAGCGGCTGCACGGTGCCCATGTCGCGGTCGTCGGCGTCGGTGGGGTCGGATCTTGGACGGTCGAAGGACTGGCGCGCAGTGGGGTGGGCCAGCTGTCGTTAATCGATCTGGACGATGTCTGCGTGACCAATATCAACCGTCAGCTGCCGGCGCTGGAAAGCACGATCGGCCGGTCCAAGGTGGCCGTGTTGGAAGAGCGGGTACGGGCCATCAACCCTGAATGTCAGGTGCAAGCAGTCATGGAATTTTTTACCGCTGGAACGGTCGAGCGTTTGCTGGCACCCTCATTCGACTATGTTGTGGATGCGATCGACAACATGACGAACAAGGCGCGACTTATTGCCGCCTGTCGTGACCGCGGTCTGCCGTGCCTCACGGTGGGTGCGGCAGGCGGAAGGCGCGACCTGACGCAGATCCGAGTGGGGGATCTCGGTGACGCCGAAAACGATCTCCTGCTGCGGCAAGTTCGGAAGAAGCTGCGGCGGGATTTTGGGTTTTTGCCTGGAGCACAACGCGGGCGGATGCAGTTTGGCGTGCGTTGTGTGTGGTCGGGTGAGCGACCGGTTTTCCCGTGGGCGGATGGAACCTGTGCTTCAACTCCTGAGCCCGGTTCGGATTTGACGCTCGATTGTGAAAGCGGATTTGGCTCGGCCGTTTTTGTAACCGGTGCGTTTGGACTTGCGGCAGCCGGTGAGGTCGTCCGGCAAATCGCTGAGCGCAAACCTTCCTAAGCCAGTGACGCGGATCGGCGTCGGCTCGGGGCTGCGCTCAGCCTCCGAACAACCGCGCAAAATTCTCGGCGACTTGGGCCGCGAGTTCTTCGACGGAAATACCACGGACCCCGGCAAGTCCGGCATACGCTGCGCGAATGTTTGCAGGATGGTTCACCGGCTGGCCGTCGGGTGAGACGGGGAGCGTGAACTCTTCGCGCTCTGCGGGCAGACGCATAGCCGGAGCATCCGTTTCAACGAGCAGGCGGTCGGCCGCAATCGTGGCAAAGACCTCGCACTGCCGATGCTTCCGTGGGTCGAGAAAAGCGCCGTTGAATGAAAAGTATGCTCCGAGTTTTGTGAATGCGGCCGCCATCTCGAGCGATCCACTGTAGGCGTGCAGCAAGAGCCCGCGTGACGGTCTCGGCGCCGAAGTCAGGACCTCAAGCAAAGCGCCGAACGCCTCCAGACAGTGAATCGAAGCGGGCAGATCGCGCTCGGCGGCGAGGCTTAATTGCCAACGAAACGCGGCGATTTGATCGGGAAGCGACGCCCGACGCAGGCCCGCAAGCCGCGGGTCATCGGGCCGTGCGCGCTCGAGCATCCATCGATCGAGTCCGATTTCGCCGATAATCGCGCGCGGGACGACCTTCAGATGATGTTGGAGCTTTTCCTGCCATGCTGGCGTGCAATTGCCGACGTCCCAAGGGTGCAGGCCAAAGCTTGGGATCACCATTGGGGAAGCAGCAGCGAGCTCGGCCACGGCGGCCCAGTCGTCCTCGCAGGTGCCGTTCACGACACACGCCCGCACCTGAATGGAACTCAGGTCGGAGAAAATTTCCCTGCGATGATCGGTGAACCACGCGTCCTGAAGATGGTTGTGGGCGTCGAACAGGATCGGGGCTGCCATGATAGTTTAGGGGCGGTGCGGCGATGAAGACACGTGACGAGTATGTCGTACCGGTGATGTGCGATTAGGCTTCAGACATGGCGTTGCGCGAACACGCGGATGGCGGCCAGAACGGCGGCGAGGCCATGGCGCCGCGTGTGCGAAAGTCCGCGGTTGAGATCGAGGAGTTCGAGCGGGTCGTCGTTTGAATTCAGGATTTCCGGTGGCGTCGAACCGCTGAAATAATCCGCCACGAGCGCGACGAGACCGCGGACGACGGGTGAATCGGCGTCCGATCGAAAGGAGCAGCGGCCATCGGCAAACTGTGGGAGGAGCCAGACGCTGGATGAGCAACCGGGAACGCGATGTTCGGCCGAGCGTTCTTCAGCCGGAAAGCGAGGTGTTCGACGCGTGCGCTCGATGACGGCGGACAATCGCTCGTGCCCGTCTTCATGGTGGCGGAGGTCGTCAACCAGAGATTTCTGCAAAGTATTCAAATCAATGTGAATGACTGCGGGAGTTGATTGTGAGCTTAAATCGCGGACAAGTTAGCCGTTAAGGGGGTGCAAAGCCGCCATGAACGACACCGCTCTCATTCCGCTGCCGGGATTCACTCTTCCCAATGATTTTCCCTGGCGAGTGAAGTTTATTGCGGCGGTGGATGAGCATTTGCAGCGGCTGCGGGCTACGGGGCATTTCGTGCCGTCGCGCTTTTTTGGCTATTACTTTCGCGGAAATGTGCCGATGGCAGTGAGCGGAAATTGGACCGTCACGTTGGACCTGATTCCGCCGGTTTCGCAGCTCCCTGAGGTTTTGGAGTACGTCACCAAAGGTGCATTCACGATTGCAAGTGACGCCCGTGATCGACTGCCAGACTACATGTTGATCCATGATCGACGTGATGGCGCGTGCTGGCTGTGGCGGTTTGACG
>JBDSSD010000001.1:0-6336 GCA_039928945.1 Opitutus sp. | reverse complement strand
CAATTTCCGATGCCTCCATCGAAGCGCGGATCAACATCGGCTATCATTTCCGCGAATCTTGCGAAATCGGCCAGGTGATTGGCAACGCGCTCGGAGACTACGAATTCGAACACGCCCTGCAGCCGCTACGCCGGTAGGCCGGTAACCGATTCGCTCGCTCGACAATCCCGGGAACAAGGGGTTGTCAGGCGATCCGTGGCTGCGAGCGTGAGCGATCAGATATTTCCACTCACTCATGCTCGTAAGCCACGGACTCAGCACGGTCCGTGAGACTCCCGCCGATCTAGACGTTTCGCAGGCCGTTGCCACGGTCAAATCCGGACACACCTGCTGTTTCGCCGTTGGTCCGACGCATTTGCGATTGTTCCGGGACCGCGCCGCAATAGTTTCGCGCGGTAACGGCGGCCTTTTTTTTCCGTAGTAGAGTGAGTCAAGAAACACACCGTGCCTCCCTCAGGTCAGGATGAAACGCTGATCGCACATTTGCTCGACTTGCCACCCGTCGAGCGAGCCACGGCATTGGAGCGGGCGTGCGCAGAGAATCCGGCGCTGCGCGACCGGGTGTTCGATATCTTCGCAGCACTGGCGGCCGCGGAGCAAACGGGGATTTCGTCATCCGCTTCCGACCTGGCGCCTGATGCGGTGGCGCGCGTGCTCGAATCGGCGTTGGATATTGGACCGGCCGAAATGACAGGCACGCGGATCGGTCCGTACAAGCTGCTCGAGGAAATCGGCGAGGGCGGATTCGGCGTGGTGTGGATGGCAGAACAGGAAGAGCCGATTCGCCGACGCGTCGCGCTGAAGATCCTAAAAGTGGGCATGGATACGCGTGAAGTGATCGCGCGTTTTGAAGCGGAGCGGCAGGCGCTGGCGTTGATGGACCACCCGAATATCGCGCGCGTGTTTGATGCGGGCGCAACGGAAAAAGGGCGACCGTATTTTGTCATGGAACTGGTGCGCGGCATCGCGATCACGCGTTATTGCGATCAAAACCGACTGTCGGCCGAAGCGCGGCTGAAGTTGTTCATGACGGTTTGTCAGGCGGTGCAACACGCGCACCACAAAGGAGTGATCCATCGCGATCTGAAGCCGTCGAATATTTTGGTGACGTTGCACGACGGCATGCCCATGCCGAAGGTAATCGATTTTGGCATCGCGAAAGCGACGCAAGGCCGGCTCACCGACAAAACGCTCTTCACGCATTTCCAAACATTCATCGGCACGCCGGCATACACGAGCCCGGAACAGATGGAGATGAGTGGCCTCGATGTGGATACACGTAGTGACATCTACAGCCTGGGTGTGGTCCTCTATGAATTGCTCACGGGCCAGCCGCCGTTCGATGCGGATGCGCTGGCGAAAGCAGGGTTGGAGTCGATGCGGCGGACGATCCGTGAGGTCGATCCGCCGCGGCCTTCACGCCGGTTGAGCACGCTGACGGAACAGGATCGAACAGCCGTGGCGCAACAGCGCAGCACGGATGTTGGCCAGCTTTCGTTGCTGTTGCGCGGCGATCTCGACTGGGTGGTGATGCACTGTCTGGAGAAAGACCGCACGCGCCGCTATGAGACGGCAAACGGACTTGCGCGGGACATCGAGCGGCATCTCGACAACGAGCCCGTCGCGGCGCGCCCGCCGACGGGCGTCTACCGCCTGCAGAAATTTATTCGCCGGCACAAGCTGGCTTTCGTCGCCGTCACGGCCGTGGCGCTGTCGCTGGTCGCCGGGTTGATCGCATCTTCCGTTCTCCTCGTTCGCGAGCGCGTCGCGCACACTCGCGCGGTGAGCGCGGAGCGGGAACAAAGCCGGTTGCGCCAGCATGCCGACACCGCCCGGGTACAGGAAACCAAGCGCGCGAGTCGCACGGCGCTCAATCTCGCCGGGCGGTTGCTGGCCGAAAACAAAACGGCCGATGCGCTCGCGTATTTCGTCCAGGCCGCGCGCAAGGATCCGGAGAACCGCACAATTGCGCCGCGCCTCGCTTCGGTGCTGACCTCGCGCAATTTCCTGCTGCCGGAGCGCGCACCGTTTCAGTGCGGCTCGCGGGTACTCGGGCTGCGCTACACCACCGACGGAGGCAGCGTCCTCGTCGGCACGGAGGATGGTACGTTCCGGGTCTTTGATGCGGCCACCGGCGCGCTTACGCGTGAAGTACGCCTCGGCCAGGCGGTGAAGCGCAACGGCTGGATCTTCGCCCGCGATGACGACCGCGTTTGTGCGGTCCGATTCGTGGGCGATACCCTCGGCGTGTTGGACGTGGCCACCGGCCGGCTGCGTTTTCCAGCGCTCACTCTCGACCCGCGCGTGTTGCCAGGCGAGGGCGCCGACCCCGGGCAACTCGATGCGGGTGCAGTGTCCTTGAGCCCGGACGGGCGCTGGTTGCTCGCAGAAGGTGAGTTCGCATTGTGGATCTGGGACGCGACATGTGGGGCGCTCGCGATGCAGCGCAACTTTCTGGGATGGAAATTCTGCGCGTTCAGTCCCGACGGGACGCGGTTTGCGCAGGTCACCGGCGACACATTTACCGTACTCTCACTGCCGGGAGGTGAGCGGGTCGCCGGGCCGGTGGCGTTCGAACGGCCCGACGCACATCACGGCGAGTACCTTATCC
This sequence comes from Opitutus sp., assembly GCA_039928945.1. Taxonomy (GTDB): domain Bacteria; phylum Verrucomicrobiota; class Verrucomicrobiia; order Opitutales; family Opitutaceae; genus Opitutus. The sequence continues at coordinate 3,725 of JBDSSD010000001.1, read as the reverse complement.
CGCACTTCTCACGCGACGGACGAAAACTGGCCGTGGTCGATTCATTCAAGGCAATCCATGTGTTCGATGCCGCGACGGGCGAGCGGCTGCAGTCCTGGCCGCATGACGGCAACTTTATTTTGGCAGGCATGCTTCAAGTCCTGCCGGATGGCCGGCTGTTTGCCGAATGCGCCCACACGACCGAATTGTGGGACTTTGCCTCGGGGCAGTCCGGGACTCTCGCGCACGCCGGCTGGAACATGCTCACATCCGTGGTCGCCGATGCCCGTGGGGCACGGGTCCTGGCGACGACCTCCACAGGTAACGCGCGACTGTTGAACGCCGCCACCGGTGAGCTGATCGCGGAGGAAACTTCCCTGCACGTGAGCGGCGACGTCGTGGCGACGCTCTCGCCCGACGGCGCGCAGGTCGTGAGTGGCACCGGCCGGGGTGAATTGCGCTGGCTGCGCGTCGGTCGCGGCGCCGCGCGGCCGCTGGAGGTTCCGGCGGTCGCGACGGGGTTCCTGCCCGACTCGCCGGCGCGCCTGCGCACGGCCACGCTCGCGGATACGCGCGTGATCGACGTGCGGTCAGGTCGCACCACCGCCGCCGTGGCGAATCCGCAAAGCAACTCGCTGCGTTGGCTCGAAGGCTGGTTTTCCCCCGGTGCGCGATTTCTGCTTGTCTGGGACCGTGAGGCAACTTGGGCGGCCGCGGATTTTTCCGGCAGCGGAGCTCCGCGCGTCGTGCAGCTCGAGGGTAACCGCGATCGTCACCATTGGACCTTCAGCCCCGAGGGAAATTTTGTCGCATTTCGCGGAACCAATCCGCGCGATGTCGGCGTCTGGAATCTGTCGACGGGTGCACTTGCAGGTCCGATGCTTGCTTACGACAACGACATCGTCGTGCCTAGAGCCTTCGATCTGGGCGCCAATGGGCAGCGTCTTGCCGCCGGTCACGCCAGTGGCATCGTGGCGGTGTGGGACGTGGCCACGAGTCGATTGATCACGAAGCTGGAGTCCACTTCGCGGGCGACCCCGGCCCAGATCTTCTTCAGCCCCGACGGGCAGCGGCTGCTGGTTTCCACGATTTTGGGCGAGGCGCGGTTGTGGGATGCGCGGACCGGGCAACCCGTGAGTCCGCCGTTCGAGATTCTCAGGGGCGGAATCTATTCCCCGGTCAAAGCGTTCTTTTCCCCCGAAGGCCGATGGTTCGCAACGGCCGACGGGGAGGGCGTGATGCTACGCGATGCAACCACCTACCAACAGGTGGGAAGTATTCCCAGCACAGCGGAAGACGGGTTTTTCAGCCGAGATGGCACGCGTCTGTGCGGAGGTGGAGATCTGCGGGTCTGGGATGTGCCGACTGGAGAGCAGATCACGGAGCCTACGGACGAGCGCAACCGCCCCGGGGGCGTGTGGGACTTGGAGTTCAGTCCCGATGCCCGATACTTGAAGTGCATCACAAGTTCGCATTCCGGCAACGTGACCCGCATCCGATCCGTGCCGCAGCGTTTGCCCGACGGCGAACAGACACCCGATTGGTTGCTGCGGCTTGCGACGGTGCTGGCGGGAAGGACGATTAACGACGCGGAAGTTTCTGTCAGCGACCCGGGAGCGATGGCGCAGATCGACGATGTGCGCCGCGAGCTGGCCACGCTGCCGGACGACGCCCCGTTCGTTGAGTACGGCCGCTGGCTGCTCGATGATTCAAGGATGCGCTCGATCGCGCCGGGCTTCACGATCACGCCTGAAGAGCTGCAAAAATTCGCCGGTAGCTCGGAGAAGCCGGCGGCGACGCCATGAACGAACACGCGAGTTTTCCCACGACGCAATGGTCGGTCGTCGTCAATGCCGGGGCCGGCTCGGCGTCGGAGGCGAACGTGGCGCTCGAAAACCTCTGCCGGCAGTATTGGCATCCGCTCTACTCCTTCATCCGCTGGCAGGGACGCTCGCGTCAGGAGGCGGAGGATTGCACCCAGGAATTTCTGGCGCGGCTGTTGGCGACTGAAGGCATCGCGCGCGCCCGGCCGGAGCGCGGGAGGTTTCGCACCTTCCTGCTCGGAGCTCTGCGGAATTTTCTGATCAACGAATGGCATCGCGCGCAGGCCGCCAAGCGCGGCGGTGGCGAAGCGGTGCTTCCGCTCGAATTTGAAGAAGGCGAGCGGCGGTTCATCCGCGAACCGGTGGATCCCAAGCTCACACCGGAGCAGGCGTTTGATCGCAACTGGGCCTTCGGGTTGATCGATGGCGCGATTCGGGAACTTCACGCTGAATATGAAAAGAGCGGACGCGGCACGCTGTTCGACGCCCTTCGGCCGTTTATTTGGGAAAACATGGTCCCTGACTCACTGCCCGTTCAGGCCGCAGGGCTGAAAATGAATCCACACGCCTTGACGATGGCGCTCCATCGCTTGCGCCGGCGGCTGGGTGAATGCCTGCGGGTCGAGGTTGCCAATACCGTATCAGACAGAGCGGACGTCGATGAAGAGCTTCGGTATCTGATTGCGGTGGTCGGACAAAAACACTCGTAGGGCATGGCTTCGATCGCCGGCCGTCGCGGTGCTAAGCCGAGGCTGCGAAGAATTGGCCTCACGGTAAGGACGCAGCGCGGTAGGGCCGCAACCAAAGCAGTGGAAGCACGAATTCCTCACGCAGAGCTCGCCAAGACCGCCAAGGACAAAACCTAATTTGAATGGAGGGACGGGTTCTGGAAGCTGTCTCCCAACGTCAGCGCTGCTCTGTGGCTGCGAGCGTGAGCGAGTGGTGGGATGGTTCCTGAGCTCAAAACTGCCAGTCGCGGAGCTGCTGCACTTCGCGGTGGCAGAGATGGTAACGAGCACACGACTCCATCACTCGCTCACGCTCGCAGCTACCAAGACGCTACTCGGGTTGCCAACGATGGGTTGTGATCGGGTGAAGGTTGCGAGACAGCTTCTCTGTCCCGTCCGACGTGGTTCGGAAATCGAAAATCCTGTCACGCAGCGTGAAACTTTTTCCGACGAAGCCACCCGAACCGGATTTGAACAGAAGCTAACCAAGGAAACGAAGAGTGCTTCTTCCTCGAGCGCCTCTTCGGCCTCTTTGTTACCTTCTGTAAAACGAATTGGTTTCTGGGTTTGGTTGCAGCTCCAGCTGCGCTGCGACCGTAGCGTGAGACAAATTCCGCGCAACGCGGCGGATGTCGGAGAAGAAAAATTGTGTGTGGCCCTGTGATTTCGCGGAACGGTTCCTGTAAGGCATCAATGTCCAGCGTTCAAATCAGCCATCATAACCCAAGAAAACTAGCCGCCATGAAAACCAATATCGCATCCCTCCTCATCCTCACCGCAGTGGTCAGTGTCACTGCACTTTGTCCAGCATCCGCCGCTTCGAATCGTCTTCCAGCGGTCGCTTATCCCGTAAAGTCCGTGACCGTCTCGGATCCGTTCCTTCCCGCCATCGAGCGCGGCACTGATCGCGCCACGGTCTTGGAAGTGATGGGTGCGCCGTTCGGGAGGCTCACGCCCAACGTCTGGCTCTACCACAACTATCGCACGAGTGATCTCAAGCAGGCCAACGATCTGGATTGCAGATCGTTGATGGTCACTTTTGCCAACGACAAGGTCAGCAAGATGACTTTGGTGAACCAACGCGCAGCGTCTCTGATTGCTAAAAACATTAATCAGAAGCCTGCCGAGTTGGTCGCGCTAAAGAAATAGCTGCGTTCGCTCAGGGTTACGGTGCCACGCGGCCCGGTTCGCCTTT